>CAJUOK010000014.1:0-34273 GCA_910588015.1 uncultured Christensenellaceae bacterium | reverse complement strand
ACGACAACAACGCTATTACCAAAATCGCCATAGCCGGCAACAGAATCGTCGCGGGAATCATCATCAACAAAATACCTATGCTGAAACTTCCCAATGTAGCCATTGCAATAATAGCGACTATGCATACAGGAATTACCGTTATGACAGAAAAAATCAACTCATATAGCAGAATTGTGATAAACTTTGCCCAAAATACCGTCACAGACTTAAGCGGCAACGTAAATAAAAATTCGTTGTCTTTGCTAAAATACATTATGTTGATATAAGCAAAAAGTCCAAAGAAGAAAGTCAATATCTGACTCGCAAAAAAGCCTATCGACATAATTTCGGCAATATATCCAAGCTCAACCGACGCTTTTATCAATCCGAATATACTTACCAACATCAAGATATAAGGAATTCCGAGACAGACTGTCAACGCGACAAGCGTACCGATATATTTTTTCTTTTCTTTTTCATCTTTAAAATTAGGTTTTAAAGTGTTTTTAATCAACTGTTTTGTCAAAGCCAAAAACGCAGTCATAGTCCACCTCTATAATTCAAACTCGTTATTATCGCTTACGAGAGCGTCGCCCTGCGTGACCGAAAGGAAAAATTCTTCGAGAGAATTATCATCGTTCTTTGCTTTGATTTCATCCATAGAACCGCTGATAATAAGGCTTCCCTTATCGATAATGGCAAGTCTGTCGCAAAGCTTTTCTACAACTTCTATTATATGCGAAGAAAACAGCACGCTGTTGCCTTCTTTGCAATGCTCTTTCATCAACACCTTGAGATTATACGCGCTCTGCGGGTCGAGTCCCGTCAAAGGTTCGTCCAGTATCCACAGTTTTGGATTGTGTATCAACGCGCCTATCACGCATATTTTCTGTTTCATACCGTGAGAATAACCGCCTATAGGCTTGCCAATCACGTCGGTTAAGCCAAAAAGCTGAAAGTACTTGTCTGCCCTAGTCTTTCTGTCGTTGACGCCGACGCCGTAAATATCAGCCATAAAGTTGACGTATTCTCCGCCTGTCATAGTGTCGTAAGTAAAATGATTGTCGGGCACGTAACCTATATTTTTCTTTGCGTCGATTGGTTTTTCGTGCAAATCGTATCCGCATATCTTTATATTGCCTTCGCTGTACGGCAAAGCGCCCGTAATACATTTTATCGTAGTACTTTTACCTGCTCCGTTAGGTCCCAAAAACGCAAAAAGCTCGCCTTCTCTGACTTGAAAACTCAAATCGCGGACGGAATACTTATCGTTGCCTTTGTATTTTTTGCTCAAATTGGTTATTGTCAAAATTTCACTCATAAAAAACCTCTGTTATAAATTCAAGTTTGAACGCCGCAAAGCATATCAAAACTTTACTTAAATTATATATTCTATCCAATCGGCAGTCAACGCGATAATTAAGCCGATTCTGCCAAAATTATGTAGATTTTACAAAAAAATCAATTCTTCTTATTCTCCGGTTTATTGCTCTTTACGACTTTTGCTCTTATCAGATACTTTTCAAAACCGTTTTGCGAAGGAATATAAAATTTTTCGTCTTTTAACGAATCGGGCAAATACTGCTGTTCTACCCAACCTCCGAAATCGTGCGGATATTTATATCCCGAAATCTTTTGCGCCTTATAATTCTTATCCATAAGATACGCGGGCACTTTGTCGTCTTTTCTAGTTGCAACGGTTTCTTCCACAGCGTATTTTGCAACAACGACGCTGTTGGATTTGGGCGCTTCGCAGACGTAAATGATAGCGTTGTATAGAGGTATTTTCCCTTCGGGAAGTCCGATATTTTTATAAGCCGTCATCGCCGAAGTGGCTATGACCAACGCTTGCGGGTCCGCCATACCGACGTCCTCGCTGCTGTGCACGACGAGTCTGCGCAATATTAGCATCGGGTCGCAACCTGCCTGAATCAGCCTTTCCGCCCAATATAACGCCGCGTCGCTGTCGCTACCCCTCAAAGACTTGCAAAAAGCCGAAAGCATATCGTAATACATATTCTCGTCTATGCTCATAGACTTCTTTTGCGAAGACTGCTCCGCAACCGTTATGTCTATGCGAATTACTCCGTCTTCGTCGGCAGAAGTACTCTTCACCGCAAGTTCCAATGCGTTGAGCGCGTTGCGCATATCTCCGTCGCTTGCCCAAACAAAATGCTCGAGAGCCTCTTCGGACACGCATATATTTTGCTCTCCCAGTCCTTTTTCTTTGTCTGAAAGCGCTTTTTTCAATGTATTTTTTATATCTTCGCCCGATAAAGGCTTGAATTCAAATATCCTGCACCTTGATACGATTGCCCTCGTCATAGATACAAAAGGATTTTCCGTAGTAGAGCCTATAAATACAATATGCCCTTTTTCGATAGCCTCAAGCATACAGTCCGATTGCGCTTTATTCCACCTATGGCATTCGTCAAGAAGAAGATAAGTCCTTACTCCGTATCTTTCCTTTTCCAATCTAGCGTCTTCGATGACTCGCTTTGCGTCCGAAATTCCGGACGACACGGCGTTGAGTTTTACGAAATTTGACTTTGTGGTATTAGCTATTATATTTGCCAAAGTTGTTTTTCCGCAACCGGGAGCGCCGTAAAATATACAGCTTCCCAAAGAATCGGTCAAAATCGCGCGACGTAACAAACTGTTTTTTCCCACTATATGACTTTGACCGACAAAGTCGTCCAAACTCGTCGGTCTCATTCTTTCTGCAAGAGGCGCGTTGTCTTTTTGTATTATATCGAATAAATTCATAATGTTATTATAATTTATATAAATACAAAAAGTCAATAAAATTTAGACGTTAAACAAACAAATTATGCTCATATGTTTACATTTTTTGCAGCCAAGCAAAGTCACTTGACTGCAAATATAACTTTTATCTCCCTAACTCCCGCGTCTTCCTCCAACTGAATCGCAGTGTCGCCCATTATCTTCACTCCTTGAATTTCAACGCAGTTTTCTCTGCCCTCTTCGAAAGTGATGGAATAAACGCTGCCATTTCGTCTGTAATTCACTTTTGTTCCGCTCCAATCCTTGAGTTTAGGACGCGAAAAAGACATTACTTTTCCTTGAATTGTTATCCCCAAAAAATCTCTGACTATAGTATCGTATAAAATACTTGCCGAGCCGCTATACCAACTCCAACCCATTCTGCCGTAATTATCTTTATTGGCATATACGTCGCCCGCAAGAACGTACGGCTCGCCCTTATACATTTGAGCTCCTTCTTGCGTAAGATTTTTAGAAATAGGATTTATCAAGTCCAGCAAATCATACGCCATATATCGCTTGCCTTGAGAGTCGGTGATAACTGCGTCTACCGCCGCTACCGCTTTGACGTACCACGCCGCCGCGTGAGTATACTGACCTCCGTTTTCTCTCACGCCCTCGGGATAGGAGGATATATATCCGTAATATGCCGATTTATTTTGCGCAGGAGCAAGCAATTTTATTATTCCCGCTCTTCCGTCGACAAGACCTCCAACGTTTTCCAAAGCCTGTCTTTGCGCGGTTTTGGAGGACACCGAAGCTATTACGCTCCAGCTTTGACATAATATGTCGTGGGTAAATCTAAAATTATGCTTGACTCCCAATTCTTCTCCTTGGTCCGTCGTCGCGCGCATAAAATATCCGTCTTTTACGCATTTGTCAAGAGCAAGTTGAAGATTTTCTATATGGGCAAGATATTCCTGCCTTTTGTCAAAATCCAAATACTTGATAAACTTGCGCAAGACGTGCAACGCCATCATACTCAACCATACGCTCTCGCCCTTGTATTGCATTCCTATTTCGTTGAGGGCGTCGTTCCAATCGCCGCCGCCTATCAAAAGCAATCCGCGCTCTCCGTATTTAAGCGTTGCGTCTATGGCTTTTTTTATATGAGACAGCAGACTTTCGCCTATATGACTCTTTTGAGGCGACTCCAATCGACTTTCTTCTCTTTGCTCCAACGGAGGTGAAATCAAGTATTTTTGAATACTGTTCAATATTGAACTGTCGCCCGTAAAATCTATATATTCGAAAGTCACGAACGGCAAGAATAATCTGTCGTCGGCGATATGAGTACGCACGCCAAAGCAGTCTCCGTGCCACCAATGCTGTACGTCGCCTTCGAGATATTGATGCTCCGCAGAAAGTAAAATATGGTTTTTTACGCGCTCTGTGTCTATATATAACATTGTAAGCATATCTTGCAGCTGGTCTCTAAAACCTATTGCACCGCCCGCTTGATAATATCCGCACTTTCCGTTGATACGGCTGGATACCACTTGATACGGCAACCACTTATTGAAAAGCAAATCGAGATTTTCATCTTTTGAACACAGTTCAAATCTGCTAATGTCCGCAAATTTATACTTTTGTTCAACAATATACGAGTCAATATTTTCTCTCTTTAAAGAAGAGATAAACTCATATTCTTTTGCTATCACAAAGTTGATTTCGATGTTTCTGCCGCTCAATTTCCTCGTCAAAACAGCGTGCGAAGGAATATGACATTCGCACTTTGCTTCGCTTAAATATACCTCTCCCGACAGACTCTTAAACGACGCTTTATTTGGCAATAAAGTTATCTCGACGTCGCATTTTAAGAATACGCTTTGATTGTTGAACAGATTGGTTATCTTGATTGTTTTTTCATCGATTTGTTCATCGAAAAGCATTTGATTTACAGGCAAGTCGCCGAGCATCGCGTTGAGCGCAAACATAGCTTGAGTCTCGATAGAACTTTTTTCTTTTGACAGTTTGAGTTTGACTACTTTGCCCTTTCCGTCTTTTATTATACTTTCTTCAACCGTATAATCGACGTTGCACACGTTTCCTCTAAACTCCGTACTTCCCTGCAGATGTTTGACGTAGCCTCCCTTATTGAGTTTGTTTATTCTCTGCATACCTTCGACGTCTATATATACTTCCTCGCAAGGAGTATCGAAGACGGGATTGTTTTCGAATTTAGTCACTCTATTGAGATTACTGTTGTCGAAATAATCGAATCCTCCGCCGTTTTGAGTTACGACAAATCCGCCCTTTTCGCCGCAAATTACGTTGGAATAAGGAAGGGGCGGCATTGTTTCGACGACGTAATTTCCTTGGGAATCAAATCCGCCGAAAGCGCATTTTTTTACTATGCCGTTTTCAACGGCGGAATATACGCAATTATTTGCCTTGAGCCTCTCGCCCTTTTCCAACTTGGGTATTTGCACACATTCGAAATTATTACTATCTCCCGTTTCGCCCTTTTGAGGACGCTTATCCAATACGATAAAGGCATTGAGCTTTAATCTATCTACGACAGATTGGTCTACGCCTTCGGTATTTAAAAATTTCATACACTGCAAATTGAGCAAGTCGCCTATTTTTGTCATATCTATAAAGCTCTTCAGCAATCTATCGTTGTCCTTTGCCTCTGCGCAATATGCAACCACCAAATTACATTTGACGGAAGCCATATTCATATAGATTACGGAATATATAAGATTTTTAAGCATATCGTCTTGGCTGTAATACGCAAAATAAATATATTTGGTAGATTTGTCCAAGGATATAGGCAACGCAGTCGTATCGCATTGCGAAATCTCGACGAGTTTTTTTCTATCGTAAGGCACGTATAGAATATTTGTCGACAGACGGCATATCAAATCGCTGATTTTGTCGTTGATTTGATACTTATATGTCTTAGACAGCGCCGTAAGTCTCGCGCTTTCGTAAGCGTATTGAGCAAAGTCTGTCGTTTTGGCTTGTTCAATATTGCTTTTAAGCGCGTTTACATCCGAATCATATATGATAATACAATAAATATTTTTGCTTTCGCCGGGATTAAGCGTTACGCTTCCCGTAAATCCCAAGCACGGATTTAGCACGTCGCCTACAGAAGGTCCCAACTTTTCTTGACTTGAAAATATTTTGGGAGACGCAAAGCTTCCTTCCCTGCCTATATAATTGATTAAATTGCTCTCATAGTTGACGTCGTCAGCGCCCAGCACCGTCAACGAAGCGTAACAGTCGCCGTAAAAACTTCTCGCCGTACGCTTTGCGATAAGAGAATCCAACCTTTCGTCGTACGTCGTCGATATAAACATATCGTTAAACGCAGGATGCGACACCATTCCTCCAAAATCGTTTAGCGCAAGTTCGGAGCAAAAACCGCACTTAAACTTTTTTATATAATTCTCGTTGTTGCTTATCGTGATTTTGCGAACTTCGCAATTTATATATTGAGGTATATATATGCTCATCTCGCAATTTTTGTCTTTATTGACATATCGACTTTCATACGGCGAATATAAATATTGACAATTATGCTTATATATCGGAGCGCTTGTGGGACAAAATAATTCTTTTCCATCGTGAAAATAGAAAAAACTGCCTTTGTTGTCGTATATATCTCTGCTGAATTTGTCTATATATTTGCCCTTTGCAAAAGAATATCCGCCTCCGTTACTGTCGCAGACCACACTGTAATGACCGTTGGTGAGCGCATTGACAACAGGAAATCCGCCGCTGTCGCCCACTCTGCAATATTCGTTAAAGCTTTTTGCGTCGTAAACGGCGTCAAATCTTTTCGTCGACTTGCTTTTTGCCGTAGGCATACGTTCTTCAAGCATAAGTTTTCCGCCCGACATTGCGTGGTCGCTCATAAACAGTTTGACAAAATAATCGTCGTAAAGCGCATTGACAATACTGCAAAGCAACATACCTTGGTGGTGAGACATAAGGGTCGCCACGATATTATTACCGTTGGTAAAATCTATCGCCTCATACATTCCCATAGGCGTCGACATTCCGTAATCAACGAGCTTTTTGAGGTTTTTCACAGCGCTTTTAGGCGTATATTTCAAAGTCAGCGCCGAAGAATACGGAGAAATAACGCATCTGTCTTTAGCCGCGTTCAAACTGATACTGCTTACGCCGAATGCCGAATATTTATAGCTTTTTTCCTCATTGAACTCAAAATAGCAACATTCGCTTATTCCCCAGACGTCGCCGCATTGAGATTTTTTCATTATCTTTATGATATTACGGCAGCTTTTTGATATAAGACTGGATTTGCAATCGCTCAAGAATATTTGCGGCATAAGGTATTCGAATGCAGTGCCCGACCAAGATACCAAAGTATTGCCTTTGAGTTTGACTATATTTCTCGCCAAACCGTTGAAATACGCAGTGTTTCCTTTGATAGCCGAAGCAACGTAACAAAGCGTGCGCGCTTCTGACGCCAACATATCGTAATGTCCCTCAAACTTGTTTTGTTCTTGATTATAACCGATATAAAACTTACCTTTGGAATCGTCAAACAACGCGTCAAAATTGCATTCGTCTATCATAACTGCAATTCTGCTGCAAAGCTCCGCGTCTATATCTTTGACAAACTGCTTTACAGTTATCAGACAGGCGATAAAATTTCCGCTGTCAACGCTTGAGACAAAATACGGCGAGAGCGGCTTTTGCGTAGCAAGCGAATACCAATTGTAAAGATGACCTTGGTATTTTTCAAGACTTTCTATTACGGTTATTTGTTCTGCGAGTTTTTTAACGGCTTCCTCTTGCGATATTTTGCCTGTTCTGTGCGCGCACAGTATTGACATAAGGTAAAAACCTATATTTGTCGGCGAGGTAAAAGAATTTGCCCCTCTCTTGGGAAAAACTTGATAATTATCGCAAATCAGCCCTTTGCTTTGCATATTTCTATCAAAATATTCCAAAGTATCCGACGCAAGAGACTTTAAAAACTCCGTATCGGAATCGCTTAGCGCCTTGCTTTTTTGCATTTTTACACCGAGAAAATATATTCCCAATACAAAAACCACAAAGACCGCAAGATATATAAGATAGATAAGATTTCCAAAAAATAACGCGCCCAGCGCCACCGCCGCAATGCAACTCGGCAATATCAGTCTGATATGTCCTACAAGATTGTTATTTTTTTGCGTAGAATAAAAAGTCTTCCATTCCAGCAGATTCTTCTTGTCGAAAATGCACTTAAATATCATTCTAATCCACAGCAAAACGCTGTTGACAGCTTGAAACGGCAACATAATAAAATCATAAACCGCTTCCATTATTTCTCCCGCTAACTCCGCCAATACGTATCTGATACGCTTGCCGTAGTTCAACGCGTTGAGACACAATCCGAAGCGTATTAAGTAAATACCTAAAAAACTTACTGAAAACGCGAGCAAAAGCCATAATTCGCCTGTCAAAATCAGCATTGACAGCAACGCAAACTGAATAATAGGTACATATGTTTTTATTATATTAAACGCCATCACATATCTATAGAAAGGCTGCGTTGTTTTTTGAGAAAAAATGTAAGGAAAAAGAAGAATATCTCCTCTTTGCCATCTGTTTTGACGTACAATATGACTTACAAATCCCGTTGGAGCGTCCTCGTAAGTAGGCAATGATAAACTGCCTGTGGATACTATAGCGCCCTCGACTATATCGTGACTCAATATTTTTCCGTCGGGCAATTTGCCTTTTAACTTTTCGGCGTATTCTTCCAATCTGTATATGCCTTTGCCGCAATATATCGCGTTGCCCGATATTTTATAATAAAAATCGCCGTAATTGCAATAGCTGTCGACTCCACTCTCCAACGTATATTTACGCGTCCAAGGCGTTGTCAACGACGACAGTTTGTATCTCGACTGAAATGTCAAAAGCGTGTATTTTTGGTTGAGAGGATGCAACATCGTATTGACGGCTCTTTTTACTCCTCCCGGCATCAACATATTGTCTTCATCAAGAATCAATACAAAGTTTGGCTTGATTTGCTTCTTTAAAGTATATCCAAAATTATGCCAATCTCCGCTTATCAAAGCCTCGTTAAGCGCATTCGTCGCGCCTCTTTTTCTTTCATAAGCTTTCCATACTCCGCCGATTTTCTTTCTTTTTCTTACAAATATATTGACGTTGCCGTACGCCGCCATTTTGTCAAAAACAGCATATATTGCCGCGTCTGCGGCGTCGTCTTGACTTTTAGATGCCTTTAAATCTACCAAAAGGCTGTATTCTATCATATCGTCTTTGTTGGACAGCGCAAGGTCCATCAAATTCCCACACGCTTCCTCGGCTTGCTCCGCGCAAGATATATACTCGCATTTGACAACCAAAGTTCTTCCCTCTTCGGGCAATTCCTTATAATTCATTGACGCTACGCTTCGGTGCGGCAGTACGTTGTCTATTATTAACGTAACGATAAATCTGGCAAGCGGCAAAGACGCAAACAGCATTAATGCGCCTACCGCAACCATCAACTGCCACGAAGGCAAAAACACCGCGCTCAACAGCGTCAACGCGCCGGAAAGCAAGGCTATTACGGTCGCATAAAGTCTTTGGTCGGGACGAGTCGTCGGTTTTTGTAATATCTGCGGCGAATAAGAATGTAAATCGGCTTTTATAGCATAACGGTAATCGTAAAGAATTTCTCCGAAATGCACGTTGAATTTTTTGCCCAACTTAATTGCGCTTTTTGCAACCGAACGTTCGCTTGCGCCGTATAGCGACGACAGCTTGTCTATCGCCGAAAGATAAGCGTACTGCGAACATATATCCATATCTTTAAAAATAGCGTCTTGAGCTATTATAGGATATATAGAACAGTGTTCAATAATAAACTTGTCGTCAAAAATATCCTTTGACGATTTGATAGACGTTATACAATTGGATATATTGACGCTCAAATCCACAAGATTGTTGGAAAAGCTGGCGTCGATATTGTCTATATTGATGTCATTGATTTTGTAAAAATACTTTTCGTCCAGGTATTTGCCGAAATGCTTGAAATAATATAAATACGCGTCGTATTTGCAGAGTCTTTTGATAGGCTCGACGTCTTTTTCCGCTTGATTCTTCAGTTTTTCCATTTGAATCAAACGACGGGCAGTCGCCGCCATCTTCTCGACCAACGCATAATCTATAGCCTTTTTTAAATTCAGAGTTTCTTCATAATGCAGAGGCGTATAGCTGTTGAAAAGAGCCAAACCTTTTGCAAGATATTCCTTATCGACAATACAATTGTTGGCTGACACTAAAAATCTTGCAAGTTGAATTATACGCACGTTATTTTTTTTGTGCGTAAGTCTGGCAAAAGACTTGTAATCGCTTTGTTTCAAATCTATGGTGGTAGCGTAAAAATTCTCATACAACCATCTTTCCGCCTCATACAAAGGTTTGTTAGCGGCAACTTTGGAAAGCGTGATTTTATATGCTTTTTTAATTTTTTTGAGGTATGTGTTGATATTAGGTATCGCGCCGACTCTTTCTCCGCTTCTGAGCCCAAGCGCCAATATCTTAATATTTCCCTCAAAATCCTTGTCGTTCATAGACAAAGAATATTCCTCGCCCCTAGGCGTTCTTCTCGAAAGGAGCAATAAAATAATCAAAACAATAAACAAAATAATAATAATTGCGTACAACATACATTGATTATTGTCACTTAAGCGCAAATTAATCAATCGAAATATAAAAATACGCCCCGACGAGGCGTATTATACAAGACAGTCTATAAGCCGAGTTCTGTATTGGACTATCATCTGTCTAGACGTATCGTTACCGATACGTTCAAGCGATTTTTGCGACAGGCAGGCTACCTAACGTCGCGTTTCTCTTGCATCAAGCGGGGTTTACATAGCTCTTCGAGTTACCTCGAAAACGGTGGTCTCTTACACCGCCTTTCCATCCTTGCCGACTGTAAATCGGCGGTTTATTTCTGTTGCACTTTCCTTCAAGTCGCCTTGACCGGTAATTAGCCGGCGCTCTGCCTTGCGATGCTCGGACTTTCCTCATATCGAATGCGATATGCGATAGTCTGGCTGTCTTGCCGAGAAATTATAACATATCAGCTCTCGCCTGTCAAGCGACGTCGGTTGTTTTCCGCCCGACAAGAATTGATTGAACAATGTTCAATAGGTTGTTCAAATTTATATCTCTAAACGAACAATTTTTCTTTCGCCATATATTCTTTGAGTTTGGCAAGCACTTTGGTTTCTATCCTCGAGACGTAAGAACGGGAAATATTGAACTGCTTGGCAACTTCTTTTTGGGTCATTTGCTCTCGCCCTTCCAAACCGTAACGCATTGCTATAATTTGATATTCTCTTTCCGACAACTGCTTTTTGACCACCTGCATCAACTTTTCGGCAACGCATTTGCTTTCTACTATACCTATAACGCTCTCTTCGTCTTGACTTATCAAATCTATCAACGTCACCTCATTTCCTTCCTTATCATAACTCACAGGCTCGTATAGCGACTTGTTGCCGAGATTTTTTTTATTGGCTCTCCAAGTCATAAGTATTTCGTTTTCGATACACTTTGCCGCATAAGTCGCGAATTGCGTACCCTTTTCCGGCGAATAAGTATTAAGCGCTTTGACAAGTCCGATAGAACCTACGCTAATCAATTCGTCATTGTCGTGATAATTGGAATATTTTTTGGCAACGTGCACAACCAATCTCATATTGTGTTTAGCAAGCTCTTCTCTAGCTTCGTCGCTACCCGCGTACATTTGCTCCAAAAGCTCTTTTTCTCTTTGCGAATCCAAAGGTTTCGGAAAAGCGTTTTTATTGTTGATATAACCGCTGAAAAATAAGACGTTGCCGAACAACGCCAACAGACCTGATAAAATCATACAATCTCCTATAATATTTATTTATAATAGATTATGTCGATTTATATAGGAATATGACGAATTTTGCAAAAATAAAGAGCTTCTTAAAAAGCTCTCTATATTGCTATAAATTATTTGTCGTTGTTCTTATCTTTTAATATGGTATTTATTTCGCTCAACCAGCTTTCTATATCTTTAAATTCTCTGTAAACCGCCGCAAATCTTACGTATGCAACCTCGTCTATACTCTTTAGCCCTTCCATAACGTATTCGCCTATCTGCGCCGACGTTATTTCGTCGTTCAAATTGTTTTGAATCTTACGTTCTATGTCCTCGACCAATCTGTCTATCTGCATAATCGGCACAGGTCGCTTTTCGCAAGCTCTCAAGATACCCGCTTTGAGTTTTGCCGAAGAAAATTGCTGACGCGCTCCGTTTTTCTTAACAACCATTATAGGAGTCATTTCTATTGTTTCGTAAGTCGTAAAGCGCTTACCGCATTTCATACATTCTCTACGTCTTCTTATCGACGTTCCCTCGTCGTTCTGCCGAGAGTCGACAACCTTGCTGTCAATATAACCGCAATAACTGCACTTCATATATTTTTGTCCTCCAATAGCGCTGTTTTAATAAGTATACAACAAATTACTCTAATTTGTCTAATATTTTTTATTAAAACACCGCAATAGTATGCACTATTCAAGAAAAACTTCCCATTTAACAGTTTGCGGGCGTAAGTTCTCCGTTGAGTTCTACAAGTATCGTATCCTCGCCAATCTTGACAATGCATCGCCAAGGAATAAATATACTGTCTCCCGCCGAAAGACTTTTGATGAATTTTTTGTCGCCGGGAACTATAATTCCCAATATATGTCCGTGAGAATTAAAAGTAATATCAATAACGTGTCCCAATTTTTTGCCGTCGCAAACATTGACGACGACTTTGTCGCGCAAAATACAAAATGATAAATCTGCCATACTTCACCTCTGATAGATTTTATTCCTTCAAAGTTGAGTATATGACAGATTTTTCAATTTGTAAGTTATTGATGACAAATCGACAAATTATTACATTTTGTCCATATTTATAAACATTCCTTTATTTTGCCAAGCGCATTCTTTTCGAGTCTGCTCACTTGAGCTTGAGAGATTCCTATACTTTTGGATATTTCCATTTGAGTTTTGCCGACGTAATATCTCAAATTCAACACTTGACGCTCTCTGTCGGGCAAATTCTTTATTGCTTCGCGGATAGCGATATCTGTCGACCATATCTCTTCGCTTTGTTTGCTGTCGCCGATTTGCTCCATAAGAAGCATACCGTCGTCACCGTCGCTATAGACTCGCTCCTGCAGCGACACAGTTTCGCTTACGGCATCCAACGCGCAGACCACGTCTCTCAACGGCACGTCTATCTCTTCTGCGATTTCCATCATAGTAGGCGCAGTGGAATTTTCAAGCTCGTACATTTCTTTAGCCTTAAGGGCTTTATACGCCACGTCGCGCATACTGCGACTCACCTTGATACCCGTCCCGTCTTTTATAAACCTTCTGATTTCTCCCGTTATCATCGGCACGGCGTAAGTGGAAAATCTTACGTTGAATTTTGGGTCGAAGCCGTCGATTGCTTTCATAAGTCCGACAACTCCCACTTGAAACAAATCGTCGCTGTTTGCCCGAGACGAAAAACGCTGAACCATCGAAAGTACAAGTCGCAAATTCGCAATGACAAGCTTGTCTTTAGCGTCCTTATCTCCTTGCTTTGTCTTCGCGAGCAGTTCGACGCATTCGCATTGCGTAAGCTTTGGAAGCGATTTTGTGTCGATACCGTTTATAACTACTTTTCTCATATCAATCTCCTTTGTATTTCCAATCGCAAAACGATTATGTATAAAGAGATTGTAATGATATTATTTGCAAATTCTCGGCGATTATTCAATACAATTTTTGCAAATTCTTCAAAAAAGTATGATATAATTGCCTAATAATTGGTTTTTCTGCGATTTAAACTAATTTTGACATTTCCTTTTTTAATTTACTCATAACCTTTTTTTCGAGTCTGGAAATGTAGGATTGCGATATGCCGAACATATCTGCAATTTCTTTTTGAGTTTTTTTCGGCGAACCCAAAATACCGAATCTCAACTTTATAATCTGTCTTTCGCGCGTGGGCAATTTGTTGAATGAAGCAATCAAAATCTCTCGCTCGACGTCGTTTTCTATATCTCTGTATATAACGTCGCTCTCTGTTCCCAACACGTCGGACAAGAGCAATACGTTTCCTTCCCAATCGACGTTAAGCGGCTCGTCCAACGACAGCTCTTTTCTCGTCTTAACAACTTTGCGAAGGTGCATAAGTATCTCGTTTTCTATACACCTGCTTGCATACGTGGCAAGTTTTATTTGCTTTGAATCGTCAAAAGAGTTGACGGCTTTTATGAGCCCTATTGTTCCTACTGAAATCAAATCCTCTATATCGACGTTTGTGTTCTCAAACTTTTTCGCGATATATACCACCAATCGAAGATTGTGTTCTATAAGCAGACTTTTAGCGTTGCCGTCTCCTTGCATATACCTTGTTATCAACGACTTTTCTTCTTCGGGCTCAAGAGGCGCAGGCAAGGCTTCTCCTCCCCCTATAAAATCGACGCATTCGTCTTGAATGTTAAAAAATTTAGTTATCAAATTTTTGAGTTTTTGCCACATATTTACCTCCGATTATTATAGGTCGCAATGCAACACGACTTTGTATTCACCTTTTATCTTTTCTGATATTGCCGCCATAACTCCGTATATTTCCTGTCCGCTTTCCTTATCCAAAATATAATCCAACGGAAAAACTTTGATTTGTTTTTTCCCAATCACAGTGTCGATTTGGGTATAATCTTTTATGCAATTCAAACCGATTTGTCCATAAAATTCCAACGCTATACTTTCGTCGATTATAATTGTCGGTTTATTCTTATAATACAGTCTGTTGCCGCTGTCATAATAAGCTTTGCATTCAACCGACTTACCGTTGGCAGATAAAATTACTTGATTTTCGTATTTTGATTTTCGCTTTGCCAATGTCACGCTCTTAAATATCAGTTTTTGAGCCGCGATAAGCGACAGCCCCGACAACGCGGCGTAAAACGGTATCAAAGAGGAATTAACGTCTTTGAGCTCATACGACAACATATTGCCAATTCCCATTACTATTCCGCCCATAGCAAACGTCAATCCGTAAAATATTGCGCACGCGCATAAATATTTTTTTAATTTGCATCTCCCAAGTATTATCGCAAGCATAATCAACGAAAGCAAAACTTTGAGAGCAAATAAATTCAATTTGTCGCATATGGGCACAAATAACGCGTATATTGCTCCTATTGCAGAGGCTAAAAACACAGCAAGTTTGTTGATTTTATGTCGCATAAATTTAAGCGTCAATATCAGTACCAACGCGTTAATCATCAAATTATTTATAATGACGTATTCGACGTAAACTTGCATATCTGCATTTTACTTCAACGAACATAAAAAAAAGTTCCATCCGTGTCGAATGAAACTTTTTCATATCAATTATTTTGTTTATTTATTATCCCTTCTCTTATTACCGAGAAGTCTTTTCATAAACGACGGCGTCTCGTTTTGAACTCCGCCGCCCTGCGTCGAATCTATTCTTGTAGATTGCGGCGGCTGTTGCATAGGAGCAGGCGGTCTTTGAGGTATATTTTGAGAAATAGGTCTCGACGGCGGAGGCGTCTGAACGGGACGAGGTTGATATCCCATACGGTTATTTGGTGCCATCTGCTGCGCTCCTTGGTTAAATGAAATTCTGTTGTTATTGACAGGCGCATTGTCCGCCTTGCAACCTGCCGCTATTATAGTAACTATGATTTTTTGTCCGAGATTATCGTCCATTTGATGACCGAAAATACATTCTACGTCTTTGGAAACCAACTCTGCTATAAAGGTATTTGCCTCGTCAAGCTCATTGTAAGTTATATCGCTTGAAGACTGGACGTTGATTATCAAACCCGTCGCTCCTCCGATATGGGTATTGAGCACGTCGGTACTTGCAGCCGCTCTTACAGCCTTAATCATTCTATCGGAAGTAGCGGGACCTTCGCCCACACCCAATCCGATATGCGAATAGCCTTTTCCCTTCATAATTTTCTTTATATCGGCAAAATCTACGTTGATTTGGCTTGGGAAATTGATGAGGTCGCTGATACTTCTCACCGCATTTGTGATAATGCGATTGACTTTTTCGTACGCGCCCATCATAGTGATGCTGTTGTCTCCCTCGACCATACGTTGATTGGGTATTATTATCAAGGAATCTACATACTTTTGCAATCTCTCTATTCCGCTTTCGGCAATTGCCATTTTCTTACCGAATTCTATACGGAGAGGTTTCGTAACCGCCGATATGATAAGCATTTCCGGATTTATCTCTTTTGCAAGCTTTGCAATTACGGGAGAAGCGCCTGTACCGGTGCCGCCGCCCATTCCTGCCACAATAAAGAGCAAATCGGTACCCGCCAGCATATCTGTCAATTCTTTTCTAGACTCTTCGGCAGCTTGTTCGCCCATCAACGGGTCGGCTCCCGCTCCCTGTCCTTTCGTGACCTTCTCACCTATATTTATCTTATGCAAAAACGGTCCCAATTCCGAAACTTCTTCTTTGGAAATCATTTTATTCATTGCCTTGTCCAAGTGAGAAGTATCCGTGTTGACCATATAAAACTCAACGCCTCTCAAACCGGACTTTATCATACTGACAACGGTATTTGTTCCGCAACCGCCGACTCCGACCACCTTAATTTTTGTCGTAATAGCTGTCATAAATCGTATTCCTCCATTCAGCCGAATAATTTTTCCAGCAAACTGTTTTTTCTATTCATTTTTTCCGCAATTTCTATAGCGGCAAAAGCCGACGAATGATAAGGCTTGTCCCAACCCGCCGTATTTCCCGTCAATACTGCAACTTCTCTTCCGAGAGCTCTTGCAAAAAACTGCGTTGCGCCTCTGATTGCTCCCAGTCCTCCGCCCGTAACGTAAAATTCAGTCATAAGATTGATTGAACCGAGAGGACTCACCGTCAACGTATTGCCAAGCGAAGAACTTTCGTCCATTTCTTTTACTTCGGCTATACAGCCGTTGACAAAATCGACAAGTTCGCTCAAAATTCTGCCGTGCAAAAAATCATTGACGTCTTTTGCCTTACATTCGTATCTGCGCGAGCCTATCTCATAACGGTATACGCTCTTGACGTCGCTTTCGATATTCAAAGTGATTTGCGAAAGCAAACTCTGCGCAACTTCGTATTCTACGCCCATAGCTCCCGCCAATCCGTCTATCAAAAATCCGCTGCCGAAAGACTTGTCCTTTTTATACTTGATACCGTCGCCCTTTATCAATGCGAACGTCGTCGAAGCATATCCGACGTCTATCATTACGCAACCGTTGATTCTCGACCTCTCCTCAATAAGCTGACCGCCCTCTGCCCAAATTCCGTCTATATACTTGACGTCTTTAAAGCCGAGTTCACTCGCTATCGAACGAACGTCCTTGATAAATTCGTCTTTGCAAAACACGTACGACATATGGGCAAATATACTTTGCGCGTATTCTCCTATCGGTCTGACGGTGTGAACGTCTCCGTCCAACACATATTCCAATGCCGAAGAACACAGCGCGCTGTGTCCGCTTGGCGTAATGCCTTCTGCTTTGTCGTGTATCTGCATCAAAATAGAAGAATTTATCGAGCGCTTTTTGCCCAAATCGCTTACCATACCGCTGGTTCTGACTTGAGTAAACTCCGACGGAACGGTAATGTACAACGTCTTAAGTTTGAAATCAAAGCCGCTTTGAGCAATAACCTTTCCTACGTCTTGGCGCAAAGTTTCCGACGAAACCCACTCGCCGTTGTAATATCCGGGATATTCGATAGAAGCAAAATTCTTTACGGCAAAATTAGCGTCGACAGACCTAACTGCAACGATAAACGATAATTTTCCCGAACCGAAATCCAAAACGGCGATATCTTTCATATATTTATTATAATATTATAATATTATAATGTCAACGGAGAAGCTATAATTTTTCGTAAAACGCTCTAAAAGTTTTGAAATATATAAATAATGGCAAAGTATTGTCTTAATTAATATGAATAGCAAAAATTATAACTCGGCTTTCCAATACCAACCGTGTTTGTCGAGATAGATATATCCCTCGCTTTTCCCCTTCTCGCTTGCGCCGTCGTAATAATAACCATAACTGCCTATTACGCTTTCGTCGATATTAGAGGATACGGGAAGCTGAAAAACAACTCCTGTATTACTAGTCAAATATACAAAGGATTCTTCGATGACGACTTTTCTGTAAAACGCGCAAAATCTTGCGTTAATAAAAGAACATCTTTCTGCGCCTTTGACTACAGCCGCCAATATGCGCGAATCTGGCAAAGTCTCTCCCAAATTTATACTGTCTGCAGTCACGCCGACAAGCTCTGTAAGCAAGTCGTTTTTGACGTCGTCTATAGATATTACCTTGAGCTCTCTATCCAAAATTGCGTACTTTCCGCCGCTCAACGCCAAAGAAAAAACAGGCGTACGTCGCGTGATATATATATAAACTCCGTTGGGAAAAGTCCGCTCTATGGAGATAACTTTCAAAGTCGGCATATTAAGTTCTATATTTTGTATTGCTATGTCTTCGTCTATGGCAAATATATTCTTGCCTTTTTCTATGCCGCTCAATTCTACTATCTTATTTTTTTCCTCATTGGATAATACGGCAAGGTCAATCGTCGTGTTGACGTCGACTTTGCCGATTGAAAATACGCAATATGCCATAACCGAAATCACAGCTAAACTCACGATTATTCCAAATATTATCCAAAGTCTTTTTCTCATCTCACGTCCTCTTGACAACGGCTCCCAACTTTTGTAATTCTACGGACAAATCTTCATAGCCGCGGTCAATATGATAAATATCCTTTACCACGGTCTGACCTTTTGCAACAAGTCCTGCGAGTACCAATGAAGCTCCTCCGCGCAAATCGCCCGACCTCACCTCTCCGCCAACGAGTTCTTTGACTCCTTTGACAACGGCTACTCTGCCTTTGATAGTTATATCGGCGCCCAGTTTCTTAAGTTCGGCGGCAGTCTTGAATCTGGTCTCGAAAATATTTTCGACAATAACGCTTGTTCCTCTCGACACGGTCTGCATCGCCATAATCTGCGATTGCAAGTCTGTGGGAAATCCGGGATAGTACATTGTCTCTATACAGTCAAGACTTTTTTGTCTGCCCTTGCTCTTGATTAGTATTCTATCATTTTTTATATTGACTTTGCAAGTAGTTTTAGATAATTTTGATATAAGCGACGATATATGCTCGGAATTGACGTTGTTTAGCTCTACCGTTCCACCGCACATCGCAGCTGCAATCAGATAAGTGCCCGCAACTATTCTGTCGGGGATAGGAGTATATTCGACTCCGTGAAGCTTATCGACACCCTCGACGACTATTACGCTTGTTCCCGCTCCCCTGATTTTTGCTCCCATAGCATTTAAGAACTTCTGCAAGTCGACAATCTCCGGCTCTTTGGCGCAATTGCGAATTACGGTTTTGCCCTTTATGAACACGCCCGACATCATAAGATTTTCCGTAGCCCCAACGCTCGGCAAATCCAAGACCACGTCTGCGCATCTAGCGTTTTGGCAATTGCACATTATGTATCCGCCCTGTTCTTGAATTTCTATGCCAAGCTCTCTCAATCCCGCAATATGTATATCAATCGGTCTCAATCCTATATCGCATCCGCCGGGATAAGCAACTTTTGCTTTTTTATGCCGCGACAGCAATGAGCCGAGCAAAAATATAGACGACCTCAATTCTTTTGCCAAAAACGTCGGAATTTCCCATTTGTCAGCTCCCGAATTGTCAATTACCAAGTCTCTTCCGTTGCGTATTATTTTACTGCCGAGTCCTTCGAGTATTTTTATCATACTGTCCACGTCGCTTATATTGGGACAGTTGTGCAGCACAGTTATTTCATCTGTCAAAATGCTACCGGCCAGCAAAGGCAGAATACTGTTTTTTGCTCCTCTTATCTCAACAGTACCGTCCAAAGCGTGACCGCCATTTATTATGTATTCTTTCATATCTCTCTCCAATAAGTAATAAGCATAGGCATATCCTCGATTGGAGGATACGCTATTTTCTCAATATATTTTATGATTGAGATAGCTACGTTGTGATTTAGAACCGATATTCTCCAACACGCCTATGCCTGCCATAAAACAAACGAGTGATGTGCCGCCGTTGCTGATAAAAGGAAGAGGAATTCCCGTGGGCGGTATACTGCCTGAAATAACGGCGACGTTCAACAGAGTCTGAACGGCGATAACCGACGTAATTCCGCACGCAAGATAGCAATCGAAACGATTATCGGCGCATCTTGCTATTTTTATTCCGCACGCAGTTATTATCATAAAAACGCAAAGCACCGCTACAAGACCTACGAAACCAAGCTCTTCTCCAACTATCGAAAGAATGAAATCGCTCTCGGAAAACGTCAAAAAAAGATATTTTTGCCGCGAATTAAAAAGACCCAATCCAAACAATCCGCCGCTTCCCAACGCATAGTATGACTGTATAAGCTGATACCCCTCTCCGAGCGGCGAAGCCCACGGGTCAATAAACGCCATAAGTCTTTTGACTCTGTATGGCTCGATTAGAATAAGCGCTATGACTCCCGCTATCAACGGAACCGCCATAATCAAAAAATGTTTATAATCGCAACCGCCGACAAAAAGCATTATAATAACCACCACGCCGACGCACATCGTAACAGACATATTGGGTTCCAACATTATCAATACGCAAATTACAGCGGTAGCAAGTAGAATGGGTATCATATTTTTGAAGGTTAAACTGCTCTTTTTGTCAAGACACGACGCTATGAATATAACCAAAGCAAATTTTGCTACGTCTGACGGTTGCATAGTCGTGAAGCCCAAATTTATCCAACGCTTGGCTCCGTAATTTTCAACGCCTATCTTTGGAACGAAAACCAATGCCAACAAAACGCAGGAAAACGCCAAAATCGCATAACGCCATTTTTTCAGCCACTGCGTATTTATAAACTTGATTGAATACATAATAACAAGCGCAAACACCAATGCTATCGCCTGCTTTTTTACGTAATAAAACTCGTCGGAAAACTGCCGCTCTGCCGCATAAGAGCTTGCGCTGTATTGCATAACAAGTCCGAATACCGAAAGAAATACCGCGCAGAATATCAATAATTTGTTATGTATTTTCCACTTATTCTCCACGCTCGCCCTCCGACTTAATGGAATTGACTATCATATCAAAGTGTTCCCCTCGCTCGACGTACCCCGAATACCTGTCGAAACTTGACGTTGTGGGTGAAAACAAAACGTTGTCAACTTGCTTACTTACCGCAAGCTCTGCGGCTCTTTGCAAAGATGACGTTATCTCAAAAGTATATTCGTGGTATGACGGTAAAAACTGCATCATAGAATATACGTTGTCGCCAGTTGCGATAATATGCTTAATATTTTGAGGAAGCGAGGAAAAAAATCCGTCGTAAGCTATACCTTTGTCGTAACCGCCAACTATCAGAGCGGTATCTCCCTGCATACAGTTGCACGCTTTGAGCGTGCTGTCTATATTGGTAGCTTTGGAATCGTTGAAAAAATTTTTGCCCAAGAATTTGCCCATAAACTCGTTGCGGTATTTGGGAGATTTGAATTCTCTCACGGCTTTTACTATATCGCCGTCGCCGATACCCAACAGTTTGCAGGTGATTATCGCCGTCATAACGTTTTGATAATTATAATTACCTTTGAGCGGAATTTCGTCGAGCGACATAAATTCGCACTCTTTGTCGAGATTTAGATATATTTTTCCGTCTTTTATATATGCGCCTTTGACGCTGTTTCGCGCGCTGGTATAAAAAACCTTTCCGCAAATTCTGTCGCTGAAATTCTTTGTTATTTCGTCGTCATAGTTGAGAACAGCGTAATCGTCTTCGCCTTGATTGATAAAAATATTGAATTTGGACATAGCATAATTTTGCATATTCTTATGCCGTTCCATATGGTCGGGAGTCACGTTGAGACAGCTTGCAATCAAAGGTCTGAACTCTTTTACGCTCTCCAATTGAAAAGACGAAACTTCCAGCACGGCAATTTCGTCTCTTGCGATAGCGTCTACGTTTTCGCAAAAAGACTTGCCGATATTTCCCAAAGTATAGGCTTTTTTACCGCCTTTATTAAGAATATCGCCAATGAGTTTTGTTGTAGTCGTCTTGCCGTTGGTGCCTGTGACCGCAACTATCTTGCCTTTGCAAAATCTATAGCCCAACTCTATTTCTCCGATGACGGGTATGCTATATTTTTTGGCGTACTCTACAATGGGATGCTCCGTCGCAACGCTCGGAGATACTACTACCAAGTCCTTGCCGTTGACTATATCGAACGGGCTTTTGCCGACAACGTTTTCTACATAAGTAAAATCAGTTAAGTCTATCTCTTCATCGCAATACACGCTGACTTTTACGCCGTGAGCATTGAGAAGTCTTGCCGCGCCTCTTCCGCTGATACCCCAGCCTATAATGAGTACGTCTTGCATATCTATCCTCCTATACGAGGACAGATATCAACGCTACCGCGCTTGCAACAAAAGTGATTATTGCATAAAAACCTACTACTCTGTTCTCGTGAATACCTTTATATTCGAGATGGTGATGATAAGGAGCTATGAGAAAAATTCTTTTTTTTCTGACCTTAAAACTTGCCACCTGCAATATTACTGATATGCACGAAACTATATACATTATGCCTGTTAAAAGAATAATTAACGGCTGTGAAATAAAAATCGCCAGACAAGCCAACGCTCCGCCCATTGCCAAAGAACCGGTATCTCCCATAAATATCTTTGCAGGATGATTGTTGTGCCACAAAAATGCCAATGCTCCGCCCAAAAGCGCCGCCGCAAAATATTCCAAAGATAATAACTCTTGAGTATAAAAGGTCTGTCCCATCTGCTTTGCGTAATAATAGCACGCATAAATAATCAACAAATAAAACACGAGATTGACAGACGAAGATTTGATTACCAAGCCGTCAAGACCGTCGGTAAGATTGACGGCGTTTGTCATAGCGATATAAATTATCAGACAAAATGGCAAAAACCACCACCGCAAGTCCACGGTGACGTCGCAAAAAGGCAGCTCTATCGACGAACCGATATGGCTGTTTTTATAACAGTAAACCGAAGCTATTACGGCGATACCCAATTGACCTATAATTTTTTGATACGCTTTTAGCCCCTTGTTGTGCTTGAATTTAACTTTAAGAAAGTCGTCGAGAAGTCCAACCAGTCCGTAACTCAAAGTAATTGCCATAGCGACAACGCCCATTTTGCCTCCGTCAACGGAAAAAATCGACGTTACTATCGCCATCGGCAGCAAAAATATTATTCCGCCCATAGTCGGAGTTCCGCTTTTTCCCTCGTGCTTGTCCACGTACTCAAGGATAGGCTGCCCTGCCTTGAGCGCCTTCATCCCTCTTATAACAAGCGGCGACGTCAGCATCGCCAACGCAAACGAAGATATTAAAGCCAGTAATATTTTGATTTCTTCGCTCATATTTCTACGACTCCCGTTGCCGTCAAAAGTTCTTGCATATCCGAGTAAGGCGTTTTGACGTTGTTTTCGTCGATATAGTTTTCGCTTCCTTTGCCTGCGATAAACACGCAATCGCCCTTATTTGCAAGTTCTACTCCCAACCTTATTGCCTTTGCTCTGTCCAACTCGACGTATAGATGTCCTTTGGGATTAATTCCTTGCAATATATCGCCGGCGATACCCTCTCTGCTCTCCGTTCTCGGGTTGTCTGAAGTCACTATTACGACGTCGCTCATTTCGCTGGCAATCTTACCCATTATAGGTCGCTTTGTCACGTCCCTGTCGCCTCCGCAACCAAATACCGTAATGACTTTATTTTCCGTCATTCGTCTTCCTTCCCGAAGCAGATTGAACATACCGTCGGGCGTGTGAGCAAAGTCAACGACGTAAGTAATTCCGTCTTTTCTTATCACGTTGAATCTTCCGTCGGGCGCGTTAATATCGGGCAACACCTTCATTATCCAACTGTTTGTCACTCCGGCTTTTTTTGCCACAACCAACGCAGCAAGCAAATTGTATACGTTGAATCTTCCGAAAAACTTGCAGTTTACGTCGAGAATCTCGTCCATAACGTTGGCGACAAAACTTTCTCCGTCATCTCTCGTTGTTATATTTATGGCAAAAGCGTCGCTCGGATTGTCAAGACCGTAAGTAATTATCGGCAATTTGTTTTCTTTTATAATCTGCAAGCCCAAAGCGTCGTCTACGTTTACGATTGCGAGTTTTGAATTGACTTTGTCGAAATAGCTTTTTTTGCACGCACCGTAATCCGTCATATTGCCGAAAAAGTCCAAATGGTCTTGCGAAAGATTGGTGAATACGCTCATATCGGCGACGATTCCGTAAAGTTTGTTGAGATATATCGCGTGCGCGGAAAGCTCCATAACAACGTACTCCATTCCCGCTTCCAACATTTTTGCAAACAGATATTGCAATTCCAACGGGTCGGGCGTAGTAAGATTGGCTTGCAGTCTGACGTCGGAGTATTCATAGTACATTGTTCCTATAAGTCCGCAATTGATTCCGCTCCTTTGAAGCAATTCTTTTATAAGATAAGCCGTCGTCGACTTTCCGTTGGTTCCCACAACAGTGATTATTTTCAACTTATCCGACGGTCGCGAATAATAATTACCCGCCATAATACTATAGGCTTTTCGGGTATCGTCGACTTTGACGACGCTCGCAAGCGAATTGGCGTAATCGCAACAGCATATCACCGCCTTTGCTCCTCTGGCAATTGCTTCGTCGGCAAACTTATGACCGTCGGATTTCTTACCGACGATAGCTATAAAACAATCCCCCTCTTCTACCTCTGCGGAGTTTATTTTTATAGCTTTAATATCTATATTGACGTCTCCGACGACGTCGACTATATTGCAACCGTTCAACAATTCCTCAAGCAACATACCTTTCTCCTATATTGCGCGCACATATTACGCATTTAAAAATTTATTATATATTATATTAATATAAATGCCTTTACAATAGCTTTGACAAACTTCGACCTTTTTGTATCAAATAACATTATTATTCTATTTCGTGTCGTTATACGTCAAGAATCCGTTGAAAACATAACTACGGAAGAACTTCGCACCGTTTGCCCTGCCGACGGAAATTGATAAGTGACCTTGCCTTCAGAACCGTCGATTTCATATTGCAACCCAGCTTGCTTTAGCGCGACGACAGCGTCGGCAATGTTCATTCCCAAGATATAAGGCATTTCCACTTCCGTATAACCTATATCGTCGGGGGTCAGCGTAGGTTTGATATTTTTATAAGCAAAGATACTGGAAAATATCTCGCCGACATATGGCGCGGCTACGATACTGCCGTAATAAACGTAGCCCTGAGGCTCGTCAACAAGCAATAGACAAACCAAAGTATCGTCGCCAACGTCGGAAAAACCTATAAAAGACGAGATATATTTGCCTCTTGCTATGGCTCCGTTTTCATACTTCTGCGCTGTTCCCGTCTTGCCGCCTATATTATAACCGGCTTGATATGCGTTTTTTCCGCCGCCTTCCGACACAACGCTGTAGAGATACTCTTTTAACGTTTCCGAAACAGACTGCGCGACGGTAGTATTTTTTACTGTCGGATTGTGAGCGTATGCCACGTTTCCTTTTACGTCTGTAATCTTATCGACTATGTATGGAGTATAAAGATTGCCGCCGTTGATAACCGACGATACCGCGGTTGCCAACTGTATGGGAGTGACGGCTATTGCCTGCCCGAATCCTATTCTGGCAATATCCACGTTTTGCACCGACTGAACGGGAAGCATAATCCCCTTTGCCTCTCCCGTTATATCGATTTGAGTTTTTGCTCCCAAACCGAATTTATCAAAATAATTGTACATTTTATACTTGCCGACGGTGAGAGCTATATCCATAAACACGCAGTTGCAAGAATTTTGTATGCCGTGCTTAAAATCTTGAGAACCGTGACCGATGCTTCTCCAACACTTTATGCGTTGACCGTCTACGACGCTTCCTCCGCCGCAATAATATGAATTTTTAATGGCATTTTCCGTCATACCGATTGCGGAAGTGAGAATTTTAAAAGTTGAACCGGGTTCGTATGCGTCTGTTACCAAAAGATTTCTCGAACCTTGCAACAGCAACTCCATATCGTCTCTCGGAATATCGTTGAGGTCGTAAGTAGGAGCGCTAGCCATAGCTTTGATAGCTCCCGTCTTCGCGCTCATTATCAAGCAGCTTGCCGACTTGGACTTGTATTTTGCCTGCGCGTCTTCCACCGCCTTTTGAGCAAAATTTTGCATATAGTAGTCGATAGTCAAAGTCGTCGTCATTCCCTTTATGGAATCAACGTATGTAGTTACGTTGGAATTCAACTTTCTGCCTATAAGGTCGGTCTGCGTGTACGAAGCTCCGTCGGTTCCCTTGAGATAGTCGTTGTAATAAAGTTCGACTCCGCTCTGTCCAATTCCGTCGCTGTTTGTAAATCCCAATACTTGTGTCAAAAAATTGCCGTAATTATAATATCTGTCGCTGTTCGCTGTAAGATAAAGCCCGTTGACGTCGGTAGCTATAAGCGCAAGCATTTGACTTTTGTCCAGATTTTTTGCAACCGTAATTTCACTTACGCCTTTTTTCGACAGCTTTTCAGCCAATTTATTTTTATCCATATCCAAAATATCAGCAATAGCCGAAGCGATATAGTCTATGTCTTTTAGCTCGTTAGGTCTTGCATAAAGCGTATAACTCGTCGTTGAATTGGCAAGTACGACTCCGTTTATATCGGTTATGTCTCCTCTGTCTGCTCTAAAAGGCAGCTCTCTCGTCCATTGGTCGTAAGCTTTGTATTGCAAAGCCTGCCCCCATAACACTTGAATATAAAAAAGTCTGCCGAAAAGAACGACAAAAACCAAAGCTATCAAAATCAAACCTGCAAACAATCTTTTTTTTATAGAAAAATGCGAAATTTTGTCCACAATACACTCCAAAACAATCAAATTGAACTTGTTCTACAATATAATATTGGACAGGTTGTAAAAATATTCTGTTAAAATTAAATCAAGAAGTTAAAAATTCAGCTCAACTCCAGTCTGTTGCCGTTGTCGTAAAATTTATATTTATAAAATTTACCGTTGGAATTTACGAAAACGTCGTTTCTCCCGTTTATATACCAAACGCTGTAAATATAATCTTTGTACAATTTATCCAAATTACTCTTTATATTTAACGTCAATTTATCTGTAAAATCTTCATCGAGAGGTTGGAAGTCTTTCAAAGAAATATGATTTGTCAAAGTCTTGAGAATTTTCCATCCTCTTATATCTTCGACGTTATAAGGCGCAAAACCAAAATCGAGATAAAGCTTGGCCGCAAGCCAAGTATGAGTCTGCGTATGCAATGCAATCTTGTCGTATCCCAATTCTCTTGCCAGTCTCAATACGCGCGAAATCAAAGGTCTTGCAAGACCTCTTCCTTGACATTTTCCGGATATTGCAAGCCAATCTATCACACAGTTATATCCCAACTCAACCGTTGGAGATACAGTCGCGGTAGCAATCTTTTCTCCTTTTTGATTTTCGATAAACAGGCATCTTTCGCAAAGATTATTATAAAAAACTCCCAAATAATCTCTAAATGCTTGCTCTGCCTCTTCAATAGACGCAAATTCGCCGGTAGACAAATGAATATCCTGCCAAGCAATGCAATCAGAGTCGTCTTGCCAAAAAACAAATTTATATCCTCGCGGCAATTCGTAAACGGGCGCGCCCGTCAAATCGTCTAAAGTCATAACAAGCGGATGATATTCCAAAGTCTTTTCTATAGTTTGCATATTTAAATTATACGGCAAAACTATAAAAAACGCAATACAAAAAGACGGCTTCATAGCCGTCCTTTTGTAGTTAAATATATTAAGATGGAGTGTGTGAAAGTCTTATTTTAGTTTGCCGCCCAAAGCGTCGCAAAGCTTGTCGAACCAATTGGTGCTTTGCTCATATTCATACTCGGGGATAAGCGTTACGTTGGCAACAGTTGTGCTTCCGTCTTCTTCTACTACGCTTGCAAGCAAATCGCTGTCGATATTTTGCACGTCGTCAGCCGCCTGCGCTTGATTTGCCGATATAAATTGATTTGCTATCAAAAGTCCGCAAATCGCCAACGCTACAACCATTATGGTCACGACGATTTTTATCATATCTTTGTTGATATTCTTTTTGCCGACTCTCTCTCTGCTGATTTTCTTTGCCTGAACGCTGCGGTCATAGTTTTGGTTGAACTGCATATCTTGACGATACTGTTCTTGCGGCGTTATAAAATTATACTGCGGAGCGTTAAAACCGTTGTTGACGTACTGCGACGCCTGACTTTGGAAATAACCCGTGTATTGCGGCTGCTGATACTCCTGTTGTTGAGCATTGCTATATTCGGGAGAATATTGATAACCGTTATACCCCCCTTGCATATAGATATTTTGCGGATTGCCCGCCTGTCTGTAAAATACGTCTCTGTCGGGAATTTGCTGCTCATAATTGGCATAATCTTCCTGCGCTCTTCTGTCTTTTACTGCGAATGCCATAATACACCTCCTCGTCTAATACACCTTATATTAATTTCTATACAATTTTTTTATTTTTACACTCTTTCCGCTATCCGCAATTTTGCGCAACTCGCACGCGAATTATCCGAAAGTTCTTTGTCTGTTGCCGTCAAAGGCTTTTTGGTAATAATATTTACCTCTCTTCTTTTTCCGCAAGTACATATCGGTTGATGCGGAGGACAGACGCACTCTTTATTGAGCTCTACAAACGCCCTTTTTACTATCCTGTCCTCCAAAGAGTGGAACGTTATGATACATATTCTTCCACCTACTTTCAACCTCAAAGCCAAATCGCCGACTATCTTATCCAGCTCTTCCAGCTCTTTGTTTACTTCTATCCTTATCGCTTGAAAGGTTCTTTTGCAAGGATTTCCGAACTTCCATCTGAGTTTTGCCGGATATGCCTCTTCTATTATCTTTGCAAGCTCTCCCGTCGTCTCAATCTCTTTTGTCTTGCGATATTCCACGACGTCCTTTGCTATCACGCGAGAAAGTTTGTCTTCTCCGTACCGCCATATTATATCCGCCAATCTCTCTTGAGAATATTCGTTGACGACTTGTCTTGCGTCCAACGACTGACTTCTGTCCATTCTCATATCGAGCGGCGCGTCTGCGTTGTAGGAAAAACCTCTTTCCGCATTGTCTAGCTGATATGACGAAACTCCCAAATCTATCAACACTCCGTCCAATTTCTCAACGCCCAGTTCGTCAATATGTCTGCAAACGTTTTTGAAATCGTCGCGAATATAGATGATTTTGTCTTCATACGCCTTAAGCCGTTCTTTTGCGCTTTTCAACGCGTCTTCGTCTTTATCGACGGCTATCAGCTTTCCGCCTTTGAGTCTTTCAACTATCTTGCTGCTGTGACCTCCGCCTCCAAGCGTACAGTCCAAATAAGTGCCTTCGGGATTTATCTTAAGTCCGTCGATACATTCATCGAGCATCACCGGCTTGTGCTTGAATTCCATCCCGTCACCAAGTCAACGCTTTGCCCTCGGAATTCGTCATAACTCCTCCCGTGGTCTTCTTGCGAGCAGCCTTGTATTCGTCGTAGTCGCTCTTTCTCCAAAGTTCCAACTTATTGAACATTCCGACAAAGACCATATTGCGTTCTACTTCAAATATCGAGCCGTCGTCGTCTTGAGATATCGTAAAGCGCTTTTGCTTATCTTCGGAGATAGTGTGTATGCTGTCGAGAAAGTCTCTCATTCTGCAATAGTTCTCCGTCTCTCCAATCTCGGTCTGACCGCCCATTTGAGCAAAGAGCTTATCCATAACGTCCTGTCCGAAAATAGTCAGGCACTTTGCTCCGTTGATTCTCGTACAGTAAAGTTCGCTGTCGCCAAAATATTCGCGAAACGACGACGGTATTCTCATACGCCCTCTTTCATCCGCTTGAATATTTATGTTACCGAAAAGTGATTTCATTGCGTCTCCTTTACTGTTACACATTTATTATACAAATAAACCTTTCTCTTGTCAATAAAATTGATAAAAAAAATTCCAAAATTTTCCCAAATTTTTAAATATTTAATTTTATATTGTAATTTCTAAATATTATATACTATAAATAGTATATAATAAAAATTTATATAAGTCATTTTAATAATTTTTACAGTTTCTAAATAACTGAATTTTTCTGTTTTTATCGATAAAAATCGCACTTTTGGGAAAAAATTGGAAAGCCAAAAGGAAAAATATATCCAAAGCTCTAACATTTAGGTTTGAGCCCTATATTTCTCCTCTTTTATTCATAGATTGGATTTTGGTATTAAAATATAATAAAAATCAAAAATATCGTTGTCTCGTTGATTAATTCAACTTGCAAATATCTATTAAAGCTATAGAATCTTTACCAATTTATTTTCAACTTGGTCGCAAGACGTCAAATAATATTTTACGCCTTTTCTCTCGATATATTTAACTGCCCTGCAATCTTTACCGTGCAAATGTCCGTAAATGACCGCGTCGGCTTTGCTATTCTCTATTATTGCAGTATAGTCGCTGTCCGCCAACGTAACGTCAAAAGGCGGAAAGTGACACATTACCAAAAGTTTATCTTCGTCGCGCCTAATTCTCGCCGCTTCTTTAAGAGTCAGCTCCAATCTTATTTTTTCGCGTTCGGCAATCTTCTTATCGGAAGAACTCTGATTGGTAAGATTCCAAAGTCGAGCTCCGCACACAACAACCCCGTCAAATCTTAACGCGTCGTTCTGAATCGCATAGCAATCTTTGGGAAGCGCATTCCTCAATCTAGACACAGAACTCCACCAATAATCGTGATTGCCCTTTATAAATACCTTCTTACCGGGAAGTTTTGCCACTTCCGCTATATCCGTCATAGCGTTTTCCAACGTCATAGCCCACGATATATCGCCGGCTATCAGCACGACGTCGTCGTCTTTTACCCGCGCATTCCAATCATCGCATATCTTCTGCCAATGACCTTCCCAACAAGCCCCGAAAATATCCATTGGCTTGTCCTGCGAAAATGATAAATGCAAATCGCTTATGGCGTAAATATTCATATATGAATTATAGCATTATTAAAAATTTTTAACAACCCTTTTCTTCGCTCACTTCCGATAAAACCAAAGAATTTGATAAAATATTTATAATATATTATATAGACGGCGCGCTTGGCAGCGCGTATTGCGCGCCGTCGTATAGTTGATTTCGTCAGTTGTTGTTAAGATTGCATTTACAACGGTTTTCGACACCGCATTCTTGGGGATAAAGCGGCAAATCGAAGAAGCCGTCGCAAACTTGTTCGTTGAAGTCCTGACACGGCGGTATATAACAATATCCATAGCTCGGCACAAGCAGATGCACTTGCATAATAACCTTTAATATAGTGGTAAGACATACCGTAAGAGTAAATTCGCTATCGCTTACGTACGCTCCTCTTGCGCTGTATAGCGACGCCGAAGCTACTATCGAATAAGGCATTACAGACGGAGCCGACGTATGTAATACAACGTCTCTGCTGACCGACAGCGTTGCCTTGCCTACGCCTCTGGTTCCGTTTGCGTCCACAAAATGAACTTGCATCGGCACGCTTATCGTGCACTGAACTCTCGACGAGCAATTGTCGTCCTTAAGCGGCGTTACTATAATATCGCTCAAGTTTGCCTGCGAGCTCAAAGCGTTGGCGCTGATAAAAGTATACGGCGCAACCAACCCCGTAGCGGGCTCGATATCCGTAAGAGTAACGCTCAAATCCGTAAGAGTCTCCTGTCGCATACACATATCCAATACCTTGTCACACTGTATGCACACCCTTTCGCAAATGCCGTTCAAACCGCCGTTCCCTCTTATCGGACCGGGTATTTTATCGGATTTGCAATTATTAGAAAATGACATATATTCTTCCTCCTATTAACTGTCATAATTGCACACAGAATTTTGTATGCTCACAATTATATATTCGATATCGGCAATAAATGTTACACAAAAAAATAAAGCAAGTCTTTATTAGAAGCTTTACCTTATATATTTATAAACACTCTTTATTTGTCTATTTTATAGAATTTTATTACAAAAATTCAACTAATTAAGAATTATTAAGTATTTATGCGTCTAATTGTAAGTATTTATTAAATGCTCTATTTTTTCCAAAACTTGCTCTTTGCCCATTTTCGCATTGGAAGAAACCGTCATAACGTTATCGGTTCCGATACAAAGAGCGCTTGCTATAATACCCTTTTGTTTATTGCAAACCATACGCGAAACTTTATCGCATTTCGTCGCTATAACACAAAACGGGATACCGTAGTGATGCATATACGCAACCATCTGTTTGTCAAGCGCAGTCGGCTCGTGCCTTATATCGACGAGCAACAAAACGTTGATAAGCCTTTTGCTGTTAAGCAGGTATCCCCCGATAAGGTCGTCCCAACTGTTCTTAACAGAATCCGACACTTTGGCGTAGCCGTAGCCAGGCAAGTCCACAAGCATAAGCTCCCCTTTATTTATTTCAAAATAGTTCAAAAGACGAGTCTTACCGGGAGTAGACGAAGTCTTCGCCATACTTTTATTGTTGACCAAATAGTTGATAAAAGTCGACTTGCCCACGTTAGACTTACCCGCTATTGCAATCTCGGGCATTCCGTAATCAATACAGTTTTTACTGCTAGCCGCCGACGTGACGAATCTGCACTGCTTAATTTCCATAGTCAAAGTTTACTCCGCACGCCTTATTGAAAACGGTGGATATATTATCAGCCAATATGAATTCGACGTTATCCTTAACGCTGTTTGGCAATTCCAACATATCTTTTTCGTTTTGTTTTGGTATAATTACAGTTTTAATACCGCTTCTCAACGCCGCTAGCGTCTTTTCCTTAAGCCCGCCTATGGCAAGTACCTTGCCGCGCAAAGTAACTTCTCCCGTCATCGCAAGCCCTTCTGTCACAGGTTTGCCGATAAAAGCCGACAAAACGGCAGTAGATAAGGCAATTCCCGCGCTTGGACCGTCTTTTGGCGTAGCGCCGGCAGGAACGTGTATATGAATATCCTGTTTATTAAAAGCCTCTTCGGGCACGCCGATAGAGGCGGCGCGGCTCTTTATAAGCGAAACCGCTATCTCCGCAGATTCCTTCATCACGTCGCCCAAACTGCCGGTAAGCAGTATTTTTCCGCTACCGTAAGGCAACAAGCGCACCTCTATAGGCATTGTAACTCCGCCGACGCTTGTCCAAGCCAAGCCGTTTACCGCTCCGACTTCTCCGCCAACTACCCCGTCGTCGCCTTGGTATTTTACCGCGCCGAGATATTCTGCCAAATCGTCTTTGGTAACTATATATTCGACGTTTTCGCCGCCCACGATTTTGGTCGCTATCTTACGGCATACGTTGGCTATTTGTCTCTCCAACTCCCTGACGCCAGATTCTCTGGTATATCCGTCAATGATAGCTTCTATAGCGCTATCTTCAAACTCAACGTCGCAAGTCTCGATTCCGTTTTGCTCTTTTTGTTTGTCAATAAGATACCTTTTGGCTATTTCAAGCTTTTCTTCTACCGTATAGCCCTCCATTTCGATAATTTCCATTCTATCTAATAGGGGTTTTTGAATATTGGAAAGAGAATTTGCCGTCATAATAAACATTACTTGCGACAAATCAAAAGGCAATTCGAGATAATTGTCTCTAAAATTGGCGTTTTGATTGGGGTCCAATACTTCTAGCATTGCGCTTGACGGGTCACCCCTCATATCTTGAGTCATCTTATCTATCTCGTCCAACAAAAACAACGGATTACTTGTCTTCGCCTTAGACATACAGGAAATAATTCTTCCCGGCATAGCGCCGATATAAGTTTTTCTATGCCCTCTTATTTCAGCCTCGTCTCTAATTCCGCCCAAACTCATATGAATATATTCTTTACCCAACGCTCTGGCTATAGATTGGGCAATAGAAGTTTTACCAACACCGGGAGAACCCACGAGACATATGATGGGAGCTTTATTTTTTTCTCCCGCCAACTTCTTAACTGCTATAGCCTCGATAATTCTATTTTTTACCTTTTCTATTCCGTAATGCTCTTTATCCAATACTTGCCTTATATGCGCGAGGTCAAAATCGTCTTGGGTATATTCCCCCCAAGGCAACGATAACGCAACGTCGAGATAATTGCGCAAAATAGCAAATTCGGGCGACGTAACGTTCATTCTCTGCATCCTGCTCAATTCTTTTTGCAATTTGTTTTTTATATCTTCCGACGCCTTAAGGTCTTGAATTCTTTGAGAAAGTTCCTCGATTTCATTATCCTCGTCGCCGAGTTCCTTTTTAATAACCTTCATCTGCTCTCTCAATACAAATTCTTTTTGATTTTCTTTAAGCGTGGCGTCAAGTTTTTTATCTATATCTTTTAATACCTGAAGCTTATA
>CAJUOK010000013.1:30794-47477 GCA_910588015.1 uncultured Christensenellaceae bacterium | reverse complement strand
CTCAGTCGGTAGAGCAGGGGACTGAAAATCCCCGTGTCGGTGGTTCGATTCCGCCCCGAGGCACCATACCAAATGGTATGCGCTGGTGTAGCTCAATTGGCAGAGCAGCTGATTTGTAATCAGCAGGTTGTTGGTTCGATTCCGATCACCAGCTCCACAAGTTAATATGGGTAGGTTCCCGAGTGGCCAAAGGGAGCAGACTGTAAATCTGCCGACTCTGTCTTCGATGGTTCGAATCCATCCCTGCCCACCATATAAAACTCAAAATGTATTTACATTTTGAGTTTTTCTTTTGTAGATTTAATTCGTTTTCAGAGCAGCATTTGTTCATCATTATAAATACAAATTCTTGTTTGTAAAATTATTTGGAAGAAAACAATTTATGTTGTGGAATATAGGTAAGTAATTATGTAATTGTATTTTATGATATACCGTAGCAAATCTTTATATTTTATTTGCAATGTCGCATTATGTAAATTTTAGATTCAAAAGATTTTAATATTCATTATAAATATTTTATAAATCACTATTAATATATAAATAATTTTATTTTGTTTTATGCATTTTTAAGAGTTTTGGCACGTATTATATGATAACGTAGCAGTTGCGTATTTAATTACATTCGTAACTGTTACAGTGTAAAGTAGAAAGTCTCACCCTACAACAAGGGGCTACGTTGCGTATTGCTATCCGCGGCAGCATTATGTAAACGAGACAAAGAATATATAATATAGGAGTATTTTTTATGGAAAAAAACATTGCAGAAACAATAACACCTACGGCAGCGCCGACAGCAACGACTTCTAAAGGAGAGGAACTTTGCGGCTCGGTTAATATTCTCGACACTATACATCTTAAGAACCTCGTAGACGACCTTTCAAAACTTTACGGCACGTTTGTATGCACAAAGGTTGCAAGAGACGCAAAAGTTGCCGCAGAAAAACGCTTAATTGAGGCAATTCGCGCAAACCTCGACCGCTACGAAGGCTAATATTTGTGAAAGTAAATACTATTTAATACAGACAAACGTTTTATAATGTTTTGTTTTTATCATTAGGTTTACGGCGGACGTTTGTTTAACAAACGTCCGCTAATTTTTTTTTAAATTGAGATTGAAGGTGTTAGACGCTTGAAAATGCATAGCATTTCTAGTATAATTATAAATATAAAAATTATAATGTGAGAGTAATTATGCAAGAGAAAGCACTGGTTGTAATAGATATTCAAAATGATATCACAAAAAATTATAAGGAAATAATTGGAAATATCAATAAAGCTATAGATTGGGCTGTTGAAAACAACATTCACGTTGTCTATATAAAGCACAATAATCTGTCTGCCGGAACTAGAACGTTCAAGCCGAACACTCGCGGGGCAGAATTGGTATCGGATATGAAAATTGTAACAGAAAATATTTTTATAAAAAGTAAAGGAAATGCATTGACAAGCGATGAATTTGCAGCTTTTATAAATGCAAACAATATTAAAGAGTTTTTCATTGCAGGCGCAGACGCAATCGCTTGCGTAAAATCTACTTGCTATAATATGGCAAAGAATGGTTACATTGTTCACGTTCTGTCAGATTGTATCACAAGTTACGATAAAAAGAAAATTCCAGAAATGTTAGAATACTATAAGCGTAACGGTTGCAGTATAGAAACGTTGGGTATTTAATTTGAACCAATGATAAATATTTTATATAACAGATATGCTTGTCTATGAAATAATTTAAATAAATTTATTTAGATTATTTTTTTATAGTTATTTTAACAAATTTATTAATTATCAATCTCTATATATTTAATCTGCGATTTTAGCATATTAAAAAATTTTACACTTTTTTACAATTTTATGTTGACATATTTTTACAAATAGTGTAAAATAGTGTAAAAAAATAAAGGAGGTATTGACGTGAGAAGTATTACGGACACAGTCACAATTACGGAATTATCCCGTTTGACAAATAAAAGTCGACCGACGATTTATAAATGGCTAACTCTTTATGAAAACGAAAAAAGAGACGAGATGCCGCAAGCTATTACGCAATTATTTGATATGATTGCCGCAAGCGGAAGCAAAAAAGAAATATATCAATTCTGCGAAGACCAATTTATCGGTTTAAACGACGATGAGGGATTGGAGCAAATTTTGCGTTTGTTGCGTTCTAACCGTTACAAAATAGATTTAGAGAAAATTAAAAATTATATATTGGAGGAAATAAATAAATGAATGATTATATAATAGAAAATGAAAATATTTCTAAAGAGTTTGTAGAAAAAATAGATAAAAACAGGGAATTGACAGCTTCGTTAACTTTATTTCGTCATCAATTGGAACTAAAAAGAATAGAAGAAATGATGTCGGATAGCAAGCCTATTCCTACGCAAAATGAAAACAAAGTAAAGCGTACTATTATCGACAATACCGTAAATTTATTCAGAAGGTTGGAGACGCAAAAGCTCAGCGATAAGAAAAAACAGTGCAGCGACAGCATAGACGCATTTTTAAGCGAGTGTCAAAAAAACGGAATCGAGTTGGAAGAAACGATAACGGAAGAGAAATTGAAATCGCTTATAGAAAGCGTATTCGAAAACGATAAGTTTGAATTTCAAAGAATTAATTTTGCTATGAATCTCTGTCTTCAAGAAGAAGAGGCGAGCGAGGAATTTATTTTCGGAGACGAGACTCTTTATGACGTTTCGGAGATACTATTCGGCGACGCAATGCGCATAGAGTATATAAAAGAAAATTTCTTTAGGAACTTTAAAGAGCTCTCCAACGGCAATTTTTGGGAACGTAACAAATATTTTCTTATAGCGTCGGGAGTTTCGCTTGCATTAATATCGGTACTGACGCCTGTTGCATTGGGAATTCACGCCGTAAGTTCTGCCGCGCTGACAAGTTGTTTGGCACAAATAGGACATTGCGCTCCCGGAATAATCGGGGCGGGCATAGCAAAAGTAACTGCAATGACAATAATAAGTTCGGCATTTATTTATAGCGGAGTTATGGCTGGCGTAGGTATTGAGAGTCTACTCAAAAGCAAGCAGGTCAAAGACGCGTTCCGTCAATTAAAGCCCAACGATTTGGCTGCTTTGCTTGCAATGAAAGCTACGCTAATCAATTTCGGTATGGAAAATATGGACGACGACGAATGCAAAAAAGAGTTGGATAAATGTCTGTCGAGTCTCAACGACTTGCGCGCCGATTCCGAATATATGTTGATAGTTGAAAAAAGCGACGCAGAATGCAGTAAGAAAAAAATTCAGATATGCAACCGTTTTGTCAAACGGCTGGCGGTGTGCGTAGGTATTTAGAAAAAGGCAAGTCTTAAGACTTGCCTTTTTCTATTAACACAGTTAATATTTAATGCCAATTTTGCAAACGCAATGCTTTTATGATAAAATTATATATTATAGTGTCGCAAATTAAATAGCGTTTGCGTTGAGGAGTATAAATGAAAGATAAGGTTGAAGTTCCGATAAATTGTTTTTTCCAAGGCTGTTACAATTCGAAACAGAAATAAAAAAATGTAAAGATAAATGCTTTGATTATAACAAGTTGAATCCAAACGACAGAGTTACTCAAGCCAAAATGCTTGCCGATATTTTGGGGAGTATGGGCAAAGAAGTTTTGATTACGCTGCCGTTTTGGTGCGATTACGGATATAATATTTCCGTAGGTAACTTCTTTTATTCCAATCACAATATGATAATTACCGACGGAGCGAAGGTAACTTTGGGAAACAACGTTTTTGTTGCGCCTAATTGTTGTTTTACAACGGCGGAGTACGCTATTGACCCGCAACAATGAAAAATGGGTATTGAAATTGCAAAGCCTATTACGATAGGCAACAATGTTTGGATAGGCGCGGGCAGTACGGTTCTCGCAGGCGTAACTATAGGAGATAATAGCGTTATTGGCGCGGGCAGCGTGGTAACTAAATCAATACCCGCAAACGTTGTCGCGGTTGGCGTGCCTTGCAAAGTAATTAGAGAAATCAAAGTAGAAGACAAATTTAGATTCCAATGCACGAATCCTTGAGAAATAACTTATGATTTGTACAAGTTAAACAATATTTAGGTTTGTTTAGGAATACTCAATAAAGCGCAGTGTTGACAAATTTTAATATAAACTGTATACTTAAGTTATATTATACAGAGTTGGAAAATGTATGGACATAGTATTTGATTTAATCGAAGCAATTTTAGAAATATATTGCGCATTTTTTATTGAAAATGCGTCGTCAAAGAGTATAAGCAAAGGTAAACGTATCTTTTTGAAATTGGCGTGCGCATTTGTATGCATTGTAATTTTAACAGGGTTAATTATCGGAGTTCTCTTGATAATAAACGGAGAGAGGACAGAAAGAATTGCGGGAATAGTTTTGCTGATATTATCGGTGTTGGGGATATTTGCGCATATTATACTGGGAGTAGTAAACAGTAAGAAAAAGAATAAGATTGCAAAATCTCTTGGCAAAGAGGATTTTGAAAATAAAATTGATTAGAATAAAATAAAGTCTTGAAGAATCAAGGCTTTATTTTTTAATATTTACAAAATTAGTCAAGGACCGACAAAGTCTTTGATTTTTTTATTTACCCAATGTGATAGAATGCCCGTATGACAAATACGGAGGTAAAGTAATATGCTGGTGGAATTGACGAACAATGCAAATTGCGCCGTTGCCAAGTTAGACGGAGAACTTGACGAGGGATGCGTAAAAGAGGTAAGAGAAAAAATCGACAGGTTTATAGCAAAAAACGATTTCGGTCAATTTGTTTTTGATTTTTCGGGTTTGTCGTTTATGGACAGCACGGGAATAGGAATGTTGCTTGGCAGATATAAGCGCCTAAAACAACTTGGCGTGCCGATATATATCAGCAATGCCCGCGGACACGTAGATTTTATACTGTCCACGGCAGGAATATATACAATAATGAGGAAAATAAGTTAAGAGCGAGGTAGATATGAACGAATTTAAACTAAAATTACTGTCAAAAACGGGAAACGAAAGTTTTGCAAGAAGTTGCGTTTCGGCTTTTTGTCTTGAATTAAACCCCACGTTGGAGGAAGTAAACGATATAAAAACAGCGGTATCGGAGGCTGTTACCAACTGTATCGTGCACGCGTATAATTCTCAAGAAGGAAAATATATCGACTTGTCAGTACGTTTAGAAGACGGAAAAGTTGAAATAATTATAGAGGACGAGGGATGCGGAATAGAAGACGTAGAAAAAGCCGTACAACCTTTCTTTACGACAAAACCCGACCAAGAACGCAGCGGTATGGGCTTTACGCTTATTAAAACGTTTATGGACAATGTTGAAATAATTTCACATAAAGACAAAGGGACCAAAGTGATAATGCAAAAAGAATTTAAGAAGGAATGATATGCTCGATTATCAAACGACATTACAGTTGCTTTGTCTGGCAAAGGATGGCGATAGCAACGCAAAAAGTACGCTTATCAGCGAGAATATGCCTCTGATAAAAAGTATCGCAAGACGGTATCGTAACAAGCAAGTGGAATACGACGACTTGCTGCAACTTGGAGCGTTGGGGCTGGTTAAGGCAATAAACAACTTCGACACGTCTTTTAACGTAAAGTTTTCGACTTACGCGGTGCCGATGATTGCAGGAGAAATAAAAAGATTTATCAGAGACGACGGCTCTATAAAAGTCTCGCGCGCGATGAAAAGTCTTTGCTCTAAAATTCAAACGTATGTCAACGACTGTTATGCCAATGATTTGACTCCGACGGTCAAGCAAATAGCAACTCATTTCGGGATAGAAGAACAAGAAGTAGTGTTTGCTATGGACAGCAACAAATATCCCGTGTCCATATTTGATAAATATGAAGACGACAACAGTCAATGTGTTATGGATAAATTGGCGTCTAGCGAAACAAGCGACGATATGATAAACAAAATTTTATTAAAAGATTGTATTGATTCGTTGCCCGATAGAGAGAAAAAAGTCATTATTTTGCGATACTATAGGGACAAAACGCAGAGCGAAATCGCTCAAATGTTGGGAGTTTCGCAAGTTCAGATATCGAGAATCGAAAGCAAAGTTATCAATCAATTAAAACAAGCTTTGGCATAAACGTATAAATCGCCCTCCGATGGACAACATCCTAAACGGAGGTGATTTTTTTTATGAAAAGTCCGCTATTCAAAGATAATATCGAAGATAAAGAAATCAGATTTAAGAGTCCTAAAGAGTCTTATATAATTCACAACAAAACTTTTAATATAAAAAGAATTGACATAGACAGTCAAAGCGAGGTGCAAAATGGAAGATAAGCAATATATGGAATACGTGCATACAAACGCGCAAAAAAGCAGTCATATTATGACTTTGGTATGGGCGTTTACGGTTGGCGGAATAATCTGTTGTATCGGACAGGGATTTGCCGATTTGTTCAAATTTGCGTTGCCTGAATGGGAAAAGTCCAAAATCGCCGCGCTCGTCAGTATGACTATGATATTTCTCGGAGCTTTTCTTACGGGAATAGGCGTATATGACAAGCTTGGAGCCAAAGCGGGCGGCGGTTCTATAGTGCCGATAACAGGTTTTGCCAATTCCGTTGCGTCTCCTGCAATGGAGTTTAACAAAGAGGGCATTGTGTTGGGAATGATGGCAAAAATGTTTGTAGTTGCCGGACCGATAATTGTTGCCGGCACGGTATCGTCCGTTGTATCAGGACTGATATTTTGGATAATTGGGTTGTTTAATTAATAAAGGAAGTTGAAATGAAAGTCGGAAAGAGAACTTATTTGCTTGACAACAAGGTTTATATACAATCGGCTTATTCTTTGGCGGGACCTTATGAGGCAAAAGGAAATTTCAGGGAATACTTCGATTGCGTTATGGAAGACGACGAGTGGAAGTGTAAGTCGCACGAGATGGCGGAAATAGAAATGCAGAGATTTGCGATAGGCGAATGTCTTGCTAGGGTAAACGTTTCGCCTATGGATTGCGGCGCTATTATGGGCGGCGATTTGATAAATCAAATTGTGCCGACGTCTTTTTCTGCAAGGGATTTTCACACGCCGTTTATGGGATTGTATAACGCTTGCGCAACTTTCGGAGAAGCGTTGTCGATAGCGTCAACGCTTGTAAACGGAGATTTTGACAAAGTAATTTGTTGCACAAGTTCTCATTATGCGACGGCGGAAAGACAATATAGATATCCGTTGGAGTTGGGAACGCAGCCTACTCCGGAATCTCAATGGACGGTGACAGGCAGCGGAGCCGTATTGTTGTCAAAAAAAGCAGGAGATTATCCGCTTGTAAAAGGCTATACTTTGGGAAGAGTTTTGGATTTTGGACTCACCGACCCAAATAATATGGGAGGCGCAATGGCGCCTGCCGCCGCCAACACCATAGTTACTCACTTTAAAGACACAGGACGTTCTCCCGATTATTACGATATGATAATCACAGGCGACTTGGGACGTTTTGGAAGAGAAACTTTGCATTATCTTTGCAAAAAAGAGGGGTACGTTTTGGACAATCTAAACGATTGCGGAAGTATGGTATATTGCGATAAGCAAAAGGCAGGTCAGGGCGGTTCGGGCGCAGGTTGTTGCTCGGTGGTATTCGCGGCGTATTTTTATAAAAAACTTGTCGATAAATCGTTGAGAAAAATACTTTTTGTTCCGACGGGCGCAATGCTTTCAAAAGATTCGGCGCTTCAGGGAGAAAGTATTCCCGGCATCGCTCACGCTGTGGTTATAGAGAGAGAGGATTGATATGGAAATGTTTTTGGGGTATTTAAAAGCTTTTGCGATTGGAGGATTGGTGTGTATGATAGCGCAAATTCTCATAAACAAGACAAAGATGACTTCGGCAAGAATTTTGGTTATGTTTTTGCTTTTGGGAGTTGTAATGGAACTTGTCGGGGTATTTAAATATATCGAAAATTTCGCGGGAGCGGGAATAACTATTCCTATAACGGGATTTGGCAGTACGATAGTAAAAGGCGCGAGAGAGGGAGCAAAAATCGGACTTTTCGAAGCTGTGACTTACGGATTTAGAAGTATGGCGGGCGGACTCACTGCCGCAATATTCTTTGGATTTGTCTTTGCATTGATATTTAAATCGCATTCAAAGAAAGTATGATTTACACTTTATAGACGGCGACTGTAAATTGTCGTAAAGATTTTGCATATAATGTTATATGCGAAAATGCAGACGTCGTCGTATAAAGATTTTTTTTGTATTTGTCATAACGGTTGTTTTGACAGTATCTTGTTTTTTGTATTTTAGAGGAAATTTGATAGATTACGTTGACAAATATACTTCGGCTCTTATCACTACCCGGGTTGTGGATATATTCAATAACTCGACGACGGAAGCGTTGACGGGAGAAATGTTTCAAGACAAAGGCAACTTTTACGAGATAAGATATGACGGCGACGGCAACGTGGCTTTGATTAGCGGAGATATGGTTGTCATCAACGCGCTTATGCGCGACGTTGCGGCAATTTCTCAAAGAGACGTCAATTTGCTGTGCAAAAGCGAAGACGTGCAAGTGCCTTACAGCAGTGTGTTGGGAAGTATGCTGATTGCAAATTACGGCGGAAAATACACGCTTAAGTTGGAGAATATCGGCAATATCCAATGTAATTTTCGCACGACGTTCGAAAGCGTAGGTATAAATCAGACGTTGCTTTGTATGTATATCGATTTGTTTGCCGATATAAGCGTTATGCTTCCGTTATACGTAAAGAATATAAAAGTGCAAAATTCTATGGTAGTGTATCAAAATCTTATAGTCGGAAAAGTGCCGGAATTCTATTTCGAAAACGGACTGGGAAGTTCGCTCAAGCTCTAAAATATATTTACGCTCTCGATAAAAACGCTTGATTTTCCTATATTTTAATGATAAAATATCAATACAAACGTAGAAGAGGAGCGTGTCCCTAAAAAGATATGCGACAGAGAGCTTGCTTCAAAAGGCTGAAAGAGCAAGCGGCGTGTCGGGGAGAGTTCGCCTTGGAGTTGTTTTGATGAATAAAAGTAGTCGAGACCGTTGGTAACGTTATAACCGAAATAAGGTCGGAAGTCAGACTGACAACGGCGAATTTAGGTGGTACAGCGTTAATACGCCCTAATTATAGGGGCGTTTTTTTATTTATAGAGAGGTGATTATGAAAGAAAAGATTGCACAGCTTATCGAACAGGCAAAGTCCGCAATCGGACAGAGCAATACGTTGGCGTTAATAAATAACGTCAAGGTTAAGTATCTTGGTAAAAGCGGCGAATTGACTCAACTTTTGAGAGGAATGAAGGACCTGCCGCAAGAAGAAAGACCGCTTGTCGGCAAATACGTCAACGAAGCGAGAGATATTATCACGCAGATGACCGAGGAGAAGACCAAGGAACTCGCTCAAGCCGAAATCGATTCCAAAATGCTTGAAGAGAGCATAGATATTACTCTTGAAGGAAAGGGAGAAGGCTCTGGAAGTTTGCATCCGTGTACGTTGGTAACGGACGAGGTGTTGGATATATTTACGTCTTTGGGGTTCACTTTGGGACAAGGTCCTGAAATCGAATTTGATAAATTCTGTTTTCAAATGCTTAATATTCCGCCCGACCATCCGGCAAGAGATATGCAAGATACTTTTTATATCACTGACGACGTGCTTTTGCGTACTCATACGTCTTCTATGCAGACGCGCGCGATGATAAAAACGCAACCGCCTATAAGAATCGTATGTCCCGGTAAGGTATATAGACCCGATGACGACGCTACGCATTCTCCGATGTTTCAGCAGATAGAGGGGCTTGTAGTGGATGAAAACGTTACGCTTTGCGACCTAAAAGGACTTTTGGAGACTTTTGCGCAAAGATTATTTGATAAGAAGACCAAAGTCAGATTCCGTCCGTCATTCTTTCCTTTTACCGAACCGAGTGTAGAAGTCGATTTGACGTGTTCGGTTTGTCACGGAAAGGGTTGCAGAGTTTGCAAAGGAACCGGTTGGATAGAAATTCTCGGCGCAGGAGTAGTCAATCCCAAAGTTTTGGATAATTGCGGAATTGACAGCAAAAAGTATAAAGGCTTGGCATTCGGTATGGGAGTAGAGAGAGTTGCTATGATAAAATACGGTATTCCCGATATGCGAATCTTATTCGAGAACGACGTTAGATTCTTAAAGGGTTTTAAATAGGAGATGCGAATATGAAAGTTTCATTGAGTTGGTTAAAAGATTTTGTTGATATAGACGTTACTGTTGAAGAACTTGCGGATAAACTTGTAAGCGCAGGCTTTGAAGTCGAAGAGATTATAGACGCAAGCTCCAAAATGAAAAATGTCGTGCTTGGAAAAATAGTAAAATTGGAAAAGCATCCCGATGCGGATAAATTGCAAATATGTCAGATAGACATTGGCGAAAGTCAACCTGTGCAGATAGTTACGGGCGCTCAAAACGTTGCGCTCGGAGATTTGGTGCCCGCTGCTTTGGATAATTCATTGCTTCCGACCAGACAGGTGATAAAAAAAGGAAAATTACGCGGCGTGGCTTCCAACGGTATGTTATGTTCGGGAGAAGAACTCAAACTTACCGAAGACGAATACGCAGGCGCGGGGGCTTATGGAATATTGATAATGAACGGCGAAAAATATCCGCTTGGCACGGACATAAACGTTGTGCTAGGCAACGACGACGTCGTAATGGATATAGGCATAACCGCAAACAGAGCTGATTGCAACAGTGTGTTGGGTATAGCAAGAGAAGTTGCTACGGTACTTAAAAAGCCGTTTAAATCGCCGGAAATCTATTTCGAGACTGACAAAAATATAAAAATTGACGATATAGTAAGCGTGGACGTCAAAGACAAAGATTTGTGTCCGAGATATATGGCGGCTGCTGTAAAAGATATTAAGATAACGGGCAGTCCGGAAATCATATGCAAAAGATTGAAGTCTGTCGGACTTCGTCCTATAAATAATATTGTGGATATAACCAATTACGTGCTTATCGAAATCGGTCAGCCGATGCACGCTTTTGACAGAAACTATATAGAGGGCGGCAAGATAGTTCCCAGAAGAGCCAACGACGGCGAAAAAATTGTCGCTTTGAATGAAAAGGAATACGAATTGGATAATTCTATGCTCGTGATATGCGATGAAAAAAAGCCTTGCGCCGTCGCGGGAATTATGGGCGGTCTCAATAGCGGTATCAACGATGCAACCAATACGATAGTTTTTGAATCGGCGAAATTTATGAGAGATAATATAAGAAGAACTTCGAGAAAGCTTAATTTGCGTTCCGATTCTTCGTTCAGATACGAGAGAGGTATTGATTTTGATTCTCAAAGACTCGGTATTATGCGCGCGCTCACTTTGATATATAAATACGGATACGGCAAGATTGCAGACGGAATTATTGACAGTTTGCAAGACGCGCCCGAAAGAAAGAGAGTTGTCACAAGCATTGACGAAATAAATTCCATACTGGGTATAAAAGTTCCGTCTGCTACTGTATTGGAAATACTCAATAGCTTGCAGATTGAGAGTTCTATCAATAGCGACGGTCAGCTTGTTTGCGTTTGCCCCGTATTCAGAGACGATATAGAAAATGCCAACGACCTTGCCGAAGAGGTAATCAGACTTTATGGATACGATAAGGTGGTAAGTACTTTGCTTGACGGCGGCAAACAAACGCTCGGCGGTAAGAATAGAGAAGAAAAAAATATTGATATTATAAAAAATATTTGCGTAAATCGCGGTATGAGCGAAATTTTGACTTATTCTTTCACTACGCCAAAGCTTTTTGACGCCTTAAAGCTCAAGGAAGACGATATTAGGCGCAATTGCATAAAGCTTCTCAAACCTTTGGGGGAAGATTTATCAATAATGAGAACGACGTTGGTTTACAGTATGATATCGACGTTGGCAAGCAATTATTTGAAGAGCAATAAGAAGGCGAAATTGTTTGAAATTGCCAATATATATTTGCCTAAAACGGAAAATATGACCGAACTTCCTAGCGAAATCAATACTTTGGCATTGGGACGTTACGGCGAAGGCGAGGATTTCTTTACAATGAAAGGTGCATTGGAGGCGATATTTAAAAAATTCGGAATAAGCGTAAAATATCAAAGAGCCGATATTCCTTATCTTCATAAAGGAAGAACCGCGGAAATATTCGTAGGCAAAGATAAGCTTGGCTATTTGGGCGAAGTGCATCCCGAAGTCGCAAAGAGTTTTGACGTTGCGGATAGGATGTATGTTTCAGAAATAAATTTGCAAATGCTCAATAATTATGCTGATTACGGCTATGAGTTTTGTCCTATATCCAATTATCCGCCTATGGAAAGAGATATTGCGGTTGTTGTCGACGAGAACGTTCTGACGGGAGATATGTTGGATTGCGTTAAGAAAGGCGGCGGAAATCTTCTTGTAGAAGCCAAAATTTTTGACATTTATCGCAATGAAAACGCGCTTGGCGCAGGCAAGAAAAGCGTCGCAATATCTTTGGTATTCCGTTTGGCGGACAGAACGTTGACTGATGAAGAGGTGAATTCCAAGGTCAACAGAATTTTGTCGAAATTGATAAGCGAATTTTCCGCTGTGCAAAGATAATACTGTAAATAGATTTTCAAATGCGTCCGACTATGTATTTTCGGACGCATTTTTACGTTTATATTATTAAAATACTATAAAATACCTTAATTATATGCTATACTGATTATATGTTGGAAGTTTTGGCTCCGGTTGGAAATATAAAGGCTTTAAAGGCGGCAATTTATGCGGGCGCGGACGCCGTATATTTGGGGCTTGATTTATTTAATGCCAGAATTAAAGCCGACAATTTCAATAAAGATAATATCGCAGAGTGGATTAATTATTGTCATTTATTCGGCGTTAAAGTCTATATAACTTTTAATACTAATATCAAAGAATCCGAAACAAAAACGTTTGCTCAATATGTGGATATCTGCGCAAAAGCAAAGGCCGACGCGTTTATTGTTACTGATTTGGGCTGTTTGGACATATTGAAAAAGTATGATATTCCGTTGCACGGCAGTACTCAAATCGGGGTGCACAATTTGGCGGGCGCAAAAGTTTTGGAAGAGCTAGGTTTTACTAGAGTCGTGGTTGCAAGGGAAACTTTGAGCAGCGATATAGCGCAGATAAGAAAGAATACAAGACTGGAAATCGAGCATTTTGTCCACGGAGCTTTGTGCGTGAGTTTTTCGGGCGCTTGTCTTATGTCAAGTATGATGAGCGGCGATAGCGGCAACAGAGGTCGGTGCAATCAGCCGTGTAGACTCAAATATTCTTCTAGTTTTTCGTCTAAAGAAAGCTATTTGCTTTCTCCTAAAGACCAATGTCTTATAGATAAAATATCGGAATTGGCAAAATTAGGCGTTGATAGTTTAAAAATCGAAGGTCGGCTCAAACAACCGCATTACGTAGGCGAGACAGTTAAACAATATAGGCTTGCAGTTGACGGATTAATTGGTGGTAAGCAAAATAAATTTGATTATGAATCTTTGAAAACGGCTTATAATAGAGGGGATTTTACTCAAGGTTACAACTATCAAAGCTCAAAAGATATTATTTATGATAAAGTCAACGGAAATATCGGCTTGGAAGTCGGCAAAATAATTAATTCGTCGCACGGGAAAGCTATAGCGTCGCTAAATAGAGAGTTGCGCATAGGCGACGGAATAAAAATATTGCATAACGGTAAAGAACTGGGCGGACTTGCCGTCACGGGCTTAAGAAAAATAGGGGATAATTATCAGATAGACGGTTTGGAAAAATTTCCGATAGGCAGCGCTATCAGATTGACGTCGGATATAGCGCAAATAAATAGATATACCGACGTTTGTCCTAAAATATCCATAAAATTATTTTTTCAAGCAAAACGCGGCGAGAAAATTAAATTGAAGGCAATATATAGGGATATTGAAGTAATTGCAGAAGGAGAAGCGCCGCAGGAAAGCATTGCTCATTGCGCAACTTACGAAAGCCTCGCAAAACAGTTGTTGAGATTGGGTGAAAGCAATTATTCCGCAACATTGTCTGTTGACATTGAAGAAGGACTATTCATACCTGTTTCGTCTTTGAATAGTTTGAGAAGAGAAGTCATAGAAAAGTTGAGTTGTAAAATATTATCTTATTATGACAATAATAAACAAAGGGTAGAATATTCTAAAGCACTTAACTGCTATTATAATAGGGACGTTGACATTGATAAGAGTAAGTTGTTTGTTGAGATAGCTCCCAACGACGATTTGGAATCGATAATAAAAGTGATAGATAAAAATGTTAATTTGGTTTTAAATTTTAACAGAGATTTGGCTCAATATTTGGATATTGTTCTAAATAATGCTTTATTTAAGAATAATACAGCTAAAATCTTTCTTAAATTACCAAGAGTTGCAAGGGGCAAAGATTATACCGTTATAGAAGAAATACTGGAAAAAAACAAGGGTAAGTTTGACGGTATAGTGGCGGATAATTTATACGGAGTATATTTGGCAAAGAAATTCGGCGTTGCTATAGTCGGCGGTTTGGGACTGAATATTTACAATAAGAATTATGCGTCGATTGTCGGATTGAATCATTTTATTAATTCTGCCGAACTTACATATGAAGAATCTGTGGGTGGAATGACTTTTGCTTTTGGACGGCTTGCTATAATGACGCTGTTGCACTGTCCTGTGCAAGTTAATACGGGGTGTACGTGCAACGATTGTAGATATAACGGAGAATTCAAATATTTTGACAGAAGAGGAAGTTACGATATTGAAAGGACAAAGATAGAATTTTGTCAATTTTCCTTATACAATCAGCAAATAATTGATATTAGGAAGAAAATATCTAAAATTAAATCAAATTTATACTTGAATTTAAGCGGCTTTAAAGCAAGCGATATTGCTGCAATAATTGATGATTTTGATAAAAAATGCGGCGCTAGTGTCGATAATTCTACTTGCGGACATCTGTTTAGAGGGGTAAAATAAATATTATGGCAAAGTTTATAAACAGAAAAAGTTTAAGAATATTGGAATATGATAAGATTTTGGCGAGTATTGCCAATTATACTTCGTCGTCTTATGCAAAAAATAATGTTATGTCAATAAAACCAAGCGTGGAAATCCAAGACGCAAAATATAAAATGAATTTAACTGCTCAAGCATTCGAAATTTTATATGAGCATTTGGTATCTCCGTCATTTTCGCTTGACGATATGGATGAAATATTGGAAAACTCCAAGAAATTTGTGACTCTTTCTTGCGCAGATTTAATACGGGTGGGCAGACTGTTGCGTACGGCTAGAATAATAAATTCTTCCATAGATAAAATTAATTCGCCTAACGTGGGAGACGTCAAGTCAATCGCAAACAATTTATACATCGATAACGAGTTGGAAAACGATATATATATAAGCATATTGAGCGACACTGAAGTTAGCGACAACGCTTCTTCGGCTCTTAAATCCATTAGGCAAAGCATCAGAGCGTGTAATGACAAGATAAGACAAAAGCTGAATTCATATGTGTCTTCTTCCCAATACAACGTGTATTTACAGGATTCATTAATTACAATGCGTAATAATAGATACGTTATACCCGTAAAAAGCGAATATATGAGACAGGTAAAAGGACTTGTTCACGACCAATCGTCTTCCGGCGCTACCGTGTATATAGAGCCTATGGCGATTGTGGAAATGAATAATGAGCTGCGTTCTTTATGCGCTGAAGAAAACAATGAAATAGAGAAAATTTTGCAATATTTTTCTCAAAAAGTCAATTATTGCTGCGACAGTCTGCAATTAAATTATCAGAACGTCGCATATCTCGACAGTATTTTTGCAAAAGCCAGATACGCTCAGGAAATAAAGGGCAGTTACGTAGAGCTTAACGACAACGGTATCGTGAGTATTATAGAAGGTCGGCATCCGTTAATTGATAAAGAAAAAGTCGTGCCAGTGTCGATAGAGATTGGAGATGAGTATAATACTTTGCTTATCACCGGACCTAATACGGGAGGTAAAACGGTATGTCTCAAGCTTGTCGGACTGCTTTCGCTAATGGCAGCTTCGGGAATATTTCCTCCGTGCTCTCCCGACAGTAAATTGGCGGTTTTTGAAAACGTATTTTGCGATATCGGCGACGAACAAAATATAGAGCAGAGTTTGTCGACGTTTTCTTCGCATATGACTAATCTGATTTATATTTGCAATCATATTTCTTCTAATTGTTTGCTGTTATTGGACGAGTTGGGAGGCGGAACCGACCCTGCGGAGGGAAGCGCTTTGGCGATTAGTCTAATAGAATATTTTAAAAACAAAGGTTGCAAGACTGTTACAAGTACGCACTACGGAGAACTCAAAGAATATTCTTTTGTCACTGAAGGAATAGAAAGCGCAAGTATGGATTTTGACCCCATTACGTTTGCTCCTACTTATAAGTTGATTATGGGACAAAGCGGCTCGTCGAACGCGTTGGAAATAGCAGCTTCTTTGGGCTTGAAAAAATCTATAATCGAAAATGCCAAAGGTAGATTGAGCAAGGAAAAAATAGCTTTTGACAATATTATCAAAAGCGCGGAGAGGTCGAGAAGACAAGCCAGAGAATATGAGGAAAATGCGCGGTTAAACTATATTCAGACGAAAAAATCGACACAGGAAGCAAAAAATGCTGTCGAGGAAT
>CAJUOK010000013.1:25768-30784 GCA_910588015.1 uncultured Christensenellaceae bacterium | reverse complement strand
TTGAACGCGCAAAAACAAAAACTCGAAGAAAAAATGAAAAAGGGAGCAAAGGAATTGCTTTCCGATTATATGGAAGAAGCCAACGAGTTGCTTGAAGAAATAAAAGAGCTTGTAAAAAAAGGCGACGAGGCTGCGCTATTCGAGGCAAGAAAATTGCGGAAAAAACTATCAGATATAAAAATCGAGGAACAAAAACCGCAAAAAGATTATCAAGTTATAGGCGGCGAAATATCGGTTGGAGATTCGGTATTTGTGGAATCGTTGAACAATGTGGGAGAAGTTATTTCCGTCAATGATAAAAAGAAAGAATGTCAAGTGAAAATCGGCATTTTAACCACCAATATCAAACTTGCAGATTGTCGCAAAATTTTAAGAAAAATCGAAAAAGACGCTGTTAAGGTAACCGTAACCAAGGAATTTTCCAACAAATCGTTTAGTTTTGAAATCAATTTAATAGGCAAAAGGGTTGACGAAGCTATATTTGATTTGGACAACTATATCAGCGAAGCGATAATGCATAATTGCAGCGAAATCAGAATTGTCCACGGAAAGGGAACCGGAGCGTTGAGAGAAGCCGTGCGCGACTATCTTAAATCATCCTCGCTGGTGGAATCTTTCAGATTGGGTAAATATGGAGAGGGTGAGACGGGAGTTACGATAGTTACTCTCAAATAACTGCTAAAATGGACGAAAATTATACTTATATCTTTAAAAATCACGATAAAAACGCATTAAGATTGATATCATTGGGGATGTGTATATTGATTGATTTGATTTCATTGACAGGAATTATCGCGAGTCTTGCCGTCAAAAAATATGTTGACTTAATTATTTACGGCGCAATGATTATATTGGCAATATTAATTAGGGTTTTGTCTTCGTTTTTAATATACGACATAAAAATTTTATATGACAACGGAAACGTTGTAATTGCAAAAAAATATGCGCTAAAAAAGTATATATTATATAACGGTTCGCTTAGCGGTATAAAAATTTACAAGCTTGAAGACGATGTTTTGCCTTCGGAAATATTTAAAAGACTGTGTTCGAAACGTTGCGCCGATACCGTTTATATGGTAGAATTATCGGGAAAGAAATATTTGATTGAGCTAGACGATTATATGTATTCGTTGATTGAGGTGCGCAGTGATATATCTTGACAATGCGGCAACGACAAAGTTGGACGAAAAGTGTTTGGAGATTATAAAAGAGTATAGTCTTCAGGGTTTTTATAATCCGTCGGCGTTGTACCGCAAGGCGGCGGAAAATAGCAATGCAATAAAAAAGGCGAAAACAATCATTGCAAAGTCTATCGGTGCAAAACGCGAGGAAATTATATTCACCGCATCGGGAAGCGAAGCTGATAATATAGCGTTGCTTTGTTCGATAAGGGCAAAATCTGGCAAAGTTTTGATAGGTTCAAGCGAGCATAGCGCAATCTATAATACCGCATTGGAATTGAAAGTCAGAGGTTATGACGTAGAATTCGTCGCTTGCGATAGCTACGGGCGAACGGATTTGGCTGATTTGAATAATAAACTCGATGAAAAAGTCGTGTTGGTGTCGATTATGCACGTCTGTAACGAGACGGGCGCACTTAATGATATTGCAAGTGTAGCTAAATTGATAAAAGCTAAATCTCCTCGCGCAATAATTCATTCGGACGGAGTGCAGGCATACGGGAAAGTTCCCGTTGACGTCAAAACGTTGGGCGTGGATTTGTATTCGATAAGCGGACATAAAGTGCGCGCTCCCAAAGGAATTGGCGCGCTTTATTGCAGAAGCGGACTTTATCTCAAGTCATTTGTATTTGGCGGCGGACAGGAATACGGAATTCGTTCGGCTACGGAAAACGTGCCTTCCATTATGGCGTTTGCCGACGTTGTGGAGCGCAATTTTGCAAATATAAAGGATAATTATTTGAAAGTCATAGCGCTTCGGGATTATTTGCAAAATCAATTGGAAAGCAAATTTGATAATATAAAAATCAACACAGATAAAGAAAATTCTTCGCCATATGTGTTTTCTTTTGCGTTAAACAGCGCAAGAGGCGAAGTGTTGGTTCATTGTTTGGAAGACAAAGGCGTTATAGTCGGAACAGGCTCTGCGTGCAATTCTCAAAAATCTACCAAAAGGATTCCGCAAGCGCTTGGAATAGGCGACGGGTATGCAGATGGGATTCTAAGGGTAAGTTTTAATGCGGAGAACACAAAAGACGATATTGATAAATTTATAAACGCGTTGGGAGAAAGTTTGCAAGAATTGATAAAATATCAAAAGACTTCTAATAAAGACGATTGTATTTTGTCGAGATTGAAAATGAGGTGAAAAATGGAAGCTAAACGAGTAATACTTTTAAGATATGGAGAAATATTTCTAAAAGGAAAAAACAGAAATCTTTTTGAAAAAAGATTGATAGAAAATATTAAAAAATCTTTGACGGGAATCGACTATAAATTTATCAGAACTCAAAACCGTTATTACATAGAAGATTTTGACGAATGCGCAATGCAAGATATTATTGATAGGGTAACTAAAGTCTTTGGGCTACATTCGCTGTCGATTGCATTAAAAGTTCCTACGGATTACGACGCGCTTAAGGAAACTGTTGTCAGTTTATCGCCGTCGGAAGGCTCTTTTAGAATAACGACAAAAAGAGCCGATAAAACTTTGGATAAAAACAGTATGCAAATATCCGCTATGTTGGGCGGTTATTTGCTGTCTCAAAAATCAAATTTATCAGTTGATTTATATTTTCCTAAAAGTGAAATTTTTGTGGATATAAGAGAAAACGGCTATTCTTATGTCTTTTCGGATAAGATACTTTGCGCTCAAGGTATGCCTGTCGGCACCGCAGGACGCGGAATGTTGCTGTTAAGCGGCGGTTTTGATTCGCCTGTTGCCGGATACCGTATGGCTAGACGCGGGATGCAAATTATGGGCGTGCACTATCACAGTTATCCGCACACTAGCGAAATGGCTAGACAAAAAGTCGTTGACATTGCAGGAAAATTGACTAAATATTGCGGCGATATAAAGCTGTTTGTAGTTAAATTCACCGATATACAACAGGCTATTCATACATATTGCAGAGAAGATTATATGATTACCATAATGAGAAGAATTATGGTTGAGATTGCGGAAAAACTTGCATTGGATAATAAGTGCGGAGCGCTAATCACAGGAGAAAGCCTTGCTCAAGTTGCAAGTCAAACGACCAAAAGTATTACCGTAACAAACGACGCTGTTAAGTATTTGCCTGTTTTCCGACCGCTTATCGGAATGGATAAGTACGAAATAATGGATACGGCGGAAAAAATCGACACGTATTCTATATCGGAGCTGCCTTATGAGGATTGCTGTACGGTATTTTTACCCAAAAATCCCGTAATTAAACCAGATTTGGAGATAGCGATAAAAGAGCAAGCGAAAATTAAAGATTTGGATAAAATGATAGAAGACGCAATCAAAAACGTTGAAATAATGGAGATTAATCAAGAATTTTAAAGATTTAAAATCGGCGCCTTATTCAAGGGCGCCGAAAATCTAATTGCGAAGTTTTCTTAAAACCGAACGGGAATGATATTTGCTTGGCGTGCCGATAATTTCGTTGGAGTCGTCGTCTATATAGTATGGAATAACCGTTATGGTGTTACCGAAAAAGCTGTCGACGTCGATTTGAATATCGGCGGCGCCTAATCCGCCTTTAATATCATAAAGAAGGATTTCACCTTTTAAATAGTCTCGTTTATATATTCTATAACAAAGTTTTGGATTATAAGTGAAATTTATCGATACGTTGTTTGACGATTGCTCGAAGATGATATCGCTTATGGATAATCTATCATAAGTGTCATCAATTTCGTTGGGTATGCATTTTTGCGAAAACTTACATTCTATAACGCTATTTTTAGGAGCATTTTTGCTAGAAAGTATAAGTTGATGAGTGTTTTCATATGCAAATTTATCAATATTTGCTATTACGATTCCATTTGGAATAACAAAATCCTCGGGAGCGGACGTATAATATGAATAAGCAAAGTTTTTAAATTGCAGAGTAGTTGCGCCGCCGCCGGTTTGTTCGGACGGAAGCGAACCGCCTTGCCAAAATAAAAAGCTGTCTATTGAGGTGTATCCCACGGAATATATGTCGCTGTTATAATTCTTATTTTCCATAGACACGGTGCCTGTTTTGCAGGCTACTTGATAATTTAAAGTCGAAAGCTTTTTGGCAGTGCCCGTTTTGGCGGTGTTAATGAGCATATCTGTCATAAGATAAGCTGTTTGTTCGTCAAAAACCCTTGTAGGAATACTGTTTTTGCTTTCATAGAGTATATTGCCGTCGCTGTCTTCTATCTTTCGTACAAAAGTCGGACGTCTGTAAAGTCCGTTGTTGGCAAAAGTTTTATATCCGCCCAATATATCTATCATACTGGTGCCGTACGTTGTTCCTCCCAAAGCCAAAGCCAAATTATTGTCGCTTTCTTCTGTTGTAATATTCATTTTTGACAAATAGTTTCTTGACGACTGCGCGCTCAACATCTGAAGAACTTTTACTGACGGGATATTCAATGATTTGGATACGCAGTCCTTAACGCTTGTCCAGCCGTAATATACGTCTTTGAAGTTGGAAGGAGAATAGTCGCCGAAGGTTGTCGGTTCATCTAAAATTTGAGTATAAGGACTAATAATTCCTTGGTCCATAGCCGGAGCATAGCAGGCGAGAGGCTTTATTGTCGAGCCGGCTTGTCTTTTGTATTCGAAGATATTTAGATTTTTTCTTGAGGCAAGCGCCCTTATTCCTGAGGTATTATTGTCGCAAATAATGCCAAGACCGTCTGAGTCTTTGGCGTAGTAGCTCTCGTCAAATATAGTGGAAGAGAGTAATTTTTGGGTGTACGGTTCGTAAAAAGTATATAACTTATATCCGCCGACTGACAGTGTATTTTCGTCTATATTTAATATTTTGCAGGCTTCATATTTTGCATTATTAATATAAATTTTTGCTTGATTATT
>CAJUOK010000013.1:0-25758 GCA_910588015.1 uncultured Christensenellaceae bacterium | reverse complement strand
CGATTAACGTGTTTTTTATAATAATATCAGCATTTTTATAACTATTATATATATTATCGTTTATTTTGCCTTGTTCTTTCATCAGCTTCAATACAACCCTTGCTCTCGATATGGAATTGTCATAATTATTGATAGGATTATATTTTGTGGGGCTTTTTACAATGCCTGCCAACATAGCGCATTCCAAAGGATTCAACTCATCCAATGATTTGTCGAAAAATCTAAGCGAAGCATTTTTAACGCCGTATTCGCCGCTTCCGAAATAGAGCATATTGAGATAGTATTCCATAATTTCGTCTTTAGAAAGAAGTTTTTCTAACTTTATGGCAGTTTGCATCTCTTTGAATTTTCTTGAAAAAGTTTGTTCGCTTGAATAATAAACGTTTTTCGCCAACTGTTGAGTAATTGTGGAAGCGCCTTGCGTACGCTTGCCCGATAAGTTATTAACGGCGGCGCCTGCAATTCTTAAATAGTCAATGCCATTATGCGAGTAAAATCTTTTATCTTCTACCGCTACAAAAGCGTCGGATAATATTTTCGGAATTTGAGTATAATCGACGTATTTTTCGGATTTTAAGTCGATTACGGGTTTATCTTGATAATCTGTTATCAACAAATTTTCTTGTTTTGCTTCTAATTTTGACATATCGGGAGAGTCTCCGCCGAAGTATAGCATACCGAAAAAGCAACTCAACGCAAGTAGCGATACTATCATCAGTATCGCAGAAAAAATCGCAAAAGTTTTGAAAAGTTTTTTTGGTAAGCTTTTATTATTATTTTTTTTCATTATAATATTATCACTTGTCTTTTATCTAGATTTTCGATATAATTGTTATATGCAAAAATACAAGATTATTACATACGGATGTCAAATGAATATCCACGAATCGGAAAAAATCGCAGGTACGTTGCAAGCGATGGGCTATGTCGAATGTCAAAGCGAAAGCGACGCGGACATCATAGTTTTTAACACTTGTTGTATTAGAGATAACGCCGAAAAACGCGCTTTGGGTAATATCGGCGCAGTAAAACACTTAAAAAAAACCAAGCCGGAGTTGATTTTGGCGGTTGTAGGCTGTATGACGCAGCAAGACGGCGCCGGATTGAATTTAAGGCAAAAATATCCTTACGTCGATATCGTCTTGGGTACCAATAACCTCTCTGAATTGCAAAATGCTATTAAAAATTTAAAAAACACGGGCAAAAAGAGCGTGCTTATAGACCCAAACGAAAGACCCGAAGTCAAAGAAGACGAGATAAAGTATCGCACAAGCGGTTGCAACGCTTGGCTCAATATAATGTACGGTTGCAATAATTTTTGTACGTATTGCATAGTTCCTTACGTAAGAGGAAGAGAAAGAAGCCGAAAAATGCAAAACGTGCTCGACGAATTTAAAAGCCTTATCGATATGGGATATAAAGAGGTGACTTTGCTAGGGCAGAACGTGAATTCCTACGGACACGATTTAAACGACGGTAGCGATTTTGCCAAATTATTGCAAGAAATATCCAAAATCAATGGCAAATTCAGAGTAAGGTTTATGACCTCTCATCCTAAAGATTTAAACCGAGAGGTTATAGATATAATTGCGTCAAGCCAAAATATCTGCAATAACATACATCTGCCCATACAATCGGGTTCGAATAAAATATTAAAACTTATGAATAGGCACTATACAAGAGAATATTATCTCGATACAATAGACGCGATAAAATCCAAAATTCCCGATTGCGGTATTACTACCGATTTAATGGTCGGATTCCCTTATGAGGAAGACGGAGACTTCGAGGATACGTTGGATATTGTGAGAAAAGTAAAGTATTCGAGCGCGTTTACGTTTGTTTATTCTATAAGAAAAGGAACAAAAGCCGCTTTGATGCCGCAAGTGCCGCCCGAGGTATCGAAAGAGAGAATTAAAAGACTTATTGCCGAGCAAAACGTCATTACTAAAGAACTGTCTACGGGTTACGAAGGAAAAACATTTGAAGTATTGTGCGAGGATTTCGCACCCAAAAAGGCAGGCTACGTATGCGGCAGAACGGATAGCGGACGGTTGGTAACATTCAAAGGCAATGAAAATTTGATAGGAAATTTTGTAAACGTAAAGATATATAAGTCGCAGTCGGCATCGCTGTTCGGCGACGTGGAGGAGTAGAAAATGGCGCTTTCCGAAATGATGAAATATTATTTGTCGCTTAAAGAGAATTATAAGGACTGTCTTGTGTTTTTCCGTTTGGGCGATTTTTACGAAATGTTTTACGACGACGCAAAAATTGCGAGTAAAGAACTTGATTTGACGCTTACGGGAAGAAATTGCGGACTCGAAGAGCGCGCGCCTATGTGCGGCGTTCCTTATCACGCGGCAGACGGATATATTGCCAAGCTTGTACAAAAAGGTTATAAAGTGGCTATTTGCGAGCAGCTTTCAGCTCCGGAACAGGGCAAATTGGTAGAAAGAGACGTTGTTCGCGTCGTTACTCCCGGCACCGTTATAGAAGATAACATATTGGATGACAAAAAGAATAATTATCTTGCGTGCATAAACGCCAACGAAAAATCTTACGCATTGGCTTGGATAGATATTTCAACGGGAGAATTCAACACCATTCAGTCTGAATACGGCGATTTTTCTTCAATTGAAGACGTGCTTGCCACTTTTTCTCCGTCGGAAATTATATGCAACGAATTTGCATACGAACAATCTAAATCGCTGTCTTCGATAAGAATAGGAAGATTGCCTAAATTCCAAAAATATTACGATTGGGCATTTGAGTATAAGACGGCTTATAACATTTTGTTGAAGCAATTCAACGTTACGACGCTTGCAAAATTCGAATTCGAAGACAAAAAATATGCTGTAGGCGCTGCGGGCGCGTTGGTGAATTACGTCAACGAGACTCAAAAACGTTCGCTAGCGCATATATCGTCCGTGAGATATGTGCAGAATAACAAATATCTCATTATGGACAACAATTGCCGCCGCAATTTGGAAATCTGTGAAAATACCCGCGATACGTCAAAAAAAGCTACGCTTCTTTGGGTATTGGACAAGACCAAAACAAATATGGGAGCAAGATGCTTGAGGAGATGGCTAGAGCAGCCTCTGCGAGACAGCGCGGCTATCAACGCCAGATTGGAAAGTATAGAAGATTTTATCGGCAACACCCGTATGAGAAATAATCTTTCCGATGCGTTGAGCGGAATACGCGATATTGAAAGACTGACTTCTAAAATTGCTTTTGGCTCTCCCTCTCCAAGAGATTTGCTTGCATTGGGAGTGTCGTTAAAAAGTTTGCCCGAAGTAAAGCAAATTCTCGAGATTGCCAACGCTCCTATGTTAAATAAAATTCGCGATAATATATTTTTACTTGAAGATATTGCGGAAAAACTTATTAATTCAATAACCGACAATCCGCCGATAACCGTTAAAGACGGAGGATATATCAGAGACGGGTACGACAAAGAGCTTGACGAGTTGCGCAACGCCGAAGTTATGGGAAAGCAATGGCTTGCAAATTTGGAAAGCCAAGAAAAAGAAAGTACGGGAATCAAAAACTTAAAAGTAGGATATAACAAAGTTTTCGGTTATTATATAGAAGTAAGCAAGACAAATGTCGATAAAGTGCCTTACAGATATCAAAGAAAACAAACTTTGACAACAGGAGAGAGATACATAACTCAAGAGCTGAAAGAGATAGAAGACAAATTGGTGGGCGCAAAAGATAAGGCTTTGGAAATCGAAAGCAGAATATTTGAAGAACTCAAGTTTGAACTTATCAAAGTTATACCTCATCTTCAGTCGACTTCAAGAAGTATTTCTTACTGCGACTGTTTGCTATCGCTGTCTTTGGTTGCCATTGCCAACAATTATGTAAAACCTTTGATTAATGATAAAATCGAGGGAATTGAGATAAAAAACGGCAGACATCCAGTGGTAGAGGCGCTTCTGAAAAACAACGAGTTTGTTCCCAACGATACTCAATTGGATTGCTGCCAAAACCGAACGATGATAATTACCGGTCCAAATATGAGCGGTAAGAGCACATATATGCGCCAAGTGGCTTTGATAACTCTTATGGCGCACATAGGAAGTTACGTTCCCGCTCAAAGCGCGACGATATCCATAACGGACAGAATTTTTACGCGTATAGGGGCAAGCGACGATTTGGCATACGGACAGAGTACTTTTATGGTCGAAATGGTTGAAGTTGCAACGATATTGCAAAACGCGACTTTTAGAAGTCTGCTGATTTTGGACGAGATAGGAAGGGGGACGTCTACGTTTGACGGAATGTCTATTGCGAGAGCGGTTTTGGAAGACGTCAACAACAGAATAAGATGCAAGACTTTGTTTTCCACGCATTATCACGAACTTACGGAAATGGAAAACGCATTGGACGGCGTAAAAAACTATAAGATTTTGGCAAGCGAGATGGAAAAAGGCGTTATTTTCTTGCACAAGATAACTCGCGGCGGCACAAACAAGAGTTTTGGTATAGAAGTCGCAAGATATGCAGGCATACCGCAACCGGTTATAAAACGCGCAAAAGAGATATCAAAATTATTGGAAAGCAATCCGTTGACTATGCAGAAATCAACTCTAGCCGACAATAATTTGCTCGACATAAGCAAGGATAACGAATTAAAAAATCAATTGATGGGAATCGACGTGGAGAATTTGACTCCTATGCAGGCGTTGACGGAGCTTGCAAAATTGGTAGACATAGCAAAGAGGAACTAAAATGGCAAAGATAAACGTATTGGACTCAAGCGTATTTAATCTGATTTCTGCGGGAGAAGTGGTCGAAAGACCGTCTTCGGTGGTAAAAGAATTGGTTGAAAACAGTATAGACGCAGGAGCGACGAGCATAACGGTCGAGATAAAAGACGGCGGTATAACCTATATTTCAATCACCGATAACGGCTGCGGAATTGACAAAGAAAATATGCGAATCGCCTTTTTGCCGCACGCTACTTCCAAGCTTGCGAAGGCTGAAGATTTGGACAATGTGGCAACGTTGGGATTTAGAGGAGAAGCGTTAGCGTCTGTGTCCGCGGTTGCGCAGGTAACTATGACTTCCAAGACAGCGGAAGACGAAATCGGAAATTTTATTACTCTTTCGGCGGGAAAAGTAGTAGAAGAAGGCAAAAAAGCTATAGCGCAAAGCACTTCTATAACAGTGGAAAATTTATTTTTCAACACTCCCGTGCGAAAAAAATTCTTAAAAAAGCCAAAACAGGAAGAAGCCAATGTCACGGCAATTATGATACAGCTTGCGCTGGCTAATCCCGAAATCAGATTCAAATATATTGCCGACGGCAAAGTCGTTTTTCAGACCAACGGAGGTTTGGAGGAAGCCGTATTTGCGGTGTATAACAATGAAGTTGCAAATGCGCTACTTCCTTTTGACGAGACATACGACAATTATAGGATATACGGCTACGTCGGAACTGCCGAGGTTGCCAAGCATAACAGAAATTTTCAGACGACAATTATCAACGGCAGAGTTATTTCCAACAACGCGGTATCCACGGCAGTGTCGCAGGCATACGGCAACAAGCTTATGACTAGGTCATATCCTGTGTTTATATTAAATATTGTTATGCCTTTTGACGACGTTGACGTCAACGTTCATCCGACCAAAACCGACGTAAGATTTGCCGACAGCCACAAAGTGTTTTCCTGCGTATACAAAGCGGTGCTTTCGACGTTGGCAAAACAAGAACAATCATTGTTTTTGGGCAAGACTAAAGACGTAGAGCGCGACGTAAAAGAAAATTTAGAAAAACCAAAGGAGATAAAAGTCAAAGTCAATATCGCCGACGACAAATCTCAAAATTTCTTGAATCAACCAAATGCTGACATTTTTGAAGCAATAGATAAGGATAATAATATAGAAAAGAAAGAATATCAAGCGTTGTTGGACAAGCAAAAGCAAATTGTCGAGCAAATGCGATACAAAAAAGACTTGCCCAAAGCGGAAATAAAAGTCGGAGACAGCGCGGGTGTGAATTATACAAAACCTCAAGTTGCGGTCAAACCCGATTTTGCCGTTCAATCGGATTTGTTGGATATGATAGATGAACAACTCGAGAGCGAATTCAAAGTTGTGGGACAAATTTTCAACACATATTTGATTGTCGAGAGTCAAGGCATTGTGCATTTTATCGACCAGCACGCGTGTCACGAAAGATTGATTTACGACAGACTTTTGCAAGAAGTTAATTCCAGCAACGTAGGCGTGCAATATATGTTGGTGCCGTTTGTATTGGATTGCAATAATTCTCAATACGAATATATTTCGGCGATTAAGGACAATTTGAAAGAACTGGGATTCGATATAGAAGAGTTCGGCGGATTGAGTTTTAAGGTCAACAGCGTACCTCATTTGCTGAACGATATTAATTTGGCAGTGTTTTTCGATTCGTTGTTCAGTGACAGGCAATCTGCAGTTGCATTAAAAAATGCAGATTTAATAAGAGATAAATTGGCTCAAAAAGCTTGCAAGTCCGCAATAAAGGCAGGCGCGCAACTCAATAATGACCAAATTAAACAGCTTTTGAGTAGTATGGAAGAAGGCGTGCCGCTTCAATGTCCTCACGGCAGACCTGCCGTGTTTAGTTATTCAAGACGCGATTTTGACAAACTCTTCAAGAGGATAATATGAACAAAATCGTGACGGTCGTAGGCGCTACGGCAAGCGGAAAAAGTCAAGTCGGCATAGAAATAGCAAAAAAATTCAACGGCGAAATCATATCTTGCGACAGTATGCAGGTATACAGACATATGAATATCGGCACTGCAAAAGTCACTCAAGAAGAAATGCAAGAAATACCGCATCATATGATAGACGTAGTCAATGCCGACGAAGAATATAGCGTAGGCGAATACGCGGCAAAAGCTGATTGCGTTATCAACGATATAATTAATAAAGGCAAACTTCCGATAATCGTCGGAGGTACCGGGCTTTACGTCGACGGATCCGATGACGTTTGGCGGCAATAGAGATAATAAAATCAGATTGGAACTTGAATCTCAACTTGCACAATACGGAAGCGAACATATGTATGAACGACTTATGCAGATAGACGCTTGCGACGCGCGCAAAATTCATCCAAACAATACAAAGAGAGTCTTGAGAGCTTTGGAAATATATCTTTCGACCGGCGTATGCAAGTCTGATTTGCAAGAGACGACAAGAGATAAAAAATACGACTGCCTTATGGTTGCGTTGGACGTGCAACGCGAGGTTTTATATAATAGGATAAATTCAAGAGTCGACAAAATGTTTGAGAATGGATTGCTTGACGAAATAACGCAGCTGTTGGGCGAAGGCGTAAACTTTGAAAATCAAAGTATGCAAGCAATAGGATATAAAGAATTCAAAGAGTATTTTGCAGGCGAAAGGTCGTTGGAAGAGACAATTGATATAATTAAACGCAATTCGCGAAATTATGCTAAAAGGCAGTTGACCTGGTTCAGAAAATATGATTTTGCCAAATGGATAAGCCCAAATGATATGAATAGCATAGAAAATGCAGTAAAAGATTTTATAGAGGACGAAAAATGAATTTTGCAACAGAGACGGAAAATTTAATAAAAAACGCGCAGTTAAAGCTGAAAAAAGCCTTTGAAGAGGTCGACGAAATCGCAACGTACAATCAAATGAAAGTCTTGGAGGCTTTTCAGCAAAACAATATCGGACAAAGACATTTTTCTCAAACCAACGGTTATGGATACGATGATATCGGCAGAGATACTTTGTGCAAATTATTTGCTCAAGTATTCGGCGGCGAAAGCGCTATCGTTTCGCCTCTTATCGTCAGCGGCACTCACGCGTTGACGTTGGCTCTATACGGCGTTTTGCGCCCAAATGACGAAATGATTGCAATCACAGGCAGTCCTTACGATACCCTTAAAGAAGTTATCGTAGGCGAAGGCAACGGTTCTCTCAAAGATTTCGGTATAAATTATAAGCAAATTGAGTTAAAAGACGGCAATATAGATATAGAAAAGACCGCAGAAGCCATATCCGATAAAACAAAATTGATATTTATCGGTAGGTCCAGAGGTTATGAATGGCGCAACGCTTTGACCGTTGAAGATATTTCAAAAGCCGTCGGCAAGATAAAAGAATTAAAAAGCGATATATGCGTTATGGTGGACAACTGTTACGGCGAATTTATTCAAAAGATAGAACCGATTCAAGTCGGAGCCGATATAATAGTCGGTTCGCTTATAAAAAATCCCGGCGGCGGAATCGCACCTACCGGCGGTTATATTTGCGGAAAGAAAACTTACGTAGACGCTATTGCGGGAAGATTTACGTCGCCGTCAATCGGATTGGAAGTCGGTTCATACGCATACGGTTATAAAGATTTTTATCAAGGATTGTTTATGGCGCCGCATACTGTTGCTCAAGCGATAAAAGGCTCGATGCTATTCGGTCAAGTATACGGCGACTTGGGCTTTGAGACAATGCCTAAAGCCGGAGAGCGTTGCGGAGATATTATCAGGTCTATAAAATTTGATACGCAAGACCAATTGATAAATTTTTGCAGAGCGATTCAAGAGGCTTCGCCTATAGACAGCAACGTAGTTCCTTTTCCTTGGGATATGCCGGGATATGAGCATCAAGTTATTATGGCGGCGGGAACCTTTGTTGCGGGCGCGTCGATAGAATTATCGGCAGACAGTCCGATAAAAGAACCGTATATAGCTTATATGCAAGGCGGCTTGACCTACGAACATATAAAAATAGCGTGTATGTATTGTTTGGAAAAACTAAAAAATCAAGGTTAATAAAAAAATAGAAAGCAAAACGCTTTCTATTTTTAAATATTCAATATCCAATCTTGTCACCAAATTTTATTTCTCATCAAACCTGTTGCTACGCCTAAAATTCTGAAATCTCTGTCTGAAGTGACTATAATATCGCTCATTTCGTCATTTTCGGGTTTTAATCTTATATAACTGCCGCAATTATAGAATCTTTTGAGCGTGACTTCATTGTTATCGATTTGCGCAACGACAATATCTCCGTCTCTTGCCACGCTTTGTTGTCTGACGAGCACGAGGTCGCCGTTGAGAATTCCCACGTTTTTCATACTTTCGCCCTTGACGTTGAGTAAGAACATCTGACCTTTGCAGTTGAAATAATCGCTTGGAATTGCGTAAGTCGTGTCGTTTTCGACGTCGGCAAACAGCGGAGAACCTGCGGCAACGTTGCCGAGCATAGGTATTTTTATCATATTGGCAAATACTTCGTTTGCTTCCAACAGATTATTTTTGATTTCATCGCGCGGTTTTGAGCCTATATCCGCAGAAGCTGTAAACGGAGTTGCTTTATCCACGACTTCGATAGCTCTGTTTTTATTATCTTTTCTGCGAATCGAGCCTTGTTCTTCGAGTTTATCGAGATAATATTGCGCAGAAGCGGTCGATTTGAAGCCGATTTGATTACAAATTTCTCTGACAGTCGGCGGATAACCGTTTTCGTCGACAAAAGATTTTATAAATTCAAGCGTTTTTGCGCATTTTTCAGCAGTTTTTTCGATAGTTTTGCCTTTTGACATAAGATATTCCTTTGCATCTGTATATTTACATAAAAAATTTTAACACATATGTTCGCATATATCAAGCGATTTTAAATAAAATTTGAATATTTGTTTATATTTTTATTCGTCTTTGTGTCTCAGCGAGACTTTATTAGCCGCGGCGCGCTTGATATCGTCGCTTATTGCCGCATAGTGTTTTTTGGTAGTATTGATATCTTTGTGTCCCAAGACTTCTGCGACAACGTATATGTCGTTGGTTTCTTTATAAAGATTTGTGCCGTAAGTGCTTCTTAATTTATGCGGAGTTATATGTTTGAGCGGAGAAGTAATCGACGCGTATTTTTTTACTAAATTTTGCACGGCGCGCACGGTAATTCTTTTGTTTTGAAGAGATACAAACAGCGCAGGTTCATTGTCGAGCAAAGGATTTTGAGCGCGTTCGTCCAAATAGTCTTCCAAAGCGACTTTAACTTCGTCTGAAAAATACAAAATCGTCTGATTTCCGCCTTTTCGAGTGATTTTGAAGCCATTGACGTCCATATGTATATCGCTTATATCTATGCCTACCAATTCGCTTATTCTTATACCTGTTCCCAAAAACAGCGTCAAAATGGCTATATCGCGTAATTTTGTCTTGTTTTGCAAGGATTTTTGACGAATAGAAAGACCTTTTCCGTCTTCGACGTTGTTTAGCAAAGCGCTTACTTCGTCGGATTCCAATCTGATAATAGCTTTATCGTGCAATTTTAGACTCAAGACCTTGGACGCAGGGTCTGAAGGAATTCTGTCTTTATTATAATTGTATTTAAAGAAGGACTTGATGGTCGCCAATTTGCGAGCTTTTGTTTTTTCGGAATTGCTATAACGAACACCGTCTATTTCAAAAGCCGTCAGATAATTCAAAAATAATTCGATATGAAACGTTTCTACAAGCTTTAAATGGTCGTATCCAAACAATCTTATATCTTTTATATCGACAAATTCAGCGCATTCGGTATGCAGATAGTTAAAAAATATCTTGAGGTCTTGCGCGTATCCAAGGCGGGTAAGCACTGCGGTGCGAGGCTCGATACCCAAAAAATAGTCGCTGCAAATGATAGGCAATTCCTTTAAGAGCTGTCTTAATTTGATATTATTTTCAAAATTTCGTTGGTCAAAATAAGTTTTTTCCGACATATATAAATTATAACATATAACATAAACAAAGTACAAATAAATACGAACATATATTTATTTCAAAGACAATTTATCGGCGACAAAAGATTTTTATGTCGACGGAGCGTTGATATTATCAAACTAGTTAAACTTAATACGCGCTTAAGATTGCATTGTTTTGAGGCTAAATAAATCAATAAAAAAATGACGAAATTACCGTTATAATATGACAATTATATTGTTACCAATGATTACCATAAAATCGGCTTAAAATGCTATATTATTTTATAAATCAATTTAATTAATAATAATACTAGTATATTTTTTAGTAAAAATAGTCAAACTATTCGCAAAGGTATGGTTTTGCGAATAGTTTAATATTCTTCTCTCTTACAAAATTTCTAGCTAAAATTGCAAAATTCGAGTGATGATATGACGTATTATCGGTTAATCAGCATTGGTATGTTGAAAGTTTTTGTCGAAAGCTAAAAAAATTATTATATATTAGAAGTAATAATAAAGCAATTTGTTGATTTTTTTATTTTTGTATAGTAAAATAAATATGTCGATAAATTTTGGAGGTATTTGCAGCTGTATGGAAAAAGATAATTTCAATGCAAACGTTGACTTTGTCCGCGGACAAGCCGATATGATTGTCTTATCTGCTCTATCCGACAGCGATAAATACGGACTTGAGATTTTGAGCGCTATTCAAGAACGCAGTCAAGGTATGTATTCTCTCAAGCAAGCTACCCTTTACAGCAGTTTGAAGAGATTGGAAAAGAACGGTTACGTTCATTCATATGACGGAGATATTTCCAACGGCGCAAAAAGAGTTTATTACGGCTTGACGGAAATGGGACGCGAACATTTGAACAATGACAAGTCTTATTGGGAATTTTGCAATTTCTTGATGTCCAATCTTATATCCGACAACAAATTTGACCCTCAAAACGAAGACAAGCCCTTCGACCCTGCCGAATTCAGACCGCTGACTCGCAGAACAAGAGGCGAAAAGGAAGCAAAAGACCAGGACCAAGAGCAAGATAAAGAAGTCGTGGTTAAGTACGTATATCTAAAGAGCGACGAAATTCCAGAGGGCGCGGATATAGTATACGTTTCGCCCGAAAACGTTGAACAAATTCAAAAGACTTCGACGGTTGTTACGGAAGATTCTTCCGATAACGACAACAATGCGGAACAGCAACTCGAAGAGATTGATTTGCAGGCAACCGGCGACGAAAATAACCAAATGACTACTCTGTCCGACAATGCGGACGAGTATCAGCCGAGTTTTATATTGGTAGACGATGACAATGCCGACGTTGAAAATAGCCAATCTTCTGTTGACAACGAAGAATTGAGCGACTCGCCTATTGCCGACAGTGCGCAACAAAAAGTTGAAACTGTTGAGAATCAATTGGCTAAAGAGCCGACCAAAGAAATCGCTCAAAGCTCTCACAATTTTATTTTAGTCAACGAAGACAGCGGCGCGAAGGTCGACGACCAAATATGGATATCTATGCAGACCACTCCGTCCGACGAAATTTTGGACGTTGTCGAGATAGAAAAGCTAACAAAGGAAATAACAGAGTCACAAGAGATTTCAACTGCAAAATACGAGGCTATAACGACGGAAAATGCCGAGGATACAATCGAAGCCTCCGCCGTTGCTTCCGAAGAAAACGCCGTTGACGACAATCAAACTCAAGAGTGTGGTGAAGACAACAGTCTTGTAGAAGCGCAAGCGGATATCGAAGAAAATCAAGCTGATTTTGCTGACGTCGAAGAATCAACCGACGAAATTGACAGCGCTGACGAGCAGGAAGAAATAGCTGAAGAAGCGGATATAAACGACGATAATTCGGCTGCAAGCGATTCTTTTGCCAACAGACCTTTGAGAAATTATACTCAAGACTCCTCCGCTTCATTTGCTTCGATTTTTTCTAATTACTCAAGAGAGAACGACGTAAATTACGTTGATTCATTCACCGAACTGTTTGACGTGGAAGACGAAGAAGACCTTCCCGAACAAGAATTGAGCGCAGACATAGAATATTTGACTATGAAAGAAATGGTCAATAAATATCATTCTAAAGGAATAACGATAAAACCTTATGACAAAAGAAACACAATGGAATACTACGTCAATAGGTATTATTTTTCCAACAAAATTCACTTCCACGCGTCATTGATAATATTTGCGATTTTGGCGGTTGAATTGTTTGTATCGCACTTTATTTGCAATCGCGGCGACAACAAAATATCCAACGCGTGGCTATTGTCGATACTTTTGATAGCATTATACCCTGCAATACGCGGCGTTATGTACATAATCGACCCCACGCGAAAAACATTGGCGAACTATAATCCAAAGACGTCGATACTTATCTCGCTGTTGCCGGTGATAACGCTCCCGATAGTCTTTGCATTGATGGGCTTTGTGGAGTTTGGAGCAAATATAAACGATTATATGTCGATGGAAAGAACGATTATATTGCCAAGCGTATTGCTGTTCAACGTTCCTCTATATTCGATAGTATACACGCTTTTGTATCGCACTTATAATTATCACGTCAATTAAGTTAGATTTTTTTAAATGATAAAAGCAATAATCAAGTAAAACGATTATTGCTTTTTTAATGCTATTCACAGCTTTTTATGCTTACTGACTAACCGACAAACAGCTCAAGCATATTTAAGAAGTCGCCCACTTCATTGTTTGTTTTTTCCAAATATTCAAAGTGGATTTTTATATCGTTGAATTGTATATACGCATTTGCAATAAAATAATTTGAATCGCTACATTTAGATTCCGAATAATAAATATTACATCCTTGCATTTTAACGGTTTTATCATAATCCAACATATTTATTTTTTTATAATCCCAGCGAAGATGAGCGTCAACCGTTATTTGCATTATTTTTTGCTCATCGCTATAGATAATTTTATATGCTTTATCTTCGGCGGTTGAATTTGTAAACATCAGCTTACTGACTTCTGTATCTTTAATATCATTGATATTAAAATCTGTTAGAAGGCTATTAATCTCTTCTATAGAAGAATGCAAATATCCGTTAGCTTCTACCGGGTCATAATAAGTTTTATCGTTATTAGATGAAATAGTAAAGTAATAACAGCTTGTGATTACGACTGCGCATAATAGCACGGTAGCCACTGCGATGCAAGAGCGAAGCTTCTTACTATAAGACTTTTTTACTTTTTGAGCGGCAATTATAGAAGGACCGCGCTCTGCGCGTAATTTTTCTAAAAATTCCCTGTTGTCATACTGTTCGAGGAATTTGTCTGCCGCTTCTTCAAGAATATTTTTCTTTTTTTTCTTCATAGAATCACCTCGAATATATTATTTTAAATCAGTTACAAACAAACCGTAACAATCGTCTATCGTTGTGTTTTTATTAATATTATAATATCCAGAATCTGAAATAATACCCCCAGTTGCCACGTAAAGATATTGGTCTATCCTTGTTCCGCTTGTCAAAGTATAATTGATTTCCCTATAACCGAATGCCGCCATAGCGTGGTTGCCGTCAGACCAAGTGGTAGATATACTGTCTCTATTTTCAAAAGACCAAATAGACGCATAGGAATATTTACTTAAAAACAACGCCAAGGGTCTGTGAGACATAAGCTGAACCTTTGCGTATTCGTAATTGAATTTACCTCCGCTGGCAATTGACTTATCGAAATGCAATTTATATCCCATTCTCTCGCAGTATTTCGTCATACCGCTTTTGAACTGCGCCACAGTGGCTCCGCCGTTAGAGTCTACGCCAATATCAACGAGCAATTGACGTATAAGATTGCTTGTTTCCGTTCCCGGGCGTTTAAACATATAAAAACCGTCGTAAATTTCTCCGGGTTCATAATTCGGGATAAGGTTTACGTTCCTTTTATCCATAAACTGTATTATATTTGCGCCGGTTACAGCTGTGCAACCGCCTTTCATATCTCCCAACGCTACGCAAGTGGGAATTCCGTCCGTCATAACGTAAACGTCGTCGTTTTTGGATATGTAAGAAACGCTCTCATTAGTGTTTGTAAAATTAGAATACGTCGCTTTAAAAGAAAAGACCTCCAAATCTTCGAGCTCTTTTTCGTTCAATTCTGTTCCCGTAAGCCAATAAAAGCGCCCGTCTATATTATAAGTAAATACTGATATCGCGTGATAAATCGCCAAAGCATCTTGCGGTATGTCCTTATAGGGATTTGCCGTCTTGAAAAATACTTCAGTCAACGATACTTCGCCCGATTCTCCTACGGCAATTGCATACCCCTCTTCGCCGTTGACTTTAAAATTGTAGACGTATCCCAACTCGTCCAAATGTATATCGTACAAAGCTTCTTTTTCTGCTTCTATCTCCAACTGTCCGCTGTATTCTCCTCTTGCAAGTTCTTCTATATTCTCTAAAAATACTCTGTCAAAAACGTTGTTGATATCCAACTGTTCGGCTAGCGCCGTCGCGCACGGCATTATTATCAACGCTAATACTAAAGCCGCCAATGCCGCTGCCGTGCCTATCTTCATTACTCTCTTAAATTGTGTCGTCATTTTTCTTCTCTCCTGTATATTAGACATACAATTTATCAATAATGTGACTGCAATTTTTGAGAATTTCATTATCTATAATTTTAAAGTTGGACAAAATCCTATTTAAATATGTCATTTTTGTCATAACACGACGGAGATTGAGAATACTTTTCGATAGTTATAGGTTTGTCGTGTTTTTTTAGTTTTGACGATATTTTTTCAAAAAACTTCATCATAATTTTCTCTATTTTGTCGCTGTATTTAAAAGCTATTACAACGGCAATCAATACGGTCGCAATCAAGGCTATCCATATGGGAATGCCGTATCCTGTCAACGGTATCGACGCAATTCCCTTTAGCGCGCCTTCCATTATCAATATATTAAGCGGTCTGGTAATGGACATTACGACAAAGAACTGCCAATACTTCATATCGGTCATTCCTGCAGCTATGCACAGTATATCGTCGGGGAAAAACGGGAATAGGAACATCAACGTCAATACGATTTTGTCCTTTCCCTTGGCAAAATTGACGTATTTTTCGTAAATGTTTTTTCCGCACAGCCATATTATCAGCTTGACGCCGAATCTTCTGCCGAGATAAAATGCAAACATTGAGCCTATCATCATTCCTATTACGCTGTATAAGAATGTCGGCCAAAAGCCAAACAACGCAACGCCCGCCATTGTCGTCAGCGCCGCAGGCAGAGGCACTATCGTCACTTGCAAAAACTGTACGATTATGAATATTATGCCTGCATATGCCCCGTATTTGGATAAAAATGCTTGAATTTTTTCGGAAGTGTCGAATTTTGATATCAAATCGTATTTGAGTACGATATAATACGATATGGCGAGAATTGCCGAAATTGCGGAAATTATCATCGTCCATCTTAAGAACTGCTGATAGTTTCTAACCGCGCCTATCAGCGTGAAAGTCAATATTGGAATATTGATAAGCAGACTTGCCGTCTTTATATAGAAATTTACGTCAAATTGCGCCAAAACGCCGAATAATAGCGTAACGTTGTATGCTATTAAAAGGGCGAATACTATAAATAATGATATGCATCTCGATTTTAGCGTCATAATCTTATAATTATTATAAGCAGTTAGTTTAAAAATAATTACTTATATATAAAAATAATCATATGTACGGTCACATCGTATCCATATTTTTCTTCACTCTTTTTATGGCGTCGGTAGCCAACTTGTCGCAACGGTTGTTGTGGGCGTTGTCGGAATGACCTTTTACTTTGATATACTCTACTTTATGTTTTGACATAAGCAACAAAAGCTGTTTCCATAAATCGTCGTTCTTGACTGCGGATTTGCCCGCGGTTTTCCAATTGTTGCTCTCCCATTGCTTTACCCAACCTTCGGTGAACGCGTTGCATACATAGGCTGAATCGCTGTATACCTTGACTGCGCACGGCTCTTTCAGCGCGTTGAGTCCTTGTATTATCGCAAACATCTCCATTCGGTTGTTGGTCGTGTCCTTGTTGTAGCCGCTCAATTCTTTTTCGTGTCCGTTGTATATGAGTATGGCTCCCCAACCGCCGATACCGGGATTGCCTGAACAAGCGCCGTCCGTATATAATATAACGTTTTTCATTGCTTGCTCAATTCCTCGCTTCTCTTGCGACATTTATCTATGCCTTGTATTATGCTCTTGTCTACGCCGTCGGCGCTAAAGGAATCTATGGCTTGAATCGTCGTGCCGCCCTTCGAACATACTTTTTGTATGAGCGACTGTATATCCTCGTCGGACGCCGCTACCATTTTTGCCGCGCCTATCACAGTTGACAACGTTAGCTCTTTGCTTTGCTCATAACTTAAGCCGCCTTTGAGTCCGCCGTCTATCATTGCCTTTATAAAATAGTATACGTAGGCAGGACCGCTGCCGCTGACTGACGTCACGGCGTCAAAATACTTTTCGTCGACGTAAACTGTCTTGGATATTGTCTTAAATATGCTTTCGACAAAGCTTTTGCTTTCTTGACAAGCGTTTTTAGAAGTTATTGCGCTCACTCCCTCTCCTATCGAACACGGAGTGTTGGGCATTATTCTGATTACTTCGCAACGATTGCAAATTTCGTAAATCGCGTCCGAGCTTATGCCTGCCATTATGGATATTGCGCATTTGCATTTGTTGGCTTTAAAATCGCCGGCTATGGCTTTAAAAATTTGAGGTTTGACAGCCAATACGACGTATTCGCAAGACGACAATACGTCTGAATTGTTATTTGTAAAAGCTATTTCGCGATAAGACTCGCTTATGCTCGGCGTGGAGACAAGCATTGCATCGGCTTTTAAAATACCGCTGTCTAATATACCGTTGATAATTGCTTTTGCCATATTACCGCATCCGACAAATCCAACCTTGTACTTATAATTCATAATTTAGCTCCAAATTGCATTTATTTTCTTGACACTTCTTAAAAGATTTACTATAATACATAAGAAGTTTACTTTTAGGGGAGTGGCTCAACGGTAGAGTAGTGGTCTCCAAAACCATTGGTTGCGTGTTCGAATCGCGTCTCCCCTGCCAAAAATGACTGGAAACAGTCATTTTTTTATTCTCCAAGGGAATAAAACGGCAAATTCCGTCGCATCAACCCGCCCCGACAAGCTTTGTCAAAACAATTGAAATCAGATGAAATTAAATTTCCGACTCAAATTTCATTGCCTAAATTATGTTAGCACAAAATATAGCTGATGTCAATATTTTAAGGCGACGCATAAATATCTTTGCGCTGTTTATTTTAATCGTGTTTATGTTTTTTTGCCATTAATATAGTGTTTGCGTATTTTATAAAATCAGTTTTGTTCAGTTGACTCTTCTCTATAGCTTTTTCTAATATTTCGTATTCTTCTTTGGTCAATTTTGCCGACCATATAACCGTTTTGTTGTCTTTTGTGTCGTTTGGAGCCATTATCTTCTCCTTACATAAATGTTGTTTTTCGTTTGAGTTATGTGCATCCGTCCGGATAAATATAATCTTGCAAGTATCATAAGATAGATGTTTTTAGGCATTGATAACGAAGATAACGTCTCGTCTAATTTCCTTGCGTAATCTTCTTGCATCTCGGCGGACCAAGTGATAAATTTTTTAGCTTGCGTCAATTTTTCGACATCGTTTTCGTGTCTATGACCTTTCATTTTTCACCTCTTAATTCATTTGTTTTGATTATATGTCAAGATTTTGAATAACGCAAGTGTTTTTATATTAATTTTGAATAAAAATGGGCAAAACGTAAGTTTTGCCCATTTTTTGGCTGTCTGTGTCTATTTTACACGTTTACCTGTCCTTGTAATCCCAAACACCCCTTATTTTCGTTTAAAATTGGTATAATAACTTCGTTGACAAATTCTATCGTTTGCTCTTTTGCTCTTCCGATAAAATTCTTGGGGTCCAGTATTCCGTCGATTTTATCGTTTATTGCGGCAAATGCCTTGTCGGACTTTATTCTTTCTATCAAATCGTTGTCTTTGCCGAATTGCTTTACCATTTTAGAGGCTTCCATAGAATGTACTCTTATCTTTTCGTGCAATTCCTGCCTGTCGCCGCCTGCTTTTACGCATTCCATCAATATCACTTCCGTCGACATAAACGGCAGTTCTGCCATAATGTGTTTGTTAATCGTGTTTTCATAGACTACCATACCGTCTGCAACGTTCATATATATTTCCAATATTGCATCTATAGACAAAAAGGCTTGAGCCATTACCAGTCTTCTGTTGGCGGAATCGTCCAAAGTGCGCTCGAACCATTGAGTTGCGGCGGTATTTGCGGCGTTTGCAGGCAACGTCATCACGTATCTAGCAAGCGAGCATATTCTTTCGCTTCTCATAGGATTTCTTTTGTATGCCATTGCAGACGAACCTATTTGATTTTTTTCAAAAGGCTCCTCCATTTCTTTCATATTTTGCAATATTCTCAAATCATTAGCAAATTTATATGCGCTTTGCGCAATTTGAGACAGCACTGTTAGTATATTGTAGTCGTATTTTCTGCTATACGTCTGACCGCTTACCGCAAAAGTCTTGTCAAAGCCCATTTTGGATACGACTAATTCGTTGAGTTTCTTTACTTTGTCGTGGTCTCCGTCGAATAGCTGCAAGAAGCTTGCCTGCGTTCCCGTCGTTCCCTTTACGCCTCTCAATCTCGTGTTGTTGATAACAAATTCAAGGTTTTCGTAGTCCATTTGCAATTCCTGCAACCACAAAGCCGCTCTTTTTCCTACCGTAACCAACTGCGCAGGCTGTAAATGAGTAAAGCCTAACGTCGGCATATCGGCATATTTTAATGCAAATTTAGCCAATTTATCCATTACGTTGACCAATTTATTCTTAACAAGAATAAGCGCGTCGTGATAAATTATCGCGTCTGAATTATCGGTGACGTAACAGCTTGTCGCTCCCAAATGTATTATCGGCATCGCCTTGGGGCATTGCTGACCGTATGCATAGACGTAAGCCATTACGTCGTGCCTTACAAGTTTTTCTCTCTCTTTGGCAACCTCGAAGTTGATATCTTCGATATGCGCTCTCATTTGGTCAAGTTGTTCGTCTGTTATATTAAGTCCCAATTCTTTTTCGCTCTCTGCCAAAGCCAACCACAGTTTTCTCCACAAAATCATACGGGTTTTTTCGGAAAACTGCTCAAGCATAGGTTTGGTTGCGTATCTTGTTGTCAATGGGTCTACGTAGTTTGTCGACATATTTATCTCCTAGTAAATTATTATAATAATATTATTATATATTACTATTTGCCTTTAGGCAAGAATTTGACAAAACTAACAAAAAAATATCTTAAAAATTCGTTAGTAAATTTTATGGACAATCTAGGATAATTATAATATCTTTAAAATTATTGACGTATTCGTCGAATTGAATTTTTGGCGCGAAATTCGATACATACGGGTATTAAAGAGTTGTGATTAATGGATTTTTTTGCTGCGAAATTTAACGGCGCGAATATATGAAAAGTTATATCTACGATATGTAAGTCGGTTGTTAAAAGAAATATCAATAATAGTAATTTTATAATTAAAATTTATTGATATTTCTAAAAACATAATTAATTAAGAATACTTATTAGATTAATTGAGAAGTATTTATAATTTAAGGTTTCATCCAGTCGATATACAGCCCATAGCCTTTGGTCGGGTCTGAAGTAAAGACGTGAGTTACCGAGCCGATTAAAACGCCGTCTTGCACTATCGGGCTGCCGCTCATCCCCTGCACTATTCCGCCCGTAGTGTCCAATAGACGTTTGTCGGTAACGCGCAATACCATACTTTTTTCAGATGGACTATTTTGGTTATTTGTCTTTATGATTTGTATCTCGTATTTTTGCGGTTCGGTACCGTTTATAGTAGTATAAATATATGCGCTACCGGGATGAGCGTCAGACTTGCCGCCCAATATCACCTCTTGACCGCCGCATTTTTCGTTAAGCTTTCCGTACAGACCGAAATTGTTGTTTGCAGTAATATTGCCTAACGATTTGCTTAACGTTATGAAAGAACCGTTCAGTTCGCCTGCTCTGCCCCTTTGACCTCTGACATATCCGGAAATATTGGCGTTGTATATGCTTCCGCCCGATGCAGAAATGTCTTTGCCGTTCATATCTTTAATTGCGTGACCCAACGCATAGAAATTTTCAGAATCAGTATAGGTCATTGTGCCGATACCCTCGATTTGGTCTTGCAGTAAAAGTCCCAATTTATTTTTCCCGCTCAACGCATCTAACGCGGGCGTAATTGTAAAAGATTTTATCTGTTCGTCACGCTTGATTGTTATAGTAATTTGCTCTTTGCCGTCAATCAAATCCTGTATATGGTCGACATTGTTTACATTTTGCCCGTCTATTTCGACTAAAATGTCACCGTTTCTTATGTCGCATTCTTCCACAGGACATATTGCGCCGTCTTTTGTAACCACGCTTACTTTAGAAGTAACGTATAGTCCTTGAGTGTTTATCGCTATACCTATAGGATAGCCGCCGAGTTTGACAACTTTGTTTTCTTTGCTTTTGCGAGCTTTTCCGATAGGTATTATACCGAATAATTTGAATTCATAATCTTCGTCGCTGTCATTTACGCCAATTGCGGCGTTTAATTGCATCTTATCTTCGGAAAAACAAGTTGCGCTTAATTCACTTCCGTCGTATTTATCAATTTTTTCTACCGCATAGGCAAAAATCGAAGTAAATACCAAAACAATAACTAAAACTAATGAAAATGCTAAACTTTTTCTTGATTTAATATTCATCTTTTGACCTCTCGGGAATTAGTTTGAGAATTAGAGGTCAAATTATACAGATAAAAGCTATTTATTTGCCGCTTTTGTAACTTTCTGCGTATTCTATCATTTCTTTTGCGTGAGGAATGGCGTAAGTAGACGTATTTACGCCGCCGATAAGTCTGGAAAGCTCCTCGAGTCTTTGGTCGTAATCAAGACGAACAAGTTGGGTTGTCGTCTTGTCGTCCGTCGCCGTCTTTTTGATTAGAAAATGACAATCTGCCATAGACGCAAGTTGCGGCATATGCGTAATAGCTAATACTTGTCTGTCTTTTGATATATCGTAGGTTTTTTGCGCCACAATTTGCGCAATCTTGCCGCTTATACCCGTGTCGATTTCATCGAATACCATTGTCGAAATGCCGTCTAGATTTGCTATTATCTTTTTCATTGCAAGCATAAAACGCGATAATTCGCCGCCTGAAATAACCTTTGACAGCTCTTTGACAGGTTGTCCTGCGTTGGCGCTGAACATAAAAATCGCGCAATCGCTGCCGTTTGGCGACGGCTTAAACTCTTGAAAATCGGGTAATTTTTCAAATTTTGTCTCAAATTTGCAAGAATTCATTCCCAATTGCTTAAGCTCGTTTTGAATATTATCGCAAAGCGTATCGGCTATTTCCCGTCTCTTTACAGACAGTAACTTGGTATTTTGATATAATTCTTTAAGAAGCAATAGTTTTTCCGACTCGTATTGCTTTACTTTTTCTTCTCCGTCGGACAAAAATTCGTATTCTTCTTGAATTTGCTCAAGATAAGCGTTGACGTCAGCCACCGTGGCGCCGTATTTGCGCTTCAGCCCTCTTATCACAGACAACCTATTCTCGCAATGCTCGTATTCTTGAGGATTGAATTCGTTTGACTGCGCCATATCGGCAATCGTATAACATATGTCTTTGAGTTCTATTTTACAGCTCTCTATGCGCTCTATCAGCGAGTCTATACTGTCGTCAAATTGACTTATCTTACTCAAATCAGACTTGACGTATCCCAACATACTCAAGATATTTTCAACGTCTTCGCCGTTGAGTGCGTTGTAGCATTGATTCAGCGACGATATAATAATTTGAGAATTGTTAAGTCGGTGTCTTAAAGCCAACAATTCATCCTCTTCGCCGTCCTTTAATTCAGCTTGAGTAATCTCGTTGATTTGATATTCCAAAATATCCAAATTTTTGTTGACGTCGCTCAAAGAACCGTATTTATCCAGTTTTTTGCATATATCTCTGTATTTTGTATACAGTTGACCTTGCGTATTCTTTAAACCTAGAAGAGATTCTTCGCCGTATTTGTCTATTATATCCAAATGATATTGAGGATTCAAGACCGCGACGTTTTCGTGTTGGGAATATATATCGGCAATCGTCGCCGCAACGTCTTTTAACGTGCTCAACGTCACCCTCTGTCCGTTGATATAGCAAGTATTTTTGCCTTCGACAGTCATAATACGTCTCAATATCAATTCGTCTTCGTCGATTTCCAGTCCGTATTCTTGCATAACGTTAAGAGTATTTTCCGCAATATTGTCAAACACCGCAGACACCGTGGCGCTGCTTTCGCCGTATCTTATCAAAGATTTGTCAGCCCTTTTTCCCAATACAAAACTCAAGCTGTCGATGATTATCGACTTGCCTGCGCCGGTTTCTCCCGATAAAATATTGAGACCGCTTGCAAAATCTATGTCCAAAGAACTTATCAGCGCAATATTCTTAATGTTTAGATTCGTCAACATTTTAATTGTTATCCTTGATTATGTTTATGACTGCAATAGCGTCGCTTTCGGTTTTGGCAACGCAAAATATCGTGTCGTCTCCCGCAATGGAGCCTAATAATTGAGGCAAATTCATCCTGTCAATAAATGCTCCCGCAGAATTCGCCGCGCCCGATACCGTCTTGATTACTATAATATTGCCTGCGTTTTGCATACTCAACACGCTTTCTTTGAATAAACTGTCGTATTTGGCGTGCAATCCGTGTTCTTTGTAGCTTACTTGCGTATAACGGTATTTTTTGGATTTTCCCGCAACTTTTACCAGTCCCAACTGCTTTATGTCTCTGGATACCGTAGCTTGAGTGACGTTGTATCCTCTTTTTTGCAACATCGCCGCAAGTTCGTCCTGCGTATCCAGCTCGTATTCCGTAATAATATCCAATATTGCCTGCTGTCTGCTCTTGTTTGACATTTATTCACCCCAATAATTGAGTTTTTCCCTTAATTTGGCATAGAAATTTTGATTTTTTAATCTGATAAAAAGCGCCTGTCTTTGAGATTTTTCAATAACTACGTCTATGCCGTCGTTTGACTTCGCCACTATCGCGCCGTCAGCTATGACTCTCATCGCGTCCTTGTTTGTCGATATATCTATGCGCATATTGTCGTCTACTACTATAGGACAGCTGTGCAATGAATGCGGACAAATAGCGTTTATTATAAGAGCCTTGACCGTAGGACTCAATACCGGACCGTTGCAAGAAAGCGAATATGCCGTGGAGCCTGTCGGCGTAGATACCAAAACGCCGTCGCTTCTCAACGTGTCTGCCAAATTTCCGTCTATCGCAACGTCAAAAACCGATATATGACAAGGGTCTTGTCTATTTACGATTATTTCATTAAGCGCATAATATTCTTCGTTAGCTACAGTAGCTTTGAGCATCGAGCGAGTTTCGACGGAATAGTCGCCGCTCTGTAAAGCAGAAATGGCAAAACCCATTTGATTTTCGTCAATTTCCGTCAGAAAACCTATTTTGCCCATATTTATACCGAGAATAGGTCGCTCCTCGGACAAATTGCCGACAATATCCAACATTGTGCCGTCGCCGCCGAATGCAACTATAATATTGCACCATTCATATACTTTTTTTGAAGGAGCCGTGACCGACGCGTCGAAATATTCGCTTGCATTATCGCAGACGAGATATTCTATTCCCACAGCGCGAAGTTTTTGGCAAAACATTCGGCTTGCAGCCGCTCCCACGTCTCTGTTTAAATTTGTTTTAATACCGATTTTCATATTTAAATTATAAATCATATTGTATAATTATTCAATACTTTTGCATAAATATATCAAAAATTCTTTATTTTTGCCCTCTTTCAAGGGCGCATTCGTCATTCCTAAAAAATCAAATCCAAGCGAAATGGCAAACTCTTTTATGTCGTCGCAGACTCTTTTGTGAGTTTTTTCGCTGAGTACAATGCCTTTTTTGCTCAACTCTTTGGAGCCAGCTTCGAATTGAGGTTTTATCAATGCTACGACTTCTCCGTTTTTACCCAAAAGATTATAAATGGGAGGCAATATATATTTGAGGGAAATAAAACTTACGTCTATACACACAAAGTCGCACTGTTCTCCTATATCTTCGGGAGTAATATATCTTGCGTTGAGTCTGTCTTTTACAATGACTCTGCAATCATTCTTAAGAACGTCGTCAAATGCGCAGTCGCCGACGTCCACGGCGTACACTTTCCTGGCCCCGTTTTTTAGCAGACAGTCGGTAAAGCCCCCGTTGGAAGCTCCTATATCGACGCACATTTTGTTTTCTACGGAAAAATTAAAGTCATCGAAAGCTTTTTGCAACTTGTCGCCGCCTAAAGAAGAAAATTTGAAATATTGGGAAATCTCTATTTGCGAACTGTCTTTTATTTCAAAACCCGATTTGAATACCGTTTTTCCGTCGACTTTGACGAATCCGCTCTCAATCATATGTTTTGCTTTTGTTCTTGTGATTTTTTGATTATCCGAAATGTATAAATCCAATCTCATTTGCAGTATTTTTATATATTTAGCTTTGTTTTTACGAATTCGACGATACTGTCTAAATCAAGTCCCGTTTCGCGCAACAGTTCTTTTCTCGAAGCGACGGAATAAGTTTTATTGGGTATATTCACGCCGTATACGTCTGCCTTGATTTGTTTTTTGTTAAAGTATGACAACGTCTTGGAATACAAAGAGTTTTGTTCGACGTATTCTTCGAAAAAGAAGAGCTTTTTACCGGTCATACCGTCCAAGAACTCTTTATCGAAGGGATTGATAAATCTCGAGTTTATCAAACTTGCGCGTATGCCTACGTTTTTAAGCTTCTCGCAGGCTTTTACTGTTTCCGACAATATTTCTCCGTTGGATATCAAATAAATATCGCTGTCGGAATCTATGATTTTTTCCCATTTTCCCAACTGTATCTGCG
>CAJUOK010000012.1 GCA_910588015.1 uncultured Christensenellaceae bacterium | reverse complement strand
CCATTGTAGAACAACAAAAATCGCAATTAGAATAATTAGCGTCGTTTTGACAATAATAATATTAAAAAATCGCGACGCTCGATAAACGTCGACGTATAAAGGAGGATAGTATGTCGGGACTTAAATGCACCACACGAAATTGCGAGCACAACACCAACTGCCACTGCAATGCGGGAGTTATCTGTATTAATAAAAACGGCGTGTGCAAAACCAAAGTCAAACGCGAATACGGAGTGCTTGAACAAGAAAAAGCCAATATAGAAGCCGCTAAAGATTTTGACTTCAACGAAAACAGCGAAGTTTTTATTCAATGCGACAGCACGAAGTGCAACTACAATCACAACAATGCGTGTTGCAGCAGAATCGTCAACGTTTGCGACGGAATGATACGCACCAAATGCTTTACGAAAAAAGTTAATAATTGATTTGAAAATCAAAAAATTGCCGATTTTATATCGGCAATTTTTTTATACTTTTCTTTAAAAGACAAATAGCGAAAGAAAAGACAAATAGCGAAAGATTGCTCTTTCGCTATTTAAATTATTTTTTCAAATATTACTTATCGCCTTGAACAAGATAATCCATAGGATTGATTTTAGCTCCGTCCTTGAAGAGTTCCAAGTGCAAGTGAGCGCCGCTAGCGATTTCGTCCATTGCCGTTCCCGACACCTTGCCAATCAAATCTCCTTGCGAAATCTTGTCGCCTGCTTTCAAGGTTACTCCGTCCAAAAGTTTGTATACGGATACAAAACCGTCTTGATGTTCTATCGTCACAACTGCGCCGTAATAACTGTCGTTGGTGACTTCTTTGACCGTGCCGTCGAATACGCACTTAACTTCGCTGCCTTCTGCCGCCATAAAATCCAATCCATCGTGAATTGCCCAGTAGTTGTGAGTAGGATTGAAAACGTGCTCTGTGTCGCTGAAATGCTGACCGAAAGTAAATTCGTCAAGTGGGTTTGCCATTACGAAATCTTTCTTTTCGGGTTCGCCCGGGTTGGGTTTGTTATCGTCGGGATTTTCCACAGGCGGCTTGTTGTCGTCGGGATTTTCTACCGGCGGTTTGTTGTCGCCCGAATTACCGTCGTCGCCAGACACAATAGGCTTCAAAGTCGGGTCGCCCTCGTTATTATTGTTGAGTACCACGGCTACCGTTATCATAGTAGCGATTGCGAGAATACATACTATCATAAGGATGACATATATATTCTTTTTGAAGAACTGCGCCACCTTTACTCCTGCTTGACCGGACGCGCCTTGTCTTTTCTCTTTGGTTCGTTTTGTTTGCTTTGCCATCTTTTAACCTCCAATTAGTAACTTCCCATAATCAGCGGAAAGCCCACGATGATATTGTCTTTATTGCTTACAATTTGTATGTTTATTTTTTCGTTGTCGATATTCACGCTTTTTTGTCCGACGCGACTGCGTCCATAATACGTTACGCCGCAATCTAGCTCCTGACTGAAAACTACGTCTACCGAAAACCTATCCAACAGTATAGCTACACTTGTTTTATCTTTCGGATATATGTAAGCAACACCCAAAGTATTGTCCAGCTTTTTATCTTTTATACCAACGACTTCACAGCTATAATGATAAATATTGAAATTTGTCATTGTATCTACGCCGTCGCACTGTTCTATCGGAGGCTGCGCTTTGGAATATATCTGCATTTCGCGCGCTCCGTCGGGTATTTTTACGTTATACGACAATCCTATCAACGTCGCAGATAAAAATACTATTGCCAATATGTAAATGGATATTTGTTTCATAAATCTCGCTCTCTGTCATTCGATTACTTTGATTTTTGACACAGCGCAAACTTTTATACTTAAAAACAAACGAGAAAAATATATGAATTTGTCGACAAGTCGCAAAAAGAAAACGCCCTCTTGCGAAAGCGTTAAATAAAATATCTGTATTTAATTGTTTATATTAATCTAAAGACGGGTCGCCAAGCAATGCGTCCGCGATAGCAATAGGCGAACACTCGTGCGTCAACGGAGAAAGATTATACAGTATTTTTATTATACTGTCGCTGTCGTAATCGTCTCCGAAATGATATCCTACGTCGGGCATAAAACGTTTTGCGCTTTTGATAATATTGATAAGCTTACCGTCCAATTCCTCAAGTTCTTTTAGCATATCTTCTCTGTATTCGGTGTGTATATAAAGCCATTTCCCCTCAAACTTTCTATTCTTTACTGCGCCTATAAGCTCGCTTACGTCGGCGCCCAAAAGCTTTGACAGCGACCGACATCTAACCGAAGTATCCGCAGGTATTATCAATCTGTATTCCTCTATCGACATAATGGCTTTAAAATATTTGACAAGCGCTATCGCCGCAAGCAACAGACTTTCGCCTCTGTCATAAGTTAAATTCGTATACTCTATAAGTTCGGCTGCAATTTCCACCGAAGACCTAAACTCGCAATCGCTTATTTGCGCATAAGTGACGATACCGTCAAAAAGCCTATCCTTATCGTCGATATTTCCGTCTCCGATAATCTCGCTCAACACTGTCTCTTCTGCTTTTAATTTTGCATTTTGCTGAATTCCAAGCATATGAAAAACATATTTCTTTTCCCAAAGCGCAACTCTGTGAGCCAAAACAGCGCCTATACATCTTGCATAATCGCTGTAATCTTTTTTGCAAAATTTATCAATCAACAGTTTTATAGGCGTTTGACGGTTGGGAGTCAGCGCATATCCCACTCCGTATAAAAAGGGAGAATCGGTAATAATCGCATACTGCATCGCTCTTTTTTCGCAAGCCTTGCCCATCAACGAAACTATTGTCCTTCCTCCTATTCCCAAAAACAACCTCGCGTCGTCATCGCAGTTTATTATATCCTGCGCGGTATCTTCGTTGCATACGGTGTCGTCGGGATATTCGACTTGCGTAATTTTATATTCGAATTGGCTAATCTGGCTCAAAGCTCTTTGCGCAAACTCTTTATCTTTGCCGAGATAACATACGCAAATATGCCCCATTGGCATTATGTCGGAAACTAGCTTTGCAACGTCTGCTGGTATATTGTCGCTTATTTGCGTAATAAATTTTTCCATACAAAAAAGATACCACTTTTTTCAAGTAGTATCTTTGAATATTTTTTTTAATTTGGTCTATTTTTGTCGAAAGTTTTCTTTGCGCTAAACTCAACCGTTCAATATCGTCTTAAGAGTCTTAATCAATACTTTCATTTGCTCTTTCGAGCCTACGGTTATGCATAGATAATTGTCGATTCGAGCCATATTATAATGTCTTACCAACACCCCGTTGGTCTTGAGCTGATAATACAGTTCGCTTGCGGGACGCTCCGAATGTTTTGCGAATAAGAAATTTGCATTTGATTGCAAAACTTCAAAACCCAGTCCGCGCAACTCGTCGGCAACCAAATCTCTCTCTGTGATAATTTTGTCTATACAGGAATTGACATACTCCGTATCTTGCAATGCTTTTATTGCTATTGTCTCCGTCAAATAGTTGACGTTGTAACAGTTGAAAGAATCTTTGACTGTTTTGAGTCCGTTGATAAGCGTAGCGTCTCCTATTGCGTAACCGCATCTTGCTCCCGCCAAAGAATATGCTTTGGAAAGCGTCTTGACAATCAACAAATTGGGATATTTGCTGACGTAATTAGCCATCGAGCAATTGCAAAAATCAGCGTATGCCTCGTCGATAATAATTATTTTTTCGGGATTTGCCTCTATAATAGCCATCAAATCAAGTCGGTTGACTATCAATCCCGTAGGCAAATTGGGATTGCAAATTATCATACCCTGACATTTTGTCTGCTTGAATTGCGAAACGTCTGCCTTAAAATCGTCTCCCAACGGAACTATTACCGAAGGTATTTCAAAGAGTTTTGCCCAAATCTTATAAAACGAATACGTTACGTCTGCGTATGCGACTCCGTCGCCTTCTTTATCGAAAAAAGTCGGAAAGCACAATGAAAGCACTTCGTCTGCGCCATTGCCTACAAATACGTTTTCTTTTGCCAAACCGTGCTTTTTTGCTATCTCTTCTGCCAACGCCGAATTTTGCGCGTCGGGATACGCATTCAGCCTTTCTGTGTCGATACTTTTAAGCGATTCTTCAACGCCTTTGCAAGGCGGATACGGACTCCCGTTGGTATTTAGCTTGATATATTCCCTATCCAACGGCTGTTCTGCAGCCATATAAGGCTGGGTAGTTCTGCAAATCTTCGATAGATAATTCATACTATTCTCCGCAATCTACGTTATTTTCGCGTAAGAAAATTTTACCACAAAAAGTGTTTTTCGTCAATACTAACGTCGCGTTTTATACGTCGCTTTTACATTATTAGTCTCTTATCGACCTATATCGCCATCGCCGAATAACTCTCTTGAATATTAGATATTACGATACTTTTTATTTATCTAAAACGGCTTGGCAATTTACTCTGTCAAACTCATTTTCAAATCGTTGAAAAAGTATAAAAATAGTAAAGCAAAAAGAGTATGGCAAAATACCATACTCTTGATTTGTTTATGATTGTCAAAAAGTTTATTACTTAATTTCGACTTCAGCGCCTGCTTCCTTAAGCTTGCCTGCGATTTCGTCTGCAGCTTCTTTGGATATACCCTCTTTGAGAGCCTTGGGAGCATTGTCAACCATATCTTTAGCGTCCTTAAGACCTGCGCCGGTCAAATCCTTAACAAGTTTGATAACTGCCATCTTGTTGGGACCTGCAGCCTTCAAAATAACGTCGAATTCCGTCTTCTCTTCTGCTGCGGGAGCTGCTGCACCGCCTGCTGCCGGAGCTGCAACTGCCATAGCTGCCGCGCTTACTCCGAATTCTGTTTCGATAGCCTTAACCAAATCGTTAAGTTCGAGTACTGTCATTCCTTTGATTTCTTCAATCATTTTAGCTATATCTGCCATTTTTATATTCCTCCGATTAAATGTTGATTTTAATTTATTTTTGCCGTCATACGGCGATTGTTCTTTTTATACTCAAATTACGCTTGAGCTTCTTGCTTCTCTGCAATCTGTTGTATAGCTCTTGCAAATCCGCTGATAGGACTTTGGAGCATACCGAGAAGTTGCGCGAGAAGTACTTCCTTGGACGGAATAGACGCTAATTTTGTAACGACGGTTTCGTCGATATACGCGCCGTCCATAAGACCGCACTTAGCTTTGAGAGCTTTGATTGTCTTTCCTTGTTCAACTACTATTTTAGCCGCCGCGAGAGCGTCGCCGTTTGCAAATGCAAAAGCGGACGAACCTTCGAGATGATTGTCGAATCCTTCAATGCCAAGTTCTTGCATAGCGCGAAGAACAAGTCTGTTTTTAAGTACTTTGTACTGAACGTTTTCCGCTCTGAATTTACTTCTGAGTTGAGTATCGTCCGCAACGGAAATGCCTTGATAAGATACGACTACCATACCGTTGCAGCTCTTTATCATATTCTTGATTTCTTCAACGTGCTGTTCTTTCTGAACTCTGGCTTCTGACTTTCTTTCTTCTGACATTTTTTACCTCCTATAAAATTACCCTCTATGCCAAAGACATAGAGGGTGAGAATTCAAAGATTCAATCCCTACCTCGGCAAGAAATTAAGCGATTGCTCGCGCTTGCTGTCTTTGGCAAGATATTTTGCTTTTATATAATAATTTGTTTGCAATTAATTGTCAACCGATTTGACGCATATTTGCAAAATTTCGGCATTGATTAAATTACATCTTAACAGCCAACTTAACGCCGGGACCCATTGTGCTGGTAACGGTCGCGCTCTTGATGTACTGACCTTTAGCAGCGGCAGGCTTTGCCTTGACAATAGCGTCGAAAATCGTGTTGTAGTTGTCAACAAGCTTTTCTGCGCCGAAAGACTTTTTGCCGATAGCAACGTGAATAATGTTAGTCTTATCAAGTCTGTATTCTACTTTACCTGCTTTAATTTCCTTGACAGCCTTTGTAACGTCCATAGTAACCGTACCGGATTTGGGGTTAGGCATCAAGCCCTTAGGTCCCAAAATCTTACCGATTCTACCTACCAAGCCCATCATTTCGGGAGTGGTTACACACACGTCGAAATCAAACCAGTTTTCGTTCTTGATTTTGTTAATGTATTCTTCTCCGCCTACGTAGTCGGCGCCTGCAGCCGTAGCTTCGTCAGCCTTCGCTCCCTTTGCGATAACCAAAACTCTTTGAGTTTTGCCCGTTCCGTGAGGAAGTACTACAACGCCTCTGACCTGTTGGTCTGCGTGTCTGGAATCAACGCCCAATCTAACGTGAAGTTCGATAGACTCGTCGAATTTTGCCGTTGCCGTATTGATAACGGTCTGCATTGCCTCTTGAGGCTCATATGCCTTGCTTGTGTCTACAAGCTTTTGCGCTTCAATATATCTTTTACTCTGTTTCATACTTCAAGCCTCCCGATTATTCCTCGACGAGCACGCCCATAGAACGAGCCGTACCTGCGATGGTCTTTTTTGCCGCTTCAAGACTGCCTGCCGTAATATCCGGCATCTTGGTCTTTGCAATCTCTTCAAGCTGAGCCTGCGTGAGCTTTGCAACTTTGTCTTTGTTGGGTTTAGCGCTGCCGCTTTGCAAACCGCACGCTTTTTTGATAAGAACCGCAGCCGGCGGAGTTTTGAGAATAAACGTAAACGAACGGTCTTCGTAAATCGTCATTACTACCGGAAGAATCAAACCTTCCTGACCTCTCGTCTTCTCATTGAATTCTTTGGTAAATCCCGGAATATTGATTCCGTGAGGACCGAGCGTGGAACCTACGGGTGGTCCCGGAGTTGCCTTGCCTGCGGGAAGTTGAAGTTTTACAACTGCCTTAATTTTCTTTGCCATAGTGTTTACCTCCTAGCAATCGTGGTATTAACGAGGTCGCATTGAAGATTTTACGCCTCTCCCAAATCGCATAAAGCGATTGTTGTCAAAAATTATAATTTTTCGATTTGAGCGAAATCAAGCTCTACAGTGGTTTCTCTGCCAAACATCATAACAGATACTTTGACTTTTTCTATGTCGGCTTTGATTTCTTTTATTTCGCCGATAAAATCTTTGAGCGGACCGCTCATTATCTTTATCGTGTCTCCGACTTTGATATCAAGGTCTTCTATCGTCACTTTTTCAAGTTGAGCTCTCTTGACTTCTTCTTCGCTCATAGGCAAAGGTTTTCCGTCGTATCCGCTGCAAAAATCTTTGATACCTCTGGTATTACGCACCATATACCAAATTTGTTTTGTGTATACCATTTTGATAAACACGTAATTGGGATATTTTTTGTGCTTGACAAGTTTGAGCTTACCGTTTCTCTCCACCGTCTCTTCCTCCTCAGGAACAACGATATCAAGAATATAATCTTGCAAATTATTGAGCTCAACAAGCTGTCTGAGCGACGATTCTGCTATCGATTCGTATCCAAACTGCGTCTGAAGAATATACCATTTTGGTTCGACGCCGTTTATGTTTTCCATATCTTCCATATCGTCCTCCTATCAGCTATTCACGGAAGCGTCCATCAAAAGTTTGATAAGCTGCATAATTCCGTAATCAAATGCAGATATAATAACAAGGAAGAACAGTACGACGACAATGACGATACCGAACATCGACGCAGTCTTCTTTGCCGTAGGCCAATTGACCTTTTTAAGCTCGGAAAACATCTCTTTGAAGGCTTTTCTCATTCTTGCGCCCGCGCCGATTTTTTTATCTCCCTTTTTATTTTTAGGTCCCTTGCCGGGCTTGGCTTGTTTCGTCGAAGTATTCTCGGCGCTCAAGTCAGCATTTTTGAGAGGCGCATTTGACACCAACTCTTCCGACGCAACCATCTGATTTTTATTTTTCTTTGCCATAAAAGTCTCCTATTACTTGGTCTCTTTATGCAGAGTCGTCTTTTTACAGAACTTACAATACTTCTTGATTTCCAATCTGTCGGGAGTATTCTTTTTGTTCTTATATGTATCGTAATTGCGTTGCTTACATTCTGTACAAGCCAAGGTAATTCTTGTTGTCATGAACAACACCTCCAAAAAAATTACACCCCATAGTAGGTGCTTTTACATTTTAGCACACTGCTCGGGGCGTGTCAAATACTTTTTACTAATTTATTCAGTTTAAATATATACAGTTTTACCATATATATTTTATATCCCAAATTTTATTTATTATTATATCCTTTATACGTTTGTCAAGTCGTCGTTTTTAAAGCTTCCTTCCGGCACTTGTTCCAGTTTTTTGTAGACGGTCTTTTTTCTGTCTTTCTTCATCTGCTTGATTGCCTTTTTGTTCTCTATCTGCTCTGCGTAAATAGGTTTGAAAGAAGCAATTTTCGGAGAGAACTTTTTAATAAGACTACCCGTTGCCTTGCAAGTCAAAGACGGACAAAGTCTCATACCGAAATCCATAAGTCCCGCAACAGCGTCGGTCACCACTCTGACCTTTCCCTTGCGTATAGCCTTGACTATCTTCTTACCAGCCGTATGAGCAGTTATTCCTATATTCTCAACGAGCGAATCGGCTTTGGGACCGCCTTCTCCCTCTCTTGCTTTGTATATATCCGTCTTGACAGGTCCAGGCATTACGCACGATACGCCGATGCCGAATCCTCTCAACTCCTGCGCCAAGCATTCGGTAAGCGCCCAAACGCCGCCCTTTGTCGCAGAATAAATACTCTCGCCGCCGACAGGCAAAATAGCCGACGCGCTGGCAACGTTGCATATATATCCGTATTTTGATTTCTTAATAGCGGGCAGCATAGCCTTGCAGCCGTAAACCACGCTCATAAGATTGGTATCCACTACTTTTTTGATTTGGTCATCCGTCAAATCGTTGTACTGTCCGAACGGCTGTATCATACCTGCATTATTGATAAGAATATCAGTCGCAAATCCCATATCTTCGAGCTCTTGAGCAAAATCTTTCCAAGCCTGCAAGTCTGAAATATTGAATCTGCGATAGCTGAACTTGTCGCCAAGCTCGGCTTTGAGTTCGTCAAGCTTCGTCTTGTTTCTAGCAACGCCCATAACATTGCAGCCGTATTTCTTCACTAAAATCATAAGGACTTCTTTGCCCATTCCGGTAGAACAACCGGTGAGCACCACGTTCCTTCCATAAAGCCATTTCTTTGTCATACCTATCACCTATAAATCATATTTAACAAAATTATTTTAGTTTTTTATAACGGTAATATTTTATTACGAACATCATATTTTGTCAACGTTTTGTATCGTCTTCAGACATTTTAATATAAATTTGACAATACACGCTCCAAAATCACGATTTTTTTATCTTGAGAGTTATTTTTAAAGTATTCTTTGCCGTACGCTCCAATTCCCCTCTCGTAATCCCGCCGTCTTTATTCAAAGTCGAAAGCAACGTGCCGTCTGATTTGTAATTTCTTGCCGTCCTGCTATGATTACCCGGCATAAATACGTCGACCTGCGCTCTGACTCGATATGCGTGCGTTTGAATTTTGGGAAACTCAGGACTTTTGCTCTTTCTCATCCACCAATCCGTGATAACCAAGCCGTCATATCCCCATTCTTCCCTTAATACGGTTGTCGTGAGGTCATAGTTATAGTGCGACCAAACTCCGTTAATCTTGTTGTAAGAAGTCATAATATTTAAAGGTTTGCTTTCTTTGACGCAAATCTCAAAGCCCTTTAGATATATTTCTCTCAAAGCTCTTTCCGACACTCTGCTGTCGTTGTAGTTACGATTTACCTCTTGATTGTTACAAGCAAAATGCTTCGGACAGGCAGCCTTACCGTTCTTCTGCACGCCGTTGACGAAAGCGGCAGCCATTTTGCCGGACAATATCGGGTCTTCGGAAAAATACTCGAAATTGCGTCCGCACAAAGGATTGCGGTGTATATTCATACCTGCGCCGAGTAGCACGTCGGAACCGTAATGCGCCATCTCTTCCCCGATTTTTTCATACAGACTTTTTACCAAATCTATATCCCAAGTCGAAGCAAGAGCCGTGCCGCAGGCAAGCAACGACGTATACTTGCCTATTCTTATACCCGACGGTCCGTCGGTTGTTATGATTGCAGGCACGCCTCTGCGCTCAAGCGACGGAATAATACCGCCGTATGCGCCAGCATTTCCCGTCACGCCCTGCGGAGCGTTCATTCCTCCGCCGCCTCTGGTCAAAGCTTCGAGCTCTTTATCAGTCAACTGCGAAATAAACGCGTCAATATCCGTCTTGCCGGATTTTAAGTCTTCAAAGGTAAATCCCAGTTCGCCTTTATACCCGATTTCCGACGGCATATTTTTTAGAATTCGTTCTTTCATATCGACGCTTCCCGACGGTACGGTTTCCGTAGCAAGAATTGTTTCGCCGTCTTTCGTAACTGCCTTAAATCTTTGGAACGGCATTTTAACGGCGCAAACGTTATTCAACTTCTCAATAATTCTATCTTGCTCAAGTAAGAATTCTCCCGCAACTTTTTCCGCGCGCACGCTGTTGCCTACAAAAAACTTATAATTACCTTGTTCCAAAACGTAACAGTGTTTGTTACCCGTAACGCCAATATCGTCGTAACTTGCAAAATCGTATACGTTGCAAGTTATTTCAATTTCCTCTTCTTGGCTTGGCTGAAGCGTACCCGTCTTTGCAAAGCCTACCAATACCCGCATAGGTTTCCCCATTTTACCTTGCGGACACTGCGCGTAAAGCTGTACGACATCTCTGCCTGCTTTGTCTCCGATATTCTTGACTTTTACAGCGCATTTTACTTCGTCGCCGTCAAATTCGAATCTCAACAAATTCATATCGAATTGTGTATATGACAGACCGAAACCAAACGGATAAAGAACTTTGTCCTTTGAAAAGGTTTCGAAATATCTATACCCCACAAAAATATCTTCCCCGTATTCGTTGTAATCTTTGTTGCCGAAGCAGTCCGAGGACGGATAGTCGGCATAATTTCTTGCAATAGTATCGGGCAATTTACCGCTTGGATTGACGTCGCCGCACAACACGTCGACAATCGAATGTCCGCTCTCCATACCGCCTTGCCAAACAAATAAAATAGCGGATAGTTTATCTGCGTATTCTTCCGTCCAAGCCATATCCATCAAGTTGCCGCAATCCATAACTATCGCGACTTTGCCAAAAGAGTTTGTTACCAAATCAAGCATATTGCGCTCTTCGTCGGTGAGATAGTAACTTCCTTTTTCCAATACATTTTCCCTATCTTCGCCCGCCGCTCTGCCTATAACGACAATAGCAACGTCGCTTGATTTCGAAGCTTCGTCGACAATATCTTTAGTCAAAGGCATTTCGGGATAATTCATAGGCCAATGTCCCCACCAACCGTCAAATGGCACATTTTCTTTGCGAGAACACCAACTTTGATAAATATCGGCAAGCTTTTCGTCAAGCGCAAACTTTCCTTGCTCCGCACCTTCTTTAAGCGCTTGCATTAAGCTGATTTTATACGGCGGATTAACGTCTCCGCCGCTTCCGTAACCAACGTAGAAATAATTTATTTGACACCTACCGAATACGGCAATTTTGTTGTTGCTTCCAATAGGCAACGTTCCGTCGTTTTTAAGAAGCACGATTCCGTCGGCAGCGGCTTGTCTTGCCAACTTCGGAATGCCCGGCGTAATATATCTTTCTCCTTCCGCGCTATTGCTTTCTTGACTCAAAGAATTGCCGTTTGCTTTATCCGCAATTTTTTGAAATTTAGATATTATTTTATCTAAAAAACTTGCCATAATTTTTTTCCTCTCTTTCAACGCTAACCTAACAGCGTCCCACATATAATTAAGTATATTATAAATAAAATAATTAATAAATACAACAAATGATATGATTATTTTATAATTCATTTATTATTTTCCGCTAATCGCCCTGTCATTTTGTATTTACCAAACAGTTGACAATAAAATTTCGTATGTGTATAATAAATAATGCTTAACCAATTGATAAATATGGGCAATTAACTCAGAGGGAGAGTGTCTTCTTGACGTGGAGAAAGTCATAGGTTCGAATCCTATATTGCCCACCAAGATTGAAAGAGTTTGAACAAAGTATGTTCAAACTCTTTTTCCCGTCACGATTCTGTTTCTAGGAAACCGTGCACGAACCTAATTTTTCTTATCCTGTCTTGCTTTTTCAGCGGTGATATTGGTTTACTTTTATTCTGTGTTTCGTAGGTGACTGGTGCTTGTCTGCGTAGTTCAAGCTCGCTAGACCGTCGCTACGCCCCTTACGAATCCTAATTACCCAACCATTAGATGACTCATAAGACCCGCTATCTTATCAGTCATTTTCTTTGTGATTTGAAAGAAATCTCGGAGCGTCTTACGGTTTGCTTCATTAAATATTTTGTTTTTGCTATAATATGACTATACGATAAACAGCAAGTTGTCCATCAGACTATATTCTCACCTAAAATTATTTTAGGCATTGTTGTTAAACATCTATTCCAACGTTTATAAAATTTTTCTATACCAAGTTTAGACACTCTTGAATGTGCCTCTTCGTTCTCTAATACCCAGTATAAAACATAAACAACATTCCCTACATTTTTTGTAAGACGAATAGGTAATTCTCCATTTTTAACTGCATTAAAATCTTTTTGTCGGTGAGTACGTTTTATATATTGTACATCGATAACTCCGTCTTGTTGCAAATAAAATTCTGCAACTTCCTTCATTAGCACTTCAATTTCATCAAGTTTTGTTGGTTTCGCTTCATATATACATATTTCATTAAACATACTACACCTCTACAAATTAATATCTTGTGTTTTAATAATACCATAAAAGGCAAGTACTTAACAACGAACAAAACAAAGCCGCTTATTATATCAAGCACCATCCACAATGCCATTGAAATGAAACTTATAAATTTGCCTATATAAACTATTGATTTTGGCTTCAAGTATGCTATACTGATTATGCCAAACAATTACTAAACACTAATTAGGAGTATTGAAATTTTTAATTTCATAAAAGTTGTTCAACATCACACAATTTGAATTTTGCAAAAATACGAATTCCTTTTATGTGTGTGTTGAAACATATCCATACGGCATAGTAATTGTTTGTCGACAGTTGAAGTTTGCGTTTTTCGTACGTTGACTTCGGCTGACGTATTTTTTATTAAAAGGAGAAGCATAAGATGAAAAAAACCTCATCGGTATCAATCAAATGTTGCGCTACTTGCATTTATTGGGACGGAGAAGCAAAGTATATTCCAGGTTTGTTCGGAGCAAAGGTTGAATTTGACGATTCAGAAACAGCAAACTGCAATAAAACTTCATTTTGGACAACTAAAACGTGTAAAGGCACAGACGGTGGCGGCTTTATTTTTTCGTGTATTGATTGGAAACAACGATATTAAAATATATTGCGTTACAGATTGGAATTTGGTAAAAAAAATTTGCTATGCATTAATAGCATAAATTTTTGTTACCGCAAAAATAAAGGAGTTTACATATAATGATTAAATCAGTCAATTACTACCATATTTATGATTTGCTTAAAAAAGATGCTAATTTTTATTATGAAATTCCTAAATTTCAAAGGGCGACGCAAATAAGCCTCGACGTATTATGACTTGGGATGAAACAGTAAAAATAATGCGCAACGAAGATTTAGATAATCGCGCGGATAAAGTCATTGACGTTATTTTTTCACTTGATAGCGCGCACCGCTTTGTAATACTTAAATCAGATGATAATTATCTAACATATTTATTTGAGAGTTTAAAGGTCTATGAGGAAGAAATATTTATGTCATCTTTTGACGATAGCCCGTCTGCCTTTTGGGCGCCGCAAAACAACGAAGGCAAACATATTTTTGACGATATGGAAACATTGATGCGCGAATTGACGGCTACGCCTGAATATAAATTATACTTTGAAAACAAATAAAAACTCCGATGATTTATGCCGCGCGCAATTTCTCCCAAATATCTATAATTAAAAGAGATTGTTTACTTGCGCTACAACGATATGGTTGTAACATCAATATTATTTAGCAAAAGAAAATATGGTTTTATATATGCTCCGTCTTCCTTTTTTGTATATTAATTATAATTTAATCAACTTGCAACCTACGTTTATCTTTATTTCATAACGGAACTCAAAAACTCTCCGATTTCTCGCCAAGCTTGTTTGCTTTCTTTCAAAAATGGAGTAAGATACTGAAAGTCGTGCCACATTCCGTAATATTTAGTCATCTTAACCTTTACGCCGCATTTCAATGCTTTTTCGTATAGTATATCATTGTCGCTTTCTGACGTCTCAGCTTCTCCGCATTGTATCAGCATTGGCGGAAAAGCGTCGTATTCTGCGTATGCAGGAGATAAATACATATCATACGGCGAAGCATTGCCTATGTATTTAATTCTTCGGCGAATGTGCTTTTCATACTCCTTAAAACTTTGATTTTTCGGCAAAGAATATAAGGGGTCCCTATAACAGTTTTTTTCATAAGAACTACCTGTCGCGGCAAGGTCGATACAACAAGAAACCGAGATTATAGCGTCCGGCAACGCGAGATTCCTATCGCGAAGTTTAAGACATATTGACAGCAATACGTTTGCGCCGAAGCTATCGCCTATTGCTATGATTTTTTTATCCTTGAGAACCGATGAAATAAGATTCAAATATGCAGAATAACACTCGTCGTGAACGGAAGGATAGATAAGGTCATCCCCTATTTTATAGTCGATGGAATATACCGTCGCATTTGAAAGTTCAGCCAGCTTCTCCGATACTCTTCTATACATACTATTCATCTTTTGAGTACTGCCGCCGCCGTGAAAATGCACGATAGCATAACTCTCATTGGGCGTATTCGGCGATAAAATTTCGATTTTCGTGTCTGAAAAATCTTTTATCTCAAAGCCAAAACCTTTGGGCGGATTATACTTTTTATTCTTAAATTTTACAGAACGGGAAAGCGATAAATGATTCTTACGGTATTTGTAAGTGTATATTTTTATTATCGAGCCCGTTATTTTCGCGCCCAAAGACATCATAGCTCTGCAAGCCTCTTTTTCATATTTTTTACAAGCGGATTCATTATAAAATTGACAAGCATTCCCGATTTGATATAACTGTATACTTCGTGAAAAAGTCCGTAAAACGCGCACTTCGCGTCGCAGAATTTGCTTGCTCCGTATTTTTTAATATACGTTTCGCGAAGATAGAACCATTTGCCTGATAAATTGTCCAATTGAAATAAGTCATATTCGCAATCGGCATACATAGAGTTGAGAGGGTCGATAAATCCGCTTAATTTGTGATTTTTATCTATCATCATATTAGCGATATTGGAATCGCCGTGAATTAGACAGGCTTCGGCAACTTTTTCAGAGAAGATAATATCGAATTTATCCCACGCCGCGCGCATTGTTTCTATAACTTTTTTCGGCAGCTCGCCTTTAGAAAACATTTCTTCCGCTTTAATCAAAATTTGCTTTGCATACGGCTTGTAAAAATCCAGCCAACAATCATAATTAGGACATAGCGTATCGCCGAACTTCTCATTCTTACGGCAATGAATATTATGGAGAGCAGTCGTTACCTCGTCGGCGAATTGCTTGCGTTTGCGCTTGCATTGCAAAAGTAGCCAAATAGAAAACACAGCGTTGTTCCCCTCTATCAATTCCATTCCGTAACAATCGACGGGAATTTGACCGTCGGCTTTGCGTGAAAACAGCACTCGCGGAAATTTAACTTCGCTGTTGACGGCAAGCAAACCAAGGTCGTGAATTTCTTTATCGAGCATATCGCGCGCCCTCAAAAATTTTACGACGATTTTTTTGCCGTCTTGAAATACGACGTTATAAGCCCTGCCGAATGAGCCGCCTCCTAGATACTTCACCTTTTTTACCGACTGTCCCATTTGTTGACAAGCTACAGTTTCCGCATACTGCCGCGCGATTTTCTTATCGAAAGCTATCGCTTTGATTCTTTCTACTTTCATTTTTCCTCCTTATATAAAAAGCGTGTTTCTTTGAGAAACACGCCGAAAACGCACCTCTCAATGTTGCTACACATTCGTCCAATCAAAGGCGAGAGAGTACGTTTTTAACAATAGCACTCCCTTTGAAAGGTTATTCGAATGTGTAGCATAATTAATATAACATATTTTGATAGTAAATGCAATCTTTTAGTTATAATACACCCAATATAAGATTTCATAAATTCAATATCACTGGATTTTTAAATCTTCAAAATTACCGTATGCAATCTTTTAATATGCCGTATGAAGCAAATCTTGACGTAAAGCATTGAAATTTTGCCTATAATAAGTTATACTGACGACAGTAAATATATGTTGAAAATATAAAGATATACAAAATATATACAAAATCAAGCAACGTTGCGGAGCGAAAAGTTTATGAAAAAAGATTTGTCAATAATGGTTAAACCTGCGTCCAGTATGTGTAATATGCGTTGCAAATACTGCTTTTATCACAATGTGGCGCAATCAAGACAGCAACATTGTTACGGAGTGATGACATATGGCACAACGGAAAAACTCATAAAAGAATCTCTTGAATTTTGCGACGGCGGAAGCATTTATTTTGCTTTTCAAGGCGGCGAGCCGTTGATTGCAGGCATAGATTATTTCAACGATTTTATTTCATTGGTCAAAAAGCTAAATAAAAAAGACAGTAAGATTTATTACGGCTTACAGACAAACGGCACTTTGATAGACAGCCGATGGGCAGATTTTTTTGCAGCAAACAACTTTTTATTAGGGATAAGTCTTGACGGAGACAAGGACGCCAACAACTTTAGATTGGACGCCGATATGAACGATACGTTTTCCAAAGTGACAAAGGCTATAGAATTGCTCAAAGAACACCACGTGGATTTCAACGTATTGACAGTAGCTACGGGATATACCGCAGATAATATAGAAAACATATACGATTATTTTAAGAAACAAGATTTTAAATATCTGCAGTTTATTCCCTGTTTGAGACCTTTTGGAGATAAGAGCGAAAACTCATTATATATGAACGTCGAACAATACGCTTCATTTCTTATAAAGCTGTTTAAACTATATGCGCAAGACTATGCAAAAGGTCAATACACAAGCATAAGACAGCTTGACAACTACGTTCGCTTATTTTTGGGAGAAAATGCCGAACAATGCGGTATGAACGGATTTTGTTCGCGGCAATTTGTAATCGAAAGCAACGGAAACGTCTATCCTTGCGATTTTTACTGTTTGGACGAATGGTTGCTCGGAAATATAAACGAGGACGCTTTTGAACAAATAGCTTGCGCACCCAAAGCCTACGAGTTTATGCGCAATTCTCTACAAACGTCTCCGAAATGTAAAGACTGCGAATATTTTCGCTTATGCCGAGGCGGCGGCTGCAAAAGGTCAAAAGAAGACCGCGACTACTGTCAGGCATACAAACGATTCTTTAAAGAAAGTCTGCCTCTCTTTGAAATATTTGCAAAAGGGAAAGCAAGCCGCAGTTAATACCGCAAAACACTTTCCCATATTTATAAAGCTATAGACAGCCTTTTGGCTTAAATCAAATTATTTTTGCCTTAACGTTTTCTATTTTTTGAATATCGTCCAGCAAAATGCTCTTAAGTTCTTGCTTAATCTTCTTATATTTTCTATTCCTAACAAGATTTTTATGTTGAGCGGGGTCGGCAATATTATCGTAAAGCAAATCTTCCCTATAAAGTTTACTCGTCGCTTTTTCCACACCCAAAGACAGCGGTTTCTTGACGCTATAAGTATATCTATCCGTAATTATTGCGCGCCCCAATTGCGACTCGCTTATCTGAATAAAAATATGTTCTCTTCCCTTATCGTTTTCGAGCATAGGCAGTATGCTTTTGCTTTGGTATTCTTTTGGTATTTCCGCCCCCGATATATCCAATATCGTAGCAGTCAAGTCAAGAAGACTTATAAAACCGCCAAACCGTTTTCCAATATATTTCTGCGCTGAATTTAATTTGGCAAGTCCTCCGCCTGTCATAACGAAAGGCAAATGAGTACTTGCGTGGTGAGCGCTTCTTTTGTATTCAAAATTTCTCGTCTTGAAATGGCAACCGTGGTCGGAAGTATATATAATAACGGTATCGTCCCAAATGCCTTTGTCTTTGACTTTTTGAATGACGTCTGCAAAATTTTTGTCAAGACGCTTGCAGCACGCAAGATAACGCGCGTACTCCGATTTGTAATCACCCTTGAGACCTACCAAATCTTCGGGATAATCCGCTCCTTCGAATTGCTTCTCGTCGCCCTCTGCGCACTGGAACGTATTGGCTGTATTTTGATGATGCGGCTCAAGTTGAGAAATCATCAAAAAGAAAGGGCTTTCTTTGTCGTATTTGTCAATATAATCTATTGCAAAATCGTTTATACAGTCGCTGCGTACACCTTTGAATTCGACTTTGTTATTGTCATTGTCAAACATATAGCCGCCGTGCACGTCAGACGTAAATTCCAAGCAGTCTGCCGCAAGCCAATAATCGTTATATCCGCCGCGCAATTCTTGCGGAACCGCCGATTTTTGCACGTTGAGTTTTGGCGTCGCTCCCGCCGCCGTATTAGATGCCAAATGCCATTTGCCTATATATGAGGTATTATATCCGTTTCGGTTAAGAACTTTGGCAAGCGCGTTGTCGTCGTCTTTGTCCATCGATATACCGTTGATATAGCAATTATTTTGCGTCGCGTATACGCCCGTCTGTATGCAAGCTCTTGCGGGACCGCACACAGGTTGACAGGTAAAAGCATTGTCAAAAAATATACTCTCGTCTGTCATTGCGCAAATTTCCGGTGTCACCGTTTCGTTGACGGTGTCGTATCTTTGTTGGTCGCTGAAATATAAAATAATGTTCATAATATCCCCGTAATTTTACGTTTTATTTTTATTAAACCAAAGGCTTTATACATTTAAAGCCATTGAATTCGTCGCAATGTTAACAACACATATAACCATTACCGCAAGTTGCATAATATTGAAAGCTACGGCAGTAACCTTGCTCGATATCTTTTTTGCGACTATGCTTCCTATAAGTCCGCCTAGCACTCCCGCTACTACCATATAAGGCAACATCGTCAAATCGTAAGAGCCGAAACCTCCGCCGATAAGTATTGTGACGACTTTTGCAATTTGCGCAAACATTATGGTTATTATTGACGCAAACGTCGCTTCTTTTATTTCCATACCGAACAAAATCATAAATATAGCGACGTTCAGCGGGCCTCCGCCAATTCCCAAGAATGACGACAGCACGCCGAGCAATATGCCCGTCAGTATATAAAATAAAGTATTTTGCAGATGCAACGGCTTAATTCTCTTTCTGAAAAGCATATAGAAAAATATGCAGACTATCAAAAAGAGCAATATGGAATTTTGGATTATCTTCACAGTATGAGCGTTGTCGGCTCCGTCCGTCATAATCTCAAAGATATACTGTCCGAGAACGCCGCCGCCGGCGGACGATATTCCCAACACGATTAACTTTGCTATCGAAATCTTTCTTTTTTTGCCAACCTGTCTTGCAAAAGTCGTGATAGACATAGCCAGCACGGTAATAGACGACAATGCTCCTATTGAAGCGCTGTCAAAGTCTCCCAACATATCAAGCACGGGTTTTATGACGACTCCGCCGCCCATACCTGTTATCGCGCCCGCAAACGTGCAAACCAAGGCTATAAAGAAATATAAAATCGCTACCATTTTCCCATTTATATAATATCATATAATGTTTGAAAATGTCAATTTATAAGATAGGACGGTGTCAAGAGTTTTTTACCTAAAAATTCCAAATTTATGAAATTTTCTTCTTTTTTAATTGTTATTTTCAATTATATATTCCACGATGTCCGTCGCGGCAAAAGCATTGATAACCTTTTTATCATCGGCAAGTTCAATTAATTCCGACCGCGAATTGTCTGCCAAAATATTCAGCGTTTGCTTTACGGCTTTTTTCACCGAATTGCAATAGGTCGCCAAATTGTGCTTAATAAAATATCTCTTGTTGCAAGTTTCGCAACCGGGTATGGCTTTGAGTAAAATCATAGGAACGCCCGACGTAGCAAATTCCGTGCTTGACAAACCGCCCGGTTTTGTCATTGCAACGTCAGCGGCTTTGATATATAGGTATATATCCGACGTAAACGCAAGCGTACGGATAACTCCGTTTTCTCCCGCTATCTTATCGATTTTTGCCTTAAGTCTAGTATTTTTACCCGTAAAAACATACACCTCATATTCGCCGTCGATTTGGGCTTTGAGACGCTTGCAAAGTTCCATCAACTTGCCGCAGCCCGCTCCGCCTGCGGAAATAACGATTACTTTTTTATCAGCGCCGATATTAAGCAGTTCTCTAGCGCGAGATTTGCTAATATCCTGCGAAAATTTAGGGCTTACGGGAATACCCGAAATGATTATTTTGTCGCTAGGTATCCCCTTTTTGATAAGCATATCGCGCGTCCTGCTATCGGGAACGAAATATGCGTCAAGTTGACTGCCGCGATAAAACGGTATAGCCGTATAATCCGTTATTACTCCATAACACGGTAAATCGGGAGCATATTTTTTTCTTATCGCAGTCGCGGTATGCATAGAAAACAGATGCGTACACACCACGCAATCGAAATTGCCGTCTTTAATATACTGATATATCTTGTCCGCGTAACTGCTGTGATACGATTTTATAGGAGACGGCAAACGCATATTGTCATATGCTGCGCCTAATACGTAAGCAAGACCAAATAACATTGGAGCGTGGCGTATTATTCTATTGTAACCTTCTGTGATAAACGAATGCGATTGCTTGCCCTTAAAAGAGACAGAATCTATTATTTCGCAATCTATGTTTTTTTGATTTAAAACTTCGGCAATCGCGCGAGCCGCGCTGTTATGCCCTTCTCCCGTAGAAACTGAAAGCAACAATACTCTTTTGGGAAAGTTTACGGATTTGATTTCTTGACTTTGCATTGTAAAAACTCCAAAACAATGAATTTTTTCCAATCAACAAAATTCACTTTCACATTCCGTCTCAACCATATTAGCACAACGATACAATAAAGTCAACATCAACTTGACATTTAAATGCGCGTTGAATTCTAAAAGCAAACCCTTCGTCTGCATAGTTTATTTACGATTTCTTTTAACAATGTTTTTATTATGCGCTACTTTGGGCATATAAAGATTAAATTTATTATAGGACTTGCCTAAACGTTTTGCAAATAGTATAATCAAAATATGAAGGTCAACGGCATATTGTATTTTAGTTCAACGGGCAACAGCCTGTATATAGCCCAAAAAGTCAAATCTGCTTTGGGCGGCAGTATATTATATATTCCCAAATACGAAGGCGACGGAAGCGAGTTCGATAAGTTGTTTTTAATAACGCCTATATATTCTTACGGAATGCCTAAACACGTCTTTGAATTACTTCCGCGACTCAATAAATCTAAAGAACTGATTGTAATACAAAATTACGGCGGTATGGCGGGAGGCGGCGACCGTCTTTTATATGAATATACCGTGGAATACGGCTTGAATATCAAAAGCGTTTACAAATTAAAAATGCCCGAGAATTTTACGCTGACGTTTACCGTTCCTAAATATTACATCAACAGCTCGCTCAAAAAGTCCGATAAAAAAATCGACGAAATAATTTGTAAGATAAAAAAGCAAATATATGAAATACCTAACAAATGCAAGACAAAACGCGCGACGTATTTAAAAAACAAAAGCAATTGGCATTTGATAGGCAAAGATTTTTCCGCAACGCAAGACTGTATCAAATGCGGAAAATGTATTAATATCTGCCCCGCAGATAACATATCGCTAATCGACGGTCAAATTACGTTCGGCAACAAATGCGTCGCTTGCCTAGGCTGTTATCATCGCTGTCTCCAAAAAGCAATCGTATATAAGAACAAAAAGAAAAAAGACAGATATATAAATCCCAACGTGGACGAGTCTCAAATTGGAAAGGATATAAAATGAATTTTAATTACAAAAAGATTTTGATTATTGGTTGCGGAGGCGCAGGCAAAAGCACGCTCGCCGCTGCGTTGGGTAAAAAACTAGATTTGCCCGTAGTGCATCTGGACAAACTCTGGTGGAAACCCAATTGGCAAAACCGAACAGAAGATGAATTCGACACGCTTCTCAATATTGAGCTTAACAAACCTTGTTGGATAATGGACGGCAATTACAGCAGAACTTTTGGGCGAAGGCTTGAATTCGCCGATATGTGTATATTTCTCGATTATACAGTCGACGTATGCATAAAAGGAGTTCGCGACCGCGTCAAAATATTTAACGGCAAAACCCGTCCCGATATGACTGACGGCTGCATTGAAAGAATAGATGAAGAATTCGAAGAATGGATAATCAATTTTCAAGACAACACTCGCCCCAAAATGCTGTCTTTATTGCAAGCTTCCGCAATTGATTATAAAATTATCAAAACAAGAGAAAACGCCGATAAATGGCTCAACAATATATAATATAGAAATTTAGGTATATACTATGACTCAACTTTCTACTTTAAAAAATATAGGCAAAGAAACTCAATTCAAACTTGAGAGTATCGGAATCTCTTCTTCCGAAGAACTGCGCGAAATCGGCTCGAGAGAAGCATATATAAAACTAAAAGAAGTTTATCCGCAAATGTGTATAGTCCACCTTTACGCATTGGAAGGAGCAGTCAAAGGAATAGCCTTCAACGCCTTGGAAGAAGAAAATAAAAATCAACTCAAACAGTTCTGCAAATCGCTGGACGCAGGTATTCCCTGTCGCCACGTCGCCGAAAAATTGTTGGAAGAAGCTTTTGAATGCAACGTCGGTCCGTGGGCTGACCACAGCCGAAACGTGGCGCTTTGCGCTGAGAAAATCGCTAGAGAGTGCAATATGGACGGCGATAAGGCGTACGTCTTGGGGCTGTTGCACGACATAGGCAGAAAATTCGGCGTAAAACACTTGGGGCACGTCTACGACGGATATAAGTATATGCTCGAATTGGGATATACGCAAGTTGCAAGAATATGCCTTACTCACTCATTCGGCATCAAAGAATTAAGGTCATATATAGGAAATTTTGACATTTCGCGCGATAAGCAAAAAGAATTGGAGTCTACATTAAAACGAATTGAATATGACGACTACGACAGACTCATCCAACTTTGCGACGCAATGGGCGCCGCGGAAGGTATTGTCGATATATGCGCGCGTATGCAAGACGTAAAAGAAAGATATGGCTCTTACCCTAAAGACAAATGGGATAAAAACCTTGAGTTAAAAGAGTATTTCGAAAATCTCACAAAAAAAGATTTATATTCGATAGTGGGCAAATAATGCAAAATATAGTTATTCGTCAATCCTAAAAAATTCTCAATTAAATTTCAAAGTATTGTAACAAAACTTGCTTCTGCCGTATCTCATATATAAGAAAGTTTTCGTTCCGATATCAAAAATTCTCTTTGGTACCGAGGAAATAATCGGCAGAGACATTGTAAGCCAATGACATACGTTTGAGCATATCATAACTTGGTTTTGCTTTGCCTCTCAACCACTCGCTGACTTGACTTTGCTTAACGCCGATTGCCTTTGCAAACGCCGTTTGAGTCAAGTTATTGAAAATCAAAAACTCCCTTAAAATCTCATCAAAGCTTGGTTCCATACTTTTATTATATAGAATTTTCTATAAATTACTTGACATATAGAATTTTCTATGTCATTATAATAGTTTTTACTATTTATTTTTATATTTTCATAAAAACCTGCTTTGCAATCATAAAATTTATTCAAAACCTTGGACTTGTATGATTTAATTTGGTATTCTTATCGTACTCAACAATACAAAAGATTAAAATAAAGGAGAGAAATAAAGTTGCAATACGGTTATGCTCGTGTATCTGCCTCGGACCAAAACCTCGGCAGACAAATTGAAGAATTCCTAAAATTCGGAATTGAAAAAAACAAAATTTTTTGCGATAAAAAAAGCGGTAAAAACTTCGATCGTAAAGAATACACCCGACTCATAAGACGCTTGAGAGCGGGAGACCTGCTCGTTGTCAAATCTATAGACAGATTAGGTAGAAATTACGATATGATAATTGCCGAATGGAAAAAAATCACAAGCAAAATCGGAGCGGATATACTCGTATTGGATATGCCGTTGTTGGACACGCGAGACAAAGCCGACAACCTTATAGGTAAATTTATATCGGACATCGTTCTTCAGCTTCTCTCTTTTGTCGCCGAAAACGAAAGAATAAATATAAGGACGCGACAAGCGGAAGGCATTGCCCTTGCAAAACAACGCGGAATTTGTTTCGGACGTCCAAAAAAGAAATATACAGATATGTTCGTGGAAGTAACGGAACTTTACAGCGAAAAAAAGATAGTTCTGTCAGACGCTTTGGACTTATTAAACGTCAAGCAATCGACTTTTTATTATCATCTACACAAATTACATAAAGATTTCAAATAAAAAATGCGTCGCTGAAAAGCGACGCATTCCTTTTTAAATACATTGCAACAATTACTTTTTAGTTGTTTTCTTTGCCGCAGTTGTTTTAGTAGCGGCAGGTTTCTTTGCAGCTGCGGTTTTTGTAGCAGTCGCTTTGGTTGCCGCAGGCTTTTTTGCCGTCGTAGCTTTAGTTGCGGTAGCGGCAGGCTTCTTTGCTGCCGTCGTTGTTTTTACAGCTGCAGGTTTTTTAGCGGCGGTTGTTTTAGTAGCCGTCGGCTTTTTGGCTGTCGTAGCCTTGGTTGCCGTTGACTTGGTTGCAGCCGTTTTACTTGCCGTAGCTTTTGTTGTAGATTTACTTGCAGTAGTCGACTTTGTAGCAGCCGGTTTAGCGGCAGTAGTCTTCTTCGCAGCCGTCGTAGTAGTTTTAGCGGCGGTTGCTTTCTTTGCAGCAGGCTTGCTTGCAGTTGCGCTCGTCTTCTTTGCGGCAGTCGTTTTAGCAGCGGCAGGTTTCTTTGCAGTTGCCGTCTTCGACGTCGTTTTCTTTGCCGCGGTTGTTTTAGTAGCGGCAGGCTTCTTTGCAGAAGCTTTTTTCTCAACGATTACTTCTTCTTCGACAGTTTCGGGCTGAATATCGACTTCTTCGTCTTCTTGGACTTCCTCAACAACTTCTACTTCTTCCACCACTTCGGCAACGGCTTCAGCTTCTTCGACTGCAGTCTGTTCTTCTTGAACTTCTTCAACAACTTCAACTACAGGCTCCGCCGAAACTTCTTCTACGTCCTCGACTTCAACTTCCGCCTTGATTTCTTGGATTTCCTCTGCTTTTACGTCTGCAGATTCCTCAGCTTGCGCTTCTGCTTCAACAGGTTGTTCTTCAAATATGGGAACTTCTACTTCTTGCTCTTGCGCAACATTCTTTTCTTCAACAGCTTCTACAGGCTTGACTTCCTCTACTTTAGTATCGAATACGTTTTGAACGGGTTCGTCGAAAGCCTTTACGTCTTCTTGAACGGCGCTATCTGCCGCAACAGCTTTCTCTTCTGCGTTTACAGAAATGCCGTCTGCAACAGCAACTGGTTCCTGTCCTTTTTTTCTGAAGAGTTTGTCGTTCATAATCAAGAACTTTTCTGCAAAGAACATAATGATGAGGTCGGCTGTAGAATATACCATTACGGCGGCTATCAATGCCCATCCCTCGGCGTCATTACTTCCCAAAGTGCTAATAAAACTAGGCCACCATTGCGTATCCATCAAAGCAGTTTGTACGGGTTTTTTGATTATCGCAGAACCAAACCACAAAACTACACTGAAAATAATATACATTATAATGCCAAACGTGAGATTGTGTCTAGGCTTGAAAAGCACTTTCCTATGTAAAACGAAGTTGATAACTTTACACAAAAATACTGCAACCAATGTTACAAAAAACGGTCCCCAATGTTCTGTCATACCAAACAAATCAAATTCGCTGCTTCCGTTTATCTTAATGTTGTTTATCGGTCCTGCTATAGCTCCGACTTTCTCACATACAGTCTCGATAATCATTTGCACGGCAAATCCCATCAAACTCAAAACAATAAAAAGCAAAAGCTGTCCAAAGCCTTTGACGCCTTTTTTCTTTTTCGGAGACTGTTCGGGATTGATGCCTGTTTCGACCTTTGAATTTTCAAGGTCTTGATTTAATGCTTTGTCTTCCATTTCTCCACCTTCCTAAAATATATTTATTTTAAAGTTATAAATATTATACAATATATTTTTTATTTAAGCAAATAATAATTCACTCTTTTCTAATAAAATATAGCAAATGTAAATATTTGGCAGTTTCTGCTGCAAAAATTAGTAAAATTCAATTTTTTTTATATTTTAATAGATTTTTTAGCGTATTTTGTTGAATAATTCATAGTCGTATGTTAGAATATTGTTACAAAAAATTTATTTTTTTATAAAAGGATCGTGAAATAAAATGGATTATGTAAACAGAGTGTTGCAAGAATTAAAGGAGAAGAACCCCGACCAACCTGAGTTTCATCAGGCTGCAACAGAAGTTCTTCAAAGCTTGAAAGTCGTATTCGATAAAAATCCCGCATACGAAAAGGCAGGACTTTTGGAAAGACTTGTCGAGCCGGAAAGAGTCGTAATGTTCAGAGTACCTTGGGTAGACGACAATCAAAAGGTTCACGTCAACAAGGGCTACAGAGTGCAGTTCAACAGCGCAATCGGACCTTACAAGGGCGGTTTGAGATTCCATCCGTCGGTCAACTTGTCGATAATCAAATTTTTGGGCTTTGAGCAAATTTTCAAAAACAGCCTTACTTCCCTGCCTATAGGCGGCGGCAAAGGCGGAAGCGATTTCAATCCAAAAGGCAAGAGCGACAACGAAATTATGAGATTCTGTCAAAGTTTTATGACCGAGCTTTTCCGCCATTTGGGCGTTGACTCTGACGTACCTGCCGGCGATATCGGCGTAGGCGCAAGAGAAGTAGGTTATCTCTTCGGTCAATACAAGAGAATTCGCAACGAACACAACGGCGTACTCACGGGACGCGGTCTTGCTTACGGCGGAAGTCTTGTGAGAACGGAAGCTACCGGCTACGGACTCGTCTATATCTCTCAAGAAGCCCTCAACAGCAAAAAGCAAACGAATTTCTTGGGTAAAAGAGTAGTTATCTCCGGTTCGGGCAACGTGGCTATATACGCCTGCCAAAAAGCGCAGCAACTCGGCGCAAAGGTAATAGCTATGTCTGACTCTTGCGGATATGTCTATGACGAAAACGGTATAGACCTCAACGTATTGAAAGAAATTAAAGAAGTCAAAAGAGCAAGAATAAGCGAATACGTAAAAGCGGTGCCAAGCGCAAAATATCAGGAAGGCTGCAAAAATATTTGGAATTTGAAATGCGATATCGCTCTTCCCTGCGCAACTCAAAACGAACTTGACGAGCAAGCAGCAAAGACTCTTATCGAAAACGGCGTTATACTCGTCGGCGAGGGCGCAAATATGCCGACTACTCTCGACGCAACTAAATTGTTTATCGAAAGCGGCGTTATATTCCTCCCCGGAAAAGCTGCAAACGCAGGCGGCGTAGCAACCAGCGCGCTCGAAATGTCTCAATCTTCCAGCAGACTTTTCTGGAGTTTTGAAAAAGTAGACAGCGAGCTTCAACACATAATGATTAATATATTCCGCAATATCGACGCGGCAGCTCAAACTTACGGATGCGACGGCAACTATGTTGTGGGCGCAAATATAGCAGGCTTTTTGAAAGTCGCAGACGCTATGATGGCTCAAGGAATAGTATAAAATTCGTTTATCGAAATACAACGAAAAAACGACCGAATGAAATCGGTCGTTTTTGCTTGATTTAATATTTCTCTATTAAATTAATCGTTGTCTTCTTGCAACAAAAATATTCGTATCGACGAGGTGATTTTAATATAACTCACAACTATCAACACGGCGATAGCCAAAGCAAACAACACAGTGACAACTATCAGCCAAGCCAATCTCAATTGCTCTATCTTATCTCTGTCCAACAGCAATACGCTGAGCGAAAGCGTGAAGAATCCTACTATGCTAATATAAATCGCCCAAATATTCGCGGTGCGATAAAGACTTTTGATTTTTTCGATATTCTCTTTTTTTGTTATTGTTTTGGGAACCTTGTACCAATCTGCAAACGCCAAAATATACAAAGCCAACACTGCGACGCATCCAACGCCTCCGACAATAATACAGTTTATCAAATTGCCCTTGAAATTGGCGCGCATAATAAAACAGATTGCGATTATCCACAAAAAATACAACCATAAAGATATTATCAACGCTATTTTTTGACGTTTTGTAAAACCTGCTTCACTCTTCATTATGAATTATTATAGACCTATCGCAACTATCTGTCAAGATAACTGGACGTTAAAATTACATTTTTCGACAAACAGCGTCATCAAGCCGAATTAAAATTCTATATCAAAAACCTTATTGCACAGACTATCGGCATACATAGGCTCGTGGCTTACGAGAATTATAGCGCCGTCATAAGCCCGCAAAGCCTCGAATAACGCCTCTTTTGCCGACACGTCCAAATGATTGGTAGGTTCGTCGAGGACAAGAATATTGCTTTCTTTTTGCATAAGCGCGCACAGCTTTATCTTGACCTGTTCTCCTCCCGAGAGATTGGAAATTGACTTCGTAGCCAAATCGTTTTTTATACCGACTTTGGCAAGTTGCGTTCTGATATCCTTTTGACTCATCTTGGGATATGTCTCGTTCATAAAAGTTATCGCGTTGATGTCTTTTGCTCTGAATTGCAAATCTTGCTCTATATAATTAATCTTGGCGTTTATATTAAACGCAAACGAACCGCCTATCGACGGCAATCTCTTCATAATCGTCTTGAGAATAGTAGTCTTACCCAGTCCGTTGGTACCTCTCAACCATAATTTGTCGGTAGAACCCATTTCAAAAGATATGGGAGGAAGTATCGCCTTGCCCTCGTATCCTACTTGCAAATTCTTTACTTCCAACAAATGCTTGGTAACAAGCAAAGTGTATGGGAAGGAAAACGTAGGCTTTTCGAATGAGACGGGCTTTTGCATAACGTCTATTCTATCCAGCATTTTTTTACGGCTGTTTGCCATTCCCGCCGTCGCGGCTCTGGCTTTATTTCGAGCGATGTAATCTTCCATTTTCTTAATCTCACGCTGCTGTCTCTCGTAACTGTCGGCATACTGCTTGGCATTCTGTTCGTGCTGAAGCATAAAATCGTCATAGTTGCCCCAATATTTTTTTATCATACCGTTTTCAATATTGACGATTATCTTACATACGCTGTTGAGAAAAGACGTGTCGTGCGAAATCAAAACAAAAGTTCCCTTAAAGCCGTCGAGATATTTGCGCAGCCACTCTATCTGTTCGAGGTCTAGGAAATTGGTAGGTTCGTCGAGCAGCATTACGTCGAGCTCTTCGAGCAACAACTTGGACAGCATAAGCTTTGCTCTTTGACCGCCGCTCAAATTACCTATGACGGTGTCATAGCCGAAATTATTAACGCCCAAGCCGTTGGCAACTTTTTTTATTTTGGAATCCAAATCGTAAAACCCGCTTTCGTCCAAACGCTCTTGCATAGAAGCCGACTTATTTACCAACTTATCTAGCTTGTCCATATCTTCTACCGTCGCCATTTCGGTATAAATTTGCTCAAGTTTGTCGTTGAGTTCGTAAAGATAATCAAACGCGCTTCTCAAATACTGCATTACGCTTTGACTTCTGTCTATGTTAGCGTGTTGGTCCAAATATCCCCACCTTATGCCGTTGAGCCATTTGACCTCTCCCGCGTCCTGCGTAAGTTTTCCCGTGATTATATTCATAAACGTAGACTTGCCCGCGCCGTTGAGTCCCACAACGCCTATATGCTCGCCGTTGTTGACGCTCAAGTCGGCGTCGTTGAACAACGTCTTGGAATCGAATATATGGGTAAGTCCTTTTATAGTTAAAACGCTCATTAATCTATTTCTCCGTCTTTGTCTTCGTCCGAGCTTTCTTCGGCGTCCTTTTCTTCTTCCGACGATTCTATGATTTCCTGTTCGCCGTCCGATTTACTTTCGTCGATATTTATTTCCTCTTCTTTACCGTCATTTTCGTCTTGTTTTGGGACCACTACGAGGTGAGAAATAAATTCCTCCGTCTCCTTAAAGTCGCTGCTTTCGACGACTATCGTAAGTTTATCGCCGGCTTTCAACAGCGTCTTACCGTCGGGTATCAAACATTCTCCGTCCGCTCTCGACACTTCCGTTATGAGCGCTCCCGCAGGCCACATTATATCTTTTATCTGTCTGTCTGCCGCAAACGTGCCTTTGTCAACCTCAAAAACAAAACTCTTTTTGACAATTTTATTTTCCGTCTGCTCGACCAATCTTTCCATCAACGCGTCGTATATCGGATTATTACCCAATATCTCCGCAACCAAATAAGCCGTAAATATCGAGATAGCCAAAGGAAGGAAATCGGATTCGTATCCCGACAATTCGACCACAAGCACGATTGCCGTTATAGGAGCGCGCACGCTCGCGCCGAAAAAGGTCGTCATCGATATGACAATTACCGCCGAAAAATAAAGCGAATCCATTCCCATTTTAACGAACAGCGTTCCCAACATAGCTCCTATTAATGCGCCTATCGCAAGCATAGGTATGAACAAGCCGCCCGTAGCTCCAGAATTAAAGCATATCAACAGCAATATCATACGCAAAATTAACACGCCAAAAAGGAATAACAACGAATATTTAAGACCGCTGTGACAAAGCAAATCCACCAAAGAATGTCCGCCGGTATTCAACAAAGCAAAACCGCCGTCAAAAAACTTTGTAAATATCAAACCAAGCGCTCCCGTAAGCAAAAACGCAAGCAAAAGTCTTGCCCAATACGGGAATTGCTTTACGCACTTATCCATAAGTTTTTGAGAACGTATCAGCAAAAAATTAAAGAGTATCGCAAGCGCGCCTATAATTACTCCTATGCCTATAAGTATGCCAAGCACTCCCGCAAACTCGCCGACGGAACTCATCTGTTTGAAATCGCCGAAAGGCTCGAGTCCCTTTATATCAAACAGCATAGACGTGCTTGACCACTTGTGGTCTTTAATCGCCATACCAAGTAATCTGTAAGTCGCAGTACCCGTAATTACCGACGAAGACGCGCACAATAGAATCATCGGAGAAATTCTTTTGTGACACTCCTCCATTGCAAACATTATACCCGCCAACGGAGCGTTGAACGCAACGGCAATACCCGCTCCCGCGCCGCCTGCCGTAATATATCTGCGCCAAGTCAGTTTGGCTTTCATAAGCTCCGTCACGCCTTGCGCCGACATAGCGCTGAGTTGAACGCTGGGACCTTCGCTGCCGAGAGGCAATCCCGCAAAAAAGCTTATAAACGAACCTACTACCGTGCCGAACACCGTCCTCAACCATTTATAATTGAGCACGCCTCTTACGCTTCCTTCGACATTGGGAATTCCGCTTCCTCTCACGTTGGGTATGAATTTATGCAACAGCGCCATAAGCATCGCCAATGCCGCAAGTCCCAAGAAGAAAATCGGCAAAGCCCATAAATGCTCCAATACGCTCTGATAAATTTTGCCAGAGTATTCGATAAGATAACGCGCGACAAAGTTGAAGGCTCCAACCAAAAAGCCCGAAAGCAATCCGGCTATACCTCCGTAAGCCACCACCGGCAATACGATATTTTTGAGCTTTTCGCCCATTGTCTTAAGTCTTTCTTTCGTCTGCATAAATTCGTAAAATGCTTTGAATGTAATTTTGTCAAAACAATTCTTCAAGCAATTAACAATATATACTATTCTGTCAAAAAAATCAAGTTTATCGGGCTTGCAAATATTTTTATAAAAGCGCAGAGCTACAAAACGCAGCTCCGCGCTACTAGGAGATAGTTATTAAATCAAAATTTGTTTGAGATTTAATAATAAAGTATACAATTATTACACAATAAGTTTATCCTACTATTTGTAGGAAGTCAACAAAATGTAGGAAAGAAATTGTAAAATTTTTATATGACAAATAATTTATTCGGAAAAATTTTAAGACAGCTTCGCGAAGAGAGAAATATTTCGCAAAGCGCTTTGGGAAAAATACTGGGGTTTTGCAATCAAACGGTCAGTTGTTGGGAAAGCGGAAAACGCGAGCCCGACTTGGACACGCTTGTTGAAATAGCAAAATACTTTGAAGTAACCGTCGATTTTTTGCTTGGAATTTCCGACTGTTGACGTAATTAAAAAACGGCAATCGAAGTTTTACTATGTCGCCGAAATGCCGTTTGTTTTATTAATAGTTTTAAAATACTTAAAGGTAATTATTTAGATTATTAAGATATTCGTCGTATTCTTTATCGGATATCGACGGTCTTGATTGAAAAATATGCAAATATTTATCCTCTCTGACTTTAAGGTCTTGCTTAATCTTCGATACTACTTCATTATAATAACACTCTATTTGCTGTTGCAATTTTTGGAACTTCGTCAAGTCTTCGTCATTTACCAAACTTAAAAATATCTTGAAGAATTCGCTGTCGAATATAAATTCTTTAACGTCGTCGAAAAATTTTGCAAGTTCTTCCGCCACACCGTATTTTGCGACGTAATAAGCATACTTTGCATAAGAAGGACAATTGCGGTCTTGCTCTTTCAAAGATATGCCTTGAGTCTCCAGCGAATCTATTATCGCGTCGCATTCTTTTATAAGAGTAAGCGTCTTTTTCGAAAGCGACGGAGCCAGTAGCGTGCCTTCCACGGTTTTGTATATCCAATAATTTGTAGCTATATCCTCTTGTTCTTCCACTTCGTCAAGTTTTTTGCCCAACGTATCGAGCGTTGTTTTCTTATACATTATATCAGTATAATAGTCTTCCACATATTTTTCCGCCACGGATTGGAAGTCGCCCTCATATTGCGCGCCTTTTACGAATTTACTTTGCGCCGTGATTTGCTCAAGGTAATCGTCGAGATTTGCGGAATTATAAGCCCACCCCTTGGAATTGACGAAATTCTCAACGTTCAATTTTACAGTATCTACATATGCGAAAACGTTGAGCCTACGCAAAAAATTTTGCGCGCTATCTGCGATTGCCGAGAGCGAGTCTACTTTTTGTTGGTTTCCCACCGCGCTCACAGTAACTTTGTTTGATTTGGAATAACAGTCTATATAGCCTAGCTTTGCAGATTGTTCTATGATAGTATTAATACATTCGCTCACCGACATATTTTTATAATCGTCAAACGCTTGGCTTGCCAACACCACGTCGCCCTCTTGATTTTGCGATGAAATACTGACAATCTTTCCTTCAGCGTCGGCAGTGATAGATATACTGGGATTGATATCGACCGTATAGCATACGATTTGTGTTTTTATGTCGTTAAAACCTCCGTCGGAAGGTTTAAAGGCGTAATATATTCCGCACGTCGCGGCTATGACGACCACCAAAACTGCGCAAGCCACGGCGTAAGCCCATTTAGGCAAAGAAAATCTATTGCGAATTTTCTTTTCGTCCGTATGACAACTCTGTTTAGACGCCTCGAGAGGAGCGCGTCTGACTCTGTCCGACATATCGGGAGTCATCTCGTCAAGCTGTTTGTTCAGAAGTTCTTTGATATCTTTTCTTTTCATTCGCAATACTCCTCCTTAATAATTTTTTGCAACAACTTCATTGCCCTATTGTATCTCCAAAGCACCGTACCTAGCGGTATTTTCAATTGAGCGGAAATCTCCCTATGTTTATACCCCGCAGATATATGCATAAGCACTATTTTCGCGTCGGTCTCATCAAGACGATTTCTAATGATATCCAATATGGGAATACCGCAGAAATCCGGCGCATACACGGTTTTGGAATTAGATTGCGAGTCAAAATCCGTCGCAATTTCGCGAGCCCGCTTTTTCATATCCGACAACGCGGTATTTTTTGCTATTTGCATTATCCAAGCAAAAGCGTTGCCTTGTTGATAACTTCCCGCGCCCAACTTGATTTTCAAATAGGTATCTTGCGTAAGGTCTTCTGCCGTGTGATATTCTTTGACTATCGTCAGCAAGTATGCGAAAACCTGCCTTGAAGTCTGCAAATACAACAACTCAAAAGCCTCTCTGTCTCCGTTCTTAACCCTCTCCAACAACTCATCTAAATTACTTTGCACAGATACCCTCTTTACTTAATTAACTTTTATACGGCACTATTTATTGGCAAATGCCTATTTTATTATATTACATCTTAAAAAACTTTTCAATACGTGTGTAATCTCTTAATATAATAGGATTATATAAATATATTAAAAAGGGATTACGACAACCGACAGACTAAAATTCGGCATTCTCATATCCTTTGTTTATGAGCGCAAAATAAATGTCGGCTAGGTGTCGATTATAATAATATAATTAATAGAAATAATACATTATATAGACAATTATTTCCAATAAAGCACAAGATATTGTGGTTGTCAAGCGAATTTTTGAAAATTTTTTGCATTTTTTTTGCATTTTTATCTTGCATATGCAATATGTATATGCTATAATCATTTTTGCAACGAATGAATAGGAGAGAGAATATGTACGTTATCAAGAAAGACGGAACGAAAGAAGAATACAACGTTCAAAAGGTAGTAACGGCGGTCAACAAATCAGCTTACCGCGCTTTAGTAAAATTCAGCGACGAGGATATAGATTTCATATGCGACTTCGTAAACAAAAAGGTCGCTTCTATGAACAAAGATTTTATCAGCATCAGCGAAATGCATAATGTTGTGGAATATGCGTTGGAATCGCTCAACCCTTCCGTTGCTAAAAGCTATAAAGACTATCGCAACTACAAACAGGATTTCGTACATATGCTTGACGAAGTCTACAAAAAGAGCCAAGCTATAATGTATATCGGTGACAAGGAAAACTCCAATTCCGACTCGGCGCTTGTCTCCACAAAAAGAAGTCTTATATTCAACCAACTCAACAAAGAACTTTATCAAAAGTTCTTCTTGACAAAAGACGAATTGCAAGCTTGCCGCGACGGTTATATATATATTCACGATATGTCCGCAAGAAGAGACACTATGAACTGCTGTCTTTTCGACGTGGCTACGGTGCTTAAGGGCGGCTTTGAAATGGGTAATATTTGGTATAACGAACCAAAGACTTTGGACGTGGCATTCGACGTTATCGGCGATATCGTTCTCTCTGCCGCAAGCCAACAGTACGGCGGTTTTACCGTTCCTCAAGTCGACAAGATTCTCGAGCCTTATGCGGAAAAAACCTTCCAAAGACAATACGACAGATACGTAAGTATGGGACTTACCCAAGAAAAAGCCGAAGAAGAGGCTATTAAGGACGTACGCAAAGATATGATGCAAGGTTTCCAAGGTTGGGAATACAAATTCAATACCGTTGCGTCCTCAAGAGGCGATTATCCTTTTATTACGATAACGGGCGGTCTAGGCACTTCGAGATTTGCCAAAATGGCAAACGTATGTATGCTAGAAGTTCGCAAAGGCGGACAGGGAAAGAAAGAATGTAAAAAGCCTGTACTCTTCCCCAAGATTGTATTTTTGTATGACGAAAATCTTCACGGACCGGGCAAAGAACTCGAAGACGTCTTTGAAGCGGGCGTGGACTGCTCTTCCAAGACAATGTATCCCGATTGGCTGTCATTGACGGGCGAAGGCTACGTCGCAGGCATTTATAAAAAATACGGCGAAGTAATATCTCCTATGGGATGCAGGGCTTTCCTCTCGCCTTGGTATGAAAAAGGCGGTATGTATCCGCAAGACGAAAACGATAAGCCTATCTTCGTCGGAAGATTCAATATAGGCGCAGTAAGTCTGCACCTGCCGATGATATACGCAAAAGCAAAGCAAGAATCCAAAGACTTCTACGAAGTGCTCGACTATTATCTTGAACTTATCAGAAGACTGCACTTGCGCACTTACGAATATCTCGGTCAGATGAGAGCTTCGACAAATCCGTTGGCTTATTGCGAAGGCGGATTTTACGGCGGTCATCTCAAATACAGCGACAGAATCGCTCCGCTTCTCAAAGCGGCGACGGCTTCTTTCGGAATTACCGCGCTCAACGAACTTCAAGAAATTCACAACAAAAAGTCAATTGCTGAAGACGGTCAGTTTGCTTTGGAAGTAATGACTTATATCAATAAGAAAATCAACGAATTTAAGGAAGAAGACCACGTTCTTTACGCTATGTACGGCACTCCAGCAGAAAGTCTTTGCGGCTTGCAGGTCGAGCAGTTCAGAAAGCAATACGGCATAGTGGAAAACGTCAGCGACAGACCGTACGTCACCAATTCTTTCCACTGCCACGTAACGGAAGAACTCTCCCCGATTCAAAAGCAAGACCTTGAAAACAGATTTTGGGATTTGCTCAACGGCGGCAAAATTCAGTATGTAAAATATCCTATCGACTATAATAAAGAAGCTATTCGCACTTTGATAAGAAGAGCTATGGCAATGGGCTTCTACGAAGGCGTAAACCTTTCTCTTGCTTATTGCGACGACTGCGGACATCAAGAACTCAGTATGGACGTATGCCCCAAGTGCGGAAGCAAAAATCTGACGAAAATCGAAAGAATGAACGGTTACCTTTCTTATTCGCGAGTAAAAGGCGACACCCGTCTCAACGAAGCCAAAATGGCAGAAATAAAAGATAGGAAGAGTATGTGATTATGCGATACCACAATATTACCAAAGACGATATGCTTAACGGCGACGGATTGAGAGTCGTACTGTGGGTTGCAGGTTGCAACCATCACTGCAAAGAGTGCCAAAATCCAATAACTTGGGATGTCAACGGCGGACTTGAGTTCACATACGCCGAAAAGAAAGAAATTTTTGACGAGCTTGACAAGTCGTACGTTTCCGGCATAACTTTTTCGGGAGGAGACCCTCTCCACCCTGCCAACAGAGACAGCGTATTGGCTTTGGCAAAAGAAATTAGAAAAAAATATCCGCATAAGACGATTTGGCTATACAGCGGATATGAATGGGAAGAAATAAAAGATTGGGATATTGTCAATTATTTGGACGTAATGGTAGACGGAAAGTTCAAAATCGAGCTTCTCGACCCAAAACTATATTGGAAAGGCTCTTCCAATCAAAGGGTAATAGACGTGCCTGCTACCCTCAACTCGGGAAACGTTGTACTGCACGCTTAAATGAGTATTCAAAAGAAATACGATATATACAAATGACAAAACGGGAACGCAAAGCGTTCCCGCTGTTTTTTAATTAGGTATTTCGTCGCAATCGCAATCCTCGCTGTGATTTTGCGAAATATGCCCCACTATATTTTGCTTTTTCATTATCGAAGCGTAAGCGTCGTGCAAGCAGTCGAGTTTATCTTTTTCATTAATTCTCAAAGAACTTCCGCCGTTAAAATATAGATTATCCACTCTGTCTCTGTCTATCTTTATTTCCCTACCGTCGGCAAATACGCATTCGTAATAATAAGTGCCGCCTGTTGTAATTGCGTCATACTTTTTCACCTTTCTAAAAACTGCGTCCTCTTGAAGAGCCGACCAAGCCTCGGCAATAGCGCTTATCGCCTCGTCGCATTCTTTGCTATCCCCCTTTCGCAATCCGTAGACTGTGCCGTGCAAATTTATGAACATCGGCGAACTGCTTATTCGCACCTCCACAATATTATCCTCGGAAAAATCATAATTTTTTAAAGGTTCTTGCTTTGCATAACTACCTATACAGGACGTTGAGGAAAACACCGTTAAAATTGTCAATATCATAATTGCATATACGAATACTTTTCTTTTCATTTTATAACCCTTACCACTTAAAATGACTAACATTGTATAAAATAATGCACAACTTTTGCCGCAATTTAATTGCTCTACAGAAATAAATAAAAGTAATTTACCTTAAGTATAGTCTAACACAATAAAATATTAATTACAATAGCAAATTTTATATTTATATGCGTATTTATTTTTATCTAAACGCAAAATCTTCATAACAAAAACGGAGCGGTTAAAATTGCCGCTCCGTTTTCTCCATTTTTTAATTTTACTTTTTTGTCGTAGAGCCGAATCCGCCGTCGCGTTTTGCGCTGACTTCGTCGTCGACCGTAATACCGTATTCGATAAAAATACCTTGGATAAATCCGTCGCCCGCGTTTACGACAACAGTCTTATTCTCGTTGGTAGCATTGGTGAGTTTGCAGAAGATATGTCCCTCGTTGGAAGAGTGAAAATAATCGCTGTCGATAATCCCGACGGTATTGTTGAGTTGCAATCTGAATTTGAATCCGAGACCGCTTCTTGGATAACATTTAAGCACCCAATTTTCATCTATTTCCACGCGAATGCCCGTAGGTATTTTTACGGTTTGATTTGGCGCCAGTTCTATTTTTATCGGAGCGAAAAAGTCGTATCCCGCCGAGCCTGTCGTCGCTCTTTTTGGCAACTTTATAGCTTCGTATATCGCCTTTACGTCGTCTCCCTCGCCAAAAGTATCAAGCCAATCTTTATTGAATTGCTCGAACGAAACTTTGTGAAATTTTGCTACTCTTTGCATATGTATATCTCCTATTTGTATTGCTGATTTTATTGATAGAATGATAATTGTTTTACCGTATTTGTATCTTATTGTTATTTCGAGCGCAGTCGAGAAATCTAATCCGTATGACGTAGTAACTTTTGAGATTTCTCCATTTTGCTTCGCTCCAGTCGAAATGACGTCTTGAACTAAAACGTTGCAAGTTCTTGTTGCGGCTTTTCGCACTTTTCGATAGAGATAGCTTCAAACACCGGACCTACTCCTTCGTAAACGTCGTGTTTTCTAAACTTGACTTTTGCCGTTATCTTTACCCAGTCTCTCTTTTTTAGGTCTATGACCTGCCTGTATTCGCATACGAACGCGCCGTAGAATATATCCGCCTCGCAACACGTCATTATATGTCTGCCCAACACTGCCGTATTCTTCGGCAACGAATCGTCCACCGCGACTATGCCCTTGAATGACAAAATCTTACCGTCGTATTTTGCGCCCTCTTCGCATATGTCTCTATAGAACTCGGCATAATCTTCATCTTTTATCTCCACTATATCTGCATTTATATCGTATGGCAGCGGGTCGGGAATTCTGTCCGGTTCGACGTGTCCGTCGGTATATTCGTATAGAATATCGATTTTTCTGCCCGCAGCTCTGACTGTCTTATGAAATTCCATTTTGTCCTTGGAATCGTCAAATCTGTTAAAAATTACGGCTTCGCTGCATTGCATTTTGTCAAATGTAAGCTGACGCATATTAGCGTTGAAATTAAAGAACGTATTGCTGTCGGCAATCATAAGCGCTTGCGCTAATACCCATTTGGACGGCATAATGTCAAAAAATTTGCTTACTTCGTACATACCGTTGTATTCTACTATCACGCGCTGTATAGAGTGTTTTTTTACAATAACTTCAAGCACTTCGTCGTTGATATCTTCGATATCCTCAACGTATTCGATATGAACGTTGGGAGACGCAAAAAATTGCGGTTTATATTCCTCCTCTCCCTCTTCAAAAACAAGCAAAAGCGTATTTTCGCCCTCGTTGAATCTGTCGTCGGTCATCATTTCTTGAATGAATTTGGTTTTTCCGCTTTCCAAAAAACCTGTAAAAAAATATACGGGTATTTCCATTATTTCCTCTTTTATCGGCAATTGACTTTAAAAAGTTCCGCCAATTTTTCTTTATTCAAATTGCTTCCTATCACGCATATTCTGCCGATAACTTCTCCGCCGCCAAATCTTACTTCGACTTCTTCGGGCACATAATCGAAGTGCAACCATCTGCCGTCTTCGCCGCAGACAATTCCTTTTGCTCTCAAAATTATGCCGTATTCCCCGCCGTCCAACGCTTCAAGCATATTCTTCAAACCGTCGCAGTCATATTTGTTGGCAGTCTCCGCGCCCCAACTTGAAAATACTTCGTCTGCGTGGTGATGGTGATGACCGCAACTGCACTCTTCGCCGTGCTCGTGGTCGTGGTGGTGTCCGCAGCCGCACTCTTCGCCGTGCTCGTGGTCGTGATGATGTCCGCAAACAGGACAAATCTCCTCTTCTTCCAACTTCTTCAATTCATCTGCAAGAGAATTTGAATTGGTCATTGCAGCAAATATTTTCTCGCCATCGATGTCATCCCAAGGAGTCGTAACAATAACAGCTTCGTCATTAAGAGATTTGACCGTATCCAAACAATATTGGAGCTTGTCCGTTGCAATATCGCCCGTATGAGAAAGCACAACGCATTTTGCTTGTTGTATTTGGTCTTTATAGAATTCTCCGAAGTTCTTAAAATACATCTTACACTTCTTTGCGTCAACTACAGCTGTAAGCGAAGAAATCTTGCAATCGGGCAATTCTGCCGACATAACCGCATTCAATACGTCGCTTAACTTTCCTACTCCGGAAGGCTCGATAACAATGCGGTCGGGAGAATACTCTTGATAGACTTGATTAAGAGCTTTTTTAAAGTCTCCGACAAGAGAACAGCATATACAACCGCTATTCATTTCGTTTATACGAATGCCCGCTTCTTTCAAAAATCCGCCGTCGATACCTATATCTCCAAACTCGTTTTCTATAAGCACTATATTTTGACCTTTAAGCGCCGACGACAACAATTTTTTTATCAAAGTCGTCTTTCCCGCTCCCAAAAAACCGGATATAATATCTATCTTGACCATAAATTCACCTCAAAATATTTTCGTATATATTTTACCACTTATTGTATTTATTTACAACACTATTGCCGCATAAGCAAAATTTTTACCGTTATTTTGTAAAGATATAAGTCGATACCGAACGGGACGGCACTTTGATATATCCGTCAAATTGATAATCTCTTGTCTGCCAGTTGACGTCGGAATCGGTCATAACTTCCTTTACGCGGTTATAGCCGTCTACTCCTTTGACTTTTATCCTATGCGATTTTGCGCTGTCGTTGAGCACGACTAACGTAATGCTGCCGTCTATGTTTTTGAAAGCCACGCTCTCCACGCCGTTCAATCCCAAGAAATCGCTGTATTGCGAGGATACGCGCCTGCTACCATTGGAAACATATTTGGAGAAATGACCCATAACGTAATAGCGCTTTGTTACGTCCAATTTATTTATCGAACCGTTGGTTTGGCTCCAATATACCAAACCGTCCTCATATCCGCCCTTGGCTATCGACAGCCAATAACTCCAATCCGACACGTTGAGCATCGCAATATCTCTCATAATCACTTTACCGCATCTAATACCCATATCGATGCTCTCGTCAACGCCCCATTCCATAGTGCAGTATTCGCTCATACTCACTTCAACATCGGGATAATATCTGGACATATAATCGGCAAAAAGCTCTCTGTAAAACACCGAAGTATCCGCGCCGTAAGAATGCACGGAAATATGACGTATATCATCAAAAAATTCGTATTTGGAAAATTCATTCATATATTCGTTGAATTTGGTACGTGTGGACTTTATCATTTGATAATTTCCGCTCTCAAAGATATCCAATTGAAAATCCATTTTGCCTGCTCTGTTAAATTCTTGCAATTCTCCGTAAAATACGTCGTAAAATCTTGCAAGAGGCTTTGGGTCGAAATGACAGCCTTCTTGAGTAGCGTCTTCTCCTCCCCACTTCCATTGCGGCTCGTTGACAGGCGAAATATACACTTCTATATCCTTATCATATTTACAAATATAATTCTTATATAAATAATTAGTTATGGTAAGTAAATATTGAGAAAAAGCCGTATAACACTCTTCTTTAAGATTGTTGTTATAATAATTTTCGCCGTGAGTCTTACCGTTTTTGGTCATTAAATAATGCGGAGAATTGGCAAAAAATATTACTCTTTCTATATTACCCGAGGCTAACGCTCTGTCGAATAAATCAAGTACGGCGCTGTCTCTATTTTGAAAATCATAATTTGATTCGTCGGCAAAAACGCTGTAATCGCCGTTGAACGTTTCGGCTTTGAAAAACGATTCTGCGCCCCTTAATTTATCTTCGTAACCGTCTACTTCCGCGCCTCCCGCGCCTATGTTGTATCTAAAGGTATTGAGTTGCAATCCCGTATTGCCGTACAGCATCTCCATTGCGGCATTTTTTAAATTTTCGTCGTCGCTTGCGCCAAGGTCTTGATATACCCAAGCTGACGACGCGCCGAAACCTCGCATAGTCTGAAAACGCTTGGACGTATCAATAGAAATATTCGTGATTGAAAACGTTACGCAAAGCGCGTATATTCCAAAAGCTATACCTATCAATAGCGCGCTGCAAAGTATCGCCGCCGATAATCTAACAATTCTCTTTTTCATAGACTATTCTTCCTCGCTTTGCGGAGCCGTCATAATATATGTCGCAATAGAATTTGCCGGTATAGTAATGTATTCGTCGTATTCGTATTGCGAAATTACCCAGTTGCTTGACTGTGTTGTCAATATTTCGCAGATATTTTGATAAGCTCCTTTTACCTTTATATCCTTGTCTCTTTTGCTGTCGTTGAGGACTACCAATACGATACTTCCGTCAACTCTTTTGAACGCCACGCATTCGACGCCGTTGATACCGAAAGAATCATTGTATTTGGAGTCTATTCTCACGCTGCCGTATGTAATATATTTAGAAAAATGCCCCATTGCGTAGTAGCGCTTGGTAGACTTCAAATCATTATTGCCGTTCCAATACAAAAGTCCGTCTTCATAATCGTACTTGGAAACCGACAGCCAATAATTCCAACCCACCGCATTCAGCACGTTGAGGTCACGCATTATCACCTTGGCAGAATACAGTCCCATATCCATACTGTCGTCGACGCCGCCTTGCATAACGCAGTATTCGCTGACGCTGACGTTGAGTCCGTCGTATGTATTCTTGATATAGTTATGGAATCTCGTACGCGAAAGTTTGTTGAGGTCGGTGCCGTAAGAGTGTACGGATAACGTGTCAAGCGAGTCGAACCAATCGTATTTTGCAAATTCTTCTATATAACTCTTTACCTTTGACTTACGGTCGTCAAATCGATAATTTCCGCTTTCGAATATATCCATTGCAAACTCGGTTGAGTTATTTGCATTAAACGCAGTCAACGTAGAATAAAAAACATCATAAAATTTACCAAGTTCTTTCGGCTCGTAATGACAGCCTTCCTGCGTCGAATTTTCGCCGCCCCAATCCCATTGCGGTTCGTTGACGGGAGAAATTCTTATCTTTATCTGACTGTTATATTTGCATACGACGTTTTTATATAAATAACCGACTATAACCAACAAATAATCGGAATAAGCCTTATAACATTCTTCTTTCAAATTGCTCTGTCTTTTTTGGTCGGCGCTTGTCTTGCCGTTTTGCGTCATAAGATAGTGAGGAGAATTGGCAAAGAATACAATCTCGTCTATATTTCCCAATGCAAGCGCCTTTTCAAACATATTTCTCACGCCTTTATCTCGCGTAAAATCATAATTGGACTCGTCTGCAAACACTCCGTAGTCGCCGTTGAATCTGTCGGCTATAAAGTATGATTCCGCGCCCCTTAACTTATCTTCGTAATTATCGACTTCTACGCCTCCGGCTCCCACGTTGTATCTAAAGGTATTGAGTTCCAACCCCGTATCGCCGTACAGCATCTCCATCGCGGTATTTTTCAAATTATCGTCTTGGCTCAAACCCAATTCTTGGTATACCCAAGCTGACGACGCGCCGAATCTCTGCATTGTCTGATACGTTTTCGTTTCGTCAAGCGTAATTACCGTCTTTGCAAAGTTGACACCCAATGCGTAACAGCCAAACGCCGAACATATTATCGTAGCTACAACCAACGCCCCTATGAGCGTAACCAAAACAACGTGCTTTTTTGAAAATTTATAAATTTTTTGACGGCTGTTGCCGCTGTCTGTGCTATTGACTTCTTTCATATTTTTCCATCATCCTTTACGAAATCGATTTTATCACAATTTTAGGATTTTGTCTATATTTTTTAGACATATTAGATTTCTATCTAATTTTGGCTTTGCCGACAATCTGTTACTAATACCAAATTTGTAAAAAACTTTTAATTTTTTGACAAAAAAAGTATCAATTTATTTGACAATAACATAGCAATATCATATAATCAGTTTGTTTAATAATTCTAAACTTTTTGTTTATACTTACAAAACTCAATAAAAAAAATGTTTAAAATTACTAAACCTATCGGAGGATATAATGGATTTAGGCGTAAAAATAAAACGATTGCGACTGCAATGCGGTTTGACTCAAGAAGAACTTGCAGACAGATGCGAATTGACGAAAGGATATATTTCGCAGTTGGAAAATAACCTTACTTCGCCATCAATAGCAACGCTGATGGACATTCTGGCGGTATTGGGAAGCGATTTGAAATCGTTTTTTAACGAAGAAGTAGACGAACAGATAGTCTTCAACGAAGAAGATTTTTTTGAAAAAGAAGACGACGGCGAACTGATAACGTGGCTTGTGCCCAACTCGCTGAAAAACGAAATGGAGCCGATACTTCTGACGTTGGAAAGCGGCGTTAGCACCACGGAAGATATGCCGCACGAGGGCGAAGAATTCGGTTACGTATTGCAAGGCAAAGCAATTCTCCACCTCGGCAAAAAGTCATATGAGATAAATCAAGGCAACTCTTTTTATTTTACAAGTAAAAAGCGACATTATATCGAAAATAAAGAGCGCGAAATCGCTAAAATTCTTTGGGTATCCAGCCCGCCCACATTCTGATAAACGGAGACGACAATGGAAAATAATAAAGATTACATAATTCAACTTCAAGGTCTAACAAAACAATACGGCAACAAAACCGTCGTAAACAATATAAATCTTAATATCGAAAAAGGTCAATTCGTAACCTTTTTGGGACCTAGCGGTTGCGGCAAGACAACCACTTTGAGAATGATAGCGGGATTTGAAATTCCCACTGAAGGTAAAGTGCTTTTCGACGGCGTGGATATTGCAAAGTTGCCGCCGCATAAGCGTCCCGTAAACACCGTTTTCCAAAAATACGCGCTGTTTCCCCACCTCAACGTTTTCAACAATATCGCTTTTGGACTCAAATTGAAAAAAATAGAGGTAGCATATAAAAAGAAAACGGGAGAAAACGCGATAAAACAAGTCAAACTCAAAGACTTTTTGGTAGACCCGACAACAGGAAAACCGGATTTTTCGATAGCCAACGAAGACTATTACTCTTATATAGAAAAAGGATACGTAAAACTTCGCAAATTCAAAAAGACAGTCAACAAAACCACCAAAAAAGGACGCGTGCAGAAAGTAATAAACGGATATAGATTCTTTATTGACGAAAAAGTCCGTCGCGCGCTGAAAATAGTCGGACTGAGCGATTATGAGACGAGAGACGTAGATTCGCTTTCGGGCGGTCAGCAACAGCGCGTAGCTATTGCCCGCGCAATAGTCAACGAACCGAAGGTTTTGCTGCTCGACGAGCCATTGGGCGCCCTCGACCTCAAAATGCGTCAAGAAATGCAAATAGAGCTCAAAGAAATGCACAAAAAACTCGGCATCACATTTATATACGTCACGCACGACCAAGAAGAAGCGCTGACAATGAGCGATACCGTCGTTGTAATGAAAGACGGTTGCATATGTCAAGAAGGCTCTCCTATCGACATATATAACGAACCCAAGACTGCTTACGTTGCAGACTTTATAGGCGAATCCAACATATTGGACGGCATTATGATAGACGACTTCAGAGTGAGTATCGTCGGAGTCGAATTCAAATGCATAGACTCGGGTTTTGGACAGAATACCCCTGTCGATATAGTAATACGTCCCGAAGATATTGAAGTGACTTCCGTCGAAAAGGGAATCTTGACGGGCGTAATAAAATCAAGTATGTTCAGAGGCGTACATTACGAAATGGTTTGCGAATGCAACGGCTATGAATTTATCATACACAGCACAGTAGAAGCTCCAATCGGAAAACAAGTCGGTCTTTACGTTACTCCCGAGAATATCCAAATAATGAACAAAGAACACGTCGACAATACCGTTCCGGTCACGTTCGTTTCGAATACCGCATTCGACCTTTTCGGCGGACAGTTTGAGTTTGAACCCGAAAAACTGTTTGCGGACTGCAAATATGATAAAGAGCAAGATATATTGACACTGGCGGGCGTGGAAACCGCGCTTAAAGGCAAAGAAGCAATCGTACGCTTTGCATTTACCGACATAGAGATGACCGACGACGAATACGACGCTCCCCTTGCGGGCAACGTAGACAGTATGATTTATAAAGGCAAAAACTATATCGTAGACATCAAAACGGACGACAACCGTCACATATACGCCGACACCGAATATCTTTGGGACAAAGGAGACAGAGTCGGTATAAAAGTCGCTCCGCAAAAATTCATACTGGTAGAATCCAAGGAGGGCTGTTAATGTTTAAAAAATGTATGGCAATACCCTACGCGGTATTTATGGCGCTCTTTGTGCTTTTGCCGCTTGTGCTTGTGCTTGTATTTGCTTTTATAGACGCGTCCGACGGCTCTTTCGATATGGTAGCCAACTTCCAAGAGCTTGCAAAAGAACAGGCGCTGGGCAAGGTAATAGGCAATTCTTTGATTGCCGGACTCTCTACAAGCGCGTTGTGTTTGGTAATAGGATACCCTATAGCTTACTTTCTGACCAAGCCCGAATTCAATAAAAAAGGCGTGATGATAGGTCTTTTTCTTGCGCCTATGTGGGTAAACTTCCTATTGAGAATGATGGCGACGAAAGCAGTATTTAACGTAATAGGTTTTAAAATGGGAATGGGAGCCGTTATCTTCGGATTGACTTACGAATTCCTCCCCTATATGATACTTCCGCTTTACAATACGTTGCTCAAAATCGATAAAAGCTATATCGAAGGCGCAAGCGATTTGGGAGCCACTCCCATAAGAGCCTTTTGGAAAGTAACGGTTCCGTTGTCAATGCCTGGAATAGTAAGCGGATTGACAATGGTTATGATACCTTCTATCACCACGTTTGCCGTCACTGAAATTATGAGCAACGGCAAAATGATGTTGCTTGGCGACTTTATATACTCGCTTAAAGCAGACAGTCTGAATATGGCGGCGGCAATATCCTTTATTTTGTTGATATTTATCGGCATTTCGATGTTTATCACAAACAAATACAGCGGAGACGGCAACAAAGGAGGCGGAATATGGTAAGAAAAATTCTCGTTCGTACGTTTATAGGCATAGTGCTTATTATGCTCTACCTTCCCATCGTGTGGATGATTGTATTTTCCTTTACGGAAACGCCGTCATTCAGCGATTGGAGCGGCTTCTCTTTCAATAATTATATTAACTTATTCAGCGGAAACGGTCCAAACGCAGACAAAATACAAGAAGCTATCGTCAATACTTTGTTCGTAGGATTTTTTGTCAGTCTGCTTTCGACGGTGCTAGGCACTTTGGGCGCTATAGGTCTGCACGCAATCCACAATAAAAGAGTTAAAGCGACCTACAGCACTGTCAATCAAATACCGTTGATAAACAGCGAAATCGTCACGGCTATTGCGTTGGCTTTGGTATTTAATCTATTCGCTTCCCTCTTTAAAATCAACGACGGAAGTTGGGGAACCACGGCTTTTAAACTTATTTTGGCACAGACGACGTTATGCGCCCCATACGTTTTGCTCAACGTTTTGCCAAGGTTGCAAAAGACCGACAATAAAATATACGAAGCCGCGCTGGATTTGGGCTGTACACCCGCGAAAGCAATGTTCAAAGTCGTACTTCCCGATATAATGCCGGGAATAATAGTGGGAGCGCTTTTGTCATTTACTCTTTCGATAGACGATTTTGTTATTACTAAAATCAACGTTACGTCTTTCGAAACGCTCTCTACTCTGCTATACGGACTCAAGAACGGCAAACATCCGTTGCCTGCCGATATAAGAGCATTGTTTACCATTATCTTCTTCATAGTATTTTCTCTGATGATGGTATTGTACAAACCAAAGAAAAAACAAGAAAAGCATTGACCTAGACAACTTAAAGGTGAAAAATGAAAAAAAGAATTACTGTAATATTAATACTTATTGCGCTCATATCCGCTATTGTGTTTCCCCTTGTTTTGAGCGGCTGTCAGCCTCGCGACGAGGTGCTTAAGGTATATAATTGGTCAGAGTATATCGGCGAAGACGTAATAGAACAATTCGAAGAATACTACTATGAGATAACAGGCAAAAAAATAACCGTTAAATACGACCTTTTCGACGAAAACGAATTGATGTATTCTCAAATCAAAACGACTAAAGCCGACTATGACGTTATATGCCCGTCCGATTATATGGTTGAGAAAATGATAAAGGAAAATCTTCTTTTGAAGTTGGCAAATCTTGACGAACTCGGTTACGGCGAAATCGAAGACTATAGAGACAACGTGTCATCTCTGGTTATGTCAGGCAAAAGCTCCGACGGATATTATTTCGATTACGACTACGACGCAGAAAGCGGAGAATATAATCTATACAGCCGCACTTATATGATGGGCACTCTCGGCATTTTGTACGCCAACGACTCCACCGCATACAAAAATTCCACTTACGGAACCTATTCCTCTATGAGCGAATATGTAGAAGCCAACGGTTGGGCTGTGCTTTGGGATAAGGCGTACGACCAAAAAATTATGATGAAAAATTCCGTTCGCGACACTTACGCCATCGGCGCCATTTACACGCTTCTCAACGAGCGCTCGGGCGAAAAATTATCCGATGATACGATAACGCCGTCAATAGCGCTAAACGCCACTGACAGCAAAAGCGTTGCCAAGATAGAAAAACAACTCATTGCGCAAAAAGCTATTTTGAGCGGATACGAAAACGACGAAGGAAAGGAAATTATCATACAAGGCGATATCGACCTCACTCTGCAATGGGCAGGCGACGCCGTATACGCAATGGGCGATTTGCAAGAAGAACTGTCAAGAGAACGCGATTTGTCATATTTCGTGCCATACGAAGGCTCCAATCTATTCAGCGACGCTTGGTGCATTCCAAAATACAGCCGCAACATAACCGCCGCCAATCTTTGGATAAACTTTATGTGCAGGGGCGATATTGCAGTGCAAAATATGGACTATATCGGATATACTTCGGGAGTAGCTTCGCAAGAAATCTATGATTATTTGATAGAAAATTGGGCAAGCGAAGAAGAAACCGATTATTGCATAGACCTAGCTTATTTCTTCGGGGATAGTTATGACTTCGACACCGTCATATATGTAGAAGAAGAGGATTACAATGCTTTTGAAGCGCAATTCCCCACTCTAGAAATAATCAACAGATGCGCCGTTATGAAAGATTATGGTGAACAAACCCGAGCTATGAACAGAATGTGGCGCAACGTGAAAGCATAAAAAGTAATTTTAATTTCAGATATTAATTGTCAAATGGGCTTATAGTTATAAGCCCATTTAGTTTTTATTATTATATCAATCTAAAAATATGTTACTTAATAATATTCTTTTGAGATATTTCGACTTCACTGCGTTACGCTCTATCTGCCATAAAACAGTATTGTCAAACTGATTAGACCTCTCTGCTTCGGTCGAGGTGACAGAAAAACTATGCTCAAAACGACTTATTCATTATGTCATTTCGACCAAGCGTAGCGCGTGGAGAAATCTAATCCATTTTTATATTGATTAAGATTTCTCCATTACACTGCGTTCCAGTCGAAATGACATATTATTTATATTTGATATGACAAGGCAAGATTTATTTATCTCATTGCCTTTTGTTCTTTAAGATACTCTGCATATCTCTCTATCTGGTCTTCTCTTAAGTCTATCATCTCTTTGGCTGTCGCATATGCTTGCGCGTCTCCTATTATGACTTCCGTCTCTTTGACCTTTACTTTCGTTCCGTCGCTTCCCGCATTGCGTCTTATATCCTTGAGATACTCGTCTTCCATTTTGAATAATGCTACCGTTGTGTCTTTCTTTACCGTCAGCTTTATCAAAGGATTTACTGATGACTGTCCCAATACTATGAAATACGTAGACTTCTTCTCTTTGCACTTATCCTTGCTCATTGCGTATTCTCTCAATCCGTCAAAGAACTTCTTCTGTTGCTTTGTCAACTTTTCATACGCTTCGTCGAGTGTCAGTCTGGGCGCTGTCTCCTTCTTTGGTTTTGCGGCAGCAGCTACTTTTACTTTGACCTCTTTTTCCACTACCTTTTCCACAACTTTCTCTACAGGTACTTCTACCCTTACTTCTTTCT
>CAJUOK010000011.1:11518-53461 GCA_910588015.1 uncultured Christensenellaceae bacterium | reverse complement strand
ATATGTTACCTCAAATTTAATTACCTTGTCATTTCGACCAAGCGTAGCGCGTGGAGAAATCTAATCAGTATAAAACGGATGAGACCTCTCCACTACGGTCGAGGTGACACAATGATAATAATTGAGTTGAAATCACTAATGATTGAGATTAAAAACCTTACTATGTCATATTGAGCGTAACGCAGTGGAGTCGAAATATCTCAAACTGATTGAGATTTCTCCACTTCAGTCCAAATGACATTGTCACAAATTTATATTGACCAATTACCGTTCTTGAAGATTTGAATTTTTCTGCCGTCTCTTGTTTCGCCGACGATGTCAAGAGTGTCGGAACCTATCATAAAGTCTACGTGAATCATACTGGTATTGACTCCCATTTTATCAAAGTCTTCTTGCGTATATTTGCCATAGTCCTTTATGCAGTTGGAAAAACCTCTTCCCAAAGCAAGATGACAGCTTGCGTTCTCGTCGAAAAGCGTGTTGTAAAAAAGTATGCCGCTGTTGTTTATGGGCGAATCGTAGGGAACTAGGGCGCATTCTCCCAGCATTTTTGCTCCGTCGTCCATAGATACCATTTGGCGAAGCAATTCTTCGTTGTTTTCGGCGCTTACTTCGCAGACTTTGCCGTCTTTGAAAATGATATAAAAGTTTTCGATAAGCGCGCCTTGATATGATAGCGGCTTTGTTGAATATACTATGCCTTCGACAGCCCCCGCTTTAGGGGTGGTGAAGACTTCCTCGCTTGGAATATTGGGATTGAATTCTATGCCTTGCAGGCTTTTTTCGCTGCCTGCGAGAAATTCTGCGTTTTCCAAAAGTTCTACTTTTAGGTCAGTGCCGTTGGCTGACGTGTAATGCAGATATTTAAGTTGAAGAGAATTGAGTAACTTGCATTTTTGGTGAAGATTATCGTTGTGCTTTATCCAATTTTCGATTGGATTGCAATTGGCTCTGGAGGTGTAAAGTATGGCTTCCCATAGCTTTTCTACGGCTTTTGAGACGCTTATATCGGGAAATACTTTTTTTGCCCATTCTCGTCCGGGAACCGCCGCGATACACCACTGATATTTGTTGTCCATAGCGTCGATATAAGGTTTGCGTATTGCATATTTTGCTATGCGCTCGTTGGCAAGTTTGTCTTGACGGGCGTTTTTCATACCGTCCGGGTCATCGGAATCAAGATAAATCCTTGCAGGTAAAACTTCGGTTTGATATTTCATTTTGGCTATTTGCCATTCGGGCATTTCGTTCATAGCTTCTTGCGACATATATTTTGAATCCAGTACGGTAAGTTTGTCGTATTGCCAATCTACTACGACCTTTTTTGCGCCGAGCATATAACATTCTTTTACGAGCATTTCGACGAATTTAGGTTGGTCAAGTCCTGCCGTTATCCACACTTCTTGACCTTTTTGTATATTGACTCCTTTTTTAGCAATGAGTTTAGCGTATTCTTTTAAAATCTTATTTTTCATATATTCTCCCATTATTATAAATTGCCTTTATAACAGTAATTATAATCTTAAAAATTAAAGGTGTCAATTGCAAATGAGTGCGCGCGTCTTTTAAAGGCTTAAAATACTGATTTTGGAAAAACTTAAAAGCATAAATCACAGTCGCCTGCATACAATACCTATTGAGGAAAATATGTGGCAAAGTAATATTTTGATTAGTAACGATTTTAACACTGACGGTGCGTTGAAAAAAGGTTTAGAGCGTGTAGAAGGTTTGTATTTTGCAGAAGGCGGAGACGAAGATTGGATAAGTTTTGATATTGCCGCCAAAGATTATGACAAAGAACGGTGCGAAAAAGCCGTAAGGGAAGTCATATGCGACGTTATTCTAAATAATATCAAATTAAAATTTATTATGTATTCGGTGGGCAGAAGAAAGATAGATTCGTCATTGTGCGCGCTCATTTCGTCAATGCTTTATTATGACGGAGAAAAGGAGCACGAGTACGTGTTCAAACAGATTTCGCGTCAAAACAATTATTGCGTCGACGGAATCGTCAACTTCAGACTTCGTCAAATTGTCGAGGAATGGAGAGAACTGGGCAATATAATTTCGTCTACGCTATCCAAAGGATACGGTGAAAAAGAAATTTACTCTTTGGCTTTGTATATGCTGGGCGATAGAAAAAAAACAAGTCTGTTCATAGCCGACAGCAAAGAAATATTGATAACCAACGTTTCGCAAGGCGGACTTGTCAACGTGCCGGAAATATATCAAGACAAAGCTCACAATATTATCAACGCCATAGTCAAATACGGAGCCAGCGAAGTGGTAATAGAGAGGGGTAATGCCGATAAAGAATTGCTCAACGCGTTGCGTAATCTTGTAGACGTAAAAATATTATAAACTATTTATTGTAGTTAAGCTCGCTTAATAGCGGCATAAGACACAATATGTTGTAGTTGCCCATAATTTGGCAATTTTACTTCTTAAAATTGTTGCAATTTAGAGTTGACAAGCGCATATTGCGATATTATAATGTAAATACAAAAGAATTGTTACGCAAGTATTTGCGAGCCTGAAGACAAGTGATTCATATAAAATCGTCACAGAGAGCGTCCGTTGCTGAAAGAGACGCACGAGGATATGTATCATACCACTTGAGGAAAACACGTCGCCGAGCGAATCGGAAAATTGAGAGACGGCAATTAGCCGTAATTAAGGTGGAACCGCGAGTAATCGTCCTTAAGTCTGTTGACTTAAGGCGTTTTTATTTTGGCGACTCAAATCTCAAAGCGGCGCGTGTAAACGGCGATACGATTGTTTTGAGACAGAATAAATAGATAAATATATTAAGATAGAGGTGTAAAATGAAGATAACTTTGAAAGACGGTAGCGTCAAAGAGTTTGAAAACGGGTTGAGCGTATATGAAATCGCCAAACAAATTTCCGAAGGACTTGCAAGAGTTGCCGTGGGCGGAAAGGTCAACGGCAAGGTCGTTGAGACGACAACGCAGATAGACGGCGACTGCGCTCTCGAAATACTTACTTTTGCCGACGAAGAAGGCAAACTTATATACAGACATACCGCCGCGCATATTCTTGCGCAGGCAATTAAGAACGTTTTTCCCACGGTCAAATTGGCTATAGGACCTGCGATAGCTACGGGATTTTATTATGACTTTGACTTTAAGACACCTATTTCTACAGAGGAATTCGTCAAGATAGAGCAGGAGATGAAGAGCATAATCAAAGCCAATTATCCCATTAAGAGATTTGTTTTGCCAAAAGACGAAGCTGTAAAACTTATGGCAAGTTACGGCGAAGATTATAAAGTCGAGCTTATCAACGATTTGCCCGAAGGCGTGGAAATATCTTTCTATAAGCAGGGCGATTTCGTGGATTTGTGCGCGGGACCGCACTTGCCTTATACCGGTATGGTAAAAGCTTTTAAGCTCACGAGTCTTACGGGAGCATATTGGAGAGGTAATGAAAATAATAAGATGCTTTCGAGAATATACGGCACCGCATTTGATAAAAAAGCCGATTTACAAGCTTATTTGGATGCAGTTGAAGAAGCCAAAAAGAGAGACCATAATAAATTGGGCAGAGAAATGGGTATCTTTATGACTGACGAAAATATCGGTCAAGGTTTGCCGCTTTTGATGCCAAAGGGTGCAAAACTCTTTCAGATTATGCAGAGATTTGTCGAAGACGAGGAAGAACGCAGAGGTTACGTGCTGACAAAGACTCCTTATATGGCAAAGTCAAATCTTTATAAAATATCCGGACACTGGGACCATTATAAAGACGGAATGTTTGTAATGGGCGACGAAGAAAAGGACGATGAAGTGTTTGCATTGCGTCCGATGACGTGTCCTTTCCAATATACTATTTATAACAACGGTCTTAAGTCGTATAGAGATTTGCCGATAAGATACGGCGAAACATCCACACTTTTCCGCAACGAAGCTTCGGGCGAAATGCACGGACTTATCAGAGTGAGACAGTTTACTTTGTCAGAAGGTCATATCGTCTGCACGCCTGAACAGCTCGAAAGCGAGTTTAGAGGCGTTGTGGATTTGGTAAAATATATGATGAAATGTATGGGACTTGAGAACGACGTTACCTATCGTTTCAGCAAGTGGGACCCCGAAAATACCGAAAAGTATATCAACGAGCCGCAGATATGGGCTGTCGCGGAAGATACTATGCGCAAGATACTTGACAATATCGGAATAAACTACGTCGAAGCAAAGGGCGAGGCGGCTTTCTACGGTCCAAAGCTCGATATTCAAATTAAGAATGTGTACGGCAAAGAGGATACGATAATAACGATTCAAGTTGATATGTTCTTATCGGAAAACTTCGATATGTCTTACGTCGACGAGAACGGAGAAAAGAAAAGACCTTATATCATACACAGGTCTTCCATAGGTTGCTATGAGAGAACAATGGCTCTTATGATAGAGAAGTTTGCAGGCGCTTTTCCCGTTTGGTTGAGCCCTGTGCAAGTAAAAGTTATCAGTCTTACGGACAGAACTGTAGGGGAATGTAAAAAAATAAGCGACAAACTCAAAGCTATGGGTATCAGAGCCGAAGTCGATTCGAGAAGCGAGACCGTGGGATATAAGATTAGGTCGGCGCAGCTTGAAAAGGTGCCTTATATGCTTATCATAGGCGATAAAGAAGTTGAAAACAACGTGGTTGCCGTAAGACGTAGAGGCGGCGTCGTAATGGGAGAAATGCGCCTAATGGAGTTTGCGGAAAAAGTGCTTGACGATGTGGCTACAAAGCGACTTGACTAAATAAATAGAATAGTTGGTTAAGCATTGTTATTTGTAAGCGTAGCGTATATGCATAAATATTTAAATTATTAATATTCAAAATAAAACGTCGGCAAGTCATCCGACGTTTTATTTTGCAATTCAATCGTTTTAAATTTAACTAATATTAGCAGCAATCTATTCAAAATACGACGTCTTTTATAATTAAATAATGTAAATTATTAGTGAAATAGTATGAAAAATCAAAGTCTGTCTTGAAATCGGTCTGATTTTTTGTTAAAATTTATAAAACAAACAAAGGCGGTAATTTATGAAAAAGAAGACTATTTCTGTCGCATTGGTGCTTTTGATTTCCGTTATTATGATTTTTTCGATTGTCGGTTGCAGCTCTTATAAAGAGTTTGCCGGTTCGGGAAAGGAAAAAGGAAGCGTCGATTTGACTTTGAAATTCGACGAGCAAGGTAATTTTAAAATATTGCAATTGACTGATATTCAGTTTATAGACTATATCGACGAAGAGAGCGTGGCGATTATGGACGCTACTATCGAATATACAAAACCCGATTTGATAGTTGTAACCGGAGACCAGATTAGCCCTGAATATTTGGGCGGACAGTCTGGTAAGGCAAGAAAAATCTGCCGTCAAATAACGGGTTATTTCGATTCGAAAGAGATACCGTGGACGTTGTGTTTCGGCAATCACGACGGCGCTATGAGCGTACTTTCAAAGAAGCATATGCTTGAAGAATATCAAAAATCCGCGTATTTCGTCGGAGGCTTCGAGGAGAGTAAGTATTTTGAAAGCTATATCAATGAAGATGAGGACACATATTGCAATTTCTTCCTTCCTGTTTATTCTAATTCGGGCGACAAGGTGGAATACGGAGTGTTTATAATGGACTGCGCGACATCGCTTATGTCGCCGTATAAAGGCTTTACGCAAGGTCAAATCGATTTTTATAACAGTATGAGCGAAAAATACGATGTAAATATGAGTATGTATACCCACGAGCCTACCGAAGAGTTCCAAACGATGTACGACAATAGAGAAAATACGGAACTGGTCAGCGTGTTTAAAGGCGAGATAGAAAGTCCTGAGGACGGAATTTCTTATTATCCGACAAAAAATCCCGAGATGAACAAGGCCTTTAGAGAAAGTCTGATTGCCAACAAAAATGTTGACGGTATATACGCGGGGCACGACCATTTGAGTAATTTTGCAGGCATTTACAATATGGCGGAAGGTTACGAAATATGTCTCGGCTACGGCAGAATGTCGTCTTACGGTTTTGGCGAATGGAGATATTTTATGTTCAGCGGCGCAAAGCGTAAGTTATACAAAAATTATCCCAGAGGCGGAAGGGTAGTCGAGGTGAATGAAGACGGCGGTTATCTAACTTGCGACGTGCTAGATAGCAAAGACGGAAAATATACTATGACTACTCGCAACGAAATTAAAAAATAAATTTGAAATTGAGCGTGTTTTTTGTTGACAGGTAATAAAATGTTTGCTATTATACCATTGTAATCAAAGCAGTATTTTACTCACCTGTCGACAAAGGTCGCATCGGGTTAATATGATAGAAATTCTATTATGAGTAACAATTATGCTTTGTTGCTCATATTTTTTTGCCAACGGCTAGGAGGATACGACTATTAAAGATATGCTAATCAACGGACAGATAAGGGAAAGAGAAGTCAGATTGCTTGACGAGAACGGCGAGCAACTCGGTATTATGTCCGGTAGAGACGCTTTAGCAAGAGCGGAGGAAAAGAATCTTGACCTTGTTTTGATTTCTCCCACGGCAAAACCGCCTGTTTGCAAAATAATGAATTACGGCAAGTTTAAGTACGAAACCGTAAAAAAAGAAAAAGAAAACAAAAAGAATCAAAAAGTCGTGGAACTCAAAGAGGTTTGGCTGTCTGCAACTATAGACGTAGGCGACCTCAACACGAAGGCGAAGCAAGCCAAGAAATTTATCGAGAACGGCGACAGGGTACGCGTATCGATAAGATTGAGGGGCAGGCAAATGGCGCGTCCCGAGCTTGCGATAAAAGTTATGGACGACTTTTTCGATATTTTAAAAGACATTGCGCAGATGGAGAAAAAGCCTTTGTTGGAAGGTAAGAGTATTGCTATGACTCTTTCTCCTATTGCAAAGAAATAAATATTTTTGGAGGATAGATAAATGCCAAAGCAAAAATCACATAGCGGCGCTAAAAAGCGTTTCCACTTGACCGGTTCAGGTAAAGTAAAAAGAGCAAAAATGAACAGAAGACACATTTTGAGTAAGAAGTCGCCGAAGAGAAAACGCGGTTTGAGAAAAGCCGCTTACGTTTCTTCAACGCAAGAGAAGACCATCAAGGAAATGATTTAGTCGTGGAGGTAAGATGATATGAGAATCAAGAGAGGCGTCAACGCAGTTAAAAAACGTAGAAAAATATTGAAGTCGGCAAAGGGTTATTTCGGCGCGAAGTCCAAGCTTTACAGAGTTGCCCGTCAAGCGGTAATGAAATCGCAAAATTACGCATACGTTGGCAGAAAGCTCAAAAAACGTGATTTTAGGTCTTTGTGGATAACAAGAATCAACGCTGCAGCTAGACTTAACGGACTTAATTACAGCAAGTTTATGAGCGGACTCAAGAAGAACGGTATTGAGCTCAATCGCAAAGTTTTGGCAGATTTGGCAGTAAACGACCCAAGCGCGTTTACCGCTTTGTGCGAAAAAGTTCGCTAATATATAAGACAACGTTTTGGAACGGCGCATTTGCGCCGTTCTATTTTTATAGTTATCGGCTTCGTATTTATTGATATATTTGCTAAAATATAGTATTATTAGAATATGGATAAAAATTATCAATTGATTACTTCTATAAAAAATCCAAAAGCGCAGCATATAAAAAAGTTGAAAGACAGAGGTTATCGCAAGCGTTTTAACGAATTTATTGTCGAAGGCGAAAATTTTGTAAAAGACATTCCAAAAGACGTCGAGTTGACTTCGCTGTTTGTTCAAGAAGATAAAATAAAAGACTTCGAGTACATTATTGATAGGTACGATGAGAGAAAAATTTTTGTCGTTGACGAAAAAGTTATGTCGGTTATGAGCGATACAGTAACGCCTTGCGGAATATTAGCTACGGTTAATTTTAAGAATCCAAACGACAGATTAGCCGGCAACGTTGCCGTGTTGGACGGTATATCGGACCCGGGGAATATGGGGACTATTATCAGAACTTGCGCGGCGTGCGGAGTGGAGAATTTGATTGCTATCGAGTGCGCGGACTGTTATTCTCCAAAAGTTGTAAGAGCGTCTATGGGCGGGATTTTTAAGGTAAACGTTTTGGAAAAATCAAGAAGCCAAGCTATACAGTTATTGGCGAAACATACGGTATATTGCTTGGATATGAACGGCGAAAATTTGTATAAAATGGGAAAGATTAATCATCCTTTTGCGCTAGTTGTAGGCAACGAAAGCAAGGGGCTATCCGAAGAATTCAGACAAGCGGGAAATATAATTTCTTTGCCTATGAGCGGTAAAATCGAGTCTTTGAATGCCGCCGTGAGTATGTCGGTTGCAATGTATCAAATTATTTACGGAAAAGCCAATGGTGATAATTTTGACGCTTAAACGACACGTAACGCCAAAAATTCATTAAATTTTATATTTTATATTTAAAATTAAGCAAGGTATGCAAATTATTAGACTTGACAATAAGTTTAAATTGATATAACATAGTTAGGAAATAAAGGAGGTGCTGCAATATGGCAGAAAATAAGAATTTTAACGAAGAAGCAGAAGAGAATGAAGAACTCATAGTTCTTGCTGACGACGAGGGCAAGGAGATTGAGTTTAGACATATAGCTACTCTCGACTATAAGAACGAATGGTATATATATTTGCAACCTGTCGAATTAGAGGATATGGAAGACGACGAGATGATAATATTCCATATTCAATCGGACGAAGAAGGTAACGATATATTCCAACCTGTAGAAGACGAGGATTTGCTCAACGCTCTTTACGAAGAGTATCTCAAGGAAGTTGAGGCAGGGGAAGAAGAATAATATAAAAATTTGATTGTTAGCCGACGTAAATATTTTTATGTCGGCTATAATTTTTGAGCGAAAAGTCAAGAATTTTTATTGACTTATTATTATTATATATATATAATAGAATAGACTAATATTTTAGGAGGCTAAAATAAGGTGAAAAAGTGGCAGTCAATTGTGATTTTGACAGTCTTGGCAATACTTATTGTACTCGGCTCCGTCTTTGGATTTCTATCTCTTGACAACGGAGAATTGGGTATTACGAATTATTATGCCTATATCACTAATATAAGTTTGGGTCTCGACCTCAGCGGCGGCGTATACGCGGTTTACGAGGTTGACGAATCAAAACTTACCGACGAACAAAAAAGTGATATAGATAATTTGATTAAAGGTACTATGGCGAGTTTGGAATCGTTGCTTTTCAGCAAAGGATACACAGAAGCGCAGGTTACGGAATCAAACAAAAGAATTCGCGTGGAAATTCCAGACGAAGACGACCCGGAAAGAATCTTTAGCTTGATTGGACGTCCTTCGAGTTTTGAATTCAAAGAGTATGTAGACGGCAAAGAGGGAGACCTTTCTCTCAACGACGCAAACGGTAAAGTTAAACTTGAAGAAAAGTTTACGGGTACCGATATTGCAAGCACGGGCGTAAGATATGACGATTCGACGGGGTATTACGAAGTTGTTTTGAGTTTTACGGAAGAGGGTACTAAAAAGTTCTCGACGGCAACGACGGCATTGACGGGTTCTCAACTTTCGATATGGATAAACGACGAATTCGTAATCGCTCCTAACGTAAATTCGGCAATTACGCAAGGCACGGCGTCTATAAGCGGCAATTACAGCTATGACCAAGCGTACGATTTGGCAGTAAGAATTCAATCGGGTTCCTTCCCGCTTGTTTTGAAAATGTCCGAGAGCAACACTTTGACGGCAACGTTGGGTAGCTCCGCAATCAAAGCAGGTCTTATCTCTGGTATCGTTGGTCTTGTTTTGATTTTCCTTTATGTTATTATAATGTACAAGCTTATGGGCGTTGCGGCAAGTTTGTCGCTGTGGTTCTATTCGCTGACTTATCTTTTCTTCCTCTCGATATTCCCTTGGGTACAACTTACGCTTTCGGGTATAGCAGGCGTTTTGCTTTCGATTGGTATGGCAGTCGACGCCAACGTAATTATCTTTGAGCGCGTAAAAGAAGAATATAGGAACGGAAAAACAATGCGTACTTCCATTTTGACGGGCTTTAAGCGTTCGTTGGGAGCAATTATCGACGGTAACGTTACGACTATCATAGGCGCAGTTGTGCTTATAGCGTTTGGCGCTGCGACAATAAAGAGCTTTGGTATTACGCTTTTGATAGGTATCATCATTTCGCTTTTGGCGTCTTTGCTTTTGACAAGATTGATACTCGAATGTATTTTGGTATTCAACGACGAGTCGAAGGCCGGATTGTTTGGACTGAAAAGAGATATAGAAAAGGGCATTCCCGAAGAGGATGAGCAAGAGCAAGAAGAAACTTCCGTTGGCTCAAATAAAAAAACCAAAAGAGGAGGGGCTGAACGATGAAAAAAATACTTAACGCTAAAATCGTTGAAAAACATTGGATATGGGCTATCGCTCCTGTAATAATCTTCTTGGTTGCAGTTATCGCCTTCACGTCTTTTGCAGTAACAAACAAGGATATTACCAAAGGAATTAATATCGGTATCGACTTTGCGGGAGGTTCTATATTGACCGTGGAATTGGGCTCCGACGTTCTTAATAATCAAGAAGAATACAATAAGCACTATAATAAGATAGAAAGCGTTTTGACAAGTAACGAAATCGCAAAACAAGTTGTCGAATACGCAAAAACTTTGGGTATTGATATAAGCGAAAGCGCGGCTGTTGCTTCTATAAGCTACGTTCAGACTTCGGGTAGCGGTAGCGAAATGTCGCTTGTTATCAAGTATGATAATATTTCGTCAACGTTTGATACTAAGACAAATGAATTGACCACTTATAGAAATCAAATATTGGAAAACGAAATTAAAGATTATTATACCAATGAATATCAAGATTCTTCCATAACTATCAGCACGTCGTATATCGGCGCAACCGCTTCGGCTTCGCTTATAAGAACTGCTTTGATTGCAGTGTGCGTGTCTTTGTTGTTTATATTGATATATATTATGATAAGATTCGAAATATGGAGCGGTTTTGCGGCAATTATAGGACTTGTTCACGACGTTGCAATGATGGTGTTCCTCGTTATCATATTCAGAGTTCAAGTCAACAGCGCGTTTATTGCGGCATTGATAACGATAGTTTCTTATTCTATAAACAACACGATTGTCGTATTTGACAGAGTGAGAGAAAACAAGAAGAAATTGGGCGGCTCTTTCAAGAACGACGTTAAGAATAACGTTGTAGAGATGAATAACAAGATGGTCAACGAATCTATAATGCAGACGCTTACGCGTTCTATAAATTCGACTATCACGACTATGGTTGCTATTACGATATTCGCAATTATAGGAACGGCGTCGGTAAGAGAATTTGCATTGCCAGTAATATTCGGTTTGATTGCAGGTTTCTATTCTTCGCTTGTTATCGCTCCTTCGCTATACTGCTTAATGAAGAATTCGGTTGATAAGCGCAAGATTGCAAAGCGTGACGGCTTAAAGAAAAGTCCGACGTACGCGGGCGCGAAAGTAAAATAAAACCTTAAGAGAGCGTAGATAAATACGCTCTCGATTTTTAAGTAATACTACGCTTTAGGTGAATTAATGGAGCAAAGAGAAATAGTTCAACTCGCAAAAGAATTTTCTATCGACAAAAAACTTATTGAGATTTTGGTAAATCGCGGTTATGACGATAGGGATAAGTTATATAAATTTTTATATCCGTCTTTGGACGATTTGACGGATATACATAAATATACGGGCTTTGACGAAGTGATTGAACGTATAAAATACGCTATAAATAATAATGAAAAAATACTAATATACGGAGATTACGATTGCGACGGCGTCTGCGGAGTGAGTATCTTATATAATTATTTTAAATCGATTGGAGCTGACGTAAACTGTTTTTTGCCCAATAGGCATACGGATGGCTACGGGCTGTCGGTAGAAGCTTTGGAAAGGCTTGCAGAAGAGTATTTGAGCGACTTGCTTATCACGGTCGACTGCGGAATAACGGGAGTTGAGGAAGTCGAGTATGCGAGAGAAGTTTTAGGCTTTGACGTTATTATAACGGACCACCACGAAATGGGCGAAGTTTTGCCCGATTGTTTGATTTTCAATCCCAAAATGTCAGGAGAAGATTGCTTTAGAGACCTTTGCGGAGCGGGAGTAGCTTTGCGAATCGTAGAAGGATTGGGAGGAGAGAAAGAAAGAGATAAATATCTAGACATTGCGGCTATAGCCACGGTTGCGGACGTTGTGCCGCTTGTGGGCGATAATAGAATAATAACTCAAGCCGGATTGAAGATAATAAATTCTTTCAACGTGAGACGCGGAATAAAGAAGTTGATAACGTCTTGTATAAAAAACGAGGTGACCGCGTACGATATAGGATTCAAAATTGCTCCGAGAATCAACTCTCTTGGCAGATTAAGCGACGCAAACAGAGTTTTGGATTTGTTTTGTACGGACGATAATTTTTTGCTTGACACAATAGTCAATGAGATAAACGATTCTAATTCCAAAAGAATGGAACTTACCAACGATTTGACGGAAATGTGCTTGGATATGCTCAAAGAATTTGATTTTGAAAATTGCCCTGTAATTGTTTTACATAACCCTTATTGGGACGACGGGATATTGGGAATAGTCGCTTCGAGAATAACGGATACGTTCAAAAGACCTAGCGTACTGCTCACGAAAAGCGGAGATTGTTTTAAAGGCAGCGGCAGAAGCGTAAACGGCATAGATATAAGGAAATACGTTGCAAAGTGCGGTGATTTGCTTATAAAATTCGGCGGACATACGATGGCTTGCGGACTTTCTATAGACCAAAAGAATATCGAGCAATTCAATAAAAAACTCAACGAATATGTGTTGCAAGATTTTTCTATGGACTATTTTATGCCAAAAATCAAATACGACGTAGATATGAAAGACGTAGATTCCGCTATGGATATGGCGCGCGGAATAAAGATGTTGGAACCGTTTGGGGAAGGCAATCCTTCGATAAGATTCAAAGAAGAAATAGGCTCTTTGGACTTTTCTCAGATGGGGGCAACGTCTCATATTGTCAGCAAACGTCCCGATAAAGAACTGTTAATGTTTGGAGGCTTGAAATATAAAGAGTTTTTGGCAAGTAAAACTCCGAAGGATATATATTATGCGCTTACGCTTGCCGAGTACAATAATAAGGTATACGCTCAAGGTAAAATCGGCGCGTTTGTTTGCGAAGAAGTTGAGGAGCAGGGAGATTTTGTTGATTATGTTATGACTGGCATTGCAACAGGCGGGAATAAGCTTGAGCTAATAGATATTGACGGCGCGATAAAACTTGGAAATAATTCATATTCCACTTGTTATATCGCTTACAGTATAGATACGTACAATGACTTTTTGGAAAAGTATATAAATAAGTACGGTAAATTGCTTACTTGCAACAGAGTTTCTTACGGATATACTCCGGTGACAAAGATAATTTTTGCGCCAACGACATTGAATGGACTTGGCTATTATAAAAATATCGTTTTGTTGGACAATCCGTTGGATAGCAAGGTTTTTGAAAATGCCGTCGGAAAATCCTGTAAGTTGTATTGTGTCGACAATAGTAATATTTGCGGCAAAATCCAACCTTATCTTCCGTCCTATAAACGTTTGGGCGAGATATTTTTGGCATTAAAACGGCTGTTGAGCGAAAAAGCCGTATGTAGCGTCAGCGAAATGTATTATGCGCTTAAGAGATATATAGACGCGGGTTACGAAGAAGCCGTTTTGTCTGCGGCTATATTTGCAGAATTGGGAATTCTCAAAATATCCGATAAATTTTATATCGACGCTAGCGTTAAGAAAAAGTTGGAAGACAGCGTTATATATGCAAAGATAAAAAATGCCTTGTGATTTGCAGTTTTTGCATATTGACAGCGCTTGTCAGAGAGTATTATAATATATGTATCAAAGATTTTTGAGGACTTAAGTGGAAGAGCAAAAAATAAAATTCATAAATAAAGTTCAAGAGAATTACAATGAATCGCACGCCGAAAAAATAATCAAGGCTTACTATTATGCCAAGACGGCTCACGCAGGACAAAAAAGACAGTCGGGAGAGGAATATTTCGTTCATCCCAACGCTGTGGCCGAAATATTGATAGATATGGGATTGGACTGCGATACCGTCGTTGCGGCGTTGTTGCACGACGTTATAGAAGACACCGAGTGTACTTCTGACGATATCAGCAATAATTTCGGTCCTATGGTACTTTCGCTCGTTCAAGGAGTTACAAAGCTCGGGAAGCTTAATTTTAAATCTAAGCTAGAGGAACAAGCGGAGAATTTGCGTCGTATGTTTATGGCGATGAGCAACGACATAAGGGTGATTATCATAAAGTTGGCGGACAGACTGCACAATATGAGAACGCTGTCGTTCAAAGACGAGGAAGGGCAAAAACGCGTTGCGCAAGAGACGTTGGATATATACGCGCCTATAGCCGCTCGTTTGGGTATATCAAGCGTAAAGGGAGAGCTTGAAGACCTATGCTTGAGATATTTATATCCCGACAGCTATTATTTTATTGCGGAAAAAGTCGCTCAAACCAAAGTTGAGAGACAGGATTTGGTCAATCACATTTCGGGAGAATTGCACGAAATGCTTGACGAACTGGGAATAAAAGGCGAAGTCAACGGACGTCCCAAACATTTTTACAGCATATACAGAAAGCTGAATAAAGGCAAACAGTTTGAGCAAATATACGATTTGATAGCTCTTCGGGTAATAGTTGACAACGTAAAAGACTGCTATGCTGTATTGGGCGCTATACACACCAAGTGGAAGCCGTTGCCCGGTAGATTCAAAGATTATATATCCGTGCCCAAAGCCAATCTTTATCAATCGCTTCATACGACTGTGCTTACGTCTTACGGCGCTCCGTTCGAGATTCAGATACGTACTTATGAAATGCACAAGGTAGCGGAATACGGTATCGCAGCGCATTGGAAATATAAGCAAGGCACAAATATCGATACGACTAAAATCGAAGACGATAAACTTGCCTGGATACGCAACGTAATGCAATTGCAGGACGAGGCAAGCGATTCGCAAGAATATCTTGATATGCTCAAAGTCGACTTGTATTCCGACCAAGTCTTCGTATTTACGCCAAAAGGCGACGTTTTTAATTTGCCTAATGGTTCGACGGGCGTGGATTTTGCCTACGCTATACACAGCAAAGTGGGCGAAAAATGTACGGGTATAAAAGTCAATTCCCGTATTATGCCAGTGAGTACCAAGCTAAATAACGGCGACGTGGTCGAAGTTATTACTTCCAATACGTCAAAAGGTCCGTCAAGAGATTGGCTCAAATTTGTCATAACTCCAAGCGCAAAAAGCAAAATTCGCTCGTTTTTCAAAAAAGAAATGCGCGAAGAAAACGAGAAACGCGGGCGTGATATTTTAGATAAAGAGGCAAAACACCGCGGATATGCGTTGAATGACTTGCTTGCAACGGAAAGTTGGTCGAAGTTTGTGCGTCAAAAGTACGGACTCAATACTTCCGAAGAGGTTTTGGCGCTTGTAGGCTACGGAGAACTAACTTCGCTTCAAGTTATCAATAAATTGGTCGAGCTTTATAAATCCGAACATTTTCAAGAAAACGTTGCGTTGGAGCAAATGACCAAAAAACCCGCTGCTCGCAAGCAGACCGGCGGCGTTGTAATTAAAGGAGAACACGGCTTAAAATACAGGTTTTCACAATGTTGCTCGCCTTTGCCGGGGGATGAAATACTCGGATATATATCGCGTAACGGCGGCGTGGTAATACATAGGACTGATTGTCCTAATTGTAAGAGTTTTGAACACGAAAGGATAATAGAAACGCAATGGTCGGCGTCTGAAGACGAAAAATTTATTGCAAACCTTGTTATTTCCGCTTTTGACAGAACGGGGCTTGTGATAGAGGTCGCTACGTTGATTACAAATATGAAGGTGGCAATGACGAGTATATCGGCAAAGTCGGAAAAAAATAATCTGGCGACGGTCAAAGTTTCGGTAGAGGTCAAAAATGCCAATATGCTTAAAATATTGATGGATAAGATTACGCAATCCGTTAAGGGTATTAGGGAGATTAAGAGGGCGTCGAAGAACGTGAGGAGTTAATGAGAGTTATATTACAGCGTGTAAATCACGCAAGATTAACTGTTGGCGACAAAGAAATTTCAAAAATTGGAGAAGGATATCTGGTGCTCGTCGGTTATACGCAGGGCGATACATTTGAAACTTGTAAATATCTTGTCGACAGAGTAATAGGAATGAGAATATTCAAGGACGAAAACAATAAACTTAACAAGACGTTGACCGATGTCGGCGGAGAAGTTATGGTCGTGTCCAATTTTACGTTATACGGCAACGCGTTTAGCGGTCGTCGTCCCGATTTTTCCAAGTCGGCAAAGTATGACGAGGCAAAACCTCTTTACGACTTTACGGCGCAGGAGTTTGAACGGCGATTGGGCAAGGTGGCGACAGGCGTATTCGGGGAACATATGCACATTGATATGTCCAACGACGGACCTATTACTATGTTTTTGGAGAAATAAAGGTGAATAATAATATCAAAATAACAACTTTCGTCTTGGGGCTTATGCGGACTAATACTTATTTGGTGGAAAATCAATCCGACAAAACTTGTTTTTTGATAGACCCCGCAACGCAGAGCGACAATATTGTGGAGTATATATCCCAACAAGGTTTAAACTTGAAGGCGATTCTAATCACGCACGGACATTTTGACCATATAGGCGGAGCGCACTTTTTTAAAGAAAAGTACGGAGCGCAGATTTATATGCATAAAATGGATATAGATTTTATTGATAATCCTCTTGAATTCGGTAGAAAATTCCCAAAATTTGAAGTAGATATTACGGTTGAAGAGGGGGATATAATTCAACTTTGCGGACAAAAAATCAAAGTTATGCACACTCCGGGACATTCTTTGGGAGGAGTCTGTTACGTTATGGAAGACGTTGTTTTTTGCGGAGATACCGTATTTAAAAACGGATATGGAAGATATGATTTAAGAGGGGGAGACGTCGTTGCTTTGCAAGACTCGATAAAAAGGATATTCGATTTACAGGGAGATAAAACGCTGTTGTGCGGACACGGACCTTCGACAAGTCTTGTTTACGAAAGAGCTTGCAGCAGTATGATTTGATAAGCGTATGAAGGTTAATTTTTCTTGCGACAGACAGGATTTTGACAATGATTTTAAGGATATTTTGAGGGCATTTTATCCATATATAGAACTTTCCGACGATGGTGATGAGTTGTTCTTGGAATTGTTACAAATAGAAGAAAAAGTATTTGATTGTTTGATAAAACACAATAATTCAAAAGTATTAAGAAGATTTATGCTTGAAAACAAATTTCTTGCGGATAGAGATAGCGGATATTACGATACAAAATTTAACGCGCAACTCAAAAGGCACGCCAAAGTTGCGCTATATGATTATCTATCATCTTTGCTCAACGTGAGACTGCCGTACGGTTCGTTGACGGGGATTCGTCCGACAAAACTTTATCACGAGACGTTGAATAAAGGCTTGGACGCGGATAAATACTTTTTAAATACTCTCAAGGTATCGCCGGACAAGTTGCAGCTCATTAAGAGCATTTGTCGCAATCAAGTTAAATGGTATAATCCCGACGAGCGAGAGGTGGACGTATTTGTCAATATCCCCATATGCGTATCGAGGTGCAGTTACTGTTCGTTTATATCCGCGGAGCTACATAGAATAAAAAAGTTCGTTCCTTCATACTGCGATATACTTTGCGCAGAACTGGAACGCACAAAAGAAATTATAGACAAAATGGGAATGAAGGTCTCTACCGTTTACGTTGGCGGAGGCACTCCGACGTCGATTGACGATGAGAATTTTGATAGGATTCTCAAGGCGGCAAAGTTCGATTGCAACGAATTTACTGTTGAAGCGGGGAGACCGGACACGATTACTAAACAAAAATTAGATATAATGGCAAAATACGGAGTTACGAGAATATCGGTAAATCCGCAGACTTTCAATCAAAAAACGCTTGATATAATAGGCAGAAGTCACTCCGTCCAAGAGATTTTTGACGTATATGAAATGGCCGGGAAATACGATTTTGATATCAATATGGACTTGATAGCTATGTTGCCGCAAGAAAGTCTAGAAGACTTTAAATATTCGGTGGACAGCGCAATTTCGCTTGCTCCCGACAACATAACGGTGCATACGCTTGCATTAAAGAAAGGTTCTTCGTTAAAAGTCGGCGGATATGACAATTCTTCTTTTGAATTGGCAAACGCTATGGTGGATTATGCGCGAAATGCTCTTGAAAACAGCGGCTATTTGCCGTATTATATGTATAAGCAAAAATATATGAGCGGCAATTTGGAAAACGTCGGTTATTGTAAAGACGGCAAGGAATGTATATATAATATACATATTATGGAAGAAGTGTCGAGTATTATTGCCAACGGCGCAGGCGGAATATCCAAAAGAATATTCGACGGCAACAGATTGGAGAGACTGGCGAATCCCAAAGGACTTGACGTCTATCTTCAAAGACGCGACAAAATGCTAGAAGATAAAACAAATTTTTTTGTGTAATGTAAATCAAATATTATTAATATAGAACAAAATAATTATATAAAATATTATCACAAATGCTTGCAATGACAATCGTTTTATGGTAAGATATTTTTGTATCTTTAGGGATACGGACAATAACGTGGCTAGGTTTTACAACGACTCCGATGTTTTACTTGGCTATCGCTAAATTAATTTTCCACAGAAAGGAGGCTAAAAAATGGAAATTATCAACGTAAAAGAAATGACGAAGCAACAAGTTATCGACACCTTTGCAAAGCACGAAGGCGACACGGGTTCTCCCGAAGTGCAAATTGCGCTCTTGACGCAGAGAATTCTTCAGCTCAACGACCACTTTGCAGAGCATAAGAACGATTTTCACTCGAGAAGAGGTTTGTTGCAGATGGTAGGTAAGAGAAGAAGTATGTTGAAATATCTTAAAGATACCGACATCGAGCGTTACCGTGAATTGATAGCAAAACTTGGCATCAGAAAGTAAAAAAACGGGGCTGTCATTTATTTGACACCCCTATTTTTTAAGTTTGTAATGCAATTTGATTAAATTACTAATTATTGGAGGTTAGTTTGATGATAAATAGAAAAATTTTTACAACCACTGTCGGCGGTAGAGAAGTCAGCGTAGAGACGGGCGCATATTGCGGTCTCAGCAACGGAAGCTGTATCGTCAGATGCGGCGAAACAGCTGTTATGGTCAATGTTACTATGGCAAAAACTCCCAGAGACGGAATAGACTTTTTCCCTCTCGGTGTAGATTATGAAGAAAAGATGTATTCCGTAGGCAAGATTCCCGGGGGATTCAAAAAGCGCGAAGGCAGAGCAAGCGACAAAGCTATTTTGACGTCGAGACTTATCGACAGACCGCTTCGTCCGCTTTTCCCGAAAGGATTTTTTAACGACGTCGCAGTAGTTGCAACGGCGTTGTCCGTAGACCCGGATATTCCGCCGGAAGTATACGCTATGATAGGCAGCTCCGTAGCTTTGAGCATATCCGATATTCCTTTTGCAGGACCTACGGGCTCGGTTATCGTGGGCTATGTTGACGGACAGTATATTATAAACCCCAACACCGAACAGAGAGAGAAGTCAAAACTTCATTTGTCTTTGAGCGGAACAAAAGAGGCTATCTTGATGGTTGAGGCAGGCGCAAATGAGCTTACCGAAGACGAAATGATAGGAGCTATACTTTTCGGACACGAAGAAATCAAGAAAATCGTTGCCTTTATCGAAGACATTCAGTCGCAGATAGGCAAAGAAAAGATTGTTCCCAATCTCTATCATCCGCAAGCCGATATCGAAGAGGCTGTCAAGGCTTATGCCGACAAGAAGATGGACGACGTGCTCGACAACTTCAACAGACAGGATAGAGATAAGGCAGAAGACGCGCTCGACGAGGACGTATTCGCTCACTTTGCAGAGCAATTCCCCGACGGCAAGAAAGACATTGCAGAGACGTTGTATGCAATGAAAAAATCAAAAGTCAGAGCAAAAATTTTGGATAAAGGCGTTAGACCCGACGGAAGAAGTCTCGAAGAAATCAGACCTATTTGGTGTGAACACGGCATTTTGCCCAGAGTTCACGGCAGCGGCGTGTTTACAAGAGGACAGACGCAAGTTATGACTATATGTACTCTCGGAAGTCTTTCCGAAGTTCAAAAGCTCGAAGGACTTGACGACGAAGTATGCAAGAGATATATTCACCATTATAATATGCCTCCGTACAGCACTGGCGAAGCAAGACAGCTTAAGAGCCCGGGAAGAAGAGAAATCGGACACGGCGCTTTGGCAGAAAGAGCATTGGAGCCGATGTTGCCGTCCGTTGAAGCGTTCCCATACGCTATCCGTACGGTCAGCGAAGTTATATCTTCCAACGGTTCTACGTCGCAGGCTTCCGTTTGCGGTTCTACTTTGGCTCTTATGGACGCAGGCGTGCCAATCAAAAAACCGGTCGCAGGCGTTGCAATGGGACTTATAAGCAACGAGGACAAGTCCAAAATCTCCGTTTTGACTGATATTCAGGGACTTGAGGACTTCTTCGGCGATATGGACTTCAAGGTTGCGGGAACGGTTGACGGTATCACTGCAATTCAGATGGATATAAAAATCAAAGGTATCAATGAAGAAATATTGCGCAAGGCTTTGGCGCAGGCGAAAAAAGGCAGACTCTTTATTCTCGACAAGATGCTCGAAGTATTGTCGGCTCCGCAAAAATCGCTTTCCAAGTATGCTCCTAAAATTGTATCTTTCAGCATTGACCCCAACAAGATTAAAGATGTTATCGGTAGCGGCGGCAAAGTTATCAATAAGATAATAGACGAAACGGGCGTTAAGATTGATATCGACGATTACGGCAACGTGCTTGTATCGGGTATTGACGAAGAAATGAACGCAAAAGCTAGAAAAACCATAGAGCTCATTGCCAACGACCCGGAAATTGACGAGGAATTCGAAGGAAAAGTCGTCAGAATTATGAATTTCGGCGCATTCGTTGAAATTGCTCCCGGTAAGGACGCAATGATTCACATTTCCAAGCTCAAGAAAGAGAGAGTAGAAAAAGTAGAAGACGTGGTAAACATCGGAGATAAGGTAAAAGTAAAAGTTATCGATATCAACGACAAGGGCGTAGCGTTGAGACTTTTGGAAGTGCTTAAGTAATAAAAAATAGCTATAAAGAGAGCAATCGCAAGGTTGCTCTTTTTTATTGCATTTAAATAAAAAGAATAATATAATAATATTACGAAATATTTTATATGAGGTGCATTACGGTGGGGGATAGTGAAGTCGAAATAGATTTTGACAACGACGAGTAGCTTATTACGGACGGAGAGTTGGAAAATGCAACATTCTTGACCGCGAAATAATTGATATTCCCGACGGCGTAAGGGGAAAAGTAGTAAATTATTGATTTATAGCATTCTAAATGCTATAAAAGCTATAGCAGGTGTTTAAAATGAATGACAGAGTAACAAAAAATATAATTAAATTAAACGTAGATAACGAGAAAGTTCGCATAATTGACAATGTTTTGAAAAGATACAGAGATTACGATAGCGAAGAAGTCTTTATTCCGCAAGGAGTAAGCGCGTTGGCTGAATATTCTGTATCGATACTTAATGCTAAAGAATTGCATATTCCGATGTCGGTAGAAGTAATCAGAAAATCAGCGCTTTTTTGCGTAAGCGATGTTAGGCGTTTGTATATAGAAAATCCCGATATATATCTTGAATGCGAATGTCTCTCCAACTTATATAATCTCAAAGAAGTATATATAGGCGGCAATAGAGTCGAATGCATCGTTACGCAAAGAGAGAACAAAAAGAAATCTTTTTATTTGGAAAAATATCTTGGCAAAGACAAATCTTACCGAATAGACGGCGATATTACTGTAATAGGCAGATATTCTTTTTCCAATTGCGAAAATTTAGAAAGCGTCTATATTCCCAATTCTGTCGGCAATATAGATTTGGGGGCATTTATAGGTTGTAAGTCTTTAAAAGAAATTAATATACCCAATTCGGTAAATATGATACATTTATGGACGTTTAAAGGTTGCACCGCAATAAAAGAATTGACAATTCCGCAAAATACAGTCTTATTCTCGGAAGCTTTTGAAGGATGGACTCGCGAACAAACGTTAAGAGTTCCTATGCATTTAAAAAAATTAAGAATTTTGCAAAGATGGCGCAAAAAATGCAAAGCAAAAGTCGTTTATTATTAAAAGAGAATCAAGGTAGACAAAGAAATTAACAAAAGCGCTTTAATACTTTAAGACGGCGATAATGCGACAACGTTATAAGGCTTTTTAGCGCAATATCATAATATTAAAATCATAGGCATATTATTTTTTGAGGTGTCTATGAAAAAAGTATCTAAATTTGCAAGTTCTGTTACTAACGTTATCATTATAGCAATGTTGTTTACGCTCACGTTGGTTAGTTTTAGCGGACAGTATTCGTCTTTTGTCTTTACGCAAAGCAACGACAGACCTTATTATAAAGGCAACACTACTCGCGGAGAAGTGGCATTGATGATAAACGTGTATTGGGGAACCGAATATCTCGACGGTATGCTCAAAACTCTCGAAAATCACAATGCAAAGGCGACGTTTTTTGTCGGAGGAAGTTGGGCGGCAAAAAATAAAGAGTATTTAGACAAGATGATTGCCGCAGGTCACGAAATAGGCAATCACGGTTATTTTCATAAAGACCATTCCAAGCTTGACGCAAAACAAAACGAGGCGGAAATCACGTCTACAAACACATTGGTCAAAGGGCTGACGGGATACGGTATGACTTTGTTTGCGCCTCCGTCGGGAAGTTTTTCGGACGTTACGCTCAAAGTTGCGCATTCCGCGGGAATGAGCGTTATAATGTGGAGCAGAGATACGATTGACTGGAGAGACAAAGACAGTTCGCTTGTATACAGCAGAGCTACCAATAAAATAGGCGCCGGCGATATGATTTTGATGCATCCCACGGCGCATACGCTCGCCGCTTTGGGGGATATTTTGAAATATTACGAACAAAACGATTTGACTCCCGTCACCGTGTCGCAAATCATTTCTCAAGAAATAATTTGATTGATTTTTGGGAAATTATTAACGAATCATACTTTAAAATGTAGTCGAGAGTAATTTCATTAATAGCTCCTAAAAGAGTTCGAATTGACTTCGACGGTAAAACAATATATCCAAAATAATCGTTTAAGGTAATAATAAAAGCTACGCCGTAAGTATAATTATGCTTTACGATTGATAATAATTATACTATAATGTTAATATAAAAAGGACACAGAGGGCAAGATGAACAAAATTTACAGATTTCCAAGCGGTTTGAGGTTGGCTTATAAATATTCTCCGGCAGTTAGGTCGGTAGGTATCGCCGTTATGACGGCTGTAGGCAGCGGAAACGAAACGTCCGTCAACAACGGTATATCGCATTTTATAGAGCATATGTATTTTAAAGGGACAAAAGATAAATCGTCTTTTGAAATCGTAGAATACGTGGACGGTATCGGAGCGCAGATAAATGCTTTTACGTCAAAACAAACAACTTGTTTTTATACGCTTTCCATTGATTCTCAAGCGGAAAATTGTATTAAGATTTTAAGCGAAATCCTATTTGATTCTACTTTTGACAAAGAGGAAATTGAGAGAGAAAAGGGCGTTGTTCTCGAAGAAATATCAATGTGCGAAGACGATAATTCCGACGTTGTGCTCGATATGTTGGCAGAGGGATATTTTGGTAAAAATCCGTTGGGAATGACGATTTTGGGAGAAAGAGATAATATCAAAAAGTTCACGCGCGATGATTTGATTAGTTATATTTCCGATAATTATTGCGCCGAAAGCAGCGTTGTTTCCATATCGGGCAATTTGCCTTTCGACAAAGCAAGGGATTTGGTGGAGAAATACTTCGAGGGCAAGTTTTCCTCCAATTGCAAAAGAGATTGGTATGATAAGCGTTGCGAAACAAAGAAAAGCGTGTTGAGTAAATTCAAAGATATAGAGCAGTCCAATATTGCTTTGGGCTTTCCTTCGTTTGAGTACGACAGCAAGTATTCTATGGCGGAAGCTCTTGTCAATACCGTCGTCGGCGGCGGTATGAGCTCAAGACTTTTTCAGGAAGTAAGAGAAAAGCGAGGTTTGGCATACAACGTCTACACCTATAATTCTTCTTATATCAATAACGGAATATTGTCTTTGTATATAGGTACCAACGTAGAATCCGTAAAGAAGGCTGTCGATTGCACTTTGGAGCTGATAGAGGACTTAAAAAAGAACGGACTTACCAAAAGAGAGCTCGAGAGGGGCATAGCTCAATTAAAAGGCAATTATGTGTTGGGGCAGGAGAGCACTGGAGTAATGATGCGCGTCAACGCTAAAAACGTGCTTTTTACCGACAGAATTTTCGACATTGACGAAAAACTTAAAGACATTGACAATATAACTTTGGAGCAGACGCGCGACGTCATAGATTATTCTTACGACCTTTCAAAAGTAAGTTTGTCTTACGTCGGAAAGAAACCCGACTGCGATTTGAATAAGCTCATAGGTTGATTGTGCGATTAATAATTTTGCGGAGATTGCGATTGCAGTCTCCGTTTTCATATCGCAATAAAAAAGTTGCAGTTTTGCTTTTTGTTATCGAGAAGATGTGTAAATTTAGGGACATATTGAGTATTTTATAATAAACGCGCGCAATAATAATTTAAAATGTATAATTACTTATCAAAATTATTGAAATTTATCGAGTTAATGTGTTATAATCTTATGTAGTTGAATTTGGATGGAAAGCGTGTGTATAATCTATAAAGATTATAAGGAGAATTCTAATGGCAAAAACTCAAGAAGAGAATACCAGACCAATCAAGAAGAGCGGCAGAAGAATCAACGGCGTAGTAATCGCTTTGATTTTTTTCGTATTTGATTTGATTTTGTTCGGAGCGTTCGGCAGAGCGGGACAAGCTGTGACAGACTTTTTGACGGGGATTTTCGGATATGCAATCTACGGCTACAGTTTGGCTATGACTTTGCTTGGAGCATTGTTTATTTTCGACGTTAAACCAAAACAAAGCAAAAAGATTATAATGATATATGCGCTGATAGTTGTTACGACAATCACGTTTGCGCATATTCTCGGTTCGCATACTTATGCGCTCGACGGGTGGGGAAATTATATTTCTCAATCATACAAAGGCGCCGACACCGCGGGAGGAGCTATTGCAAGCATATTTTTATATTTGTTCGCGACAAAATATATCTATACGCTTTGGCTTGTCGCAAACGGAATTTTTACTGTGGGACTTATCGTTATTGCAATACTTTTGCAAGTAAACGTCGACATCAACGTGAATTTCCGAAGAAATAAGAAGGTTACGGGCGTTGCTAATTCCAACGTCAACGTATACGACGTCGACAGACAGGACCCGTCGGCTACGCTCAACAACCAAACTGTAAAAGGCAGAAATTTGGGAGAAAAGTTGTTTCGCAGGGGCGGAAGAAATACTCTTAACGACTATCAACCTATAGACAGCGTTAATATTTCAAACGAGCAAACAGGCAATCTTTACGGCGGAGGTTTTGACAATATCGATTTCGGAGCCGAATATATTCCCGTTATGCAAAACGAGCCAATACAGACGGAAGCTCAAGAAGAAGCTCAATTGATATTGGATACGCAAGAGATAAGGAACGAAGCGGCGCGCAACGAATATATCTTTGCAAGCGAGGACGTGTCGGAGGTAAACGGTTCGGACATAGGAGCGGTGCAAAGAGAATATTTGGGAATAGACGCGTCACAAAGACTCAATATTGTCGACGAGGGAAAACAGAAACCTCAGACAGAGAATACTGAACAAAAACCGCCGCAAATTTCTCAAAGACAGAGAACTCAATCTATATACGAGAGATTTCAGTCGGATGCGCAATCCAATACCGACTATCCTCAAACGGGACATACGCCGTCGTATTATTCGCAGATTCGCCGTTTTGAAAACAAAGACGACGAGCCGATTATTCCTTCTGAAAACGTAGAAGATTCAAATTCTGCGCCAGAGTCTGCGCAAACGACGAATTCAGCTCCTCAACAGCTGACGTTTAGCGAAAGATTGAATAAACTATTGGGGGCTGCCGACTCTTCCCAAACGGATTTGGAAAACTTTAGATTCCCGAGCGAAGGAGAGCCGCAAAAACAAGATTCCTCAGTTGCAGGCGCAAATTCCTCTGCAGATTCGGAAGTTGAAGAGAAAAATAACGTTTTGGAAAATAAACCCGAGGAAGAAAAACAAGTCGAAGAACCTAAACAAAACGAGATTGAAGACAAGACGGAGACTCGCCGCGAAGAAAGTATGGACGAATATATCGCCCGTATGAACAGAGAAAAGCAAAAAGATGACCCGTCCCCTGTCAGAAATTATAATGCTACGGATAAAATAAAAGTCGAAAAACCTGTCGAAAACAGCGACGGATACTTTGAAAAGACTTATGACAAACCAAAGCCCATTCCTCCTAAATCTACTGCGGCGGGTAATGAGACAAAGCAAACCAAACCAAACGTATACAACGGCGTGACGAACAATCAAAATCAGCCGCAGATTGAACAAAAAGAAGAGGAAAAGCCAAAGGTTGTAAAGACTCCGTATATTCCGCCGAGCATTGACAACTTGGTCGATTACGTTCCCGACGTGGAAGAAAACGAAGATTTTATGGAAAGGGCAAAAATAATCGAGAGGACTTACGGCAACTTCGGCATAGAAGTTCACGTCAAGAATATTGTCAGCGGCTCGTCTGTAACTAGATATGAATTCGAGATACCCGAGACTCTTTCGGTAGACAAGATTCCGTCCAAGATAAACAATATTCTTATGGCATTGGCTGTCGAAACTGCGAGAATAGAAGCGCCGATTCCCGGCAAATCTCTTTGCGGTATCGAAGTGCCCAATAGAGTACGTAAGACGGTAGGGCTAAAAGAGTTTTTGACCAGCGATAAATTTAAGAACAAAAAAGGCGGTCTTTATTTTGCTTTGGGCAAAGACGTGGACAATAATTGCCACTATGAAGACTTGACGGATTTCCCGCACGGATTGATTGCCGGCGGTACGGGTAGCGGTAAGAGCGTGTGCCTCAACACAATGCTTTGCTCGTTGATATATAAGTATTCGCCTGAAGAATTGAGAATAATTCTCGTCGACCCGAAGAGAGTGGAATTCAGCAAGTATCAAGCTTTGCCGCACTTGCTCACTCCCAAGATATACAACACTCCGAAAGAATCGTTGGGAATACTCAAATGGCTTTGCGCGGAAATGGAGAGAAGATACGCGCTTTTCGCAAAACGGTTTGTCGCTAAAATATCAAGTTACAATGCCACCAAAGAAGTAATCGATGCGGGCGAGACTATTCCGTATATAGTTACGATAATAGACGAGGTTGGAGACATAATGGTCAGCGAACAGGCAAAAGAGTTCGAAACTTACGTCTTGACTTTGGCGCAGAAAGCGAGAGCTTGCGGTATTCATTTGATTTTGGCTACGCAGAGACCGTCGGTCGACGTTATTACCGGTAACATCAAAGCCAATTTGCCGACAAGAATAGCTTTCGCCGTCACGACAGGCACGGACAGCCGTACCATACTCGACAGCGTAGGCGCCGAAGATTTGCTCGGAAAGGGCGATATGCTTGTCAAGACTACCAAATCGCGTTATATGATAAGACTTCAGAATCCATTTATCGACGACGGAGAGATTCAAAACATTATGCGCGATATAGTAACTCACAATTCCGCTTATTATGACGAAACAATCGAAGCGGAGATTGCGGCAATTGCAGAACCCAAAAAAGAGGAAGTCAATCCCAAGACATTGGAAAAAATCAAAGAATTTGATTTTCCCGACGAGCTTTGTCCGGACGTTCTTAAGAGAATCGTCGGTATGGACAACGTGTCTATATCGTCAATGCAAAGAGCATTTTCTATAGGATTCTCGAGGGGAGGAAAAATCTTCGATTGGCTTATGGCTTGCGGTTATATTGAGAAACAAGGTTCAAAATGCGTGTGCGTGCTTTCGTCCGAACAAGTCGATGAGATTATAGAAAACGCAAGACTGGGCGGAGAAGAAGCTTCGGCAGAATAATAAGTTTATTAAGGAGCAAATACAAATGGGAAAAAGCGCATCGATGACGTTGCCTACTAAGATAACTATCGTAAGATTGGTTATGATACCGTTGATTTTGGTATGCTACTGTCTTCAGCCTTTGTATGAATATATGTTTATTATCACGGCGTTGTTATTTATAATCGCGTCTTTGACAGACTATCTCGACGGACATATAGCGAGAAAATACAATATGGTCAGCGACCTAGGAAAATTGTTGGACCCGATTGCAGATAAGGTATTGGTTGCGGCAGGATTGTTTATCTTGGTCGACGGTAATTATATTCCCGAGATACCTTACATAGAGTTGATATGTTCTGTTGTTATCATTGCAAGAGAATTTATGATAGGAGTACTTCGTCAAGTGGCGGCTTTGAAAAACGTCGTGTTGGCTGCCGACAAGTTGGGAAAAATCAAGACGGCGACGACTATGTTCGGACTGACGTTTTTGCTATGTTCCGCCAACGAGATGATAGTGTTTAAGATTTTTGAGTATATCGGCGCGGCGCTTTTTATCCTCGCGACAATATTCACAGTATTATCGGGTGTTAATTATATGTTGGCAAATTCCAAACTGTTGTTTGGCAATTCAGACGGGAATTGCGCTGACAGTCAACAAAATAATATCGATATCGATACGAAAAGCGACGAAGAGGAAATGAAATGAAAGTAGGTCTTGTTTCTTTAGGTTGCGACAAAAACAGAATCGATAGCGAAAATATGTTGGCATATTTGCAAAACGACGGTTTTGAGCTGACGGGCGAACCGCAGGAAGCCGATATTATTATCGTAAACACTTGCGGATTTATCGACAGCGCAAAGCAAGAAGCAATCGATACGATTTTGGAGATGGCTGAATACAAAAAAGAGAAGTGCAAGTTTCTTATCGTAACAGGTTGTCTTGCTCAAAGATATATGGACGAGCTAAAAGACGAGTTTCCAGAAGTCGATATGTTTTTAGGCACGGCGAATTATCACAATTTGCCAATGTTGGTGAAAAATTTGGCGGAGGGTAATTCGGAACAATGCTATGTCAACGACAAAAACGACAGACATTTTTCTCAACAAAGAGTGTTGACTACGCCTTATCATTACGCTTATCTCAAAATTGCCGAAGGCTGCGACAACAGATGTACATATTGCGCGATACCCAACATACGGGGAAAGTATACTTCCAGACCTATTGAAGATATTGTCGAAGAGGCAAGGTCTCTAATAAGAGACTACGGCATAAAAGAATTGATACTGGTCGCTCAAGACGTGTCGAGATACGGTTTGGATATATATGGCAAGATAAGACTTATAGACCTTTTGGAGGAGCTTTCAAAACTTGACGTCAAATGGATAAGATTGCTTTATCTATATCCCGAACTGGTGGACGAGAGGCTTATCGAATATATGGCGGCAAATCCCAAGATTTGCAAATATATCGATATACCTTGTCAGCACGTCAGCGACAAGATACTCAAATTAATGAATAGACGCGTTACTAAAAATCAAATCGTCGACTTAATCAAAATGATAAGAGAGCGCGGCGACTTCACGATTAGGTCTACATTTATCGTAGGCTTTCCGAGAGAAACGCAAGAAGATTTTGAAGAACTCAAAGAGTTTATAGCTCAATCGAGGTTGGATAGATGCGGATTCTTTGCGTACTCCGCGGAAGACGGAACGCCTGCCGTCAGATTGAGCGGACATATAGACGAAGAAACCAAGCTCAAACGTCAAGAAGAACTTTATTCTTTGCAAGAAGGAATTATGGCGGAAAAACTCAAAGAGAAATTGGGCGCGACGCTTGACGTGATATACGAGGGCGTAGATTACGATTTGCAATTGTTTTACGGTAGGAGCAGCTATGACGCCCCGGAAATAGACACGAGAGTATATTTTTATTCGGATACGCCGTTGGAAATCGGCAATATATATAAAGTTAAGCTTCAAGAAGTAGACGGCATAGATTATTTCGGACGGGTTGTTGAAGAGGGGGAAGAATTATGATAGAGACTTGCAAAAATTACTGCGTATTAAAAGTTTTTGACATTGACGCCGACGTGTTGTCCAAGTGCAGAAAGATTGCGGCAATCGACGGGGTGAGTTTGGAATTCAAACAGCAAAATCTCGATTGCAAACTTACGCTTGTCAACAAGAGCGCAAGCGATATCGAATTTCAGCGTATGCTCGATTTGATATTGGACGCTTTGGGAGATAACGTGTACGCCAACTACGACACGACCTTGGAGCAATGCGTCATTGAAAACGCAAGAAATAAAGGCGCTAAGATTGCCGTTGCCGAATCTTTGACGGGCGGTATGATTTGCTCGAGATTGGTCGACGTATCGGGAAGCAGTTCGGTTCTTTACGAGGGATTTGTAACTTACGACGTATCGTCGAAGGTGAGAAGACTTCACGTCAAACTTGCTACGATTGAAGAGCACGGCGTCGTCAGCGAAGAGGTTGCAAGAGAGATGGCTCAAGGTCTTTTGCAAAACAACGAAATCGATTTGGCAATCGCCACGACGGGATGCGCGGGACCGTTGAGCGACGAATACGACACGCCGGTAGGTTTGTCATATATCGCAATTGGCAACAGATACGGAATAGAAGTCTACGACACGTTTTTCGATAAGGACAGAAACGATATAAGAAAGAGTGTGACAAATACGGCGTTGTATTTGGCGCTTAAAAATATAAAAGAACTTTGATGAGGTAAATTGATTTATGGAAAAAGATAAAAAAGACGCAGAAAAACAAAAGTCTGAACTTGTCGCCGAAGCTATTGCAAAAATAGAAAAGCAATACGGCAAGGGTTCGATTATAAGACTCGGCGACAGAGAGATAGAGACCATTGACGTAATAAGCACGGGATGCCTAACGTTGGATATGGCATTGGGAGTGGGCGGATTGCCCAAGGGTAGAATAGTAGAAATTTACGGACCGGAATCTTCCGGTAAGACAACGGTTGCGTTGCACGCGATAGCTTCTTGCCAAAAAGAAGGCGGTATGGCTGCATTTATAGACGCAGAACACGCTTTGGACCCGATATATGCAGAAAAGCTCGGCGTCAACGTAAAAGACCTATACGTCAGTCAACCCGACAGCGGCGAACAGGCATTGGACATTTTGGAGACTATGGTGAGAACCAACGCTATGGATATTATAGTAGTGGATTCGGTTGCGGCTTTGACTCCTAAGGCGGAAATCGAAGGCGAAATGGGACAGTCTGTTATCGGTCTTCAAGCCAGGCTTATGTCGCAGGCGGCAAGAAAACTCACCGCAATTATCAATAAAACCAAGACTTGCGTTATATTTATCAATCAGTTGAGAGAAAAAGTCGGCGTAATGTTTGGGAATCCCGAAGTTACTCCCGGCGGAAAGGCGCTTAAGTTTTATTCCAGTATAAGAATAGAAGTTCGCAAAGGCGACGCTATAAAAGACGGAAGCGATTTTATAGGTAGCAGAGCAAAAGCAAAGGTTGTAAAGAACAAAGTTGCGCCGCCGTTTAAAACTGCGGAATTCGATATTATTTTCGGCAAAGGCATATCTGCAAACGGCTGTCTTGTCGATATGGGCGTGGCTATGGACGTGCTTAAAAAGAGCGGTTCTTGGATTAGTTACAACGATGAAAAAATTGGTCAGGGAAGAGACAAAACAATACAGTATTTGGAAGACAATCCCGAAGTTGCCGAAGAAATCAAAAATAAAATTATGCAAAAAGCAAAAGAAGAATAATTTACATATTTGGGAAGAGGAAACTCTTCCCAAATTCACTTAAACACCATATATTGTATGTTAATAACTTGCAAATCAAATATATGTCAAAACTATCGAAATAAATTTTAATATTATAATAATTATTGATATCATTATATTGACTTTGCCGGAAGAAATAGGCTATAATTAGATTGCATAAATTTATTATGTCGAAACTTAACAATTTAATATAGGAGGCAAAGATGAAATTCAGTATGAATTGCTTTGATTTTCTCCTTGGGGCAGATGCGAATGTTGGATGGATAATCGGATTGTTGCTTGTCGCGGTTTTCGGTATAGGCGGCGGCATCGGATTAGGCGTCTTGATATACAAGTCGTATGCAAAAAAGACTGTAGGCGGTGTCAAAGAAGAGTGCGAGAAGATAAAGAAAGAAGCTCGCGAAGAATCTAAGACGTATCTCAAGGAAGCAAAAGAAGAGGCAAAAGAAGAACAAAGAAGACTTCGTAAGGAGTTTGAAAATCAGTCGAGAGAGCAAAAATCGGAAATTGCCAAGAGCGAACAGCGAGTCGCGCAAAGAGAAGACCAACTTATCAAGAGAGAGTTGGCAATCGACAAAAAATCCGACGCTATCGACGAAAAGAAAAAGCAGTTGGAGGGCAAGGAAAAAGAGCTTGACGAAATCGAGCAAGAATTGCAAAACGCGCACGCCAAGATGTTGACGGAACTTGAAAAAGTCGCAAAGCTTACGCAAGAAGAGGCAAAGCAGATACTTATTGATGAGATGCTGGACGAGGCTCAAAAAGACGCGGTCGTAAAGGTCAAGGAGATTGAGCAAAAAGCCAAAGATGAAGCCGATAAAAAGGCAAAAAATATAGTGGGTCTTGCAATTCAAAGATGCGCGGCTGACCACGCTTCGGAAATTGCGCTGTCGGTTGTTGAATTGCCTAACGAAGATATGAAAGGCAGACTCATAGGCAGAGTGGGAAGAAATATAAGAGCGATAGAGAACTCTACGGGCGTTGATTTGATAATCGACGACACTCCCGACGTAGTAACGGTTTCGGGATTTGACCCTGTGAGAAGAGAAGTTGCCAAGTTGACAATAGAAAGATTGGTGTCAGACGGAAGAATACACCCTGCAAAGATTGAGGAGACGGTAGAAAAAGTCAAGAGAGAGATAGAACAACAGATGAAAGAAGCTGGCGAAAACGCTGCGTTTGAAGCAAACGTTTACGGCTTGCACCCTGAGATTATCAAACTTTTGGGCAGATTGAAATACCGCACCAGTTATGGGCAGAACGTGCTTAAGCACTCTTTGGAAGTAAGTTATTTGGCGGGTATGATAGCTGCGGAATTAGGCGCGGACGTTAAAGTCGCAAAGAGAGCGGGATTGTTGCACGATATAGGAAAAGCCGTCGACCACGAGGTTGAAGGCACTCACGTTACGATAGGCGTGGATATAGCAAAGAAGTTTAAGGAACAGCGCAACGTAATACACGCTATCGAAGCGCACCACGGCGACGTTGAACCTCAAACGCTCGAGGCAATAATAGTTCAAGCTGCGGACGCTATTTCTGGCGCGAGACCGGGCGCGAGAAGAGAATCGTTGGAAAACTACGTCAAGAGACTCGAGAAGCTCGAAGGCGTTGCAAATTCTTTCGACGGAGTTGAACAGTCTTACGCTATTCAAGCGGGCAGAGAGATACGAGTTATCGTCAAACCCGAAGTTGTCAACGATGAAGCTACGACGTTTATGGCAAAAGAAATTGCAAAGAAAATAGAGGCAGAACTCGAATATCCGGGGCAAATCAAAGTCAACGTTATTCGTGAAGTCAGACAAGTCGAATATGCAAAATAACAGTTTTAGGAGCATCCAAACGGATGCTCCTATTTCTTTAGAATAATATTTTTGACAAAATCAAAGGCAATACTACAGTTGAAATAATGATAACTAAAGAAGTAGTAGCCGTCGTTATCAAAGAAAATTTAAGTATGCTTTTAAGGGTAGTGGGACAGCGGTCGTTGCAATATAAATAGTTGGAATTGATATGGCAAACTATAAGAACAATAGTAACGACGTAAGCTGTAAAAATAATGAAATAAAACAAAACCGCATTTAATATGTTTATCAAAAGATTATATTGCCAGCTTCCGACAATGTTGACCGCCAATCTGTAGCCAATAAATGTGACTGCGAAATACATCAACGCAAAGGCGTACTTTTTTTTATATGTTATAGACGCGCAAAAAGCAAATAGCACGTTATAAAATAAATACTTTAAAGTAACTTTGACGTAACTGTATTCGCCTTCAAGCAAGAGTTGATAATAATTATCGTGCGAAAGTTGGCTTTGATAGTTTAGAACAATAAACAAGGATATTGCGAATATCAACGCATACAGTCCAAAAAACGTTATCAAAAAAAGCTTGTTGTCTCTGAAAAAGGTTTTTAGAATTGGAGATATGACTCCTTTATTGAGTTTGAAATTATTTTTTTTTGTCATATTGTCGCCTTGAGTTCAGTTATATTTAATTTTATTTTATAAAAGGACAATATATGACAAAAATATCAGTTAAGAGAAATTTTGTCGCAAATATGCATTATAAGTTGTTTTGCCGTCGGTTTGCCTTTATCAGCGTCAATGGTATTGCCGAATTCTCTATACAAATTGTCGACGTCTCCGTCGGTCCAAGCCTTAGATATGCAGTTTTGAATATTCTTATCTATGCTGCATACTGTTTTGCCGTATTTTTTTGCCAGAGCGCTGTAACCGTTGAGTTTTAACGGCAAAATACCGTTGCCGCTGATTTGCATATTGGCAAGTTCAAATATATATTTATAGCCGCAACATTTGGGGCGTAATCCTATCGATAACATATAGGAGTAAATTTTTTGTTCCATATTACAATTCTAATACAGTTTGGAGGCAAATATATGTCTTATATTGTAATTTTGGCATAAAAATTGTTTCTTGCTGCACACTAGGATAAAAACAATTCGATAGGAGTTGAATATGAAGAATAAAATTATATTTTTGAGTTTGCTGATTATTTTGGCGATGCTGATAATTTTCCCTATGGGAATGAGTGCGCAGGCGGCTTGCGATACTTTGCCTACGGGCGAACAGCCTTTTGAGCCAAATGGCTTCGGCGAGTATTTGACGGAATATTATACGGGCGAAGTGCTCTATCAGCACAATGCCGACGCAAAGCACGAGATAGCAAGTATGGTTAAGATAATGACGGCTAATCTGATTTTCCAAGCAATTGACGAGGGAAAATTGAGCTATGACGAAATGATTTGCATATCCGCAAACGCAAGTTCTATGGGCGGAAGTCAAATGTTTTTGGATACTGGCGCGAATTACAGCGTCAGCGATTTGCTAAAAGGTATTATAGTCGTATCTGCCAACGACGCGTCGTATGCAATGGCTGAAAAAATTGCGGGAAGCGTAGACGGATTTGTTAATATGATGAATGAAAAGGCGCAAGAATGGGGTATGCATAATACCAAATTTGTCAATTGTACCGGACTTCCGAGCGATAGCGAGCAGTATTCCACTGCTAAGGACGTCAATATAATGACTCGCAAGCTTATGAGTCACGAGAAATATTTTGATTACGCGGGAATTTGGATGGAAGATTATCAACATCCGTCGGGAAGAATAACGCAATTCGTCAATACCAATAAACTTATAAGACAATATAGCGGTTGCAAGGGCGGTAAGACGGGATATACTGATAAGGCGGGTCACTGTCTGTCGGCTTGCGCGGAACGTAACGGAATGAAAGTCGTTGCAACTATTGTGGGCGGCAAAGACAGTAAGTCTAGATTTAATCAAGTAAGAACAATGTTTGACTATTCCTTTGCAAATTACGTCAACAAGATATATTTTAGAAAAGGCGAAGTGTTGGGCAGCGTTCAAGTAAAAAAATCTCCTGTTAAGTCAATTGAAGTAGCTTGCTCCGAAGATATAGTAAAATTTTCAAAGGTAGGCGGCTCGTCGCAGGATATCGAGATGATATTGCCGCAGGAAATCAAAGCTCCGATTAAGAAGGGCGACGTTGTGGGCAAAGCCGTGTATACTATGGACGGCGAGGAACGCAGTGTGGATATAATTGCTATGCAAGACGCAAAGAAGAGCACGTTCCTTGATTTTATCAAAGACGTAACCGGCGAATGGTAATAAGCGCTAAAGTTATATTCGAAGCGGAATTCATATATGGGTTCCGCTTGTTTTATTAAATTTCAATGTCGAATTTTGACTGATTTAATCTATTTTTACGACGCATATATAAAAAAAGGGGCATATCATTGACTTGCAAAGTTATATTTATTATAATATAAAAGTAAGATTATGTTTGTTTACTCGTCATATATCATTGGGCGAAGCAAACGGGAGATGCGATGATTTCATTTATTCAGATGATTGTCAATGACAGTATAGTAAAGGCGCTGGGCTTTGGAATGGCGATATTGTGTATAGTTGCTTATTTGATTGCAATGATATGCGCAATAATCGGACACGAGTTGTCCCACGGCTACGTTGCTATGTGGAACGGCGATAAGACGGCAAAATTTTTGGGAAGACTTTCGCCTAACCCTGTCAAGCATTTTGATTTAATCGGACTTGGAATGATGTTGCTTGTCGGTTTCGGTTGGGCAAAACCCGTGCCAATCGACCCTAGAAACTTCAAAAACTATAAAAAGGGTATGGTGCTCACGGCATTGGCGGGAGTAACGTATAATTTGATAATGGCGATATTGAGTTCGCTTTGTTTGGCAATTTTGATGAAGATTACGGGCGGAACCGTAAATATACAAAGCGGTTGGTCATATATCGTGATGTTTTTGTATTATTTGTTCCAAATGTCCGTGGCGTTTAACGTATCGCTTATGGTCTTCAACCTTTTGCCTATTTATCCTTTGGACGGCTTTAGAGTTGTCGAGACTCTTGCCAAGCCCGACAATAAATACGTCAATTTTATGTATAAGCACGGCGCTCAAGTTATGTTGGCATTTTTGCTGATATGTTTTATATTGGGCAGATTTATACCTCAATTGGATATACTTTCCAACATAATCAGACTTGTGCGTAAGGGATTGGATTGGATTTTTACCGCAATTTTCGGACTTTCTCAAGGGTCTCTTTTAGGGTGAGTGATGGTAAACTTTTTTGAAAAAAAACCAACGGAAAACGTAATACTCAATATCAATGACTTTGACGGACCGATAGAGCTCTTATACGAACTTATAATAAGGGAAGGTAAGTATGATATAAGGACTTTTCCGCTTGCGCAAATTACCGACCAATATATGCGTCATATGGCGCAGGTAGAGCAACTCGATATGGAAGAAGCCAGCGAATATATAAAAATAGCCGCCGACCTTTTGGAAATCAAGTCTCGAGCTTGTTTGCCGAGAGTCGAGGAATTCGAGGATGAAGAGTACGACGATACTGACCCCGAAGAAGAGTTGAGACGCAAAATTATGATGTTCCAGCTGTGCAAAGAACAGGCGATAAAACTTAAGGAAAGGGAGACTCTCAACAAGTTTTACAGAAGACCAAAGTTCACAAATGCCGACGCTATAATCGTAGTCAACGACTTTTCTTTTGATAAGCTGATAGAAGCTTACGGAAAAATCTTATTGAGATTGACGGAAAAGGAGCAAAGGCAAGCTACTAAAAAAATTCAAAAAGACAGATTTACCGTTGCAGATAAGATAGAATACATATCCAAAGTGATTTTAGATAAGAAGACTGTTGTATTTAACAATCTATTTGAAGATGATATAACCAAAAGTGAGGTTATTACGACTTTTCAAGCGCTTTTGGAACTTATGAAAAAACAAATCGTCAAAGCCGTGCAAAAGAATTTTGCAGAAGAAATTTTGATTACTCTCAACGAAAACGTTGACGGAGAAAATCTGGATTTGCAAAAATTGAAAGAGACCGAGGAGAAATATTGATATGGAGAACTTGATGCAGACTGTCGAGGCAATTATTTTTGCCGCGGGCGTACCTATAAAAAGAAGCGAAATACTCAACAGTCTTCCCGAAGAAGTAAGCAGAAAAGATTTGAATAACGTAATAGATATGCTTGCTGAAAAATACAGCGGCGACAGCGGAATAGTATTGGAAATCTTCAATGATAAATTACAGTTTGCTTCCAACGGTAAATACGGCGAAATAGTAAGCGATATGCTTCGCCCTGTCAGGGAGAAAGAGTTGTCTAAAATTCTTTTGGAAGTTTTGTCGCTTATAGCGTACCGTCAGCCTATCACAAGGGGTGAAATCGAGGATTCTAGAGGCGCAAGCGCGGATTATGCGTTGGGAGTATTGCTTAAGATAGATATGATTAAGACTTGCGGATACAAGGACGCTCCAGGTAAACCTATCTTATACGGTACTACAGATGAATTTTTGAAAAAATTCGAATTGAAGAGCATTGCCGAATTGCCCGATTACGATGAAATTATGCGTAGGCTTGTCGCTTATAGTAACTATAACGTTCAAAGCGAAGGTTTGTACAGAGAGCGCGTAATAGGTGAAAAGTTCGAAGATGAGAATGATACAGAACTCGACGAGATGATGGATATGAACGATATTCCGGAATTTTTGCAGGGAGAAGAGCTTGAGACTGTCAAGGGCGTTGGTGATGATTACGTTGAGAGAGAGGCTGCAAGCGATATAGTCGAATCTACGGAGGCTTCTTTTGACGAAGACGACGAAAATATCGTAACTTGATAAAACAAACAGTATTTAATTATATTGCGACGGGTAATTGATATTTATCCGTCGCATTTTTTGTCATAATTGTCATTATAATACGCAAAATAGGTATATGTGGTTGACGTATATTTTGTTATCGGGCGCAGCGCTTTTGGCAATATTGTTAATTATTATGGTTTTTAGCGGCTTAAAATGCGATATTAGAGCCGATTTTAATAATTTAAGCGTATGTATTAAGTTATATTTACTATGGGATATAGAGATTGTGTGTTTTAAGGCATTTGTCTGTGAAGATATATTCTATTATCAGCTAAATAAAGGACAATTAAAGCAGTTAAAAAACGATAAAGACGAAGAAAGTAGCTCAAAAAAACGTAAAAAAAATAAAAATAAGTTAAGATTATTAGCTTATTTGATTAATTTAATTGATAAGATGCCTAAAATCAACGTAAAAAGCGTCGACGTTGAGTATACCTCCGATATTGAAGACAGTATGAAAAAATCTTTGATAGAAGGCAGTTTATTGACGGGCGGAAATATGTTGAGGGCGGTTTTGGAAGATAAAATTTCCGTCTCAGAGTTGCGAATGCAAGAAGTTGGGGGAGCCTTTAAGGGGATTGGCGCAAGAATAATTGTAGGAGCTAGCGTATTTAAAATTGTATTTTTTGCAATCTACGGAGCTTTGAGTAAAAGAAAATATCGCAAATATGCGTAAATATATTTAGTATATTTTACGCATAATATTTTTGACAACAATTTAGGAGAAAATTTATATGGACAATATAGATAATTCGTTGCAAGAAATAATGAATAATGCTTTAGAAAATTTGAGGGGAATAGTCCAAAGCGAGGATATGATATTCAAGCCTATTTATCTTGATGAAAAGACAATGGCTATCCCTCTTGCAAAGCTTTCGGTAGGTTTTGTCAGCGGCGGAGGAGGCGGGCAGACTAAAGACGGTCAGCCTATAAAAAACGGAAAGCTTCAACCGTATGCGGGCGGAGGAGGAGGCGGAATCTCAATGTCTCCTATGGGCTTTTTGGTCTTTTATGACAATGAGCCTACTTTGGTAAAAATAGATGAAAAAAGCAGTTCCGATAAATGGAAAGACTTGATATCGGCAACTGTAAATTTGGTAAAGGATAAAAAATAATGGGCAGATATTTCTCAATTAAAAGTGTTTTTAAAATAATATTTATAATTATCGCAGTTATTCTGACTACTTTTATAATGTATAGTTTTTCAGATGCGTTAAGCATAGCGAAAATCGATTTTGCAGACAAATCTCATAAATCGTCGGATTATTATCAAAAATCACTTGACGATAACGCTATAAATAACGGCGAGAATCAAGCGGCATATATCAATAAGTCGTCTTCGGCTGTGGTTATGGAAGCGTCGACTTTGCGCGTGCTTGGCGGGCAAAATAAAGACGTGAGACTTGAGATGGCAAGCACGACGAAGGTTATGACCGCGTTGGTTGTAATTGAAAACGCGGATTTGGACAAAGCTGTAAAAATACCCGACGAAGCCGTCGGAATAGAAGGCTCATCGATATATTTGAAGAAAAATGAAATATGGACAATTCGGGATTTGTTGTACGGTCTTATGTTGAGAAGCGGCAACGACGCGGCTACTGCCTTGGCAATAGTTACAGGCGGAAGCATAGATGGATTTGTCGATATGATGAATAAAAGAGCCGAGCAATTGGGCTTGGCAAACACTCACTTCCAAAATCCGCACGGATTGCACGGAGACCAACATTACACTTCGGCATACGATTTGGCTGTAATATCGTCTACCGCTATGCAGAATAAGACTTTTAAAGAAATAGTAGGTTGCAAAATGTATACCGTTGAAGCCAACCAAACGCACCCGACGTATTATTTGGCAAATAAAAACAAGATGTTGGGTCTTTACGACGGCGCCAACGGCGTTAAAACGGGATATACGAAGGATTCCGGAAGGTGTTTGGTGTCGGCGGCGGAGCGTAACGGAATGCAGTTGGTGTGCGTAGTGCTTAATATCTATGACACTTACAATACTTGTTCCGTATATCTCGACAAAGCTTTCCAACAATATGCGCCTGTTGCCGTAGGTAAACAGGGAGACACTATGTCGGAAATAAGCGTAGACGGAGTAAATTACGGTATAGCTTTGCAAAACGATTTGGTTTTGCCGCTTAAAGATGGAGAATTAATGGGATTGACCTGTAATTTCGAGATTGACGCAGACTTAAGCGCTCCGTTGAAAAAAGCTAGCGTAATAGGAAAAATCCTGTTTTATCACGATAATCGATTGCTTTTCAGCGCAAATATTGTTAATATAGAAGAAATCGTCGATACAGGAGTTTTGCGCAAACTATCCGCTTATACGGGAGAAATGCGTATAAGTATAGAAAATGGAGAGATTAAACAAATATTTAGCGGCTACGGGGACAGCGTCGAGACGCGGAGCTGATAAGCTTATAGAAGAAGGACGGGTAAAGGTCAACGGAAAAGTTGTTAAAGAACTTGGAAAATCTATAAATGAAAAGAATGATACGGTAGCGGTTGACGATATAATCGTCAAGCCGGTTACCGATTATTCATATATACTTTTTTATAAGCCGAAGGGATGTATAACTACTGTTAGCGACGAAAAAGGACGCAAGACCATATACGATTATTTGGAAGACGTCAATATTCCTCACCTTATTCCGGTGGGAAGATTGGATTACGATACGGAAGGTTTGCTTATTATGACCAACGACGGGGATTTGGCTTACAAACTTACTCATCCGAGTTATGAAATACCAAAAACTTATCTTGTCAGAGTTGTCGGAGAAATGCCCGAGCATAAACTGGCGCAGTTGAGAAAAGGCGTTATGGTAGACGGAGAGAAGACAAAACGTTGCAAGGTCAAATTGCTGGAATACAAAGACGGCGAATCAAAACTGCAAGTCACTATTTCCGAAGGCAAGAACAGGCAGATAAGGAAGATGTTCGAAGCCGTGGACAGAGAGGTAAAATTCCTCAAGCGAATTGCTGTCGGCGAATTAAGACTGGGCGGTTTGCCTAGAGGCGGATACAGATATCTCAACGACGACGAAGTTTATTATCTCAAGAATATGTAACTTATATTTGCGGCGGTTTTTATTGAAGAAACAGTGTGTTTTTTATTTGTAAAACGTTGCTTTAGCTTATTAAAAATAATATTATAATATTTTATCAATTAATTTGATTTTTCTTTGTTAAATTACTTGCAAAA
>CAJUOK010000011.1:0-11508 GCA_910588015.1 uncultured Christensenellaceae bacterium | reverse complement strand
ATTTCCCATATAATAATTTTGATTGCAAAATCAAGCTTAAAATTATATGGATTTTCGGCTTGCGCAATATTTTGTTAACAAATTCATTTTATATACAATATTTTGGAGGTTTATATGGAGAACAATACACTCTCGGCTAGCATAAAAGCTATTGACAAGGCTACCAAGAACATCAAATCGTTTGTCGAAAGTATTGTCGATGCCGAAAGTTTTGTCGAAACCGACGTATTTCTTACAGGTAAGAGTTTTGACGACGCGACCGAAGCGTTGGGCGAAGGCGTTTTGACCGGATATGCTACTCTCGGCGGCAATCCCGTTCATCTTTTCGCGCAGAACGTCGACGTGCTCAAAGGAAGTTTGAGCAAAGCGCACGCCGATAAGATTTATAAGTGTATGCAAAGGGCATTAAAAGCCGGCACGCCGTTTATTTCGATTATCGACAGTTGCGGAGCAAGAGTAGGCGAGGGCGCAAGCGTTATGGAAGGATATGCAAAGCTTATCGCAGGCGGCGTAGAACTTGCCGACGAAGTGCCTCATATATGCATAGTCAAAGGCGTTGCCGTAGGAATGATGGCTACTTTTGCGGCAGGCGCCGATTTTGTGTTTATGTCAAAAGATGCGGTTATGTCGGTTAATTCGCCTATGTACTTGGTATCTGACGCTAAGTCTTTCCCGGTGGATTATAAAGCTCAACTTGGCTTCAAAGCTTATGACGGCAAGAGCGACGTTGCCCAATTCGTATTTAACGATAGCAAAGATTTGTCGGCTCAATTGAAAAAGTTGACTTCAGTTATATTCGAGGACGAGACGGATTCGAGCGACGACCCCAATAGAGTAAATCCAAATCTAGAAAAGAAAATCACCGCAAAGCAGCGTATCGAAATGATATTCGACGAAAAGAGCGTTATAGAATACTGTCCCGCTTATGCCAAAGAAGTCGTTTGTTCTTTTGCAAAGCTCAACGGAATTTCTGTAGGAATCTTGGCGACGGAAGGCGATTATATATCTGCAGAGGGACTTGATAAGGCTAATTCTTTTGTCGAAAAACTTGAAGCATATAATCTTTCGCTTATAACTTTGGTTGACTCTTTGGGAATCAATCCTACTCTTGCGCAGGAATTGGGCGGTATTGCTAAGCGCGCCAACGCATTGATGAAGACAGTCGCGACAAGTTCGATAGCAAAATTGGGCGTCGCAGTCGGCAATGCCGTAGGTTTTGCATACAGCGCTTTGATGAGCAAGGCTTTGGGATTTGATTATGCTTTGGCAACTTCAGGCGCAGTAGTGGCTCCGATTGGTTTGCAAGTGAGCAAAGTTATAGCTACAGACCAACTCAACGAACTCAAAAAGACGGCAAAAGACCTTGAGCAGAACAAAGGCGTCGACGCAGACGCTTTGGCAAAAGCAATGGCGTATTTCCAAAAAGTTATGGCAAATATCGACGTAAAAGGCAAGAGCGAAGAGGAAGTCTATGCGCTTATGCAAGCAAATCCTATCGTTGCGGCTAAAGACGGATATATCGACAACGTTGTCGAAGCAACTAATTTAAGACCTTATTTGGCGTCGGCATTGATGATGACGTTGGGTATATAAAGGCGGAATTGGGTATGACAAAGAAAAAAATAATAAAAATCAGCATTATATGTATCGTATTTTTAGCGTTGTTGGCAGGTTTGATTGCGCTTATGGTGTTGCCGCAAAATTACGGAACGCCAGATAAGCTCGGGGTTGGAAGCAGTAATTTCGGGCAAAGACTGTGGATAGGCGTTCAAGTTGCGTTGCTAGGACTCGGCACGGTATTCGTAATGCTTGTTTTGTTGATTTTTATGGTTACGCTTATGAGATTGATTTTCGAAGGCGTAGGCAAGTTGAAGGAAAAGCAATCTGCAAAAAAAGCAAATTCGCTGTCCAATCAGCAAACAGTAGCGGCAGTCGAAGAGATTGCAAGCGAGGAAGACGAAGAAGTTGTTGCGGTAATAATGGCGGCGCTCAACGCTTATTACGAGACGCAGCAAATTACTTACAAGTCCAACCTCAAATTCAGAGTTCGCTCTATAAAAGAAATTTAATATCAATAATATAAAGTTAGGAGAATTTATTATGCGTAAATTTAATATCAATGTAAACGGTAAAACTTATGCGGTTGAAGTAGAGGAGACTACCGACGGAAGTATCGGCAGCGTATCCGCGCCTGTTCAAGCGGCAGCGCCTGTTGCAAAGGCGGCTCCGGCAGCTGCTCCCGCAGGCAACGGCAAGCCGGTTAAGTCGCAAATGCCCGGTCTTGTTAAAAAACTTTGTTTTTCCAACGGCGCGACCGTAAAAGAGGGAGACGCAATAATTATACTCGAAGCAATGAAGATGGATACTCCGATATCCGCTCCTTTCTCGGGCGTAATCACTTATTCTACTTCCGAAGGCGCAAACGTCGATTCGGGCGCTGTACTTTGCACGATTGCATAATTTCATTGATTTAACGGAGGCAAAATGTTTAACGTAATTACTACGCTGCAATCGTTTTCAATGGTTGAATCGCTTGAGAACTTGTGGCGCAGCACGGGATTTATGACGTCTTTGACGCCGATATGGCAAAATCTTATTATGATGGTCATAGCGTGCGTTCTCATATATCTTGCTGTCGCCAAAGAATTCGAGCCGAATCTTCTGCTTGCAATCGGTTTCGGTATGTTTATTATAAATATTCCCGGCGCGTATAACATACTTTACGGTACATACGGTTATACGTTTACGGGCGTGATAGACGAAGTTCAAAAAGTGCTTTCTATCGGCGGTACGGAATTGTCAGGACTGACTGTAAAGCAAATTGCAGAGTTACCGGAAATCGCAGAGTGGATTAAGTCCAACGCGAGCAATTTCGACGGAATGGATATGGTAAATAAGTTGCGCACTGTAGAAGATGCCGTTCACGCATTGATACCCAATGCAACCGATATATCCGTTGCTCACGAAGTCGTAGCCGACCAAGGCTTGTTCTTCTATCTGTATAAGGGCGTTGAATGGGTTATTTATCCGCCGCTTATCTTCCTTGGAATCGGCGCAATGACAGACTTCGGTCCGTTGATTGCAAATCCCAAGTCGTTGATAATGGGCGCTGCCGCGCAGCTGGGTATTTTCGTAACCTTTATCATTGCTATCAATATTGGTTTTACAGGCGAGGAGGCAGCCGCTACAGGTATTATCGGCGGAGCAGACGGACCTACGGCTATCTACGTTACGGTAAAATTGGCGGCGCACTTGTTGCCTGCAATATCAGTTGCCGCTTATTCGTATATGGCGCTTATAAAGGTAATTCAACCGCCTATTATGAAGCTTTTGACTACCAAGAAAGAAAGAGGCATAGTAATGGAGCAGTTGAGACCCGTATCCAAGACGGAGAAGGTTATTTTCCCGATAGCCGTTACCGGTATAGTGGGAATCATATTGCCTTCGGCTATACCGCTTCTCGGTATGTTGATGCTGGGCAACCTTATGAAAGAATCGGGCGTAGTACCGAGACTTACCAATACCGCTAAAAACGAACTAATCAATATTATTACTATATTGTTAGGCGTGATAGTCGGTAGTAAAGCGACTGCGGACGTATTCCTCAATACCAGCACGTTGCTGATAATACTGATAGGCGTATTCGCATTTGCATTCGGTACGGCGGGCGGTTTGCTTATAGGTAAGATTATGAGCAAGCTTTCCAAAGGAAAAATCAATCCGCTCATCGGTTCGGCAGGCGTTTCGGCGGTGCCGATGGCGGCAAGAATATCGCATATGGTAGGTCAGGAAGAAAATCCCAACAACTATTTGCTGATGCACGCAATGGGACCAAACGTGGCAGGCGTTATCGGTTCTGCCGTAGCCGCAGGCGTATTGCTTGCTATCTTCGGCGCATAAAACAAAGAGAGGTATTATTATGGTTAAGATAACAGAGACTATTTTGCGTGACGCTCATCAATCGCAAGCGGCTACCCGTATGAGATTGGACGAGATGTTGCCAATGTGTGAAAAATTGGATAAAGCGGGTTATTATTCTATCGAGTGTTGGGGAGGAGCAACGTTTGATTCGTGCTTGCGTTTTCTCAACGAAGACCCGTGGGAAAGATTGAGAGCTTTGAAAAAGGCAATGCCCAACACAAAACTTCAGATGCTCTTCAGAGGACAGAATATTTTGGGTTATAAGCATTACGCCGACGATGTTGTGGACGAATTCGTCAAGAAGACTATCGAAAACGGATGCGATATATTGCGTATATTCGACGCTTTGAACGACCCGAGAAATATGAAGCAGGCAATAGAAAGCTGTAAGAAATACGGCGGTATATGCGAAGCTACTATTTCATATACCACGAGTCCGGTTCATACCAACGAATACTTTATTAAATTAGCTAAAGAGCTCGAAGATATGGGCGCCGATAATATTTGTATCAAAGATATGGCGGGTATTTTGTTGCCGTATGTCGCATACGACCTTGTAAAGGGGATGAAAAAAGTACTTAAGCCTTCGACGCTTATTCATTTGCATACTCACCAAACTGCAGGAACGGGAAATCAGACCTATCTTAAAGCAATAGAGGCGGGCGTTGATATCATAGACTGCGCGTTGAGCGCTATGGGCAACGGTACTTCGCAACCTGCGACCGAACCTATGGTTGCAATACTCAAAGGTACAGAATACGATACGGGACTCGACGTGGCTTATCTCAACGATATATCCAATCATTTCAAAAAAGTTGCCGACAGACTCAAAGCCGACGGTTGGTTGACTGAAAAGTCTTTGGCTACAGACGTAAACGCTTTGATTTATCAAGTGCCGGGCGGAATGCTTTCCAATCTTGTAGGACAGCTTAAAAAGGCAAACGCTTTGGATAAATACGAACAGGTTTTGGCAGAAGTTCCCAACGTAAGAAAAGACCTTGGTTATCCGCCGCTTGTTACTCCTACCAGTCAAATTGTCGGAACTCAAGCCGTATTTAACGTTCTTGCAGGAGAAAGATATAAGATGGTTTCGGCAGAAACAAAGGGCGTGCTGAAGGGAGAATACGGTAAGCTTCCCGCAGAGCCGAATGCAGACGTTATTAAGCAAGTGCTCGGAGATACCGAGAGAATAGATTGCAGACCTGCGGATTTATTGCAGCCGGAGCTTGCAAAATATCGCGAGGAAATTAAAGAGTATATCGAGCAAGACGAAGACGTTTTGTCTTACGCTTTGTTCCCGCAAGTGGCTCTCAACTTCTTTAAATACCGTCAAGCGAATAAAAAACACGTCGACAGAGAAGTCGGAGACACCGTAAAGGGTATTCAGCCTGTTTAATATAGCTTTATTAAAGCATATTGACGCAAGTTTTGCGACGTATAGTAATATTGTTGTTAAGAGAACTTTTGTTAAAATTCAAGAGTTCTCTTATATTATTTTACATTTATTCTATTTTTTGATAAAATATAAATATGAATATACTTTTGGTAAACGACGACGGAATATACAGTCAAGGGATATTGAAACTGGCGGAAAAACTTTGCGTTGACAACGACGTAACCGTAGTTGCGCCGCAATGTCAAATGTCGGGCACAGGACATTCCTTTACGCTGTATGAATACGTAAATTACATTGAATTGAATATCTTGCCTAACGTAAAGTGCTATGCAGTGAACGGCACTCCTGCGGATTGCGTAAAAGTCGCTTTGAATTTAATAGTCGACAAATCTCCCGATTTGATTATCAGCGGAATCAACAAAGGATTTAATCTCGGCACCGATATATTTTATTCGGGTACGGTGAACGCAGCTTTGGAAGGCGCTGTTCACAACGTTAAAGCTATTGCGGTATCTCAAGATTATCATTTGGCTAATTACGATTTTTCCAGCGATTTTATAGCGCAAAACTACAAAAAGCTTTACAATCTACTGCCTGACGACGCGCAGACAATTTTTAATATAAATATTCCAAAAGGAACGGCGGAAGAAATTACGGGTGTTAAGTTCGCCAAATTGGGCGTTAAATTTTATCAAGAAAATTACCGTTATGAAGAAAATTTGGGTTATGGAGTGCATTGCCGCACAATAATAAGCGAAAAATCATCTTCTTCGGACGACGTTGTACTATACGAACAAGGATATATAACTGTTTCTGCTGTTAAAAACGATTGGAATAATTATGAGTTCTACGAAAAAATCAAAGACGAGATTTTAATATGAAAGTTGCGATAGTAGGCGGAGGAGCAAGCGGTATGATGTGCGCTGTAATGCTTGCTCAAAACGGCGCGGAAGTTACGATGATAGAAAAAAACGAAAGATTGGGCAAAAAACTTTTTATAACGGGCAAAGGGAGATGTAATCTTACCAACTATTGTGATTTGCCTGATTTTTTTGCCAACGTTGTGACGAACGAAAAATTTATGACTTCGGCGTTGTACGGATTTTCTCCAAAAGATACGTATGATTTTTTCCAAAACAACGGATTGAAATTAAAGATTGAGAGAGGCAACAGAGTATTTCCCAATTCCGATAAGTCGGGCGACGTAATAAAATGCCTTGAAAGACTTCTTAAATCAAACAGCGTAAATATTTTGCTTAATACTTGCGTAAAAAACATAGAGGCTATAGACGGCGACGTCAAAGCGGTGATTCTTCAAAACGGAGAAAAAGTTTTGGCGGATAAAGTTGTTGTCGCTACGGGAGGCGTGTCATATTGCGCTACGGGAAGCACGGGAGACGGTTATGTTTGGGCAAAGGCATTGGGACACAGCATAGTTGAGCCAAAGCCAGCGTTGGTTCCGATATTGCTCGAAGAAAATCACGGGCTGCAAGGTTTGAGTTTGAAAAACGTCGAGGCGTCGGTAATAAGAGACGGCAAAAAGCTTTTCTCACAGTTCGGAGAAATGCTTTTTACGCACAGCGGTGTGAGCGGACCAATCATACTTTCGTTGTCTTCGCTCATCAATAAACACTATAATAAAGGCAGATTTGACGCAAAATATAGGTTGTCAATAGATTTAAAACCTGCTTTAAGCGTTGATATACTCCAAAATCGACTGATAAGAGAGTTTTCTCAAAGGAGTAACGTCGAGCTGAAAAACATTTTGCCCGCTTTAATGCCAAAATCCTTGGTAAGCGAAATCTTGAAACAAAGTAAACTGAATGAAAGGCAGGTTGTCAACGGAGTTACCAAGGAACAACGAGAAAGACTAATTTTCGCTATTAAAAATTTGACTTTTTCAATAAAGGGACTTGAAAATATCAATGCGGGAATAATTACCTCGGGCGGAATAGATTGCAAACAAGTTAATCCAAAAAATATGATGAGCAAGTTGATAAACAATTTGTACTTCATAGGAGAAGTGTTGGACGTCGACGCTTTGACGGGCGGATTTAATCTTCAAATTGCATTTAGTACAGCGCATCAAATGAGTAAAAGCATACTTCATTAAGCATTTATATATAAAATGATTGCAATAATCGCCTAAATAGTTTAAAATATCAATGTATATTGGAGAGAGAATGATAAATATCGCTATCGACGGCCCCAGCGGAGCGGGGAAAAGTACGATTGCCAAAATCGTAGCGAAAACTTTGGGAATTACTTATCTCGATACTGGGGCAATGTATCGGGCGGTTGCTCTTTACGTTGTCAATTGCGGAAAAAATCCGTCTTCTGAAGAAGATGTCAAACCGCTTTTGAACGATATTAATATTTCATATATTACAGACGGAAACGAAAAGTTTATTTGTCTAAACGGAGTTAACGTCTCGCAAGATATCAGACGTCACGAAATGTCAAAGTACGCTTCCGAAGTGTCTAAAATTCCTGCAGTAAGACTGTTTTTGGTAGAAATGCAGAGAAAAATCGCAGCTGCCGAAGACGTGGTGCTTGACGGTAGGGACATTGCGAGTTTTGTTTTACCCAATTCCGAATTCAAATTTTATCTTACGGCAAAAGATACAGTAAGAGCCAAAAGAAGATATGACGAGCTTGTCGCAAAGGGACAGCAAGTGACTTACGAGCAAATATTGGACGACGTCAGAGAACGCGACCTCAACGATATGAAAAGAGATTTCGCTCCTCTGGTAAAGACCGCAGACGCTTTTGAGATAGACAGTACCGATATGTCGTTGACGCAAGTGGCGGACGCGATTTTGAATAGGATAAAGGAAATACAAAAAGACAGCGAAACAAAGATTTCGAATGGCGAAGCGGCGACGCCAATTAAGAGCGTTGATTCGCAAGTTAATAAACCTATAAAGAATAAAAAAAGTAAGCCGAAACATCGTTGGTTTTATAAGGGCTTGGCGGCGTTCGTTAGATGGGTTATGGGAGCCGTTTGGATTACCAAAATATATTTTAAAGATAATTTCCCCAAAAAATCAAAAGCAGTTGTCATTTGCAACCATTATTCGGCATTGGACCCTTGCGTAATAATTTCTAAATTGTTGGGGAAAAACGGCAACGTCGTTATGAAAAACGAAATAACAAAGTGCCAGTTCGTGGCTAATATTGCAGAGGAACTGGGAGCAATTCCTATAAAAAGAGGAGAAGCGGATGTCAACGCTATAAAAAAAGTGTTGGGCGCTCTTAATAAAAATAGACCGGTTTTGATATTTCCCGAAGGAACGCGTAATAAGTCAAATAGCAAAGAGTTTTTGCCGTTTAAGCAAGGCGTGGCTACGTTTGCAATAAAAGCAAAGGCGCCGATAGTTCCTATGCTTTATTATAAAAAGACGGGCATTTTCAAAAGAAATAAGCTTATGGTCGGCGCTCCGTTTTGGCTTGACGGGTTTTATAATAAGAATATCGGAGATGTCAGAGAAGACGCGACGCAAAATATTTTGAAGAAAATGCAAGAACTGCGCGTCGAAATGGACATACTTGTCGAGCAGTGCAGAGGAAGTAAAAAAAGATATTTGAGGTATAAGAAAAATCAAAGTAAGGAGCTTTGTTCCAATGTCGGTAACGGTCGCAAAAAATAGCGGATTTTGCCAAGGCGTAAAGAAAGCTGTCGACGTAGCTATGAATATCGAGACTCCCGCATATGTTTACGGAGAACTTATACATAATGAAGTCGTGCTCGAAAAGCTGAAAAGCAGAGGCGTGTATACTGTTAATAGACTGGAAGACCTCAAAGGGAAAAGAGTAATAATAAGGTCTCACGGAGTGGGCAAAGATATATATGATTTTTTGAATTCAAATAATATAGAATATATAGATTGCACTTGCGTTTTTGTAAAAAAAATTCACGAAATTGTAAAAGAAAATTATGATAACGGCAAGCAAATTATCATTATCGGGGACCCAAAGCATCCGGAGGTGATAGGTACCAACGGCTGGTGCGAAAATACGGCGATAATATACAACGGAGAAAAAGATATGACCTTTGACAACCGTAAAGAATATTGCCTTGTCGTACAGACTACTTTCGATAATAATATTGTAGAAAAATATATCAAAATTTTACAAAAGACTATTAAAATGCTTGATACAAATAATACGATATGCTATACTACTTTAGGTAGACAGAAAGAGTGCGAATCGTTGAGTAAAGAGTGCGATTTGATGCTTGTCGTAGGAAGTAAAAACAGTTCTAATACGCGTAAATTACAAGATATTTGTCAAAAGAACTGCTCAAACACTTTTTTGATAGAAACAACAACCGATTTGCAGTCGGTTAAAGTGAATAAAAATATAAAAATCGGCATAGTTGCCGGCGCATCAACTCCACCAGAGTTGATTGAGGAGGTAAAAAATCTAATGAAAGACTCTCAAGAAATCAATAAAATTGAGACCGAAACTGCAAAGGAGGACGCATTTGGCGCGCTTTTGAACGCTACGCAAAGCGATAAGTCTATGAACGTCAAAGCTGGAAGAACGTATACTTGTACGGTTATTTCTGCAAACGACGAAGGCATAGCCGTAAGCTTCGGCGGTAAGAAAGACGGCTTTGTGTGCAAAGACGATGCAGAAATCGACGGAGTGGATTATAATCCGGAAAATTATAAAAAGGATGATAAGTTTTCCGCTGTCGTTATTGAAAAAACGTTAAAATCTCTTCCAAAAGAGTATATATATTTTTCCAAGAAGGCTGTTGATAAGCGTAATAAAGAAAACAGCGACGCTGTCGAAATGCTTTCTCAACCGGAATTTACTATGACGATGACCGAAGTTACGAAAAACGGACTTAAAGGTTATTACGGCGGATATACTATATTCGTGCCCGCGTCTCAAATCAAAATCGCTTACGTTACCGAAGCAGATTTGCCCAAGTATTTGAATAAGCCGTTGAGATTGCGTTTGATTAAATCCAATAAGGACGACCCTGAAAAGGAAATTGACGTAAAGGCGAAAAAATCTTTTATTGCTTCTCAAAAAGTTATTTTGGAAGAAGAAAAGCAGAAGAAAGAAGACGAAATGTGGGCTTCTTTTGAAAAAGATAAGATTGTTAAGGGCAAAGTAAAGAGATTTGCGGAGTTCGGCGCATTCGTCAACGTCAACGGATTTGATTGCTTGGTTCACAACAGCGACGCTTCTTATAATAAAGACGTTCCAGCAAGCGAAGTCTTTGAGATAGGTAAGACGTATGAATTCATCATTCGTTTTGTAAGCAGAGAAAGCAATAAAGTTAAGCTTGGCTATAAGCAACTTCAAAAGAAACCTTATGAGATTGCTTTCGAAAAATATCCTGTCGGTAGCGTTATAACGGGTACGGTTAGAGACGTTAAAGATTACGGCGCATTCGTTTTGATAGAAGACAATATCGACGGACTTGTTCCCGTGTCTGAAATTTCTCACAGCTATACCAAAAATCCTGCCGATGTACTTAAAGTAGGCGATAGCGTAACGGCTCAAATCATTAGATTTGAAGATAACAGAATTACTCTTTCTATAAAGGCATTGATTGCAAAGGAAGAAAAAGTTGTTGAGGATACGGTTGTTACGGAAGAAGACTATCAAGAGGCAAAGGAAAAGAGAGCAAAGAAAAATGCTAAGAAATTTGATGCTCAAGCTGTTACCGCTCCAAGAAAGCAGAGAAGCGCAAAGAAAGAAGAAGAGGAAATTTCTTCTTGGTCGAGCGAAGATAACAATGCTACCGCAACTATGGCAGACTTGTTCAAAGGTCTCAAATTGGATATCAAAGACTGATATTTTATGACTGTCGGAGTCGATAAAAACGACTCCGAAAAAAAGTCTAAAAGTATATAAAAAATCCTTGACAAACTTTTGAGAATATAGTATATTTGAGTAGTCGCAGATGTTCACGTCGGGGTGTAGCGCAGTTTGGTAGCGCACGTGGTTTGGGACCATGGGGCCGGGAGTTCAAGTCTCTTCACCCCGACCAAACTTAAAAGCCGACAAGATTGCGGACCATTAGCTCAGTTGGTTAGAGCAACCGGCTCATAACCGGTCGGTCCAAGGTTCGAGTCCTTGATGGTCCACCACAATTTAATAGATATTAAATGGAATTGGCTCGGTAGTTCAGTTGGTTAGAACGCTAGCCTGTCACGCTAGAGGTCGAG
>CAJUOK010000010.1:37902-60444 GCA_910588015.1 uncultured Christensenellaceae bacterium | reverse complement strand
CCGTATATACATACAATAAAGACGGACAGTATTATTGGTTGACAGGCAAAGCGTTGAGCGAAGAAGAGTTAGCAGAGCTTGAAGTATTTTCCTTTAAAGCAAATTTAGGAGATTTTGAAACTTCTTTGGAAAAGGTTTATTACGTCTCCAAAAGCCAAGACGAGTATATTATTGTTGAATTAATACCGAGTCTTTATAATCCGAGTGATTTAGCAGGAAGTTGCGCACCCGTAGCAGGCGCTAACATAATACAGTTTATGGATAGAAAGTCCCCAAATCTAATTCCCGATTACGAGCCTGGGGTTTATAATAACGGGATATATTTTTATTATCAAGGTAGTGAAACAACAGATGAATTGATACGCACGTTGTATAGTTATATGGGAACCACTTCGCAGAACGGCACGACAGTAGCTCAATTTAAGAGCGGTATGACGAGATACTGCGAGAGTATGGGATATAAATTGCACTACGATAAGTCGATAGCAAGCAACGGAGTGTTTAATTACGAATATGCAAAAGTGCAATTGATGAGTCACAGACCGTTGGCAATTTTTGCTTTCAAGTATTCTTATTCTTATTTTACACATTCAGAGACGAGTGACAGCGTTAGCATTGTCAAGGCAAACGAACGTCACGTAATGACGGCTTTCGGTTATAGGGAAATAACGTATACTTTGAGTAGCGGTACCAGAGTGGATAGATATCTATATATAGCGACTGGCAATGTCTTTTATCCGACGGGTTATTATAATATAGATAAGAATACTACGATAGAGGAATGCTACGGATTGTTTGTTACGGATATAAGGTAATACATTTGAGGCGATTTTATGAAGAGAAAGAAAAATATATTGGAAGAAGCGGCAGACAAAGTTCTCGAGCAATACGACAATAGGGAGTTTTTGGAGAAGATACGCGCCGAGCGCGGACCTTCGATAATAGCTGCTCAAAAAGAAAGAAAAATGTACCGCAGAAGGACTTGGTGTTATACCGCTGTTGCGACTTTAGTGGTTGCAATGATTACGATTATGTGCTGTTTTTATGCTTTTAATAATGACGAAAGCGCAGAAAATAACAAATATTATAGCAATATGCAATATATTTCCTCTTCATTTGAAGAAGTAAACAAATGTCTTAACGGAATAAAAATAAATCAAAAAGAGAATGCAAGTATAACTAAAGGCGAATTTTTAGAGTCCAAAGAGACTGCCGCATTTTATTTGAATTATATAAATTACGCAGAGTTCAAGACCTTGAAAATGGTAATAGATATTCATTCAAAATGGGAGTATGCACCAATAAATTTAGATGATTATAATCAGACTGCAGAAATACAAGGATTTACATTATACTACGATGAAGTTAAAAACGATAAGAATAGCTTTATTATTAAGGCATATTTGCGAATAGACGATATAAAAATACATTTTGAATATACGGAAAATTCTAATAATGAAGAAAGCGATTTCTTAAATACGATTGAGATGTTTATAGGTTAAAAGCGTTTTTATAGTTAAGCCGATATAGCGATTACGCTATGTCGGCTTTTTATATTGGATATGATTTATATTAAGTAAATACATAATAAAACAATAGTATACAAACATAAAGACCTCTTGAGGGAGGTCTTTGTTGTTTTGCATATAATACTTACGCGCTTATTTTACCAAAGCGTTCTTTAAATCTTGCGAGATAAGCAGATTGTCAAGCTTTGACTTGTCGTATGTAAATTTTTGTTCATAGTAGTTGTCGCTAGAGCCGCTGAGCCCTAAAATCATATTGGCTTTCCATACGTTTTCATTGATATAGCTTCTGATAAGACCGCATTCCCAAAATTCGATAGTTAGGTGCTTTTTGGCATATTCGAAGTGTTTGATAGCTCCGTTGCTTGCCATATCTGCGACAGACAACTCAAGCGTGTTGTTGGAACAGTTGATATCGCATTCGAGATAGTATACACCGTTTTCTTTATCATATCTGATAAGTCCTGCAGTGATTGGCTTGTCGTTGTCGTAATTATCAGTCGTAAAGCCCTTATAACTTGTTCTTGAATTGGTTGCTTTCATATATTCGTCAAAAGACTGTTTTTCCGATTTCGGCTTTTTGTAGGTAATTGCGTTTTGACTCGGGAAGTTGACGATAGACTGTTGGTTGGAATCGCCGTTTTTAGCGGTGTAGAATGTCTGCCCGTCGGGAGAGTAGGTTCTCTTGGTGTAATTGAGGAAGCTTCCCAACATTCCCAATATGTTGTCGGGAACAGAACCGTGAGAGCCGTCTTCGTTGACTGTATAACCCTTTACGATAAGTCCGTAGGAGTCGAAATAATACTCGCCGTTGTCGAATACGCGCACTTCGCGGGTGTCCATACCGCCTACTATAGTGCCGTTGTTTATCGACGCTTCGCCCGTGCCGTATGCGGCTGCGGCAAAGAAATCGCAGTCGATAAGATTTTGGTTGGAAGTGCGAAGCATATATTCTATGGAATCGAGCACTTCTTTGTCTTCAGTCATTTCGTCGCTCAATTTTATTTTGCTTTTGTCAAAAGCAACAGATTTTGCAATTGCGGCTTCTGTAGGAGTCGAGCCGAGTCCGTCAAAGTCGAGAGTCGTATTCTCGGGATGTTCGGCAGGTTTGACGCAACCGACGAATATCGCGGCTGTGACTGACAATATCAAAATTATTGATATCAATATGATTTTATTATTTTTTTTCATAACAATCTCCCAGTAGATATACTTTTTTATCCGTATAAAGTATACCTTATCGGCGCAAGCAATGTCAATACCAACAAAATTTTCGTTGCCGTTTTGTTATCGCTAGATTAAATATATTTTAACATACGGTTAATAATGTTTTGCCTAAGCGCGTCAAAACGACACGGGCGCGGAAAAATTCAATTTGCGCTTTGCTCAACAACTTTATTCAAAAAGTTGTGCTAATCGTTTATTTATGTTAAAATAATTGCAAAGAACACTTTGGGGAAGCGAAATGCTTATTTGGAAAATAGTGGCGACGGTTGCGGCATACTTTGTCGGAGCAATAAATATGGCGACGATAATCGGAGCTATTAAGGGTAAGAATATCAAGAATCTCGGCAGCGGCAATCCCGGTACGATGAACGTAATGCGGAGCATAGGAAAGGTGTGGGGAGCTTTGACGTTTGCATTCGACTGCGCAAAGGGCGTTGCGTTTGCTCTGATAGGCAAGTTCGCGTTGAATTCCGCAGATTGGATGTTTATTTTGGGCGCTGTCGCTGTGATTGGACATATATTCCCGATATATACCAAGTTCAAGGGCGGCAAAGGCGTGGCGACCACTCTGGGAATGTTTTTGGTAGCTACTCCCATAGTCGGACCTTGCGTGCTTGCGTGTCTTGTGATATATTTGCTGTTTTGCAAGATTGGATTTATCGGTTCGTATCTTGCCGTAACGGCTTTGACGGTTGCCAACTGCATAATTTACAGATACAGAGCGGCGGCAATAATTTGCTGTCTTGTCGTTTGGGCGCTTGTCATTATAAGGCACAAAGACAACGTCAAGAGATTTTTGAAAGGCAAAGAAAATACTCTTTCGCTTGTAGGCAAAAATCAAGTCAAAGATATTGACGAAGAAGAGCAGAGCGCCGACGACGGCGGCGATGCTCAAAAATCAGAGGATACAGACAATTCCGCAGAAACGGAAAATAAATGAGGTGAATATGAAATTAGGAGTGGTGGGTCTTCCCAACGTCGGCAAAAGCACTTTGTTCAACGCTATTACGCAGGCAGGCGCAGAGAGTGCCAATTATCCTTTTTGCACGATAGAGCCCAACGTGGGAGTCGTCGCAGTGCCGGACGAAAGACTTGATTTGCTTGCCAAGCTTTACAACAGCAAGAAAATCACGCCTACGGCGCTTGAGTTCGTCGACATAGCGGGACTTGTAAAAGGCGCATCCAAAGGCGAGGGGCTTGGCAATAAGTTTTTGTCGCACATAAGAGAAGTGGACGCGATAGTCCACGTCGTGAGATGTTTTGACGACGCCAATATTACGCACGTCGACGGCAGCGTGGACCCTCTGCGCGATATCGAGACGATAGAATTCGAGTTGATATTCGCAGATATGGACAGCGTGCAAAAGCGTGCCAATAAGGCAAGAACGTCGGCAAAAGGCGGAGACAAAAAATATATCGTAGAAGCAGAGCTGATGGATAGAATTTACGCCGAGTTGGAAAAAGGCGTGCCCGCAAGACTTATAGATATGAGCGACGACGAGAAGGAGATGGCAAGAGACTTGTTTTTGCTGACCTCCAAGCCCGTTATATACGCGGCAAACGTCGGCGAAGAGGATATTGCAAACGGCGGCAATCAATACGTCGACAAGGTCAAAGAATTTGCGTTGAAGCAGGGAGCGAAAACCGTGACTATATGCGCAAAGCTCGAGGAAGAATTGGCAGGTCTCGAAGAAGACGACAAGGCGCTTTTCAGAGAGGAATACGGTATTGAGAAGAGCGGTCTTGACCAACTTGTGTCGGCTTGCTACGACTTGTTGGGGCTTATCAGCTATCTTACCGCGGGCGAGAAAGAGACAAGGGCTTGGACTATTGCCAAAGGTACCAAAGCTCCGCAGGCGGCAGGCAAAATTCACAGCGATTTCGAACGCGGATTTATCAGAGCGGAAATCGTTGATTGGAAGGTGCTTCTCGAGTGCGGCTCTTACGTCGCGGCTAAAGAAAAAGGCAAGGTGCGCAGCGAAGGCAAAGACTACGTCATAAAAGACGGCGACGTGGTGCTTTTCCGTTTCAATGTGTGATTTTGCTCAATCGAGGAATTTTATGGATTACAAACAACTCATTGCAGACAGTATAAATATCGACGGAATCGATAAGAGCGAGATTTTGGAGCTTATCGCCGCGCCCAAGGATATAAATATGGGCGACCTTTGCATACCGTGTTTTAAACTTGCAAAGCAGATGAAGAAATCGCCCGTCGTCATTGCCGAAGAAATCGCGGCTAGCGTCGTAAAGTCGGATATGATTGAGAGCGTTTCGGCTGTTGCCGGTTTTGTTAATTTCAAATTCGACAACGCAAAATTTGCGGCTTTGACGCTTGACAAAGTGCTTAATGAAGGAGAAAATTACGGCAAGAGCAAAGAGGGCGAGGGAAAGACGGTGTGCATAGACTATTCGTCAGTCAATATCGCCAAACCATTCCATATGGGACATTTGCTCAATACGGCTTTGGGAGGCGCGATATATCGCATTTATAGCGCGTTGGGCTACAACGTCGTGGGAATCAACCATTTGGGAGATTGGGGTACGCAGTTCGGCAAGCTCATCGTGGCTTACAAGCTTTGGGGTAATAAGCAAGAGATAGACAAGAGAGGAGTTCGCGCTCTTGTGGAAATTTACGTCAGATTCCACAAAGAAGAGGAGAAAAATCCTTCGCTCGGCGACGAGGCAAGAGCTTGGTTTAAGGCAATCGAACAGGGCGACAAAGAAGCCTTGCAACTTTTTGAATATTTTAAGGAAATCACGCTCAAGGAAGTCAACCGCATTTATGACAGACTTCATATAAAATTCGATAGCTACGCGGGAGAGTCTTTTTATAACGACAAGATGCAGCCTGTGCTGGACGAATTGACGGCAAAAGGAATTTTGCAGGAGAGCGAGGGCGCAAAAGTCGTCAAATTCGACGGAGATACTATGCCTCCGTGCCTTTTGCAGAGGTCGGACGGCGCTACGCTGTATGCGACAAGAGATATGGCGGCGGCTTTTTACAGAAAGAATACCTATGATTTTTATAAGTGTCTTTACGTCGTGGCTTATCAGCAAAATCTTCACTTCCAACAAGTCTTCAAAGTGCTTGATATTATGGGGTGCGATTGGGCAAAAGATATGATTCACGTCGCTCACGGAATGGTGTCTTTGGAAAGCGGAGCAATGTCGACGAGAGAGGGCAACGTGGTATTTTTGGAAGACGTACTCAATACCGTTGTCGCAAAAGCCAAAAAGGTCATCGAAGAAAAAAATCCCAATTTGGAAAACAAAGATACCGTCGCCGAACAAATAGGCGTGGGCGCGACTGTTTTCGGAGTGCTATATAGCAATAGAATAAAAGATATGGTCTTTTCGATAGACAAAGTGCTCAACTTCGAGGGTGAGACGGGACCTTACGTTCAATATACTTACGCTAGGTGCAACAGCTTGTTCGATAAGTGCGGCGACGTCGGAACCGACGTGGATTTTTCGGGATTGGATAATTCGGCGTGCAAAGCCGTCGTGGCGATACTCGATAAATATCCGCAGATACTCAAAGAGAGCGCAAAAAAGTTCGAACCGAGCGTGGTGACGAGATATGCTATCGATTTGGCTCAATCTTTCAACAAATTCTATTTCGAGTGCAAAATCAGCACCGAAAGAGAAGGTATAAAGAATTCGCGGCTTTTACTTACCAAGGCGACGCGACAGGTTCTCGGCAATGCGCTGGCGCTGTTGGGAATCGAGACGCCTCAAAAAATGTAAGCAAGTCAAGCCGCAAGAGATTGCGGCTTTTTTAATTGCTTTCGCGCGTTTATTAATATGGATATTATAATAATATAACGTCGCAATACAAAGGTTGATATATCTTAAATTTACGTCATTTTTCTGTTGACAAATATATTTTAAATGATATAATGTTTGTTAGACATCTAACTATATCGGGGTTTTAATGGAAAAGACGATAAGTTTTGAACTCAGAGCTATCAACAATCAAATCAAAAGGCGTATCAATTCGCTGCAGGTTTTGCAAGAAAACGAAGTCAAGGGAATATACTGTCACGTCATAGGTTTTTTGAGCGACAATGCGGACAAAGACGTATATCAAAAAGACATCGAAGAACATCTGTCTATAAGACGTTCGAGCGTGACAAGTTTGCTCAACAGTATGGAAGATTGCGGACTCGTCGAGCGAAAGCCGGTCAACGGCGACGGCAGATTAAAAAAGGTCGCGCTTACGCAAAAGGCTCTTGAAATACACGATTGCATAGATTGCGAGATAAAAAGACTCGAAGTAAAGTTGAGAGAAGGGATGAGTCCGCAAGAGCTGAAGACGTTGTTTTCGCTGTTGGATAAAATAAGGACGAACGTCGAAAAGACAGATTAGAAAGTAAGATTGATAAAAGAAAGAGGAGAATAAAGTGAACGTTTTAAAAAAATTGATGAAGAGTATACGGCAGTATAAAGCTACGTCCATACTTTCGCCGGTGTGCGTTACGTTGGAAGTGGCTATGGAATGTATTATTCCGCTCTATATGGTGGAAATGCTCGAGAAGATACAGATAGACAATTCTATCAAAAATATCCTTTTCTATGGCGGCATACTTTTGGCGCTATCGGCATTTTCGCTGGTGTTCGGTATTTTGGCAGGAAAATTCGCGGCGACTGCTTCGACGGGTTTTGCGAGGAATTTGCGTAAGGATATGTATTATCGCATACAGGGCTTTGCATTTTCCAATATCGACAAATTTTCCGCGCCCAGTCTTGTGACGAGAATGACCACGGACGTCGCCAACGTGCAGATGGCTTATATGATGATTGTCAGAGTCGCGGTAAGGTCGCCTATAATGTTGGTATTTTCGCTCATAATGGCATTTATAATCAACGTTAAGATAGCCTTTGTATTCTTGGCTATTATTCCCGTATTGGGCGTTGGTTTGTTTATACTGTTCCGTTTGGTAGACCCGATATTTACGCGCGTTTTCAAGAAGTACGACGCGATGAACGAGTCTATACAGGAGAATATCAAGGGCATAAGGGTAGTGAAGTCTTACGTGAGAGACCAATATGAAAACGAGAAGTTCAAGAAGACTTCCAACGACGTGCGTTATGACTTTTTGAAAGGAGAAAAAATAATCGCGCTTGCCAATCCGCTGTTGCAATTCTGTATGTGGTTCTCCATATTGATGATTTGCTTTTTGGTGCCTATGTTCGGCATTAAGAGCGGTGCTCCTGCGGAAAAACCGTCAAGCGAAATGTCGTCGCTCATAGTGTATGCGTCGCAGATTCTTTCGTCGCTTATGATGCTTAATATGGTTATGATAATGATATCGATGTCCAATACTTCGGCAAAACGTATCGTCGAAGTGCTTGACGAAGAGAGCGATTTGCACAATCCCGACAGCCCGATATACGAAGTCAAAAGCGGCGACGTGAAGTTCGAAGACGTGGATTTCAAATATGATATCAAAGCCGACAGACGCGCGCTCAAGGGCGTCAATCTCGATATAAAATCCGGCGAAACCGTCGGCATACTCGGCGGAACGGGAAGCAGTAAGACTTCGCTTGTCAATCTTATTCCCAGACTTTACGACGCTACGAGCGGTCACGTTTACGTCGGCGGAGTCAACGTAAAGGATTATGATATAGAGACGCTGCGTAACGAAGTCGCCGTGGTGTTGCAAAAAAACGTGCTGTTTTCCGGCACGATAAAACAGAACTTGCGTTGGGGTAATCCCGACGCGAGCGACGAAGAACTCGAGAGAGTTTGCCGACTTGCGCAGGCGCACGATTTTATTATGGGATTCCCCGATAAATACGATACGTTTATCGAACAGGGAGGTTCCAACGTTTCGGGCGGTCAGAAGCAAAGACTTTGTATTGCCAGAGCGTTGTTGAAAAAACCCAAGATTTTGATACTCGACGATTCTACCAGCGCGGTAGATACCAAGACGGACGCGTTGATTCGCAAGGCGTTTGCCGAGGAGATTCCCAATACGACCAAGTTTATTATTGCGCAAAGAGTGGCTTCCGTGCAAGACGCGGATAAGATAATAGTAATGGAAGGAGGAAGTATCGCGGATATGGGCACGCACGAAGAACTTTTGGCGCGCAATCCAATCTATCAAGAGGTGTACTACTCTCAAAACAAGGCAAATAACGAAAAGGAGGACGTTTGCAATGGCTGAAAAAACTAAAAAGGGCAAAGGCGTAATGGGCATTTTGTCAAGACTTGTCAAGTATATGTTCAAGTATTATAAGCTTCAACTTATCGCCGTAATAATTTGCATTTCGCTCAATTCTATGGCGGCAATAAGCTCTTCGATTTTTTTGGAGCGAATCGTCAACGACGTCATCACGCCGGGAGTTGCCAACGGATGGGATAGCGTAAAAGATACGTTGTTTACTATTATAGGCATAATGATAGGCATCTACGTTGTGGGACTTATCGCGTCCTTCGTATACAACAGAATAATGGCGCACGTCACGCAAGGATTTTTGTTCCACGTTCGCAACGATATGTTTGCCAAGATGCAGTCGCTTCCTATTAAATTTTTCGATACGCATACGCACGGCGATATTATGAGTATCTATACCAATGACACCGACGCTATACGTCAGCTTATTTCGCAGAGTATTCCGCAGGCTTACGCGTCGTTTGTCGCCATAATCACTTTGCTTGTCGCAATGTTGGTGTCCAGTCTGTGGCTGACGTTGGTCGTGCTTGCGGGCGTAGGCGTTATGGTCGCCGTGATAAGACTGATAGGCGGCAAGAGCGCAAAATATTTTATGCGTCAGCAAATGGCGATAGGCAAGACCGAGGGCTTTATCGAAGAGATGATGCAGGGACAAAAGGTCGTCAAGGTGTTCTGCCACGAAGAACAGTCCAAGGCTGATTTCGACGCCGTCAACGATATGCTTTTTAAAGACAGCGAGAAAGCCAACAAATACGCCAATATTCTTATGCCCACGCTTGGCAACATAGGACACGTACTCTACGTTGTCGTTGCTATAGTCGGCGGCGCGTTGGTTCTTGCGGGCGTTCGCAATCTGACGTTGACGGGACTTGCCGTCGGCGGCATACAGATGGGCGCAATCGTAGGCTTTTTGAATATGAGCAGACAGTTTACTTTCAATATATCGCAAGTGTCTATGCAGCTCAACGCAGTCGTAATGGCTACTGCGGGCGCAAGCAGAATCTTCGGACTTCTCGACCAACCTTCAGAGACTGACGAGGGATACGTTACGCTTGTCAACGCTTGCCAAAAGGACGGCGAACTGGGAGAGTGCAACGAACGCACGGGCGTGTGGGCGTGGAGACATCCTCACAAGGCTGACGGAACCGTTACTTTCGAAAGACTTACGGGCGATATAGAACTCAACGAAGTGGATTTCGGTTATACCGAAGAAAAGCTTGTTTTGCGCGACGTGACAATTCACGCCCAACCGGGACAGAAAATAGCTTTCGTCGGAGCAACGGGAGCGGGCAAGACTACGATAACCAATCTTATCAACCGCTTTTACGATATTGCCGACGGCAAGATACGTTATGACGGTATTAATATCAATAAGATAAAAAAGGGAGACTTGCGCCGTTCTTTGGGTATAGTTTTGCAAGATACCAATTTGTTTACGGGAACGATTATGGACAATATCCGATACGGTAGACTCGACGCGACGGATGAGGACTGCGTTGCCGCCGCAAAACTTGCCAACGCGCACGATTTTATTACCAGACTGCCAAACGGTTATGCAACCGTGCTTACGGGCGACGGAGCCAATCTGTCGCAGGGACAAAAGCAGTTGCTTTCTATAGCCAGAGCCGCCGTCGCCGACGCGCCGGTAATGATACTCGACGAGGCAACCTCGTCAATAGATACCCGCACCGAGGCGCTTGTTCAACAGGGTATGGACAGACTTATGGAGGGCAGAACCGTATTTGTAATCGCGCATAGACTTTCCACCGTGCAAAATTCAGATATGATAATCGTCCTTGACCACGGATGTATTATAGAGCGCGGCAATCACGACGAGTTGATAAAGCAAGGCGGACAGTATTATCAGCTGTATACCGGAGCTTTTGAATTGGAATAATAAAAGCATTGCTATAATTGTTTGAATCAAGTAAAAAACATAGGACTCACCGCTTGGGTAAGCCCTATGTTTTTTTATTTTAAACTATTCTGATTTGCTTAATGAGGCAAGTTTTGCCTGTTGTTTGTATACTATCTCTTTCATAAAAGCTTTGGAAGAGAACAGTATCACGCCAACTGCCAGGACGACGGCAATATCGACGAATACAAAAGAATTGTATGCCAAGCTGTAATAATAAAGATTCATACCCGCGTCGTTGGCATATGCGCCGAATGCAAAAACTCCCGATAGGAAATGCGCCGAGAATCTAAATACGCCCGTGATAATTCCGCCCAAAAGCAGCGCGACTTGCGGATATTTTTTGAATGCGTTGACTTTGGAAAAGATTCCGCCCAGTCCGACTGCCGAAAAGGCAATTGGATAATCCAATATGAATTGCGCGGGGTGAATTATATATGGGTCTTGTATCGCTTGCAACACGCCGTAAATTATACCGATAAGCGCGCCTTTTTTTATGCCGAATATATAAGAAAAAATCAACAGCGGCAAAAGCGATACCAAAGTTACGCTACCGCCTTGAGGCAGTTTAAACAGCCTGACGTATGAAAGCGCAAAACTCATTGCTACGCATATCGCGCCGAATGCTACGGCGCGGGAATCGAATTTAAACGATTCTTTTTTACCCAATATCATAGTGAGCGCAACCATAGTGGCTATGAGTACAAACGCGCTTATATACAACGGAGCTTTTTTAAGAAACGCAGAGTAGTATCCGTCGTCTTCTATATTGTCGATATAATATTTGCCTATTAGAGATACGCACACTATAGTCGCGGCAATGCAAAGAACGATTGCTATGTAAATAAGCAGCTGAATCGTCTTCGGAGCGCGCTTTTTTAAATATAGCAAAAGCATAACGGCAAAAAGCGCGATGAATAATGCGAGAATAGGCCAAAAGATAAGGTCGGGAAGCTCCTCGCCTCCCAATGTCTTAACGGCTGTCAACATTAAGAGATTGTTCATTGTTGTCTCCTTCTTCGCCGACAAAAGAAAATAAAAAACGCCCCAAAAACAATTGGGGTGCAAGATAAATTCCGACGCTCTTTCGTTCAAGTATTACCTTGTCCGATTCAAGTGGTATAATCTCAGCTTTTTACAGCACCCACGGCGAATATATTTATTTGTTGATTTAAATATATACGATAAAATGTATAGTGTCAATCGTTTTGAGAGTGTTCTGCAAAATATTTTTTAAATTATTCTTGATATGCAAAGGGTATAAAAATACGGACCGCATTTCTGCAGTCCGTAAGATTTGTCATCTTGACTTTATCGTCGGTTTAGCTTATTTAGCGTTGCCGAGTTTGATTTCTGTCAATTTGAGTACGAGGTCAGCTTTAATCTCTTGCTCTCCGTTGAGGTTGACTATAAGATTTTCGGTTTTTGCCGTAATCGTAACGCCTTCGGAATTAACCTTGATGTTAGCAATTACTTTTGCGAGGTTTTGTTCGATGTTGATATTGTTCATAACAGCGTCGATGTTTAATCCCGTCTTATCTCCTTCAGCTTTTATATCGAGAGTAGTGTTGATTTCTTTGCCGTCTTTCTCGCTGGTTCCAACGACTTGATTCTTAACTTCTGCGGTGAATTTGCCTTCGCTTGCAACGATAGAAACGTTTTTGACTATGCCGCCAATCATCTTGAGAGTAGCGGTGATAGCGTCGTCTCCGGAAGCAGTCTCATTGTCTGCAGTTGCGCTTGCTTCTGGGGTGCTGCCGCCAAGTCCGAGGGAGCTCATTACCTTTTCAACTATACTTACAAGTTCAGATACTCTTTTGCCGTTGACAAAACCATTTATTCCGGCAAGTCCAATCAAGCTGAAGTCTGCGTTAATCATATTGTTTTTAACTTGAAGGAGTAATTTGGTTTCGTTAGCGGTATCCTTGGGAGTAATCTCAATTTTGATGTATTTAACTGCGTCGGTAAGTATGCCTTCAACAAGTTTTACTATAGAATTGATTTGGTTGTTGCTGTCTACGTTGAAACTCTTGCCGATAAGCATTACAGGGTCTGCGTCCATTGCCAAATCGATGTTGTATTCGCCTGCGGGAACTGCAATTTGGAATTTGTCGCTTATTTTGATACCAAAATCTTCGTTGAGCTTCAATTCGCCTTTAGCGGTGAAATTGAGAGCGTTCATTGTAGTATAATCTGCCCAAGCTACTAGCTGTCTGGGAACTGCGTCTGCATTAGCTCCGAACTTGAATTCGAAATTAACGTCTGCAGTAAAATCGTTTGCAATGTTAAGTCTGATAAACGGAGTGCCGTCTGTCTTGTTGATAACAAAGTCTTTTTTCTCTGCTTCGAGTTTTGCGTTTACGCCAATCAAAGAAGCGTCGTCCCAATTGTCGTCTTCTGCGCCAAGGGTATTGAATTCAAGAGAGATATTCAATGCGGGAAGAATGGTTGCGATATCAGCGAACTTCATATCGAGGTTGAGCAATTCAAAATAAGAATCCAAATCGCCCATACCGTCCAAAAGCGGCTTCACATCTTCAAGAAGTTTTGCAAGATTGAGATTTACGAGGATTTTGCTGGAATCGTCGGATTGATAAATTTTGCCCATACCGCCGACCATATCAAAGATGTTTAATATGTCGGTAGAGGTAACTGCATCGATTACGCTTGTAGAAATATTGCCTGCTGCGTTGTCGTCGATGGACGGACGAACATTATCGGGACCGATAGGGTTGCCGGAAGCGTCGGTCTCAGGATTTGGCATCCAAGAATTTCTCAAAATCGATTTGATGCTCAAACCGTTGATAGCAAGGTGTTGCGCGTTATCGCCGCTACCTAAATCTACGTATACGTTACCGTTTCCTTTCCAGTCTTTGACGGTGCCTGTAGCGCCTTCGGGAGCGAGCGTAGCTTTATCCTCAAGATAATATACGTTGAGAATGTTAGCGTTGTTCGCCTTTACGTCGACTATGGAAAGTCCAAAGTTGTTCACGTTGTCATCAGCAATGTTAAAAGCCAAACTAGCGCCGAATTTGATAAGGTATTCGTTTTCGGATGTGCCGTAGTTGGTTTTTACTCTGAGTTGAGCGCTGGCTTTAAGATTGTTGATTAAGTTGCCGTCAGCTGCGTTCAAAACAGTGTTGTTCAAAACGTTCGACAAAGTGCCGGTGAAAGCTTTGTATCCTTCTGGCGCGTCGGTAGTTTGCTCATCGCCGCTAGGATTCTTCTTATCGTCGTCATTGTTCTTATTACAACCGACAAGCGCTGTAAGAGCCAAAGAAAGAACCATAATAGCTACCAACAAAAAGATAACAAGTTTCTTTTTCTTCATAATTAATAACCTCCTAGTTATTTATATTTTTTATTAATTTTATTATAGTTAAAATAATATCGCGTGTCAATAATTTTTTTGGATTTTGAGAATATAAGTGCGGTAAATTTGCCGCTTTATAACGTTTTTGTCTAAAATATTTAGAATTTATTATCAGCGATAATATTATTTGCGAGATATTTTCATTTGACGAATGAAGATATTTGACTGAAAATTACAATAAGTTTTTGCCATTGATTTATTGAAAGTAATTTTTTTATATGCTATAATCAAAATACATATTGGAAGGAGAGCGGTAAAGAAATAATATGCAACAGTTTAGCGGAAGATATATAGATTGGATAAAGACGGGAAAGAATCTTGAGTATTTAAGAAGACACAATCTCAAACTCATTAAGAAAGTTTGCGCTTTTTGCAGAAGTCAAGAAAATAGCAAGACGTATTGCGAAGGCGGGGCAAAATGCGACACCTGCACTTTTGAGATGGATAATCACATTTCCCGTAACGAACTTGCAAGCGCTGTGGTCGGTTGGTCTGAAGCTCAAGTTGCAAACTGGGAAGACGCGAGGTCGATAATTTCCATTGAAGACCTCTACGTTTACTGCCAGCTTTGCGAAGTAAATTTGGAAGATATTATTATGTTTGCCTAAAATATTTATTCGCGATTTTCATTGTCTAGCATTTTTCCCGATTGGAATAATTGGCTATTATCTTTTTTGAGCAATATTATGCTTGCTATAATGAAGAGCGCCGCAAAAATTCCCGCCGCGGCAATGCCACCTTTGAGTCCGTAAGGAGAAGCGTCGGAGACAAATCCGACTATACTCGGACCTAGAGTGCAGCCTATATCGCCTCCCAACGCCAACATTGCGAACATAACGGTTCCGCCCTGCGGAATATTTTTTGACGCGGCGTCCAAGGCACCCGGCCAAGTTATGCTGACGGTCAATCCGCAAAGGGCGCACGCGACCAGCGACAGCACCGCGTTGTTGCTCGCTATAGCGACGATATAACACGCCAAAGTGCCTATTCCTGCTAGGGGGAGCACTTTTTTGATATGTATTTTATAACCGAATAGTCCATAAAATAATCTGCCCAATCCCATAAGCAGAGCAAAGCTGAACGGACCCACGAGGTCGCCTGTAGACTTGCTTAAATTAAGTCCTTTTTCCGCAAAATAAGATACCCATTGGCTGATTGCCTGTTCGCACGCTCCGGCGCACATTATCAATAGCAAAAACAGATAGAGCATTTTGTTTTTGAACAGTCCCTTGAGACCTATGCTTTCGCCTCGCTGTTCGTTGAGCGTAGAGCAGGGTACGAATGCGAAAAATACGCAGTTGACAATGGGGACCAATGCAATCGCATACGCTAAATAGCGCCATTTATCTCTGTCAAACGCTACAAAATAGACTACCGTCACCAGTACGATGAGCAGATATCCGAAGCTGTAAAATGCGTGCAAAAGAGATAGTTTTCCGTCTTTGCTGTCGGGTATCGCTTCTACTATGGGCGACGTTATTACCTCTAGCATTCCTCCGCCCATTGCCATAACTATTACGCCTATCGTCAATCCCGCGTAAGGGGAGATAATATATGGGAGCGTTCCCATAATCAAAACGCCTGCCGCGACAAAGATATGAGCGGCAATCATTGTCGTGCGATAGCCGATTTTATCCATAATTTTTGCGCTCAAGGCGTCCATTGCAAGTTGCACTGTGAAGGTAAGCGTTATGAGAGCTGTGAGTTGGGATAGAGTTATTCCGAATTCGTTCTGGAAGCTTACGAACAAAAGCGGAGGCAAGTTGATTTCGATTGCTTGTATCGCTATCGCGACGCAGCAAGAATTGAATGTATGTTTATAGCTTTTTAGTCTTTTCATTTATATGTAATTCTCAATCATTCTTTTGCTTATTCGACAGTCTATATTATGAAATTCAACTGTTGAGAGTGACTTGAATTATAATCTAAATCACAAGTCCGCCGTTGACGGATATTACCTGACCCGTGACGTACGACGACTTTTCGCCGCTCAACCATACGATTGCGTTTGCAATGTCTTCGGGAAGTCCCGCGCGTCTCAGAGGTATGTCGGCGATAAATTCTTGTTTTTCTTCTTTTGAGAGATTGTTGTTAATAGGGGTATCTATAAAACCCGGAGCAACGCAGTTGATTCTCACACCGCTTGGAGCAAGTTCTTTTGCAAGCGCTTTGCTAAAAGCTATAATTCCGCCTTTTGTCGCCGAATATACGCTTTCGCAGCTTGCGCCCGTCTGTCCCCACATAGACGAAACGGTCACGATTGCTCCGCTTTTTTGCCTAAGCATAACTTTACTTACCTCGCGGCACAGAGTAATAACTCCAATGAGATTGACGTTGACGACGTTTTGCACGGTTTCGTCGGAATGGTCGATTAACAAACCGTAGGCGCTTACGCCGGCATTGGCGATTGCGACGTCTATTCGAGAATATTTTTCTTCAACGTAACTTACCATATCTTTTACAGACTTTGCGTCTGCGATGTCGCAACGGTATGCTTCCGCTATGCCGCCGCTGTCGATTATGTTTTGACAGACTGTCAATGCTTTTTGCCGATTGTTGCAATATCCGACTATTACCGCATAGCCTTCTTTTGCCAAAGCTATTGCGGCGGCACTGCCTATTCCGCCGGACGCGCCCGATATAATTGCCGTTTTCATAGATATATTATATACAATCGGTTGAATAAAATCAACTTTTGCTTTATACTTAATGTTATGGAAAATAATATTAAAGTAAATGAAATTTCGGTAGGCTTTGCCGAGCTTGGAGTATTGCCGGAGATAATAAAAAGTCTTGACGAGCAAGGCATTACCTCGCCGACGGATATTCAAAAAGAGACGGTGCCGCTTGCGCTCGGAGCAGGAGATGTCGTCGCGCAAGCTCCCACGGGCACAGGCAAGACTCTTGCATTCGTGCTGCCTATGCTTTCTATGATAGACAGGGATTGCTCGTCGGCGCAAGCATTGGTGATATGTCCCACGCGAGAATTGGTTATACAGATATGCGAAGTCATTCAGAGCGCTTGCAAGTATTACGAACGCGTGCGTACGGCAGGACTATACGGCGGTCAGAATATTCAAAAGCAGTTGTTTTGCTTGCGTAAAAAACCGCAAATCGTAGTGGGTACGCCGGGCAGACTGTTGGACCATATCGAAAGACGTACTCTAAAACTTAACGACGTAAAATATTTTGTGCTCGACGAATGCGACGTTATGTTGGATATGGGATTCAGAGGCGATATAGAAAAGATAGACGGCAAGGTCGGAGAGGCGCAAAGGCTGTGTTTTTCTGCGACCATACCTCAATCGATAAAGGTTCTCGTAGATAAATTGCTTCATAATCCCACTTATGTCAAGACTGCTGTTGCGGGAGAGGAAATTCCCAAGATAGACCAATATTACTGCATCGTAAAAGACGCTCAGCGTTTGGGCGCAATGCTGAAAATAATCGACGAAAGAAAGTTTAGTTTTATTATAGCTTTTTGCAACACCAAGACTCGCGCGGACAAGCTGTTCGCCGCGCTCAAAGCAAAAGGCAAAAAAGCCGCGCTTTTGCACGGAGACTTGCGTCAAAGCGAGCGTACGCAGATAATCAAAAGATTTAAGTCCAAAGAATTGGAGATATTGGTTGCCACCGACGTTGCGGCGCGAGGACTGGATATTGACGGAGTGCAGGCAATATTCAATTTTGACCCGCCTACGGACGAAGATTTTTACATTCACCGTATAGGAAGAACGGCGAGAGCGGAAAAGAACGGCGTCGCGTATACTTTTATTGACTCCAATCAAGTGGGATATATTCCCAGTTATCAAAAAAAGACGGGCAATGCGTTGAAATTTTTTGATATAGGCGCAGTGGGGGATAGTTATACGCTTCCCAAAGACGGTTCTAATAAACTCAAAGATTTTCACGACAATCAAAGCAGGTTTTTTCTCAACGTAGGCAAGAGAGATTTGCTTGATAAAGACTCTTTGACAAAGTTGCTGTTGAGCAGCGCCCGATTGAAAATATACGAGATAGCAGATATTAAGATAAGGGATACATATTCTTTTGTCTCCGTTATCAAAGGTTGCGAAAAGAAAATTTTGGGACTAAAAGATATAGTGCTCGGAAAAAGAAAGGTAACCGTTCAAGAGGCAAAAACCGAAGAAAAACCAAGCGGGGAAACTTCCGCGCGCGCTAAAGGAAAGCCGAAGAATGACAAAAAATCTTTTAAGGCAGAAAAGTCCGCTGTCGGCAAAGCTAAAAAACCTTCTCGCGCAAAAGATAAAAAGCAATCTCCCAAGTCGCGCAAAGGAAAATTCGTCAAAGCTTTTGAAGAAGAACTCAACGAATCTGTTAAGAGAAACAGGCGTTAAAAATATATAGCGTTAAATATTAAAAAGCGTTTTGCATTTTGCCGAGCAAATCTTTTAATGCTCGGCTTCTGTGCGATATTTTGTTTTTTTCTTCCATAGTCGCTTCGCCGAAAGTCTTTCCCAATTCGTCGCTTAAAAACATCGGGTCGTAACCAAAACCGTTGGAACCTCGGTAGTCGTCGATTATTTTTCCGTAAGTTCTGCCGCTTCCGCTTATGAAGCTCCCGTCGGGATAGCAGAGCACTACTACGCTTTGAAAGTATGCCGTTCTGTCGACTTTGTCTCCGTTGTTTTCGAGAGCGTGCAGTTTTGACAGAAGTTTGGTATTATTGTTTTTATCGTTGCAGGGTTCGCCTGCGTATCTGGCGGAATAAATATTCGGTTCGCCGTTCAATGCGGATACGCAAATGCCGCTGTCGTCGCCTATTGCGGGCAGCCCCGTGAGTTTGGCTATTGTGTTTGCTTTTATGTAAGCGTTTTCTTCGAAAGTATTTCCGTTTTCTTCGATTTCCACGTTTATGCTCAAATCGGCGAGCGTGTAGATATCTTGGAATTTATCCGAGAGCATTGTTTTTATTTCCACAAGTTTGTGTTTGTTGTTGCTTGCAAGCACGGCTTTCATTTTTTTCTTGCTCCTTTTTGCGGCGCGGTAACGTAATCTACCACAAGCGAAGGGTGGTGTTTTTTTATCCCGTCTATAATATCGTCGAAATATTTGCCATTGCAGTTGACGTAAATTACGTCGGCGTTTACGCCCGTTTTGGCATCTTTTACCATTCCGCGTTTTACTTTATAGTATATCAGCATAAATTGTCTGTCGACATCCATATTGACGCATATAATTCTGCTGTAATCGATACGTTCTATCAAAAATCCCATAAAATAGCATATATGCTTTTTATTGAGAGAAATGCCGCATAAGAAGACGAACAAAGCCAGCAAGAGTACGACTACGCCCATAATCACAATTGCCAAGGTGTCCTCGATTTGGTGATACGAAACCAAATTACCCACTCCCGCTATGCCCAAAATCTTGACAATCATAAAAATTAACAATATAATTATTGCGAGTATGGAAACGATATATATCCAAAGTTTCTGTTTAAAGAAATAAAATTTTTTCATACTTTAATTATACACATAAAAATATTTATGTACAACTAAAAATAAGGTAATTATGCACTTCGAAAAGATAGACGATAAAGACTTTGCCGATATCGCGGACATACAGAGCCGCACACAGTACAACGGGAGCGAATATTCGCTTCTTTATCTCAAAGGTTGGGATTTTTTCAATTATCAAAATATGAATATAGCGCGCGAAGACGGCGTTATTTACATTAGGTTTAAGCCGCGCGACAAATTCAACGAGGACGGAGTGGGAGATGGCAACATATATCTTCCTCCGCTTTGCGCTTTAGACAAAATCAAAGACGCTTATACAAAAATAGAAGAGCAGTGCAGAGAAGACGGCGAAGATATGTACGTTATGTCGACTCCGCAGGAGTACGTCGATATATTGGGAGACGAGTACGAATATTTGGAAAACGCCGATTATGCGGAATATCTATACGAGCCTCAAAGTCTTATGACTTACGCTGGTAAAAAACTCCATTCAAAACGCAATCACGTCAACAACTTTGTCAAAGCCTATGCTTCAAGCGAAGAGGGCGGGTGCGTCTGCGGGTGCGTCTTTAGAGATTATAATCCGCAAGACAGAGGCAGAGTTATGGCGTTTATCAACGGTTGGGAAGAAAGCAAGGAATTCGATAAAGAGCTTTTTGACGATATGGCGGACAACGAAGTCGGGGTAATAAATATCGCTCTCGATTTGGTTGCAAAGAGGGATAACTATTTTGCCGATATTATAGAATACGACGGCAAAATAATAGGTTTTTCGTTGGGAGAAATCACTCCTTCGGGAATCGGCATAACGCATATAGAAAAAGGCGACGTCAATTACGACGGAGTATACGCATACCTTTGTCAGGCTTTTGCGATAAAACATTACGGCGGAGTGAGATTGATTAATAGGCAGGAGGATATGGGATTGGAAGGATTGAGAAAGTCCAAACAGTCTTACCGCCCGATAGCTTTTTGTAAAAAATACGCCGTGAAAAAAGCCTGCCGTCAGTAAGGCATTGGCTTGCAATATATCTTAAAATGTTATATAATATAAATCAAATAATATCAAAGTTATACGAAAAACGAAAATTATCGGAGAGAAAAAATGATTGAATTAAAGCAAGGCGCATATTATCTTGACGGCAAATTCGTCTCGTTGGACGAATTGAAAGCGACGGGAATCGACGCAAAGCGCGTTGACGACGCATACAAAGGCACAATGGCTTATTCCATACTGGCAGAGCACAATACTTTGCCGTCTACGGAAAAGAATCAGCCGCTTCAAATAAAATTCGACGCGTTGGCGTCGCACGACATAACGTACGTCGGTATAATACAAACGGCAAAGGCCAGCGGTCTCAAGGAATTTCCCATACCTTATGTTCTTACCAACTGTCACAATTCTCTGTGCGCGGTTGGAGGTACGATAAATGAAGACGACCACGTTTTCGGACTTTCCGCGGCAAAGAAATACGGCGGAATCTTCGTGCCGCCTCATCAAGCGGTAATACATACCTATATGAGAGAATGTATGTCGGGTTGCGGCAAAATGATTTTGGGTTCGGATTCTCATACGAGATACGGCGCGCTGGGCACTATGGCTGTGGGAGAAGGCGGTCCAGAACTCGTTAAGCAATTGTTGCGCCGCACTTACGATATCAAATATCCCGACGTTGTGGCTATTAATTTGACGGGCACTCCAAAAAAGGGAGTCGGACCGCAAGACGTAGCTCTTGCCATTATAGGCGCCGTATTCAAATGCGGATTCGTTAAAAACAAAGTTATGGAATTCGTAGGAGAGGGCATAAAGAATCTTCCTATCGAATACCGTATCGGAATAGACGTTATGACAACGGAGACGACGTGCCTTTCTTCGATATGGACGACTGACGACGACGAAGTTAAGAGCTATTATGCAGTCAGAGGAAGAATGGACGACTATAAGGCTATCAAACCGCAAAGTCTTGCTTATTACGACGGCGTGGTCGAAGTCGACCTTTCCAAAATAGTTCCGCAGATAGCTTTGCCGTTCCATCCGTCCAACGTCTATAATTTGCAAGACGTGATAGACAATCCTCACGATATTTTGGGCGAAGTAGAAAAGCAGTGCAACGCGTTGCTGAATAACAAAAATATAGATTTTAAACTCACCGATAAGATTGTCGACGGCAAAATAAGAGTCGAGCAAGGTATCATCGCAGGTTGCGCGGGCGGTACATACGACAACATTTTCGAGGCGAGCTCTATTCTTAAAAACAAGGCTGTGGGAGACGGCAAGTTTACTTTGAGCGTATATCCGTCGTCTACGCCCGTTTATTACGATTTGCTTAAAAAAGGCGCGATAGCCGACCTTGTTAAAAGCGGAGCCAACGTTAAGAGCGCTTTTTGCGGACCTTGTTTCGGCGCGGGAGACGTGCCTGCAAACAACGCTTTGTCAATAAGACATACTACGCGTAATTTCGAATCGAGAGAAGGCAGCAAGCCTGCCAACAACCAGATTGCTTCCGTAGCGCTTATGGACGCGCGTTCTATTGCCGCAACGGCAGCCAACGGCGGCGTATTGACAAGTGCTTTGGGAATGGATTACGACAATGCCGTGCCGACTTTTGAATATGACAAATCGATATATGAAAAGAGAGTATACAACGGTTGGGGAAAGGCTGATAGAAACGCCGAGTTGGAATACGGTCCTAATATCTGCGATTGGCCCGAAGTCATAGAGCTTACAGATAATATCGTCGTCAAACTCGCCGCGGCAATCAACGACCCCGTTACGACTACCGACGAACTTATTCCGTCGGGCGAAACGTCGAGCTATCGTTCCAATCCAATGAAA
>CAJUOK010000010.1:0-37892 GCA_910588015.1 uncultured Christensenellaceae bacterium | reverse complement strand
GAAACTTCGTCGTACCGTTCAAACCCTTTGCGTCTTGCGGAATTTGCGCTTTCGAGAAAATGCCCCGATTATGTGGGAAAAGCAAAGAATATTTTCCAAGGCGAACTTGACAGAAGGAAAAACGGGCTCGGCGGAGAATATCTCGACGCGGTCAAAAAAGCAGGCGTACAGCTCAACGGAAGCGTATCGATAGGAAGCGGCGTATATGCGGTAAAACCCGGAGACGGAAGCGCAAGAGAACAGGCGGCAAGTTGCCAAAGAGTTCTCGGCGGAGTGTGCAATATAGCAAAAGAGTACGCGACGAAGAGATACCGTTCCAATTTGATAAACTGGGGTATGTTGCCGTTCTTATCTGCGGACAATTTCCAAAAGGACGATATAATTATCGTTACGGACGTAAAAAATACTATCGAAAACGGCGGTTGCGAATTTACGGCTAAAATCGTGAGAAACGATGAGGTTATAGATACCAAGTTGACTGTCGACGCGTTGACTGCCGACGAAAGAGATATAATTTCTAAGGGCTGTCTTATCAATTACTATAAGGCAAAAAATTGATGGACAAGAAATCGCAAAGGTCTGTTATGAAAGCCGTCTTGGCGGGGATAACCGATAAAGACAGCCAAAGTAGGGCGATAGCGGACATTTTAAAAAATCTCCGTTTGCCCGACGGCGGCATATGCATATACAACGCTTTGTCTAGCGAAGTCAACACCGAGGAAATAATCGAGTTTTTTTTGCAAAGTCGCGACGTATTTTTGCCCGTTGTCAAAGGCGAAGATATTATGCTTGTCAAAATCGACGGCAACACGCGTTACGTAGAGGGCAAATGGGGCATATTAGAGCCTGTCGGAGACTTGTTGGCTCCGGAGGCGGCGCGTCCGAGCGTGACCGTGACTCCGTTGTTGGGCGCTGATAGGCGTTTGCATAGGTTGGGCAAAGGAAAGGGATATTACGACAGATATTTTGCCAAATTGCAGACGTATAAAGTCGGTCTTGCTTTTAAAGAACAAGTGATAGAAGAAATAGTGTGCGACGAATGGGATAAATCTCTTGATATGCTTATTACTCCCGACGGCGCAGTAAAGAGAGAAGACGCGTGTTAGGAGCTTGATTGCGATATGAGAGTCATAAGCGGAAAATACAAAGGGAAAAAACTTAATTCTCCTATCGGCAACGACGTCAGACCGACGGGCGATAAGGTCAAAGAAAGCATATTCGACGTTATTCAGTTTGACGTTGCGGGATGTAGGTTTTTGGATTTGTTCTGCGGTAGCGGAGCTATGGGAATAGAAGCTTTGAGCAGAGGCGCGGAGTATGTGACGTTTGCCGATATAAGCAGAGATTCGATAGCTCTCACGCAAAGCAATCTCAAAGGCATAGACGGCAATTACAAGGTGCTGAATCGCGAATTTGCCGACGCCTTAAATGCTGCTGACGGCAAATGGGATTTTATCTTTGTCGACCCACCTTATAAGCGCAACTATATAGAGAGCATATGCAATACCGTCCTAAAGAAAAATATGCTGGCAGAAGGCGGATATATCATATACGAACATTCGGATTCCGGTTATGTTTTGCCGGACGGTATGTATATCGCAAAGCGTAAAAATTTCGGTGTGGCGACAGTGGATTTTATTGCTAAATCAAGAGGAAAGACGGCGCTTGCAGGCAGCTACGACCCTATCACAAAAGGGCATATGGACGTGCTTGACAAGGCGCTTGAAGAATTCGACGAAGCCGTGATTTTGATTGCGCGTAATCCCGATAAGAATTATCTTTTTTCGCTCGAAGAAAGAGTGAGATTTGCGGAGAAGGCAGTTATCGATTATCTTAACGTCAAAGTCGACGTATGCGAAGGATACGTATACGAGTATTGTAAAAATGCAGGAATAAATACCGTATACAGAGGCTATCGCAACGACTGCGATAAGGCTTATGAAGAAGATATGGCAAAATTCAACGCGCAGTACGGATTGCGTACGCAGTTGGTTGAAGGCGTTAGAGAAATATCGTCGTCACTGATAAGAGAAAAACTCAAAAACGGAGAAGATATAAAAAAATATCTGCCTGTCGGCGTTGCCAGAGCCGTAGTAAAGGCATTTAAGGAGAAAAATTTATGAATACTATGACAATAAACAGACTTTTGGACAGACTCGAGGAGACTCTAAATAACGGTAAAAAACAGATGTTTTCCAATATGCGTCTTATCGACGCCAACACCTGTTTTGCGCTGTTGCAACAGATAAGAAGTCAACTTCCGACAGAACTTGCCGAGGCAACGTTGGTATTGCGCGATTGCGACACCATAAAAGCTGACGCGTCTAAAGAAGCGCAGGCTATTATCGCGGAAGCGAAAGAAGAGGCTTTGAGACTTGTTGCCGAAAGCGAGATAATGAAGGACGCGCAGTTGCAGGCGAGCGAACTCGTAAATAACGCGGGCGTCTATGCTGATAATTTGGTGGAACAAAGCTATGAACAGGTCAACGCTTTGTATCTCGACGTGGAAAATTCTATGAGAGATATGCTCAATAAAGTCTATGCAAAGCGCAACAGTCTTTACGTCGGAGAAGCAGGCGACGGCGCGAACGGAGAAGGCAATCAATAAAATAACGCTACTATACCAAGCGATAAGACGAAAGTAACTATTGCTTGCGTGAGTTTTGTCAACATATAAAATCCGAAATTTATTTTGCAACTTTTTAAAAAAGTCAGAGATTGAAAGGTGATTGAAAGACCGCCGAAGGAAAGTAATCCCGCTATAAAAGGCAGGATTATTTTCATTTCTACGCCGCTTTGCGCAAAAGCTTGGCAGCCCCTTGTTATTTCTATCAAAGATATGACGGAAGCTTCGGCTACTTGTCGGGGGATACCTATCAGCGATAGCGGTTTTGCCAAAAGTGTCGAGAGTATTTCCACTACTTTTAAGTCGATAGCAATATCTATTATCATACTGAATATGGCAATATAGCCGCCCACTACCAATACCGAAAGAATAGACGAAGTAATAGATTTGTTTAACAATTCGTCGTCGTCCTTTAGAGGCGGCATAGACAGGGCTTTTTCTTGACTTTGACGTCCTCTGTATATCAAACCGTTAACAAGCGCTCCGAGAGAATGACATAAGAATAAAACGTATCCGGCTTTGGGAGACGACAGCATAAGCGTACCGACGGTACCCACCACGAACAGCGGACCCGAAGTCGAAGTGAACGACGACACTTTTTTGCAGTTTTGCACGCTGAAATTCCCGTTTTCGTAAAAATCGCTTATGAGTTTAGCGCCTATAGGGTATCCGGAAATGAGACTCATCACAAGAATATATCCGCTTTCCGACGGAGCGTTGTAAAGTCTTGATACAGGTTTTTTCAACAGCTTTCCCATAGCGTTTGCGCCGCCAAGTCCGGTTAGTAGTTTTGTAAAAAAGAAAAAAGGGAAAAGAGCAGGAGCGACGTTTTTGGCAAACAGCAGCATACCGCTGAAAATACTTTGAATATATCTCTGCGGATTTATTACCAGACAGCAAATAAAAAAACATATTATCAAAGACAGCGGCAAAGCTTTTTTTGCTTTTTTCGTGAGGGTAAACATATCAAAATATATGCTTGGAATCAAAAAAATAGACCGACTTCTCGACGTGGCGTTATTCTACGATTAGCATATGCTGGGGCACGTTGCGAGCAACGCTGGAATAAAGTCTGTCTGAATTGAGAATCAGACTGTCGGCGGGCAAACGCATAGAGTTGGTAATAGGATTTTCAAACACATTCAATATAGATTTGCTTTTTGCGGATACTGCCAATACGTTGACGTAGTTTATTTGCTCGTTTATCAAATCGTCTGCGGAATATTTGTTGTCTATGAGAATGTTGGCGACAGTGCGCTGCAGATAAGAAAGGGTATATCTTTTTGTTTGAAGTTGGCTCAAAAAATCTTTGAGATTACAGCTTATTTTGCAACATTCAGTAATTCTGTTTTCTATACCCTCTTTGAGACCGTGAATAGATTTGATATTTTTAGTCATTGACGTGAATTTCAATAGGGCAAAAAGTTTGTCGCTAGTCTCGTCAAGTTGAGATTGGGAGATATTTTTAAGATAATCGTATACGCAGTCGGGGACGCTTGTTTTAATACAAGACATATCGCCGGTTTTTAACATTTGTCTTACTGCAAACGCCGAAGGAAGCGCCGAAGTCGACGTTTGGCGATAGTCTCCGCCTTTTCTTTCTACGGTATGCGCGCTAATGCGCGAGCCCGTTGCTTTTATGGATTTGAGATATTCGACGGCGAGTATATTGTTGGGAGAGGAAAGTATTTCCGCGTCAGACGGCGAGATATTCCAAAGCGCATCGCAATAACTTTTTGCATACCCGTTGCCGTCTTTGAGATTGTCTGTCAACGCGTTTTTGAATTCTTGTGTCTCCGTAAAACAGGCGGTATTCGTCAACTTTTCTATATCGCCGCATTCGCTGCCGAAAGATAGCACGACGTCGCCTTTTATCAAGTTGGCAATTTTTACTCCGCCCAAAGCAAAGTATTTGGCGGTTGTAAGGACGTATTGCGGCGGAAGTTCTACGACTGCGTCCGCGCCGTTTTTCACAGCCCACGCGGCGCGCGCGTATTTATCGGCAACAGCTATTTCTCCGCGTTGGGTAAAATTGCCGCTCATAATGCACACGACTCGCTCTGCCTGCGTCTCTTTCAACGCTTTTGAAAGATGATAGACGTGTCCGTTTTGCATAGGATTGTATTCGCAAATAATAGCGGCGATTTTCATTTTTGCTCCTTAAACTCTTTACAATCATTTTTATAAAGAGTATACTTTAACTGAATTAAAGCCGTATAAGTCCTTACGGCGTAATTTATTCTTATTTGATTATATAATAACCAAAGCGAAAAATAAAGTATTTGGAGGAAGTGATATGAGCAAAATTATAGACAGCATTATCGACAAAGCCAAAAAACTCAACAAGACAATAGTGTTGGCGGAGGGCGAAGAACCGCGTACGGTAGAGGCCGCGCAAACTATCGTGAGCAATAAGATTGCCAACGTAGTGCTTTTGGGCGACGAAGAAAAGCTTAAGGTAATGTATCCGCAAGCTGATTTTACGGGTATTAAAATAGTTAATCCGTTGACGGCGGACATAGAAGATTACGCCGCTACTCTCTATGAGTTGAGAAAAGCAAAGGGAATGACTTTGGACGTTGCCAAGACGGAGATAAGAAAGTATCTCAACTTCGGAGCGATGATGATAAAAAAAGGCGACGCCGACGGTATGGTTGCAGGAGCTATAAATTCCACGGGCAACGTATTGCGTTCGGGACTTACCATAGTTAAGACCAAACCGGGTATTAAGACCGTATCAAGCTGTTTTTTGATGGCTTTTGAAGGCACTCCGTATAAGGCTCAAGACATAATGGTATTCGGAGACTGCGCAGTCAATATCAATCCCACGGCAGAGCAGCTTGCAGATATTGCGATTTCTTCTACCGCGACGGCAAAGGATTTGGCAGGTATAGAAGAACCGAGAGTGGCTATGCTTTCGTTCTCCACAAAGGGAAGCGCAAAACACGAATTCGTAGATAAAGTAGTTGAGGCGACGAATCTTGTAAGAGAAAAAGCTCCACAGATAGAAGTCGACGGCGAATTGCAGGTAGACGCGGCAATCGTTCCTTCAGTAGGAAGATTGAAAGCGCCGGGAAGCGACGTGGCAGGCAAGGCGAATATATTTATATTCCCCGATTTGCAATCAGGTAATATAGGATATAAGCTTACGCAGAGATTCAGCGGAGCAACGGCGATTGGTCCGATTTGCCAAGGATTTGCAAAGCCTATCAACGACTTGTCGAGAGGTTGCACAAGCGACGATATAGTTGCAGTAGTGGCTATCACTGCGGTGCAAGCAAGTCAGAATTAAAATATTCAATTTAGCTAACAAGGAGTAATTTATGAAAATATTGGTTGTCAATGCAGGAAGTTCTTCTCTCAAATATCAACTTATCGAAATGACGAAAGAAGAGGTAATTTGCAAAGGAACAGTCGAATGTATAGGAATCGAAGGCTCGAAAAACACTCATAAGGTGAACGGGAAGGCTTACGTGGTTGAAAGACCGCTTGCCGACCACACCGACGCTTTCAATCTTGTAATGGAGTGTTTGACGAATAAAGAATACGGCAGTATCGAATCGCCCAAAGAGATAAGCGCGATAGGTCACAGAGTCGTACACTCGGGAGAGGCGTTTACAAAGTCGACCTACGTTGACGCAAAAGCTTTGGAAAAACTTGAGGAAATAGCTCATCTTGCGCCTTTGCACAATCCCGCGAGCTTGGCTTGTCTTAAGTCTTGTATGTCTATAGTTGACTGTCCCAACGTCGTCGTTTTCGACACGGCGTTCCACAGCACTATGCCCGACAAGGCAAAGATGTACGCAATTCCGTACGAAGATTATCAAGCTACGAAAATTCGCAAATACGGTTTTCACGGCACTTCTCACAAATTCGTTTCTCAAGAAGCAATCAAATATCTCAAATCGCAGGGGCGTCCTTGCGGCAAGATAGTTACCTGTCACCTTGGCAACGGTTCTTCTGTCACGGCAGTCAAAGACGGCAAATGCGTTGACACGTCAATGGGTATGACTCCGCTCGAGGGCTTGATAATGGGCACCAGAGTGGGCAATATCGACGCGGCGGCGGTTATTATGCTTGCAGAGGCAAAAGGTATGAGTCTTGCCGATATGAGCAATTATCTCAACAAAAAGAGCGGCTTTTTGGGTGTGAGCGGAGTAAGCTCGGATTTCAGAAAGCTTTGCGAAGCTATTGACAACGGAAATCAAAGGGCAAAACTTGCCTATGATATGTTTGCTTATCAGATTCGTAAACTTATCGGTTCTTACGCCGTGGCAATGGGCGGACTTGACGCAGTCGTATTTACGGGCGGCATAGGCGAAAACGGCGCGCGTATTCGCAAATCGGTTGCCGAAGATATGGAATTTTTGGGCATTGAGTTAGACGATAAGCTCAATCAAGCTGTGCCCGGCGGCAGTTTTGCCGACGTGACGGCAAAAGACGGAAAAGTTGCAGTGCTCGTAATTCCCACAAACGAAGAACTCGTTATTGCAACAGAGACGAAAGAGATAGTAGAAGCCCTCTAAAATAAAATGTCAAAACTTCTGAATTTTGTTTGACAAAGGAAAAAAAATAAACTATAATGCAATAGCAATAAATTTTACAGTATGAAATGGAGGTGTTGACAATGGCAGTACCAAAGGCGAAAACATCAAAACAAAGAAAACATACGCGTTCGGCAAATTGGAAGTTGACTGCTCCGAATCTTTCGGCGTGTCCGCAGTGCCACGAGTTGAAAGCAAACCACAGAGTGTGTCCCAACTGCGGTTATTACGATGGCGAACTTGTTGTCGAGAAGAGCAAGAAGGACTAATAATCTATCACAAAAATTCAAACGGAGCTTAATAGGCTCCGTTTTTTATACTCATTACATTAGCTTAAACGTCGATAAATTAGAGTAAACAGACTTGATTTTAAAAGCTATTTAAATTGATTGGCGCAAGCTGAAATAATGGCTATTGCTTGATTTTTTTTAAATAATATATTACACTAATAAAAAGTATTAAAAAATTTTAAGGTATAGTATGAAGATAATTCTTGATTGTTTCGGAGGCGACAATTGCCCAAACAGCGCTATTGACGGCGCGTTGTTGGCATTGGAAGAAAACAAGGACGTAAGTTTGACGCTTTGCGGCGACGAAACCGTTATCGAAAAACATCTGGCGGATAAGACGTACGACAAGTCGAGATTGAATATTTTAAACGCAAGCGACGTAATAACAAACGACGACGTTCCTACGCTTGCGGTAAGACGTAAAAAGCAATCGTCTATGATGGTCGGACTACAGACGTTGTCAGACGGAGAATACGACGCGTTCGTATCGTCGGGCAATACGGGAGCGTTGTTGGTAGGCGCGACGGTTTTTGTCAAACTCATTGACGGAGTGCAGAGAGCGGCTCTTTCACCGCTTTTGCCGACTGTTATCGACGGCAAGGCTACAATATTGGTGGACGGCGGCGCCAACGTCGATTGCAAGGCGAGTATGCTCAAAGAATTTGCCGTTATGGGAAGCGCTTTTATGAGCAGTATGGGGATAGAAAGTCCAAAAGTCGCTCTTCTCAACAACGGAACCGAAGAAGGAAAAGGCAATTCTCTTACGAAAGAAGCGTTTGGGCTTCTCAAAAGCGCCGATATAAATTTTGTCGGAAATATCGAAGCTAGAGAGATGTTTTTAGGAGCAGTAGACGTGTTGGTAGCCGACGGCTTTGACGGCAATATGAGTATGAAAGCTGCGGAAGGTATGGGAAATTCGATATTTTTTATGCTAAAAAAATATATTACCGAAGGCGGTATCAGAGCCAAGCTCGGATATCTTTTACTCAAGCCTTCTCTTAAAAAATTAAAAGGTCTTCTTTCAAGCGACGCTGTTGGCGGCGGAGTTTTTTTGGGAGTTAAGAAGGTGGTTGTAAAAGCGCACGGAGCAAGCAATGCCACCGCATTTAAAAACGCAATAATACGCGCCGAAGAGATGGCTAAAGCAGACGTGTGCGGCAGGATAAGAGTCGCGCTTGCCGATAAAAAAGACGCTTCGGAAGTGAAATAATGAAAGATATACAGTCTTTGATAGGATATAGCTTCAAAAGCAAAGAGCTTCTCGACAAAGCTTTGACGCACACTTCTTATTCGCATATTCACGGCGGAGAGAATTATCAGCGATTGGAATTTTTGGGCGACAGTATAGTTGATTTTCTTGTGGCAGAAGAGCTTTGCAAAGCGTATCCTCAAGTCGACGAGGGCAAACTTACCAAGATGAGAGGGGCGGTCGTGTCGGCGACTCCGCTCGCGCAGGTCGTCAAAGAAAGAGGATATGACGGTCATATCAAGTTGGGATTCGGAGATTTAAGCGACAAGATAAGAAGCGACGTATTTGAGGCGCTGTGCGCGGCTATCTATCTTGACGGAGGAATCCAAGAGGCAAGAAAATTCGTCGTAAAGGACTTGGCGGATTTGATAAAAGCGGCGGAAGTAAACTGTAAAAACGATTATAAATCAATGCTTTACGAGGCGTACGCAGGACACGACATAAAGTTTAAGGACAACGGCAAGAAGGGCGAGGAGCACCGTCCCGTATTTATGGTTGAGCTGTATATAGACGGACAGCTCGCAGCAAGCGGAGAGGGAGAAAATAAAAAATCGGCTCAAAAAGAATGCGCTCGGGAAGTTTTGAAAAAACAATCGTTTTTAAAACTTATTTAAATTTTGTTGACAAATATATGTTATAGGACTAAACTTTAGGTGAATAAAAGCGGAGGCAATAAAAATGATAACAAAAAAACAACAGGAAATGGATATAAAAAAATGGAACGACAGCCAAAGAGCGGGTTACGATACTTGCGGAACTTATGATTTTTGTTCCAATTGCGACAAGACTGCGGAGAACCCTTGCGATAAGGCTTCAAAAGCAAGCAAGGCTGCAAAACCTGCCGCAAAGAAGACTGCGTCTAAAAAATCAGCTAAATAAATATCTAAAGTTAAAAATTTATGCATATAATAATTTATGTGTTTATATAATTAAAAACAAAGAGGTGTAAAAATGAAGGCAAAAGATTTCAGACAGTCCGCTTGGAAAAGTCTTGGCGGCAAATGGGGAATATGTATATTGGTATTTATCATATTCGATTTGATTTCGGCAGCTTGCGCAGGCGGTTCCACCATTGTCATAGGCGCGGTAGCCGGTTTGATTATAATGGGTCCGATGACTCTCGGTTATTCGATGGTATCTCTTAACGTTGCCAGAGACAAAGACGTCGAAATAAGTATGCTGTTCAAGGGATTCAACGATTTTGCAAGGTCTGTGGTTCTGTATATCGTCAACAATATATTTATTGCTTTGTGGTCGTTGTTGCTTATCATTCCCGGCATAATCAAGTCGTTGGCATATTCTATGAGTTATTATATTTTGATAGACGACGCGACGATAAGCGCAAACGACGCAAGAAAAAAATCTATCGAAATGATGAAAGGCAACAAGTGGAGACTTTTCTGTCTTAAGTTTAGCTTTATCGGTTGGGTATTGCTTTCCTTCCTTACGTTTGGCATTTTACTTTTCTGGGTAATGCCTTATATCGAGGTAACAATGGCTAAATTTTATTTGAGCTTGCTTCCCGAAGAGCAAAATTCCGACGGTGACAGAGTAGATTTGGACACTGACGCAACTTCGATTATCGACAATACTTTTGACAAAAACGATTTTGACGCTTTTGCAAAGGAAGATTCAAAAGAAGATTTTAAATTTTAATAATAAGCTATTCTTAATAACGCGCAAAATCTCCCGTGATGCGGGAGATTTTTTTGCTGTTAATAATTTGGAAAGAATTATGTATTATTTATTTGACTTATAAGTATTTTCAAACTTTGTCTTGTATGATAAAATATATATGATAAAACTCGACGGGGAGATAGACTATGAGCGAGCTGTTGATAATCGACGACGAAAAAGAACTTGCCGATACGGTAGCCGATTATTTCGCTATGTTTGGATTGTCCGCGCAAGCTTGTTACGATGAAAAAGCCGTGGATTGCCTCACTACTGATATAAAAGTCGTGTTGCTCGACATCAATCTCGGAAGATATTGCGGATATGATTTGATATCTGAAATCAAGAGACGCAGTCCTTTGGCAAAGGTTTTGTTGATATCTGCTCGAAGCGAAGAGCGCGATATGCTGAAAGGATATTATCTTGGAGTCGACGATTATATAGTCAAACCTTTTTCGCTCAAAGTTTTGTTGTGCAAGGTCCGTAAGCTCTTGGGAGACAACGGCGAGAAAGAAGAAATTTACAGAGATTTAACTGTTGTAAAATCGGCAATGACGCTAAAAAGAAACGGTGATAATATTCATCTGAAAAATATGGAATTCAGATTGTTTTATTTTCTTTTTTCCAATCGCGGCAAGGTGCTTGACAAAGACGATATAATCAAAGCCGTTTGGGGAGAAGGATATTATACCGACAATACTCTCAACGTACACATACGCCGCGTCAGAGAAAAACTCGAACGTTATCAAGGCGAATACATAACCACCGTGTGGGGAATAGGTTACAAATTCGAGTAATACAAAGGAATTATTATGAAGAGATTTATCGCGTGCTTAGTCGCGCTTTTTGCGGTTTTGACAGTCATATCAATATGCGTCGGAATGAGTTTTGAATACGAGAGAATAGACAACTCTTATATCAACGAAGTGATACAGGGGTTTGATAGCAACAGTCAACCGGAAATAAAGGTGTATGACTATACTTTTTTCGACAGAGAAGGAAGGGTGTTGTTTTCCACAGTTGACGTGGAGGATATGTCTTACGACGCAAGAATCAACAGAGCAATAGGCGACGGCGACATAGTCGTCGACTGCGGCGATAACAAGGCGGTGTTTTATATCAAATCGCAAGAAGAGTTCGAGGATATGAGAAATACCAGCGTCACTCTTATAGTTTGTTCGTTGGCAGCCGCGGCGTTTACGGTTGCGGTTTGCGCATACCTCATATACAGAAGAACTTTGCTCCCATTTAAAAAGCTAAAGAATTTTGCGCAAGAAATTGCGGCGGGTAATCTCGACAGTCCGCTTTTATTGGATAAGCATAATTCATTCGGCGCATTCGGAGAGGCTTTTGATATTATGCGCAACAATCTCAAAGAGAGCCGTCTTGCGGAGCAGCGTTCCGTTGTGGACAAGCGCAGACTTATGCAGGAAATTGGACACGAATTAAAGACGCCGTTGGCGAGTATCAAGGCTATTGCGGAATACGGGCAGGCTTTCGGCGAAGGAGGCAACTATGCTGTGATTGCAGACAAGGCAAATGCGATAGACAATCTTGTCAACGATTTTTATCACGCTACGCTTGAAGAAGAAGGGCAGTTGAATATTTATATGACGCGTCATACTTGCAAAGAGTTGGCTGACGTTATCAAAACTTGCGATTACAACAATAGAGCCAGTATTGCGGCAATTCCCGATTGCACGCTTTTATACGATAAGATAAGAATGACGCAAATAATCGACAATATTATAGCCAATTCATACAAATACGCCGATACTGATATAGACGTCGAATTTAGCTTTAAAGACGGCAAACTGACGACGAGAATAAAAGACAGCGGAGCGGGTATTCCGTCGGAGCAGTTGAGCTACGTTATGGACAGATTCTATAGAGGCAAAAAGACTGAAGAAAAAATGGGGCAAGGACTGGGACTGCATATATGCAGAAAACTCGCTATGCGTATGGGCGGCGAGATGAAATGTTATAACGACGGCGGTTTTGCTATCGAACTTGTTATGCCGGCGTCGGAAAGAAATAGTTAAGAAACTTAAGATTTGCGAAAAAGATTTTTGATTTAATATGGATTAAAATGAGAATGACGAAAGTCAAAGGAGTGATATTATGCAAGATAAAAAAGACGTTTTCGTTATTCGCACCGAAGGACTGTGTAAGACCTTTTCTACAGGAGGAGTTCAGCTGCACGTTCTTAATAATCTAGACTTGGATATAGTCGACGGAGATTTTACGGTTGTTATGGGCAACAGCGGTTCGGGCAAATCCACTTTGCTTTACGCTTTGTCGGGTATGGACAGACCGACGCTCGGCAAAATACTTTTTGACGGCAGTACAATAACCGATTTTTCCAACGACCGTTTGGCGAAATTCAGACGCGCCAATTGCGGTTTTATTTTTCAAGAAGTTTTTCTCAATGATAATATGTCGATTATGGATAATGTCTTGGCTGCCGGTTATCTGTCCGGAAAACCGAGAAAAGAGGTGTATGCTCAAGCTTGCGAAAGACTAAAAAAAGTGGGTATCGAAGCTGATATGTTCAACAAATTTCCTTCGCAAATGTCGGGCGGCGAATTGCAAAGAGTCGGGCTAGTAAGAGCTATTATCAACGACCCCAAGGTAATATTCGCAGACGAGCCTACCGGCGCGCTCAATTCCGCAAACTCCATAGCCGTGTTGGATATTATGAACGATTTGAACGAGAGCGGCAAGAGTATAATAATGGTTACGCACGATATGAAGAGCGCAGTGCGAGGCAACAGAGTTCTATATCTCAAAGACGGCGTAATCCTCAACGAAATAAGTCTGGGCAAATACGATAAAGACAGCGAAAAACAAAGATTGGATTTGCTCAAAGATTTTCTCGAAGAAATGGGGTGGTAATATGTGGAGCATAGTAAAATCGCATTTTCATAAGGGGAAAACAGGTTTTTTTATCACGGGACTTTTTATAGCGCTGTCGGTGTTGATGATGACTGTGGGACTGTCGATATGTTTTGGAATAAATACGCTGTATCAAAAAGCAAGAGTACTTTCCAATTCCGCAGACTGTTGGATAAGCGTATTCGAGGCTCCCGGCGGGCAGTCGCAGGCGTTGCTAGAGGATATACTTAAAGAGAAGGATTACGTAGAAAAGTATGACGTGCAAGAGATATATTATCTTGAAAAAGAAGAGGGAGAAAACGTTGACAAGCGCTTAACGCTTTATAAACCTTCGGGAGACAACACGTTTTTCGATTCTTGGATTGCTATGAATATTGACGACGAAAACAACAAATTCAGACCGCATCTTCGCAATACTTTGGAAAAGGAAGGTTATAAGTTCTATGTCTCGGGCAATATGATTGCAACAAGTAGTTTTAGAGTCGGCGACGGAGCGAGAATAGTAATTGACGGCGTAACTTACTATGGATATATTGCGGGAATTTTCGACGATATGACTAGGATATATGCGCCCGCTTATATCTATGTGTGCGGAGATTTGTATCAGGAGATAGCCAAGAAGTCGTCGGAAGACGAAAGAATATCGCAAGAATATAACATAAATATACGAATCGATTGCGCGGACGAAGAGACGAGCTATAAATATCAAAGACAAATTGTTGACGAATTGAGCAACGCTATCGCGCAATATAATTTAGACAATCTTAAAGATAATCCGTCCGCTCCGATTTTATATTGCGATTACAATACGCGCCAAGATTTTACCGACGGCACGAAGGCGTTTATACTGCTTCTCGGCACAGCGCTTGTAGCTTTTTCAGTTATAGTAGCTGTCATAGTGGCGATAATCATAGGATTTTTGGTAAGGTCAAGTGTGTTCGACGAAGTGCGCAACTTGGGCGTATGGAAATCGTTGGGATACACTACGTCTCAACTGCGTTTGAGTTATCTTGCTATATACGGAGTAATAGGCGGAGTATGTCTGTTTATAGGCGTTATGTTGGGAATAGGGCTTATGCCGGTCTTCGTCAACGTCGTCACGGGTATGGCGAGGCTTGACTGCTCAAAGGCGATTGGCGTAAACGTGGGAGGATTAATTGCCGCTGTGACGTTTATCGTTGCGGTCGTGGCGGCGGTCGTATATTTATCGACCTCCAAGGTAAAGAAGATAACGCCGCTGTCGGCGATGCGAAATAATATCGAGACGCATAATTTCCGACGCAATAGAGCGGCGCTTGACAACTCCAGAATTTCTCTTAACGCTCATCTCGGCATAAAGAGTATAGTCGGCGAAACGCACAGAAGCGTTATGGTAATTGTTATAGTGCTGATAATGTCGTTGCTTTGTTCTTTTGTCAGCGTTGTTTATTACAATCTCAACGTCGACCAAACTGCGATAATCAATATGTCGGCAGTCGAAACGGCTGACTTCTATATTAATTTTGAAAACGAAGACAGCTCGCATTATTTTGACGCGATACATAATATGGACGGATTTGAGGCAGACGTGATGTTTGTAAGGGTGGGAATGTCAATCGACGACGGATTTAATGTTGCGCAACTTTATGAGAATTTTGACCATATACGCACGCAATTCGTCTATAAGGGCAGATATCCGAAGTACGCCAACGAAGTGTTGATGGACTATGTTTACGCCGAAGAAAAGGGATATAAGATTGGCGATAGCGTGAATTTGCATATGGAGAGAGACTCCGTCGTAAGCGACAAGAGTTGCGTTATCGTCGGTTATTTTCAAAATCTTGTAAACAACAATAGAATCATAGGATTTTTAGACATAGTTGACGAGCTTTATGATAAGAATAATTCCGCCGACGCCAAACTCTTTAAACATATGATTTATTTCGAAAATGGCAAGGCGCCGAGCGCTTCAGAGCTTTCGAGTATGCTTTGGGCCATTGACGGCAACGTAAAATTCTACGGCTTTCAGACGGGAAAGAATTATTTGGACAGTATGTTCCTAAATACCGTAGAGACGGCGTCAGAAGCCGTTATGAGCGTCTTCGTCTCGGTAACGGCAATAGTTATCGCTCTTTTGTTGGTAATGCTTATAAAGTTAAAACTTTTGAGAGAGCGCCGCAATTACGCTGTGTATAAGGCGTTGGGATATACGAGTATAGGCATTATGTCGCAGATTGCGACGGCTATGTTGCTACTCGGCTTAATAGGCAGCCTTATCGGCGCGTTGACGGGAGCGCTTACGACGTCTCCGATACTGTCGATGTTCGGCAAGTATATAGGCGCGGGTCACTTTGCATTCGCCGTACCTTGGGGATATATTGTCTGTATAGTGCTATTTATTTCGATATTGATTTGCGCGGTGTCGATGCTTTGCGCTATTCCAGTAAGGAAGATTAATCCCTCGTCGCTTTTAAGAGAAAGAGGATAAATTATAAATTTATATCGAGTTATTACGAGTTATTATAAATTGGCAGGCAAATGAAGAAATTTGTCTGCCAATTAGTCTTTACATAAATTTTGTAATATGTTAAAATTATAAAGATAATTTGGAAATGAAATCAAAGGGGATATTATGGCTAATAAAATTTCCGGAGCCGTTAAGTCTGTTATTGCAGCTATAAAAGGCTTCTTCAAGCATTGGAACAAACCCGCCGAAGGCAGTTACGTTCCGTCAAAAGAAACAGTCGCTTATTCCGTCGGCGGTATGGGCGTTCAGTTTATGGCAGTCATTTGCGGCAACGTAACTTTGGCGTCAACCTGTCTGTTATTCGGTTCGATTTACGGAATGAAACCGACTACGTTGGCGATTTTGAGTTTTATCAACGCAGGCGTTACTATCGTTATGCAACCGCTCAAGTCTTGGCTTATCGATAATACGCCGGGCAATAAAGGCAAAGCGCGACCGTGGCTGTTATGGCTTTCGATTCCCAGCGCGGTGCTTTTGACAGCGTTGGCGTTTATGGACCCGGGATGGAGCGAAATGACAATGGCGATAGTCGTAGGTTTGATATTCGTTATTATGAATTTCGTCTATCAATTTTATCTCGGTCAATATACTATGCTTGCCCAACTCATAAGCCCAAATTCGCAGGAGAGAGCCAATATAATATCTATCTCGTCTCTTGTATATTCTTTGGCTCCGACGATTACGGGCGCTTTGTTCCCCCAAATCGCAAAGTTGTTTGAACTTGAACAGCTCGACCAAAATTTTTACCGTACGATTTTCCCGATATTCACGATAATAGGCGTTTTGATGACGTTGATAGCATATTTCGGCACTAAAGAAAGAGTTATAGTACCAAAAAATTACGAGAAGAAAGTTAAGTTTTGGGACGCTATGAAAAAAATCGTTCGCAACAAATATATGTGGATAATCAATATCACGACTTGGTTCCAATTCGGCAGAGGCGCGTTGACGGGAGTTTTGATGTGGATATACATATATATTTTGCAAAATGCCGATTTGCAATCGGTTCTTTCGCTCGTTATGGGTACGGCGTCGGGTATCGGTATGTTTATGGCGCCATTCCTTATCAAGTTTTTCGGTAAGAGAAACGTTGCGGTATTCAGCAACTTGATAATGGGCGCGGCGTCTGCTTTTCTGATTATTTTCCCGAGCAACGTCGTATTGTTGTTTGTTTCCACGTATATAGTTTTTTGGGGCGCGGCAGTACAGATAATTTCGCAACCCGCAATGAACGCAGACGCTTTGGATTATCAGCAATACGCTACGGGCGACAGATTCGAAGGTATGTCGGGCAATTTGGGAATGATTGGTCAGATAATAGCGTTGGGCACAGGTTTTATAATCCCTGCTATATACGAAATCAACGGATTGTTGGACGACTACGATATATTGTACGACCCGATAGTAAGAGAACCGCTGTTCCGTACGCTTGCGATATTGGCAACGGTATTTGCAGTGCTGTGCGCGGTACCTTTCTTCTTCTGGGACCTCAATGAGAAAAAACACAAGAAGATTATCGAAGAACTCAAAGAAAGAGCTGCAAAACAAAATATCCTTGACGGCTACGAGCACGAGTCTATTTTGTCTTCGGGAGAAAAATTCAACGGTATGGATTCGTTAGAAGTAGAAATGGCAAGCGAAGGCTTAATAAAAGACGACGGAGTATCCGACAACGGCGAGGGCGACGAGGAAGTTAAATCGGATGCCGACGGCGTAGACGGGGAGGTGTAATTATGAAAAGAAGAACGATAATTGCGTTTTTGATATTAATAGTATTGACGGCTGGTTTGGCAATGTTGGCAGGCTGCAACGTCTCGCTGAACATAGACGACGCTTGGCAGGATTATCAAGAAGCTTTGACGGAAAGTATGAAGTATTTGGACGGCAAAAATTATTTTGTCAAGTATAGATACAAAGAAGGCGATTTGACGATTACGCAAAAGCTCAACGTAGCATACGGCAATTCTTATATTGACGGTTGGGATGATTTTATCGTTGCAGACAGAGGCGTTGTAAAAGAGTCGAAAATCAGCACCGATTATTCCAATACTTATTTCGGATATTCTTTGAAGTCTGACGTAAAGCCTAAAAAATCAACAAAAGAAGATTACAAACTCGGATATATCATAGACAAGAAGTTTGTCGAGGGTATTTCTGCAAGCGACTTTTTAGCTTTAAAAGCAGGAGATACCGTGGACGGAAAGACGATTACTGCGGACGAAGAGAATTATAAATATACATTGTCTTACACTCTTGGCACGTTGGACGGAATTAACAGAGATAGCGCAGATATTATTTCAGCGGTAAAAAACGGTTCGGTTACTACGTTGAAGCTCGTAGTCAAAGACAGTTCTCTTTATTACGGTAAATACAATAGCGAACAAAATTGCCTTATCGTACAGTTGACCGTAGGAAGAATCACCAAGATTTACAGCTCTAATGCCAACGACGGAATATACTTCATTAATTATGCCGGACCTAAAATATCGTTGCAGGCATACGATAAAGTCGGAGCATAGGATAAAATACTAATAAATTATGCTTGTAAAACGCGCGTATTTAACGCGCGTTTTTTCGTAGTACGTTTGAGTTTGTTAAAATAAAGTCGAATACACGGCGGGTTTTTACAATTATTTATACAAAGTATTTCTTTTGTGTGCAAAAATAGAAATTGCTATTGAATTCGTTTGTCTCATATGATATAATTTAATACGATAAAAAACTAATTTACAGAGGTATTATGAAAGACGTAATAGTTATCGGCGGAGGAATTATCGGTTGCGCGATTGCGCGGGAAATCAGCCGTTACAATGTCAAAATAAAGCTTTTGGAAAAATGCAACGACGTGAGTTGCGGCACAACTAAAGCAAATTCGGGTATTGTTCACGCAGGCTTTGACGCAAAGCCCAATACGTTAAAAGCAAAATTCAATCTTTTGGGTAACGCAATGTTCGACGAACTCGCGAAGCAATTGGATTTTCCGTTTAAGAGAAACGGCGCATTGGTGCTATGCTTTAACAAAGATGAGGCGAAAGGACTCAAAGAACTTTACGACAGAGGCGTTGCAAACGGAGTGGACGGACTTGAACTTATTGACGGAGACAAGGCAAGACAGCTTGAACCCAATATAAGCGATAAGACTGTCGGAGCGCTGTACGCAAAGACTTCGGGAATTGTCAGCCCATACGAGATGTGCATAGCTTATGCCGAAAATGCGGCGGTCAACGGCTGCGAATTCTTATTCGGCAAAAAAGTGAGCGCTATTGCTAAAGAAGACGGCAAATGGAAGGTAAGCGCAAAAGACGGCTCTTATTATTTTGCCGACGTCGTCGTCAATTGCGCGGGAGTTCACGCCGACGATATAAATAATATGGTATGCGAAGAAAAGTTGAAAATCGTAGCGCGAAAGGGCGAATATATGCTTTATGACAAATCGTATGCGAATTTGGCAAGCAAGACGATTTTCCAAATGCCTAGCAAAATGGGCAAGGGAATTTTGGTAGCTCCGACTACTCACGGCAATATAATCACTGGACCTACTGCAAACGACGTCGATGACAAAGAAAGTCTGTATACGACGTATGAGGGACTTAAAGAAGTGTATTCTAGGTCGCTATTCAGCGTGCCTTCTTTAAACAAGAGATTTGTTATTACGCAATTCAGCGGTTTGAGAGCGCATAGCGAAAAAGGCGATTTTATTATAGGCGAAAGCTCGCAAAAGGGTTTTTACAACGTAGCGGGAATAGAATCTCCCGGATTGACTTCCGCTCCTGCCATAGGCGTATACGTAGCAGAAGAAATCGCCAATATGCTATCGCTTGATAAAAAGAATGATTTTGTTGCTACTCGCAAAGGTATTCCGCATTTTGCGACTATGAGCGACGAAGATAGGGCGCAACTTATTAAGACTAATCCTCTTTACGGCAAAGTCGTCTGCAAGTGCGAAGTCGTCACGGAGGGAGAGATAGTGGACGCAATAAGACGTCCCGTGGGAGCTAAAGACGTCGACGGAGTAAAACTTCGTACTCGCGCAGGTATGGGCAAATGCCAGAGCGGATTCTGTATGGAAAAAGTAATGGAAATACTCGCAAGAGAAAGGAAAATTTCTTTTGACGAAGTGGAGAAATGCGGCGGCGGAAAAATAGTGATAGGCAAAGCAAAAGATAGTGGGTGTCGTTATGATAAATAAGAATTTAGTTATAATAGGCGGCGGTCCCGCGGGACTTGCGGCGGCAAAGAGCGCGTATGACGCAGGCGAACGCGATATCGTTATTTTGGAAAGACAGAGCGAACTCGGCGGTATTCTCAATCAGTGTATACACAACGGCTTTGGATTGCATACTTTCAAGGAAGAATTGACAGGTCCCGAATACGCTTGGAGATACGTCAAGGAAGTCCAAGAGCGCGGTATAGAATACAAACTTGACACTACCGTGTTGTCTATAAATAACGACAAGACGGTTACGGCGGTCAACGAAACCGACGGGTTGATAAAGTATAATGCAAAAGCCGTGATAGTCGCGTGCGGATGCAGAGAACGTCCCAGGGGTGGAATCAACGTTGCGGGAAGCCGTTGCGCCGGTATATTTTCCGCAGGCACCGCGCAGAAATTGATAAATATCGACGGGTATATGCCCGGCAAAGAGGTAGTTATTTTAGGTAGCGGTGATATAGGTCTTATTATGGCAAGGCGAATGACTTTCGAGGGCGCTAAAGTCAAGGCTGTTGTCGAACTTATGCCATATTCGTCGGGACTCAACAGGAATATCGTGCAGTGTCTAAAAGATTTTGACATACCTCTTTTGTTCTCGCACACAGTGGTCGACATCAAGGGGGACGGCAGAGTCAGCAGCGTAGTTATTGCGCAAGTCGACGAAAAACTCGAGCCGATAATGTCTACGGCGCAGGAGATTAAATGCGACACCTTGCTTTTGAGCATAGGTCTCGTTCCCGAAAAAGAACTTGCCGAAAAGGCAGGCGTTAAGATTTCTCCCATAACAGGCGGAGCAATTGTCGACGAGAGTATGATGACTTCAGTCGAGGGAATATTCGAATGCGGCAACGTTTTGCACGTTCACGACTTGGTTGATTTTGTCAGCAAAGAGAGCGAAGACGCGGGAAAAAGCGCGGCGAAGTACATTTTAGAAGGCGCTAAATCCGATAAGAAAGTCAGCATTACCGGAGCGGACGGAGTGCGTTACGTCGTGCCGCATTATTTGTCAAAGACGGCGGAAGTAGACAAATTGCAATTGAAGATGAGAGTTGCCAACGTCTTTAAAAACAAAAGATTGGTTGCAGAGCTTGACGGCGAAGAATTATTGTCCAAGAAAAAACAAATTCTTACTCCGGGAGAAATGGAATCAATTATTTTGACATCGGAACAAATAAAGAAGATTCAGAGCGGCGAAAAGCTGACGTTATGTTTAAAAGATTGATATCAGAGAGGGAAATATGAAAGAAATGATATGTATTTGCTGTCCAATGGGATGTCATTTGAGAGTAGACGACAGCAATTTAAACGACATTAAGGTAGAAGGCAATACCTGTCCAAGAGGCGCTAAATACGCTCGCGACGAGGTGACTTGCCCCAAACGTATGGTGACGTCTGTCGCGCAAGTTGCCAACGGAGAAATCAATATGGTCAGCGTAAAGACGTCTGACGCAATTCCCAAAGATAAGATGTTTGACGCTCTTAAGTTGCTTGAAGGAATAAAAGTCGAAGCGCCGATAGAGATAGGACAGGTAATAGTAAAAGATATTTTGGGACTTGGAGTGGATTTTGTAGCCACAAAGAAAGTGTTAAAAAAAAACGTTGAAAAATATATAGTTGCCTTGGACCAAGGTACTACGTCGTCAAGAGCGATAGTATTTGACAGTCACGGCAAGATAGTAGGAGCGGCGCAAAAAGAATTCAAACAGATTTATCCGCGCGCAGGTTGGGTTGAGCACGACCCCGACGATATTTGGAACACGCAGTCGGAAGTCTTTAAACAAGCCGTTAGCAAAAGCGGAGTCAGACTTGAGGACGTTGCGGCAATAGGTATTACCAATCAGCGCGAGACGACGTTGGTTTGGAATAAAAAGACAGGCAAGCCGTTATACAACGCAATCGTTTGGCAATGCAGACGTACGGCAGATTATTGCGAAGAACTAAAGCAAAAAGGTTATGATGAGTTAGTATATACGAAAACGGGACTGACAATCGACGCATATTTTTCCGCCACTAAATTAAAATGGATACTCGACAACGTAGAGGGCGCGAAAGAAGCCGCAAATAAAGGCGACTTGCTTTTCGGAACGATAGACACATATTTAATGTGGAAGTTATCTGGCGGCAAAATTCACGCCACCGACTATACCAATGCTTCGAGAACTATGATGTTCAATATCAAGACTCTCCAATGGGACGAAGAACTGCTTGAGATTTACGGAATACCCAAGAGCGTTTTGCCCAAAGTTTTTCCATCGTCTTATAATTACGGTGTATGCGACGATTCTGTTGTCGGAGCGGCAATACCGATATGCGGTGTGGCAGGAGACCAGCAATCGGCGCTTTACGGACATTTATGTACTCGAAAGGGCAACGTAAAGAATACTTACGGAACGGGGTGCTTTACGCTTATGAATACGGGCGACGAGTTTGCTGTATCCAAGCGAGGACTTATAACAACCTTGGCTGCCAGTATGCAAGACGGAAGACCTCAATACGTTCTTGAGGGCAGCGTGTTTGTGGGCGGAGCGGTTTTGCAGTGGTTGCGAGACGAACTCAGACTTATCAATTCCGCAAAAGAAGCAGACGAGCTGTCGGCGCAGGTACCCGATACCAACGGAGTTTATATTGTTCCCGCATTCGTAGGACTTGGCGCTCCGCATTGGGATGCCAACGCGCGCGGAACCGTCGTAGGACTCACAAGAGGAGTGAAAAAAGAGCATTTTGTAAGAGCTGCTTTGGAATCAATTGCTTATCAAGTCTTTGACGTTGTACACGCTATGGAAAACGATATTAATAAAAAGATAACGGCGTTGGCAGTTGACGGAGGGGCAAGCGTGTCTGATATATTGATGCAGTTTCAGTCTGATATCCTGCAAGCCGACGTATTGCGTCCGCCCGTCGTGGAGACCACGGCGCTCGGCGCGTGTTATCTAGCAGGATTATGCGCAGGCATTTGGGCAAGCGAAGAAGAATTGAAGAAACAAATTGCAAACGGAAAGAAATTTTCTCCCATTATGGACGGCAAGAGGCGCTACGACCTTTTGTTGGGTTGGGAAAGCGCGATAGCGCGAACAAAATATGTTTAAGATTATCTAATTGAATATTAAATTAAATCTCAACGGCGGTTTTACCGCCGTTCTTTATATATTATTATGTAATTTTATAAGAATATATCATATTATATATTGGCATACTAAACTAAACTTCGGATTGTTAAACAAATAACATAAATTTAAAGAAATATTGTCATCTGGAATGTAAAATACAATAAAAATATAAAAAAATGGAAAATTTTACAAAAAAATATATAAAAATTCAGCTATCTTTAAGGTTGGAGGTGGTTAAAATGTAAAATTTTTATAAAAAATAAAAAAATTTAATGAATTTTTAATAAAGCTATAAGATAATGTAATTGCCCAAGTATACACAATCCGCAATTTCGCAAATACAAGTGTGGGAAAAGAGCGAAATTTGCGGCGCAAGGATTTGCAGACCAAAAGGAGGGGATTTTATGCGCAACAAGAGATTGTTGATTTTGATAGCGGTAATGTTGATAGCAGTATTGACTTTATCGTTTGTTTTGGTAGCTTGTAAAAAGAAACCTGATACTACCGGAGGAGATACGCCTAGCGGAGATAAACCGCCGACTTCGGGCGAGGAACCGGGAAGCGGAGACCCAGGTCCAGACCCGGGGGACTCTGGCGACTGGAAACCGCCTGTAATTGTCGACCCGGACCCGCCGGAGGATGAAATACCCGAGTATGCAATGGCATTAAAAACAGCTATGCAATATATGGTTGCTTCTATGCCTAGCAATTATCTTTCGATAGATTTTTCGGGTTCAGCTGCATTGAACGGCAAAAAATACGATATGTCGCTAAAAGGCAATATAAGCGCAGGCGATGTGCAGATGGCGGCTATTTTTAAACTTGAAGGAACTAATGAAATAGCATTCGCAGTATATTTTGTCAATTCAAAACTGTTTTTTGAGAATAAAGACGGAGTATTACTTAATATATCGGAAATTGATACCAATTATTTGCTGTCGATAGCGGACAAATTGCCTGCTAAACTATCTCAGCTCATCAAGGATTTGGCGGGACAATACGCAGATTTTATCGACCTCGGTATAGATATGCTGCTTTCGGGATTCGCTCCTTACGATAAAATCACTTATAGTGAAGAAAACGGAGTGGAGAAATTTAATTTCGGTCTCGACGTACAGGGTATTACGGGAATGATAGGACCGCTTATCGAGTTGGTAGGACAGATAGGCGTGTTGCCTGATAATCTCGACCTTTCTTTCATAAACGATTTCATCGATTTAATTCCTCTTATCAACGGCAAGCTCAACGCTACCGTGGACAACGGAAGATTGAGCGAATTCAACGTGGAATTCTACGACAACGACCCCGCAAGCGAAAATTACGGACAGACGCTGTTGGGATTTGATTCGGCATTGACTTTCGGAGACAAGCCGATAGCCATTGAATTGCCCGACGGAATTGAGAATTACGAGTCTTTGACGCTCGGTAATCTCAACGCCGATTTCACTTTGACCATAGACACCAACGGAGAAGCTCTTGATTTAGGCAAGCTTATCGACGGTTTCTTGGAAAAGCCTATGTTCGGCGAGGGAATATTGGTGCTTGACGGCGACGCTGAATACAGCCTTGACATCAAGACGTCCTTGGACCCAAATCTTGACGGATTGGCTGAAGACAAAAATTATGTCAACGCAGTGCTTAAAGCAGGTGAGAACGAGCTTGTAAGAATCAATTATCTTGACGGAAAGCTTTACGTAAAGGCTTTGGCTGCCGGTGTAAACGGATTTGCCGAAGGCGGTATAAATATAGCCGTTCCGCTTGACCTCAAGGGTTATATCGAAAAACTTGTAAAGATGGTTACCGACGCTATTGACAACGCGCTTGGCACCGAGTTCAAACCTCAAGTTGAAGAAGGCGCAGTGTTGACTGCAAGCGTATCGAGAAACGGAGAAGTAATACTGTCGCCGTCTCTGCAAAGCGCTATAGTAAAAATTCTTAAACTTATCGGTTTTGAAGAATATATAATACCGAGCGGCGATAAAATAACGATAGTCGTCAACAACGACTTCCTCAAAGCGATAACCGACTTGGCAAAATTAGACCCGATAAATCTTCCTATATTCGGAGAACTCAATATCGGTCTATTCGGCGGCGGAATAGAGTACGTCGAAGTCAAGGCTATGGACGTTTTGACGTTGAGAGCCGACAATTTCCTTATAGGAAAAGCTAAAATAGACAGAAACAGCGTGCTTGACAGCATTGGCAAGGTTGAAGATTACGACACCGATATAGTCAAGATAGTCAAGTCGTTTGCTCTCAATATGTTGAGCGATTTGGACGTAAGTCTCGATTTGGATTTGTCGACCGTCGATACAACGGTAAATCTTACGCCGATAATCAACAATATTATGGCGGTTGCAAACAACAGCACTTACTTGAAGATGCCGATTACTCTCGATTTGAGCAATTACGACGGAATATTCAAACTTCGAATTGCCACAAGTTATGACGAGACGGATAAAACGGGTAGAATTTTGTTTGAGATAATCACGCCCGACGGAGACACGTTGATTTCCGCTTACAACGAAAAAGATAAAACTTACGTCGACCTTTCGGGACTCGGATTTATGAAGTTCTGTCTTACCAACGTTGACCTCTTCGATTTAATCAGAGGACTGTTAATAGAGAAGAATTTCAGCGATGAAGATATTGAAGAAGTTGCTCCTGTTATGATGATGTCGGCATATTCTTCGGGCGTGGAGATAGGCAACGACCATATCGGCGCGGCTGTCGACGGATACTTCTTTACGTTGATAATGAGAATGCTTGGTATGGACCTCGGTCTCGATGTTTCGTTAAAAGCATATCTTAATTTCGACGGAACCGTAAGCGCAGTGCTCGGTTTGGGCAATGCCGCTACGTTAGGACTTGATTTGGCTCTCGGTAAAGAAAGCCAAAGCGGCAACAGAATTTCCGACATAATAAGCGAGTTGCCAAAGGCTGAATACGGTGAATACAACGCAATTGACGCCGATATGCTTGTCGATAGCATACTTGTATCGGAGAGACTCAATTTGACACTTGACCTTTACAACAACAACGTGGATTATCCGACGCACGAGAATAAGACTAGAATCGTTCTGCGTAATTCAAAAGCTACGCCGGAAAAGGCTGAAGTGCTTGACAATGGTTTGGAGGTTCCTTATAAGGCTATCGTGCTTATAATATATTCGGGTTGGACGGATGCGACGTCAGAAGCTCTCTTGTATGGATTTATCGACTTTGACGGGAAGAAAGTTCAAATCAAGGGTACAGCAAAAATGCTAACATATGTTATAGGTGCTAGTTGGGCGCCGATATATACCGTGACCGGTGATTTATTAAATATACCAATCAACGACGTTGACCTTAAGGGTATGCTCGCCAATGCTTTGAGCGGACTCTTTGGGGATAATTCAGACGGAGAAAATGAAGATTTCGGCGGGGCTATCGAAGTGCCGGACGGCGCTTTACCCGAGCAAAAACCGTCAAAGCCCGAAGATTCGGCTCAACCTGACGATTCTACTCAATCCGAAGGTGAAGGAAGCGAAGCTACTACGCCGATTGAAGAAATACTACCAGGTGTAAAGGTTACGCTTTCCGGCAGTATGGACATAGACGTTGACGTAGATATAAACGGCTCATATATCAGCAAACTTCTCAAAGATATGTTACAAGGCGTATTTACAGATATGGATATGTCCAGTATGACGGGTAAAACTGAGCTTATAACAATAAATTATGATAACGAAAACAAAGACGTATTCTTCAATGATATGTACAGCAAGTTGCTTTTGCCTTTGATACAAGAGCAGGTAACAAAAGCGGCAGGCAATATTAGTATTATAGGTCAAATAGTCAGCGGAATAGCAAGCAGCTCTGAAATCAAGAACCAAGTACATTCGCTTGTTGGCAGATTTTTACCGCTTCCGAATATCGAAAATTTGAAGGTAAATGTATCGCTTACTGACGGAAAACTTGCCAATATTTCGGCAATAGGCTCCAATCCGGGAGGCAATGACGCTCTAGGTTTTGGTATCTACATCTTCAACAGAAAAACCGATGATGTGGTAAGTTGGGAGAATCAGGCTACTAATATTTACTTCAATCCAACTCTCGGCGGCAGTCTCGTGGATATGTTTGAGACGAGAGCAAGAAAATTTACGGGAACTAATTGGGAAGAAGACAGTTGGCAGAATATAACTTGGACTCTTAAAGATAGAAATGTAAGACTTGCTGATTTCAGCGCCAATATTGCGGATTATGCGGACGGCGAATATATATTTGTCGGAAGAGCGTGGGAAACGTCTATCGAAGTAAAAGTCACTTTGCATACTGCCGAGATAGAATACGTCAAGGATATGCAAGTTAAGGCGATGAGAGATATTCCGACTTACGTCAATGCCGTGTTTACGGATGGAACGGAAAGAATGTTGACCAACGTCGATATAGTTTGCGATGGAAGAGTAAATTCGGAGAACAACGCAAGCGTTACGTTTGGAGAAAACACTTACAGCTTTACAATAGAGTTTGAAGAAGAGGCGTTTACGCTCGATACGTTGGTTGTCAACGCATACGATTATCTCGACGTGCTCAACAATCTCGAAAACAGCGGCGTTGTAAAAGTAAAAATCAACGATACTTTCTATCGCAATTTGCCCGCGACGTACGACTTTGAAGCAATCAGAGCTATGACGAGACAGGAACTTCAAAAGCCTAACACCTATGACGTCAACGTACACGTAGGCGCAGGCACCGATTACGAATGCGATATGGTTCTCAAAGTAGAGTTTACGCCGTTTGATATATATTATATCGAGCGTAACGGACTCAATTATATTGAGACAGACTTTATCGAATACGCAAAGGGAGAATCTTTCCCGAGCGAAATAACAGTCGTCGGTTACAACGGCAAAGAACAGCTAAAATATACCGCAAAGGTCAGCGAGTGGAATCTTGACGGCGTGACTATAGACCTCAAGGGCGGTCAGTATTTTGCTTCGGCAGTGCTCAACAAGGACCAATACAACGAATGGAATCTGTACGGTATCGAAGTAGACGTCGTGTCGACAGATATTGTGGATTTGGCGGATAACAGCAAGTCTGTGGTATTTGATTGGAAGTACTATTTCTATGGCAACGTGTCTATGGAAAGCGTAGTGCCTTCGCTGCTCGATTTCAAGACAAGCGACGGAACAATCAAGAAGAAAGTGCCCGTTACAATCGACGTATCGAGTATATTTGCAGACGAAGTTACGTTACGCAAAGCAATGGCAGAAGGTATGACCTTTGAGTGTCCCGTATCGGTTGACGTAGAAAACGACGGCAAATCGCTCTTTGAGACCACGGTAAGCGTCGTAGTTCCTTCAATCAAGATGTCTTTGATAGAAACAACGATAAATATCGATTATGCCGATTATATGAAGTACGGCAAGTCGGCGTTCTTCAGAGACAGCATAGAAATAATGCTCGGCAAAGATAAGGTTACGGCTAAAGTAACTTGGTTTACCGACGAAGTAATATTCAACAAAGACGGTACTTATACCGCAATCGTATATCTTGACCAAAACGGCGTATACGAGCAGAGCTGCGAGGTGACGGTGAATATCACCGGCGCCCCTGTAGCAGAGGAGGTGTAATATGACAGCGAAGAAAAAATTCACTTCAATAATTTGTATTATATCATTGATATTGGCTGTCACGGCGGGCATACTGTTCTCCGTGGGAGCTCAACCGAATAATAATTATGTCGGCGGCGACGGAGTAAGACTTTCCAACACCGACGTGACGATAAATGCAGGTTCTTCCGTCAAGTCGAACGAGTATCCTGCTGATGCAGTGGCGATATCTACTTCAGAAGAATTGCAGAAGTTTATCAAGGCGGAGGAAGGTTTTGACGGATATTACGGTTATTTGACAGCCGATATTACGCTTGATTGGACCGGTACGGGTTCTCAGCAAATTCTTGCAGAAGATAGAACTTTAGACGGCAATGGTTGGACTTTGACATTAGCTGACGAAGACGGCTCGACGGTGGCTGGATATGATAGCGCTGATTTTGTAGACCCGTTGGGAAACGGAGCCGACCCGGAGGTCACTGATTCTAACGTGTTGACCTACGCTCCAAAGCGTAATTACGGTTTGCTGGTTGATTATAATCTCGGCACAATCAAGAATTTTAAATTCGTATATAATACGAGCGTCGATAACTGCAAGACTATCCAAAATTACGGAGATGGTAACAATACGGCGGCAATGTATTCCAATAACGTCGGAATTGTATGCGGAACTAATACTCAAATGGGCAGAATTGAGAATTGCGATTTGACAGTAAGCGGAAAATTTTCTTTCTATTATAACAATGGAAAAATTAACGATGTCGATACAAGAAAAAATCGTTTTGAAACTGCTTGGGGCGCCATAGCAGGTCGAAATGGCGGAGTTATTACAAATATCACTGCAGAGTACGGTAATTTTACACTTGATTTAAACACAGTGGCTCAAAATGACCAACAAGGCGGCCCATTTAGCAGGAAAGGAACCAGCGCAAAAACTATGGCAGGCGGTATTGTAGGCAGAAATGCGCTGAGCACGGCAATAATCACCAACATTTTGATTATAAGTAAGGCAGATACGACTTTTAGTCCAAAACTTCAATCAACAGCGGTAAGAGCCGGTAGTAGCGAAGGCAGTGAAAAAGCGGCTAGATATGGCGAGTTTGGCGCCGTAGTCAGCGCAAATTCAGCATATTCTCACGGTGTCGGGGAATCTGCGCCTGCGCAAGCTAAGGTTGATAATATCATTGTCAACTTAAATGTGGATCTTAATAATGCAAGTCATACTATGGGCTCAACGGTTTCTTCAAACGGCGTCGTATTCTGCGGCAAAGCAACAAATGTAACTGTATTTAATGACCAAATCAATACGGATAACTGCGGTTGCGAACCGGGCAATAAAGGAGCGCAACACGAACCTGGTTACGGCAACGTGGTTCACACAGACGAACATACCAATATTGCCGTAGGATTTGACAGCAAAGGCAATCAAATCATTACCGTCACTCCAAAAGCTCCCGATAATAAGAACTTAATGCTTGGTGAGGTTTATTTCACTAAATATAGCGGTAGAAACGGAAACGACGGACTCGTGGATTCCAATAATTATGTCGGAGTGGAAGACAATGGGGCTACGTATATATATAACAAAGTTGAAGAAAGATACAGCCAATATAATTTCAAGATTTCGCCTTATCAAACGTCTTCTAATATGTATTGGGAAGTTAGCAGTTATGTTTATAACGTTGCGACTATAAGCAACTCAGGCTCGTCAGAGTATACTTATACAGGCGAAGATTTCTTGTACAAACAACTCAATTACACCACTTTGGAAGGAGGTAAGAGCGGAGTAGTCAATCCCGAAGGTCTCAATGCAAGAACAGAAGAAGGCAAAGCCGTTACATCTGGCAGACTCCCCGGAGAATATGCGTTTGTTTTGGCTGAAAAAGAGGCGGGGCTTTCTTACGTAGATACTCAAAATAAAGTTGTGGCGTTTGTGGAAGAAGAGCCTTTTACGCAGTATTCATTCAATGTCAATCTTGCGCAAATCACTCCGTTGGACGCTAGTCTTATAGGCGAAAACTGGATGAAAGTTCAACAAGATTTCCAATTCCAACTTGCAGGCGGAATCGAAGGCGCGGCTGACGGCTATCAATATGAGGTAGGCGGTTCTCAACCCACTCCCGTCGAAGGATTGGTTATGCAGAACAGAATAGACACGACGAAGGCAGGCAGAACTTATAAAATCGAGTTGACAAGCGGCGGCATCGTGGTTACAGAACCTTATACTTATACGGTTAGAATCGACTTGAATGCTCCTACCGCAGAGATATTGCATTACGAGCATCCAGCAGACAGATATTATACTCACAATAAGATAACTATTGCAGCCAACGACAAAGCAAGCGGCGTGGCAAGCATAATAATGAACAGCTATGACGGAAGTTCTACTACGCCTGACCATTCTCACAACATAATGGACGAAGGTACATTAAACGAAGACGGTTCCTATACTTGGAGATTCCAAGACACCGGTAGAAAGGAAATTGTCGTTACAGACAACGTTGGACATAGCAGTACTATAGAAGTCAACGTCAAAATCGATACCACCGTGCCGACAATAACCGTTGACTCATACTACTTTGAAGAAGTGGAAAAACCAAAAACCGACGCGGAAGGTAATCCTATTCTTGATGAAAACAACAATCCTGTAATGGAAATCGTCACCGAAAGAAAAGAATACGTCAGCGGAATGGAAATTAAGTCTGCCGTATACTTTGAGGCAAACGCAACGTTCGGCGAATCGGGCGGCGAAATAAGATACAGTCTTGACGATGGACACACTTGGGAGACCTATGACGGCGTTCTCACGGTCAAGAGAGAAGCGTACGTAAAATTCTTGGCGGTATCCAATACTTATACTCACCCCGAGGACGACGTTTATCCTTATCCCAACAGATATCCGCTTGCCAACAATTGGAACAATACTACCGTCGAAGTAAAAATTCAACTTCCCAAGGTTGTGATTACGTTGGACGATATTATAATCGAGAACGCAAGCAAGGTATTTGACGGCACAGACGTATTTAACGGCGAAATCAAAATCAGAGACGGCTTTGTCAGCGACAACGAAATCAACGGTCAAGTCAACGTTACTTCGGTAAAATATGCCGATATTAACGCAGGAGACGAAGTTGGACTCATTATCGAAGTTTTCTGTACCGACGATACCAAAATTATGGACAATCAAATCATCGGAGCAAAAGGCGCAATCGAGAAAAAGACTGTGGACGTAACTATCGACAGTAAGGTCAAGATTTACGGCGTAGGTTTGCCGGAGTTGACTTATACGCAAAACGGTATGATTGCAGGCTTTGAAGAAAACATATCTCTTTATGTTCAAAAGCCCGAAGGATACGACGGTTCGTATGAATTGTTGCCGCAGACAGCTGACGGCGAAGGATACGTTATCGCATTGGCAGAGGGAACTGCGTTTTCAAATTACGTTCTCGGCAACGTGACAGAGGGTAGATTGAGAGTTACGCTCGCTCCCATAGACAGACTTGTATACGAAAGAGGGCAGTTCACAGGTCTTGACCTCAATAATATTGCGAATCGTAATTTCGAAATCGGATTTATACGCTCCAACGGCAATTACGAAAAACTCAACGTAACGTTCTATTCTCGCGATTATTATTTCGACAGCAGCACCAATAGCTTTGTCGACAACGGTTACACAAAGTTGGTAGACGATATCACCAAAGCGGGAGCAGGCTTCTTTAAGGTTGTGATATCTTTGCCCGAGTATGACTACGCAGGCGAGCTTCTGACCAACAAATACGTTATGGACGAGAGCATTACGGAGTTTATGATAAAGGTAATCGACTCGACTATTTTCGACGTTGAGGAAGAAGAAACTCCTTCCGAAGGCGAGGACGCTAAGGTCGACAATGGCGAACAGCCCGCAGTGGACGGCGACGCAGGTTCTTCAGTAGGTACATACGAAGACGACGGCACCGATACCGACAGCACCGATACGGTTATTGAAATGCCTATCGAGCGCAAAGGCGATTATATTGCTATGATATCTATATTCTGCGCAGTAATTATGGCGATTGCATTTGCAATAGGCGTTGCAAGAGCTATTGTCAAGAGAGCAAAGCGTTAAGCAAGGTATCAAAACTATACGAATCTAAGCGACTTGTTTCGGCAAGTCGCTTTTTGCTAAAGTTTTGCAATTTATTGTAAACCAAATATATAAAAATGGTTGACAATATAATTATTATAATATACAATATTGACGAAAAGAGGTGAGCAATGTCATTAAAACAGCATATTCTACAGCTTTTTGAAAACAGCAGAGGACAAGCGCTGTCAGGTCAGCAACTTGCCGACGCGTTGGGCGTTTCGCGGGCAAGCGTTTGGAAAGCAGTCAAATCTTTGCAGTCCGACGGCTATCAAATCGTTGCGACCACCAACAAAGGTTACGTTTTGCAGCCGACCAACGATATTCTTTCCGAACAGAGCATAAGAGCGTGTTTGCCAAACAAATACGACGGTATAGATATATTGGCTCTCAAAACGTCTCCCTCTACCAATGCAGAAGCAATGACGCGGCTTATGCAAGGACAGCTCAAGCACGGCGCGCTTATAGTCGCAGACGAACAGACCAACGGCAGAGGCAGAATGGGAAAATCGTTTTTTTCTCCCAAGAAAGGCATATATATGAGTGTTTGTCTTTGCAAAAATATAGAAAATATGCAAGACGTGATGGTAATTACTCCCGCCGCCGCAGTTGCGGTTAGAAGAGCTATCGCCGATTTGACGGGCATAGATGCTAAAATCAAGTGGGTAAACGATATATATATCTGCAAGAAAAAGGTCTGCGGAATATTGACTCAAGCCGATATCGATTTTGAGAGCGGTAAGGCAGGCACTTTTATTGTCGGTATAGGTATAAATTTTGTGGAACAGAATTTTCCCGATGACATAAAAGACAGGGCGTGCGCTCTTTTTGAAGGTCAGCCGACTGTAACAAGGTCGCAGCTTATTGCTAACATATATGACAATCTCATAACGTTTAGCGACGACTTAAAAGACAGAGAGTTTATGGCGGAATACAGAACGCATTCGCTTGTAATGGGAAAAGAAGTTTGTTATGCGATAAACTGCGAGGAAAAGAAAGGCAGAGTGACAGACATTGACGACGACGGAGGACTTGTTATACAAGAGGGGGATACGGTTCGCAAGCTGACTTGCGGAGAAATATCTATAAGGAGTAGCGAAAATGAATGGATTTGACGAAAATCAAACGCAGCAAGAGCAAAAGCGCGATACGTTGGAAGATTCTCAACTTAACGGACAAGAATTTGACTCGACAACTGATTTAGGCGCGGAGTCGGAGCTTAAGGCGAGGGAGGCGCACGAGAAACATCGCAGTTATCTTCTCGGCGTGGCAACGTCGGGCTTGTTTATAGCGCTTATGATAATCAGCGCGTTTATATCGATTCCCATAGGACCGATTAGTATCACTTTGCAATTTTTGGTCACAAACGTGTGCTTTTTGTTGCTAGGCAAGAAGTGGGGAGCAATATCCGCGGGTTTGTATTTGCTTTTGGGACTTTTCGGCTTGCCGATATTTTCCGCAGGAGGCGGTTTTGCTTACGTTCTCAAGCCGTCGTTCGGTTTTTTGATAGGCTTTTTAGTAGGCGGATTCTTTGCGGCTTGGTATAGAGAAAAAGTCGGCAAGACGAATTTCAAGACCTATTTGATTGCTTCGCTCATCGATATGTTGATTATGGATGTGATTGGCGTAGCTTACGGAGCGGGAATTATGTATGGATATATGCACCTTACGACAGGAGCGTGGGAATTTTTGATGGCTATGTTGATACCGTTTATTCCCATAGACATAATCAAATGCGTAATAGGTTCGCTTATATGTCCCAAGCTTTGTAAATACAGCAAGATATATTGAGACCTATTCTTAATAAATGCGGCGAGTCAAAACGACTTGCCGCGTTTTTGCTTTATAGAGTTTTGCCAAGACTTTGTAGACACTGCTTTGAATTTGTGCTATAATTTTGTCGGAGCATAAACAATGAGATATTCCGAATTTTCCAACGGCACAAAGATTATTGATAAGGACAGAGGCGGCATAGGCAGTCTTAATAAGATATTGCGAGGTTTGGGCGCGTCTCGTATTATGATTATAGGCGACAAATTTTTGCTTTCGGAAGGTTATCTCGATAGGATAAAAGAACGCGTGCTTGACGGCGATAAACTTACTGTCGGAGCGGTTTATATTTGCGAAGATATACAAGACAGCGCGGGAGCGTTAAGAGATATGTATTTTGTATATATGTCCAACAATTGCGACGGCATAGTAGTGTGCGGCAGCGGCAAGCTTATAGATTACGTCAAAATTATGCGACTTTCAGTGAGCGCTCAAGTCAAAGATGTCAAAAAGTTTTTTAATAATTCCGATATAGGACGCAAGGTTGTAGACGTGCCGCTTGTCACAGTGCCTTGCAGGTTCGGATTAGGCAACGAGTGCAACGCAATGGCTGTGTTCTACGATTCGGACAAAAAATTGAGCCGCAATATATTTCACGAACTTTTATCTCCCGATTATTGCATAATCGACGGCGAAATACTTGCGGGTAATATGTCTGACAACGAAGTCGTATACGGTATACTCAATACTTTGGGAAGAGCTATCGACGGACTTATCGCAATAAAGCGCGCAAGAGTGGGCATAAATATCAAAAAGGTCGATATTCATAACGTGGGCGAGGTGTTTAGCCGCGTTGTGATGACCGATTTGCGCGACAAGTCTTTGGACCTTTTTGAATCGAGAGACGAAAAAAAGTTTGCGCGTTACGCGCTTGACAGCGCTTATCTTGCCAAAGGGTTAGACTGCAACGGAATGGGAATGATTTATTCGACCGCGCTAGCAATAAGCGACGTAAAAAAAATCGGTTATTCTCAAAGTTTGCCTATTGCAATAAGAACGTCGTTGGACTATAATTTGAGATATTGCGGAGAAAAATATTCGCAGGCGCTTTGGGCATTCGTAGGTTGGGAAGAGTATTCGCAATATCCGTCGGGTGCCCGTTCCAAAGCCTTTGTCGATTGTGTAAAAAGCTTTGCAGATAATCTTTTGAATAAATACGGAGACGGAGAAAATCAAATTAAACTCAACGACGACGACAGACAGGAAATAGTGAATAAAATGGCATATAATCCGCATATGCTCAACAATCCGCGATATTTTGACCCGTTGGCTATCAAGGCGGTGATGAGATGAGCGTACGTTTTAATTTCGAAAGCGATATCAGATTTTTGACCGGCAGAGGGGCGTTGCGTAACGCGGCTATAGTTATGGATAATATGGGCTGCAGGCGCGTTATGATAATTTGCGACGAAAGCAGCGTTAGATATCGCTATTTAAATAAGACTTTGAGATGTTTTAAGCGTAATCTTAATGTTGTCGCGCAGTACCGTCGCGTTGGAAATATTGCGTATGCCGAAGACTGCGATAGAGCTTTGAGGGCATATAAAGAAAAAGATTGCGATTCCATAATCGTCGTCGGGCAAAAGAGCGCTATAAACGTAGCCAAAGCCGTTAAAATTATGCTCAAAGACGATGTGTCTTATATGTCTAATTATATCCAACTTCCGGTGGGAGACGCGTCTACGCGATTTGTTCCGTTGACAGTAATTCCCACGTTGATGTCGTCGGGCGAGGAAGCTTCCAATTCATTGAGATTTGTGTTCGAAAGCGGAGAAAAAATCAAGATTGACACTCCGTTTGCGCAGACCAACGTTATCGCGCTCGACCCGAGTATGTGCGGAATACAGTCGGCGTCGGAAATAGTCTCGGCGGGATTGTACGCATTGGCTATGGCAATAACGTCTTTGCTTTCCACAAAATATATAGACTCTATGACAAAGGTGTACGCTTTGGATTCCATTACGACCGTAACGGATAATTTTAAGAGATGTCTACTCAATAGAGGCAACAGAAGATATAGATTTAATATGGCTTTTGCAACAATGCTTGCAGGTTGCGCTTATTGGTCCAATCCAAATGAAAAACTGTCGAGCATATGCGACGCAATATGCGATTTGAGCGCGGCGGATTATCGCGAAGTTTTTAATATTCTGTTTTTAAAAGTCGTGGAAAAGACCAAAGTAAGGTCGGACTTTGACGTATATTCAATTATAAATCTTATCGGCAAAAATCAATTCGTCGAAATCAAAGAAGGGAGCAGCGGAGGACAAATAATTAAGGACAGCGTAAGAAATTATTATACAGAGTTGCAAAAACACGTTAAATGTCCTATGTCTTTCAAAGACGCGGGTATAGGCGGCGATTTATTGCGCGAGGTCTTAAAAAAGCTTTTGGAAGAAAAAGACGGCGTTGACTATGATTTTGCTTTAGAATTATTGAAAGAAGATATGTAAGGATTATTATGGACGCAAAAATCAATTATCAATTACAGTTGGATAAAATCTTGGCTAGTTTGGATTTAAACAAAAAACCAAAACTGCTGTTGCATTCTTGCTGCGCTCCGTGCAGTAGTTACTGTCTTGAGTACTTGAATCAGTATTTTGATATTACGCTGTATTTTTATAATCCCAATATAGTTGACAGGGAAGAGTTTCAAAAGAGATTTGAAGAACTTCGGCGATTGGTCGACGAAACAAAATTAAACGCCGATATAGTATGCCCGCCGTATGAACCGTCGGAATTTACGGAAAAAGTCAAAGGTTACGAAAACTGTCCCGAAGGAGGAGACCGTTGCGGCATTTGCTATGCGTTGAGATTGAAAAGCGCGTGCGATTACGCCGAGCAAAACGGATATGATTATTTCTGTTCGACTCTTTCTATAAGTCCTCATAAGGACGCTCAAAAACTCAATTCGATAGGTTATGCTTTGGCGCAAGGTAAATCAGTAGAGTATTTGCCCAACGATTTTAAAAAAAGGGGCGGTTATCTTCGTTCTATAGAGCTTTCGGAAAAGCACGGACTTTACCGTCAAAATTTCTGCGGCTGTATTTTTGGCAAACAAAACCAAACTAAAAATTGATGTAATAAAAATCTTAATTAAAAAAGTCATAATATCTCTATTATCTATTATTGTATTAATTTCATTTAATACAATATTATCTAAAATGCGAGATTTCCAAAAAAAGTATACTTTTACTGACTCAAAGCTATTGCAAAAAAATGTGACACGAATTATAAT
>CAJUOK010000009.1 GCA_910588015.1 uncultured Christensenellaceae bacterium | reverse complement strand
TCTGCGCCTATGCCCTGTTGAGCGCCCATATATACCCCTTGCGGCATTGCGTTTCCACTTCCGTTACCGCCGCCCATCATACTCATAAACATCATTCGCATACTCTCGTCGCGCTGTCTTGCCTCTTCTTCTCGGCGGGCATTTTCTTCTGCCCTCATTCGATTTTCGTAATCCACTCTAGCTTCGTCTTGTTCTATCAATGCCTTATTATATCTGCTTTTAGTTATAATCATTATTACAAGACTTGCCACTGCCAAACCCATTAGTACGCACGCTATCGCCGTCCAGCCGCTCGCCGCAAGTCCCAAGAAGGGCGCAGCTGCATAATACGTCTTGTATCTGCTCTCCGTGCTTCTCTTGGTCTGCTTGCGCTTACTTTCATAGCTTGCCGTCCTGGACAAGAATATTATTATCAATAGTATGCTTACGCTTCCTGTTATCAACTGCCATAGCGGTAATTCTTTGAGCTTCTCGAGTATTTCGTCCAACGCTCCGCTCCCGCCGTTGCCGTTTGTATCGTTTCCGCTCTGTTCTCCGCTTGACGGATTATTTGGTTTTGTTTCATCTTCGTCAGGCGCATATCCGTTTTCGTCCACTATCTTATATTTACAAGTAGCTCCGGACCTAATGAAATATTCTTCTTCAGCGCCATCTTTTAACGTTATTTTTACCGTATAAGTACCCAGCTCTTTTTGCTGTCTATATCCCTCGCTGAACTTGAGCAATTCTTTTATTTCATCCGTAACGTCGTTTCCGTTGCTGTCTTTGATAGTAAATGTCGGATAATGAACTCCGCCGTCATATAAGAATTGCTTTTCTCCCCACTCCACGGTCAGCACTCTCATACCCGACTTTGGCACTACTACGAAATACCATTCTTTACTCGTACCGTCCATCGTATAATTCTTTACTGCTCCGTTGAAACTTGCCACTATTCTATATGAACCAATTTCACTAACTTGACTTACGTCCATCAAATTGTTTTCTTCGTCGTATATTTTGTAAATAAAGTCTGTGTCATAGTCAAACGTATCATCTCCCGCAAGTCCTATCAACCCGTTAATTTTTGGTGCGTACTCACTCTCTCCGTCTGCTATAAACTCCCACTTATCCCAACTAACATACAATATCGCAGGCTCTATTTTCCATTCTACCTGTTTACTTGCTATCGTCTTGTCTGACCAAGAACAATTTATTGTGTCCTTTAGAGCTATCATAGCTCTATATGTATCTACTTCTTTTCCCGTTCCTCCCGAAACAATCTCCATCAATATCGGATTAAAAGATTCGCCCAAATAATCTATCAGCGCTTTGGTTGTTCCGTCATACATTATTGTTCCCGACGTATAAGTCGGTATTTCCAACAAAGCTTTTACTATATCAAATTCACATTCTACGCCGTCGATTACCGTATATGCTTCCCCTAAAGATACGCTTACTTTATAATGTTTGCCTATGTTTATTGTTTTGGCGTTCGTGTCGCCTGTATATGTAATTTGATTACTATTGACGGATACTTCCTCTCCCGTTTCAACATTGTATATTTTAGCGATTTTGGGATACTGCTCCTGTCCGGTATACATCAAAGAGCTCTCTGTCCACTCTACCCTAACTTTTATTGTAGACGTTATCTTCAATGTCAACGTGGTGGGATTAGCATAGAAATCTCCAGACGCCGTTGTATAGCTTATGGTTACTTCATAGGTACTTATGTCTATCGGAACTTCAACAATTTGATTATTAAAAATGTCCTTATATTCATACTTAATTCCCGTTATTTGACCGCCGGTCATAGTTAAAACGTCTTGGTCGCTTAATTTACGCACAGTCTTACCCGTTCCGTCATATTCAAATGTGAGCAAACCGTCGTTGTCGTCGTCGCCGAAGTTAAACTGTTCCGTCAAATGAGAAATATCTATAGGCTCAACTCTTATTTGCTTTGGTTCGGAATATATCGTTTCCACTCCGAATTTTACTCCGACTCTTATATACATTCCGCCTTCTACAACTTTGAGAGTGTTGTATTCATTGACAAAATTTTCACCGTCCATTCTGCCGTATTCTATGACATATTCTCCGTACTCTATCGTCTTGTTGCTCGTTGCAATAACTCCGTTTTTACTTCCGGAATATTTTGCCGTAACCGTCAAATAATTACCGTTGTCTATCTTATTAAGCGCTATAAACTTTGCAGTCGGACTTACTGTAAAAGTTACTTCGTCCAAATTGGACGCGCTCAACCATTCTGCCGTCAACGTCATATTGCCGCTGACTCTGTCTTGAGGTATAACTGTTCCGTCCTCTTGCGGCTCGCTGTAAAATCTCCACGCCCTGTATTCTCCGTCTCTGTCAGTAAAATACCATCCCACAAACAATAGTTCGCCGTTGGTAGGAGCATTTGGTTGCTTAAGGAACTTTCCGTATCCATACGCTTCCGGTTCTGGCATTAACGTAGTATTGCTATCGCTGTTAGCGTCAAATGTCACCGTATATGTCACCGCATTGAAATATACGTATACGTTGAATTCTTCAGTTACGCTGTTGTGTTGATTGCTATACAACGGTTTGCCGGACGAGTCTTCTACTATAGGAGCTCCTTTATATTCGGGATTGGCTTCAATCTCAGCTTCGTCTGCCAAGTACGGCGCCAGTCCGCTGTCCGATATAGAAGAAAACTCGGGATTGTTGACCAATGCATCCATATATACTTGATTAAATTCATATATCAACTCTTTCGGTCCGTAATGTTGACTATACTCCAATTCCGCTTTTAATTGCTCCGCCAATTCGGGAAATATAAAAGTAACATACAAAGTGACGGATTCAAATTCGACTGCTAAATCCGCATACTCACCATAGTTTTCAATATCAGCCGGTACCAATCTCAATGTTTGCGTATTCTTTCCCTTTGCTACGCTTTGTCCAACAGTGTTCTTCCAAAACGACCTTGTCAAATTAACTTTGACTCCGGCGCTATTTTTTGCAGTCACGTTAAACTCGACTTCCGACAAACTTCTACCAAAATACGCCTTATTAGTCACTTCAAATTTATCTATCGACAGAACGCCTTTGTTTATTGTAACAGTCTCGCTCAATCCGCTGTTGCCCTTATATTGCCACAACGGCTGTAATTTATCTTTTATTACATAGTCGTAGGTATACTCTCCGCTGTCCAAAACATTTTTGGCTACAAACACTCCTGTTTTTCCGCCTGTTATATCTTCATCGCCTTTTTTCCAATAATACGACACTTGCGGCTCCGTCATTCCCCCCGCCGAAGAGCCGCTGTATTCTACGTTTGCATTAAGCGTTATGCTTGTTTTAGTGTCGTACGTTATCTCCGATACGTTGTCCTTTACATTAAGCGTAGGATTGATATATTTATCCGCGTGGTCGCTTGTCAACCCCCATATCGCATATAGCGTAACTTCGCCGAACATACCGCTCGGAAGCGTCTTAAACGGCTCGCTTTCGCCCGTAGCGTCGTCCGTCCATCCCAAAAAGACTTGTTCTCCTGATTTTCCTGCCAAATATTCAGCCGACGGCTGACTTTCCAAATCTTGGTCGGTTATATAAGCTTTTCCGTCTTCTATTCCCACAGTTTCAACATCGTTCTCAATATCATTGCCGCCATTTATAATGTTTCTATAACTTACAAATGCCATTAAATGATTGCGTACGGGCGAATAGTCTAATATTGTTTCCTCTCCCGCATAACTGCCATTCCAATATGTCGTTAAATTGCCTGTCTTTGTCTCATCCCATATATTCGACGACATACTTGAAGATATATTATTTTTTGCTCGTGTTATCAAAACGTCCAAACTTGAGTGAACGCTCAATGCCGACGAAGGGCAACTTTCCGAACTATGGAAACCTGCAGTACTTTTTACTATATTGATATTTTCAAAGGTACAATTTGATATGCCGCCTGTAATCGCTGTCATAGAATTAGCGCTTGACATACCATTTGCATAACAGTTTGAAATTTTAACGTTTGCCGACGCCGTCGAGCCGTAAAAAATAGCTCCGCCGCCAACGCCGCCGTTTATTTTTATATTAACCACAACATTATCTACTGTAGTTGCGGAAACTGCCTCTAAAAATCCAAAAAGACCGCAAATTCCATTGGAAGTGGCATTCGAAGAAAAATTATAATTAACAACGCAATCGTAAACGGAGACTGCCGACCTATTTAAATCTCCTATCAGTCCGCCCGCTATTGGATAACCGCCACTGTTTCTTATAGTCGCAATTACGTCTACCGAACAACGGTAAATAACTCCGGGCGTAGTCGTTGGAGACGAATAGCGCGCCCCCAATAAACCTCCGACAGTCTCATAAGAAGTGTAACTTACGTTTGTAGTATCTATATTTCCATTAATATGACAATTTAAGAAAGCATCGTCTCCATAAGACCATCCTACTAAAGTTCCAATTAAATTAATACGATTTAAATAAGCATTACTGGTTTGCGGAGAACCGGATATATTCAAATTTTGCAACATCAAATCAGTAATCGTAGCGTTATCAGTTTTACAAAATACTCCAAATCCAAACGTCGAGCTTCCTATATTCACAGGAGTATCGCCGGATGCCGGTAAATACTGCCAACTGCTTATTGTAACATTTTTTAAAACGTGCCCCATACCGTAAAACGTGCCGTTAAAAAACCTAATAGGATGAAAAACTATTTCGGAAAAATCCAAGTCTTCAGCCAATACGTAATATTTACCGCTGCCACGTGAAGTATCTGTTTCCATTTGCCTTGCAAACGTATCCCAATCGTCAACAGAAGCGATAACGTAAGGATTCTCTTTAGCGCCTCTGTTACTTGTTGTCTTTGCAATTTTTTGAATCGTAATATCATATGGGGTACTGGCGTCGCCTGCTCTGTATTTATCTATCAAGTCTTTATCGGTATATACATAGTTATATCCGTCGTTGAATTCCCCCAATCCGTCGCTTGCATTGGTTGTTATTGTCATTGCCGCATTCTCTATTCCGTTTTCATCTAACGTATCGGGCAATGATATACTAAACGGCAAGCAAGCGCTTATCGCTCCTATCATTATGCATAATGCTATTATTAGTATTGAGCATTTTAAATACTTACTTTTTATTTTCTTTGAGTTCATACTTATACTCTCCAATATTCTTTTATCTGTTGAGATTTTTCAATTTCTATTTGTATCACATTAGATTTACATAGCAAGGTTTTAGATTTCTCCACTGTGGTCGCAATGACAGAACAATGCTTCTCTCCATTACGCTACGCTTGGTCGTAATGAGCGATGCGACGGCATAGCAAGCAGTGCGTCGCGCGCAAATGTCAATTACAGAGACCTCTCCACTTCGGTCGAGGTGACATCATAATGATTTGTCATTGACGCTTACTCTTCCTGTCATTTCGACTGGAGCATAGCGTAATGGAGAAATCTAATCCGTTTGAGATATTTCGACTGCACTTCGTTCCGCTTAATATGACGTCACAAAGGTGCTATTTGTCATTCGACTATATCTCAACTTAAAGTATACTTTGCTGCTGTACTTTTCGCAGAACTAATAGAATATTCTATACAACAGCGCCTTCTAAACCAAATATTGTAATTTTTATTTCTCTCCAATATTTGATTTTCTGCCTGTCGGATAATCTTCTAATTCCAAAAAAGGTATACTTTTACTGACCCAAAGCTATTGCAAAATAACGTATCGTGAACTATAATATTATTGAAAAAATACGCCGTTTCGCGATACGCAAAACGGCAGTCAGTAAAAGTATACTTTTTTTGGAAATTTAATTTTTTTGAGACTATTTATATAAATATTTTATTAAATAAGAATTATTGAGAGTAATTATAAATGCCGATGCAATTTACATCGGCACTGAATATTAAGCATAAAAAGTGTAAAACAAGCCCAAATAATAAAAGATATTTTAAATAAATTATTAACTTGGCAATAAACTATTCGAAAACTTTTAAATTGGCATTTGCGTCCAAATCTATGTCGCTTGCTTTTGCTCCCGACTTAATCATATTATAAGCTTGCGAAGCAATCATTGCGCCGTTATCCGTGCAAAGTATTAACGGCGGATAAAAAACCTTGAGGTTGTTTTCTTCAGCTCTTTGTTTCATCTTGGCTCTCAACACGCTGTTTGCGCCCACTCCGCCTGCTATAACGACAGTGTCGACGCCCATATCCACAGCGCATCTTATAGTGTTGGTTACCATAATATCGGTGACTTTTTCTTGGAAAGAACACGCCAAATCCGCTCTGTTGAGCTCTTCGCCTTTTTGACTGCATTTGTGAGCGTAATTGATAACTGCTGTCTTAATTCCGCTGTAAGAAAAATCATATGTATTCTTATCTTTGTAAGGCGTTGGCAAATCCACACTCGGCTTGCCCTCTTTTGCAAGCTTTTCTATCTGCGGTCCTCCCGGATAAGGCAATCCCAAGACGCGCGCCACTTTATCAAATGCTTCCCCGCAAGCGTCATCGTGCGTGGCGCCTTTTATTTCTATATCCGTAAGCGTTTTGACATAAGCTATCGTGGTGTGTCCTCCGCTTGCAATAAGACAGATATAAGGTGGTGTTAAATCCGGTTTGGCAAGATAATTTGCCGCTATGTGACCTTTGATATGGTTGACGGCTAAAAGCGGTTTATCCGACGCGAAAGCCAGAGCCTTGGCATATGATACGCCTACCAACAAAGCACCCAAAAGCCCTGCGCCGTAGGTAACCGCTATACAATCTACATCTTGGAGAGTAATATCGGCTTTAGCCAAAGCCTCCTTGACTGCGCCGTTGATTGCCAAAGTGTGGTTTCTCGAAGCTATCTCGGGAACTACGCCTCCAAAACGCTTGTGTATATCTATCTGCGAAGCTATGACGTTGCTCAAAAGTTCTCTGCCTTTGGTTACGGCAACTGCCGTTTCGTCACAAGAACTCTCAATCGCCAATATGACGACGTCGTCTTTATCGCGCACGGCGTCCAATTTTGCGTTTGCTCTGTCAATATAACCCATATCAATTTGCCTTTTTGAGATAATCAAAAATAAACTGTTCTATGTCTCCGTCCATTACCGCGGTAATATTGCCCGTTTCGCAACCCGTGCGGTGGTCCTTGACCATTGTATAAGGGCAGAATACATAGCTACGAATTTGGCTGCCCCATTCTATTTTCTTGATTTCGCCTTTTAGCTCAAGTTCTTTTTCTTGCATTTCGCGTTCTTGTCTCTCGATAAGTTTGGAGATAAGCATACCCATTGCCTGTTCTCGGTTTTGAATTTGACTTCTTTCGTTCTGACATTGAACGACTATGCCGGTGGGAATATGAGTTATTCTGATAGCGCTCTCCGTCTTATTGACGTGCTGACCGCCTGCGCCGCCGCTTCGGTAAGTGTCTATCTTTAGGTCTTCGGAATTTATCTTTATTTCGTTTTGATTTTCTATCTCCGGCATAACCTCCAACGAGGCAAACGACGTATGCCTTCTTGCGTTGGAATCAAAAGGAGATATGCGCACCAGTCTGTGAACGCCCTTTTCCGATTTCAAATAGCCGTATGCGTTTTCGCCCGCCACCTTGAACGTCACGCTCTTTATTCCCGCTTCGTCGCCGGCAAGCTTGTCTACTTCGATTACTTTATATCCCACTCTTTCGGCATATCTCGTATACATTCTGTAAAGCATACTTGCCCAATCCTGCGCTTCCGTGCCGCCTGCGCCTGCGTGCAAGGTGAGTATGGCATTGTTGGCATCATATTTGCCTTTAAGCAAAGTTTCCAGTCTCAAAGCCTCGACGTTTTGGGAAAAGCTGCCCAGTTCGTCGACTATTTCCTGCATTTCTTCCTCGCCGTTTTCCACCTCGGTAAGTTCTATAAGCACTTGCAAATCTTCGCCTTGAGAAAACAGTCTGTCGTAATGCTTGATTTTGCCTTCTATTCTTGATAATTCGCGGTTGACCTTTTGAGCATTTTCCATATCGTCCCAAAAGCCGTCTTTGGCTTGTTCGTCTTTGAGTTCTTCTGACTTTGCCTTAAGAGCGTCGTAATCCATAGCCTCTCTCACTTCTGAAAGCGACTTGTTGATTTTGCTCAAATCCCATTTTGCCTGTTCAATCGTTATCATTGTTATTCCTTTTACAGTTAGACTATCGTATATTATTCTGCTACGTCACGACCATAGTCGAGAAATCTGTTTAAGCTTTCTCCATTTTGCTTCGCTACAGTCGAAATGACAAGTCTTTTGTTTGTTTGAATTTCTTATTGTCATTTCGAGCGCAGTCGAAAAATTTTATCCGTTTGAGATTTCTCAATTCCGCTACGCTCCAGTCGAAATGACATTCTATTGGAAGGAATTTCTCCGCGGATTTATTTACCGCAGCACTGCTTATACTTTTTGCCGCTTCCGCAAGGACACAAATCGTTGCGTCCCACTTTCTTACCGCTACGCACTACCGTCTTCGACTTGGCTTCTTCGTTGGTCACCATCTCAATGTTTTGCTCCCTGTCCTGTTGAGTCTTATTCTTTTCAAATTTACTCTTGACGAGAGTTCTCACCGTGTCATACTGAATGGACTCAATCATTTTTTCGAACATATCGAAGCCTTCGATTTTATATTGAGCTACGGGGTCTCGCTGCGCGTACGCCACAAGACCTATACCTTGCTTAAGTTGGTCCATAGCGTCAATGTGGTCCATCCATTTTTTATCAACGTTAAAGAGCATACATTCTCTTTCGAAAATACCGAAATCAAATTCGCCGCCGCTTTCCGCAAGCAATTGATTGACTTCTTTGCATTTCGTCTCATACTGCTCCGTGGCAATCTCCATAATTTTCTTAACAAGCCCGTCTATGGAATTGTCGTCAAGTTGTACGATATAATCCGGCGAAAGCAAGTCGGTGCCGTTTGCCAGTACGCAGTCTTCGAGTTCTTTATTAAAACCGTCGTAATTCCAATTGCGGTGGTCTTCTTTATAGTCCACATAGACGTTGCAAATGGAAGTAATTACCGATTCCATCATAGCCAGTATCTGCTGGTGCACGTCCATATCGTCAAGCACAATATTTCGCTGTTCGTATATTATAGACCTCTGGGTATTCATTACGTCGTCATAACCTAGAACGTGTTTTCTAACGGAAAAATTCCTATCCTCCACTCTCGCTTGCACCGATTCGAACTGACGGGTAATCATCTTGCTTACGATAGCTTCGTTCTCGTCGAGGTCAAGCATATCTGCTATTCTTCTCATTTGGTCTCCGCCGAACGCTTTGACCATATCGTCTTCCATAGACAGATAGAATACCGACGAACCGGGGTCTCCCTGACGTCCGCTTCGACCTCTCAACTGATTGTCTATACGACGGGCTTCGTTGCGCTCCGTTCCTATAATGCGCAGACCGCCCAATTCGATAACTTCCTGCTTTTCCGCATTAGTCTCTTTGGCATAATCGTCGTAGAATTTTTTATAAACGGCTCTTGCGTCCAAAATCTCTTTATCATCGGTATTGGCATACGAAACCGCTTGTTCTATAAGCTCGTGCGCATAGCCCAACTTCTCGAGTTTTTGTTTTGCGAGATGCTCGGGATTGCCTCCCAAAAGTATATCGGTTCCGCGGCCCGCCATATTTGTGGCAATCGTAACCGCGCCTTTTTTGCCGGCTTGCGCTATGATTTCCGCTTCTTTTTCGTGATTTTTTGCATTAAGTACGTTGTGCGCAATTCTGTTCTTGTTGAGGATTTTGGAGAGTTCTTCAGACTTCTCCACGCTTATCGTGCCCACCAAAACAGGTTGCTTTCTTTCGTAGCAAGCCTTTATATCCTGTATAATAGCGTTATATTTGCCTGCTCTGGTCTTATAAAGCTTATCGGGTTCGTCAACGCGGCTGATAGGCTTGTTGGTCGGTATAACCACAACGTCTAGTCCATATATCGAATCGAATTCGTTTTCCTCCGTCTTCGCCGTACCGGTCATACCCGACAGTCTCTTATAAAGTCTGAAGAAATTTTGGAAGGTTATGGTTGCCATAGTCTTGTCTTCCGACTTGACGGGCACGCTTTCTTTTGCCTCTATAGCTTGATGCAATCCGTCGCTGAATCTTCTGCCAATCATTTGTCTGCCGGTGAATTCGTCAATTATAATGACCTCTTTGTCAACGACAATATAATTGACTCCCTCTTGCATAATATAATTGGCTTTGAGCGCGTTGTCGATATAGTGCTTTAGCGACTGATTTTCATAATCGGACAAATTTTTGATTCCGTAATACTGTTCTGCCTTTTGCGCGCCGAATTCGTTGAGAAAAACCGATTTTTCTTTTTCGCCTATTTCAAAATCTGCTTGGATTTGCTCTTCTGCTTCTTGGTTTTCGTCGGAACTTTCTTCTTGCTCTTGATTTTTTGACTTTGGAGCAACCAAAGTTTTTACAAATCTGTCGGCTCTGTTATATTCGTCGCTAGGCTTGCCGCCGCGACCGCTTATAATAAGAGGCGTTCTTGCTTCGTCGACCAAAATACTGTCCACCTCGTCGATTATCGCAAAATCCAATTCTCTTTGAACCTTTTGACTCTTGTCTTTGACCATATTGTCGCGCAGATAATCAAATCCCAACTCGTTGTTGGTCGAATACATAATATCGCATTTATAAGCTTCAACTTTTTCTTGATGAGGCATTCTTGCATAGTTTACGCCGACGGTAAGTCCCAAAAATTTGTATATCTTGCCCATCCATTCAGCGTCGCGCTTTGCCAAATACTCGTTGACGGTGACGATATGTACGCCTTTTTTCTCTATTGCTTTGAGATACGCCGCCAAAGTTGCAACCAAAGTCTTACCTTCGCCGGTGCGCATTTCCGCAATTCTGCCTTGATATAAAACGACGCCGCCGATTAGCTGAACTCTGAAATGTCTCATTCCGAGAACTCTGTCGCTCGCTTCGCGCACAGTTGCGAAAGCTTCGGGCAACAAGCTGTCCAAACTCTCTCCGCCCGCGCATCTTTCCACATAATTTTGCGTACACGCCTTGAGTTCCTCGTCGCTCATAGCCTTGAATTTTTCTTCAAGCGCTTCTACTTTATCAACGATTTTGTTGATTCTCTTGAGCTCCCTATCGTTATGGCTGGGAAAAATTTTTCCTAACAGTCCCATTTTGCACCTACCTTTGGCAAATTCTGCCAATAGTAATATTAACATATAAATAAGGCGCAAGTCAACATTAGGATATGCAATGATAATTAGTATAAAAAATTTTTAAATAAATTTTGTCATATTTTGACAATCTGAAAATGTTTATGACGACAGCTGATTGATAAATTCTGCAAGCAACGTATTGCGTTTTGCCGTGTAATTGTTTTTGACCATTTTTGCGGCGCTTTCTTTCGAGCCTTCTATTACGACAAGCGATTTCGCCCTTGTAATAGCGGTATATAAAAGATTGCGCGTCATAAGATATGGATTGCCGCCGCTGACAGTGATAATTACGGCAGGAAACTCCGAGCCCTGCGATTTGTGAATACTTATTGCGTAAGCCAACGCCAATTCATCAAAATTCTCTTGTTTATAAGTAGCTATTCTACCGTCGTCAAATTCGACTTTCATACTTGGGGCGCTCTTGTCGACAGCAATAATATAACCGATGTCGCCGTTGAAAATTCCGCTGCCGCTTGTACCGTCGTCGCTATACCACTCCATTTGATAATTGTTGACAAGGTGTATGATTTTGTCGCCTTCGCGGAATATATTGGCGCCCGAGCGTATTTCGCCTTTGGACTTATCGGGCGGATTGACGGCGTTTTGCATTTGGGAATTGATGTTTTCCACCCCAAGCACTCCTTTCTTCATAGGACAAAGCACTTGAATATCTTTTGGAGTAATACCCGCAAACGTCGGTAATCTCTTGGTTGTCAATTCTATCACGTTGCGAAGCATAACCGACGAATCGCTTTGACTGTCGAAAAAGAAATCTTTTGATTTGTTGTCTATCGTAGGCATAAGTCCGCTGTTGACCTTATGCGCATTTTCTATGATAAGAGAATTGTCGCTCTGTCTGTAAATCCTCGTGAGATAATTGATAGGTATCAATCCGCAACTGATTATATCGGAAAGTATATTGCCGGCTCCGACAGACGGCAACTGGTCTTTGTCTCCCACCAAAATAAGTCTGCCGCCCTTTTTTATCGACCTCGTCAAAGCGTGAAAGACATACTCGTCGCACATACTGACTTCGTCGACAATAACCACGTCAGCTTGAAGGCGCGTGTCTTCGTTGTAATTGAAATGTCCTTTTCCGCCTGTAAAATCAAGGTCCAATAATCTATGAATTGTTTTGGCGTCTTCGCCCGTTGCTTCCGAAAGCCTCTTGGACGCTCTGCCTGTAGGAGCGCAAAGCGCAACCTTTTTGCCTTGTTTTTTGAGCAAAGTTATTATACAGTTGATTATCGTGGTTTTGCCCGTACCCGGACCGCCTGTAATAACGTTGACTCCGTATTTAACGCAATTTTTTACGGCGTCTATCTGTCCCTCGTGCAAGTCTATGCCTTTAGCGCGCTGAAATTCCTCTATATCCGCGTCGAAATTCAAATCTATTGGCTTTGCAAATTCAAGCATTTGGGTAATATACTTGGCAATGCCGTATTCGTATTCGTACATTCTTGTCAAAAACACACACTCGACTTCGCCTTGCTCTACGATTATTATTTTGCCCATAACGACGTTGTCAAGTATTATGCCGTTGACAAGAAATCCGTATTCGTCCAAATCCATTTTCAAAAGCGCACATACTTCGTATACGACTTCTCCTCTGGGAAGATACGTATGTCCGTTGCGATTGGCGCTCTCTTGCAGAATATGACTGATAGCCGCGCTTATCCTAAATCTGCTGTATTGGTCAAAGCCCATTTTTACGGCTATTTTATCCGCCGTAATAAATCCCACTCCGTCAACGTCTTCTACCATTTGATAAGGATTCTTTTCTACAATCCGTCTGGTTCCCTCGCCGTATTTTTTATAGATTCTCAGCGCAAGATTAAGACTTATTTCATAATTTTGAAGATAAACTATAGTGGCTTGTTGCTCCTTATGAACTATATACGCCTCGTATATCGCCATTGCTTTTTTGAGCGACACGCCTTTGACGTGCGCAAGTTTGTTGGGAGCGTTTTCAATGACGTCCAACGTCGCCGTGCCGTATAAGTCGACTATGTTTTTCGCCGTGACTTCTCCCACGCCCGCAAACAGTCCGCTTGCAAGATAGCGCATTATCGCTTCCTTGTCTTCGGGCTTGGCTATCCTGCATTCTTTGACGTTGAACTGTTCTCCGAATTTGGAATTGACGGAAAATTTGCCCGTCATCTCGATATACTCGCCCTCCTCTATGGGAGGAAAAATGCCGACGGCAGTTTCAAGAACTCCGTCCGCATTTACGTAAAGCACGCAATAACCGTTGTCCACGTTGCGAAATACTATTTCTTCGACGTAGCCTTTGAGCGTGGTATATTGAGTATCCGAGTCTAAATTATTCATTGTGTCACAACTGTTTTGCGATTTGCGCGATTTCTTCGGCTTTGTCGGTCATCTCCCACCTGAAGCCTTGGTCTTCTCTTCCGAAATGCCCGTAGTTGCTCGTCTTGGCAAACTGCGGTTTTCTCAAATTCAACTGTTCGATAATGGCAAGAGGTCTTATATCGAAGACTTTATCTATTATTTTAGCAATTTGTTCGTTGGAATACTTTCCCGTGCCGAACGTATTGACGTTGATAGATACGGGTTTTGCAACGCCTATAGCATACGCAACGTCCAATTGACATTTGTCTGCGATTCCGCTGGCAACTATATTTTTACATACGTATCTCGCCATATAACAAGCCGACCTGTCGACTTTTGTGCTGTCCTTTCCCGAGAAAGCTCCGCCGCCGTGGGGACAGTAACCGCCGTAGGTATCGACTATTATTTTTCTTCCAGTCAAACCGCTGTCGCCGTGAGGTCCGCCCACTACGAATCTTCCCGTCGGGTTGATATAAATTTTGGTGTTTTCGTCAATCAGCTTCGAAGGTATAACGCTGTCGATAACGTATTCTTTGACGTCTTTTCTCAAAGTGTCCATATCGACTTCCGGCGAATGTTGAGTAGACACGACGATTGCCTCTATTCTGCTCACCTTATCGTCGACGTATTCTACGGACACCTGCGCTTTTCCGTCGGGACGCAAATAACCTAGCTGTCCGCTCTTGCGAACCTTTGTGAGCCTGTCTGTCAGTTTGTGCGCCAAATATATCGGCATAGGCATCAACGCCGGAGTTTCGTTGCAGGCATAACCAAACATCATTCCTTGGTCGCCCGCGCCGATAAGGTCGTATTTGTCCTTGCCGTCAGTCTTGTTTTCCAAAGAGCTATCTACGCCCATTGCTATGTCGGGCGACTGCTCGTCGAGTCTGACGATAACTTCGCAATTGTTGCCGTCCAATCCCTTTTCTTCGCTGTCATAGCCTATTTCCAAAGCGGTCTTGCGAACAATAGCTTCGTAATCAACTTTTGCTTTGGTCGTTATTTCGCCCATAACCAACACAAATCCCGTATTGGTGCAGGTTTCGCAAGCCACACGGCTTGTCGGGTCTTGTTCCAACAATGCGTCAAGCACGCTGTCGGATATTTTATCGCACACTTTATCGGGGTGTCCTTCCGTTACGCTTTCGCTGGTAAATAATCTTTTTATCATTTTGTATCTCCTAAAAAAGTCGCCATACCGAGATAGTATAGCGACTTTGTATTCTATCTATCAAGTATACTTGCGGAATTTAGCACCTTACAAGAGGTTGCTGTGTGTTCTCAGTGTCCGTCACTCCCACACTCTTTATAGAATTTGATATTAAGTTTTTTGCGGCGGAGCGTCCGCCGCGCTTTTTTAATCTTCGATATCGTCTTCGAACGCAAACTTGTCGTCTATGTTCTCTTCTTCTATATGACTCTCATTTCCGTTGACGGGAAGAGCTACGATATTGCGATATCTCTTCATACCTGTACCTGCAGGTATAAGTTTACCGAGTATAACGTTTTCTTTGAGTCCGACAAGGTGGTCGACTTTGTTCTTGATAGCCGCTTCCGTCAAGACTTTTGCCGTCTCTTGGAAAGATGCAGCCGAGAGGAAGGATTCTGTTGCCAAAGCGGCTTTGGTGATACCGAGCAAAGTTCTCTTTGCAATAGCCGGTCTTCCGCCGTTTTCTATAGTCCTTTCGTTCTCCGCTTCGTACGCAAATATATCCACGTATTCGCCCGGCATCATCGAAGTGTCTCCTTGGTTTTCTATCTTTACCTTGCGGAGCATTTGTCTTACGACGATTTCGATATGCTTCTCGTTGATGTCTACGCCAGCGCTCGCATAAGGTATTTTGACTTCCTTGATGATGTATTCCTGAACGTCCTTTGCGCCTTTGGTACGGAGCAAATCTTGCGGATATATGCTACCTTGCGTAAGCACTTCGCCCGCTGCGACTTTCTGACCGTTTTCGACCTTAAGCTTTTGACCGAATACCAACTTGTAATCAACTTTGCTACTGTCAGCCTTGGTCGGATTGATTGTCAAAACGTGCTTTTCGCTGTCGATAGACACTTCGCCGGCTATATCTGCGACAAGCGCCTGTCCCTTCGGACGTCTTGCCTCAAACAATTCTTCGACTCTGGGCAGACCGTTGGTGATATCGCCCGACAATGCTACGCCGCCCGTGTGGAAGGTTCTCATCGTCAACTGCGTACCCGGTTCGCCTATGGACTGCGCCGCGATAATACCGACTGCTTCGCCGAGTTTTACGGAGTTGCCCGAAGCCATATTCTTTCCGTAACATTTAGCGCATACGCCGTGAGCCGATTTACAGTTAAGAATACTTCTTATCTTAACTTTTCTGATACCCGCGTCGGCAATAGCCTTTGCCTGTTCGGGAGAAATCATAGCGTCTTTTTCTACTATTACTTCACCGCTGTCTCCGAGGATATCCGTCATTACGTATCTACCGTCGATTCTGTCGATAAATTCTTTGACATTGTCGCCTTCGAGCACGATATCCATACCCTTGGTGTCGCCGCAGTCTACTTCGTTGACGATTACGTCTTGACATACGTCTACGAGACGACGGGTCAAGTATCCCGAGTCAGCCGTCTTCAATGCCGTATCCGCCATACCTTTACGTCCGCCGTGCGACGAAATAAAGTACTCGAGTACCGAAAGACCTTCGCGGAGCGAAGCCTTGATAGGCAATTCGATTGTTCTACCCGAAGGGTCTGCAACAAGACCTTTCATACCGCAAAGCTGCGATATCTGCGTCATTGAACCGCGGGCTCCGGAATTTGCCATCATCCAAATCGGATTGAAATCGTCGAGTCCTTTTTTGAGTTCGACGTTGATGTCGGCAATTGCTTTTTGCCATATGGCAATCGTCTGCTTATATCTGTCTTCTTCGGTAAGAAGACCTTTTTTGAACTGCTTTTCGATAGTAACTACGTCTGTTTCCGCTTTCTTTACGATTGCTTTCTTCATCGGAGGCACGTGCATATCGAAAACGCTGGCGGTGATAGCGCCGATTGTGGAATACTTGTATCCTTGCGCTTTAATCTTATCCAATATTATGGATGTCTGCGTAGCGCCCTTATATTTAAAGCAAGCGTCAACTATCTTGGAAAGCACTTTCTTATCGACGGTCGAGTTGATTTCGAGGTCGAGCATCTGTTCGGGAGTATCTCTCGGAACAAAGTGCAAATCCTGCGGAATAGCAGTATTGAATATAATTCTGCCTATCGTAGTATTTTTGAGTATCTTGGAATACTCTACGCCGTCAATATTCTTGGAAACTCTGACATTTATCTTGGTCTGAAGAGTTATCTGTCCCGCTTGATATGCCATAGTAGCTTCTTCGGGATTTCTGAAGTATCTGCGTTGACTGTCGGACAGACCGTCTTCGCGAACCATCGTCATATAATACGAACCGATGACCATATCCTGCGTAGGCGATACGACAGGTTTGCCGTCGCTCAACTTAAGAATATTATTGGTAGAGAGCATAAGGAATCTAGCCTCCGTTCTCGCCTCTATCGAAAGCGGAACGTGAACTGCCATTTGGTCGCCGTCGAAGTCGGCGTTGAACGCGCTACAAACGAGCGGGTGCAATTTGATTGCTCTGCCTTCAACCAAGACCGGTTCGAATGCCTGTATGGAAAGTCTATGCAACGACGGAGCGCGGTTGAGAAGTACGGGATGGTCCTTAATGACCTCTTCGAGTATATCCCATACTACGTCGTCTTGAGCTCTTTCGATGACTCTCTTTGCATTTTTGATATTCAAACACGTTCCTCTGTCAACGAGTTTTTTCATTACGAACGGCTTGAACAATTCTATCGCCATTTCCTTAGGAATACCGCACTGATACATCTTGAGTTCCGGACCTACGACGATAACCGAACGTCCCGAATAGTCGACACGTTTTCCCAAAAGGTTTTGACGGAAACGTCCTTGTTTACCCTTAAGAAGCGCAGTCAAAGATTTGAGCTCTCTGTTGCCGGGACCTGTTACGGCTTTTCCTCTGCGACCGTTGTCTATAAGAGCGTCCACAGCTTCTTGCAACATTCTCTTTTCGTTTCTCACAATGATATCGGGAGCGCCGAATTCAATGAGTTTTTTAAGTCTGTTGTTGCGGTTGATAACTCTACGGTAAAGGTCGTTGAGGTCGGACGCAGCATATCTGCCGCCGTCGAGCGGAACCATAGGACGAAGTTCCGGCGGAAGTACGGGAAGAACGTCCAAAATCATCCATTCGGGTCTGTTGCCGCTCACTCTGAAAGCCTCGATAACGTCAAGACGCTTGACAGCTTTGGTTCTCTTTGCGCTGTTTGCTTTGTCGCTGTTGTCTGCAATAACAGCTTTGAGTTCTGCGGCTTCTTTTTCGAGGTCTATATTGGAAAGCAATTCTTTGATAGCTTCCGCGCCCATACCTACCTTGAACGAACCAAGTCCGCTTTCTTTATATCTTTCTTTGATATCAGCCAATTCTTTGTCTTCGATAACGTCTTTATAATTGACGTCAGTCATACCCGGGTCGAGCACTATGTACTTATTGAAATAAAGCACAAGGTCCACGTCCTTGGGAGACATATCGAGCGCAACGCTTATTCTGGAAGGCACGCCTTTGTAATACCAAATATGAGATACGGGAGCCGCAAGCTCTATGTGTCCCATTCTCTCTCTTCTTACCTTTGCTTTGGTAACTTCCACGCCGCACTTGTCGCAGATAACGCCTTTATATCTGATACGTTTATATTTTCCGCAGTGACACTCCCAATCTTTGGTAGGTCCGAAGATTTTTTCGCAGAACAAACCGTCTTTTTCAGGTTTTTGCGTTCTGTAATTTATAGTCTCCGGCTTTAGCACCTCGCCGTGCGACCAGGACCTTATTTTTTCGGGAGAGGCTACGCCTATCTTTATGGAATCAAAATTATTTACTTCTGACATTTCACGCCTCCTTAATTTTCGTCGTCTTCGAACATATTGCCGAAGATATCGTCTTCTTTGTCGCCGTCGTCGCCGAACGGATTCTCTTCGCCGAAGCTAAAGATATCGTCTTGACCGCCGAGGTCGAAAATGTCGACTTCTTTATCGGGAGCGGCAGTGTCGTGTTCTTCGTAATATTCGCTTTCTTCTTCGACGCTCTCGCGCAATCCGATTTCTTCCTTGTTTTCGTTGAGAACTTTAACGTCAAGTCCCAAAGCTTGGAATTCCTTTATCAAAACTTTGAAAGATTCTGGTGTGCCCGGTTCTGTTATAGGCGCGCCCTTGACAATAGATTCATACGTCTTGACTCTTCCCACAACGTCGTCCGACTTAACGGTAAGAATTTCTTGAAGTATATTTGCCGCGCCGTATGCTTCGAGCGCCCAAACTTCCATTTCTCCGAATCTCTGTCCGCCGAACTGCGCCTTACCGCCGAGAGGCTGTTGAGTAACCAAGCTGTAAGGACCTGTCGACCTTGCGTGAATCTTCTCGTCAACCAAGTGACAAAGTTTGAGCATATACATATATCCGACCGTAACGGGGTTTTCGAACTTTTCGCCAGTTCTGCCGTCGTAAAGCTCTATCTTACCGTTTTCCGGCAAACCGTTTTCGACAAGCAATTGCTTGATGTCGGCTTCCGTAGCTCCGTCGAATACCGGAGTGGAAATATGCCAGCCGCAAGCCTTTGCAACCAATCCCAAGTGGACTTCGAGAACCTGACCGATATTCATACGGGAAGGCACGCCCAACGGGTTAAGCACGATTTGAAGCGGAGTTCCGTCCGGCATAAACGGCATATCTTCTCTAGGAAGAACTCTGGATACAACGCCCTTATTTCCGTGACGTCCAGACATTTTGTCGCCCACGCCAATTTTACGCTTCTGCGCAATATATACTCTTACAAGTTTGCTTACGCCGGGCGAAAGCTCTTTGCTGTTTTCTTTGGTAAATACCTTTACGTCAACGACTATACCCGACTGACCGTGAGGCAATCTCAAAGACGTGTCTCTCACTTCTCTTGACTTCTCGCCGAAAATAGCTCTCAAAAGTCTCTCTTCGGGAGTAAGTTCCGTTTCGCCTTTCGGAGTCACTCTGCCGACGAGTATATCGCCGCTGTGAACTTCCGCGCCGGGGATAATGATACCGTCTTCGTCAAGATATTTCAACGCGTCGTCGCCGAGGTTGGGTATATCTCTCGTGATTTGCTCTTCGCCGAGCTTGGTATCTCTGCTCTCTATCTCGTATTCTTCGATGTGTATAGATGTGAATACGTCGTCTTTTACTAGGTCTTCGTTGATGAGTATAGCGTCCTCGTAGTTGTAACCTTCCCAAGACATATAGCCTATAAGAATATTTCTTCCGAGCGACAACTCTCCGTTGCAAGTAGAAGGACCGTCTGCAAGAACCATACCTCTGCTTACTCTCTGTCCTTTGTTGACAATGGGCTTCTGTACAATACAGGTGCCTGCATTGGACCTTTCGAACTTTTGCAAAGTGTAGGTGTCGAGCGAACCGTCGTCGCATCTGACTCCAATTTTGCTTGACGTAACCGTCTCGACCATACCGTCGTTTCTGGCAATAACCATTACGCCAGAGTCGTAAGCTATCTTATGCTCTATACCCGTGCCGATAAACGGAGCTTCGGGTCTCAAAAGCGGAACTGCCTGACGTTGCATATTCGAGCCCATCAACGCGCGGGCTGTATCATCGTTCTCCAAGAACGGAATAAGCGCGGCTGCTACGGATACGAGCTGTTTTGGCGAAACGTCCATATAATCGACTTCGCTTTGGTTAAACTCTCTGATATCAGCCCTGTGTCTGCAAGTAACGCGCGCAGTGGCAAAGGAGCCGTCTTCGTTGAGTTGCGCGTTAGCTTGCGCTACGACGTACTTATCTTCTTCGTCAGCTTGGAGGTATTCGACTTCGTCGGTGACGTAGCTGAATTTATTGCCGTCGGCATCCAGTTTTTTGACTACCTTGCGGTAAGGAGCCTCGATAAATCCGTATTCGTTTACTCTCGCATAAGTAGCAAGAGAAGAAATAAGACCGATATTCTGACCTTCAGGCGTCTCTATCGGACACATACGTCCGTAATGAGTGTGGTGAATATCGCGGACTTCGAAAGACGCTCTTTCTCTGTTGAGACCGCCCGGTCCCAATGCGGACAGCTTACGTTTGTGAGTAAGCTCGGCAATCGGATTGTGGTGGTCCATAAACTGCGAAAGCTGCGACGAACAGAAGAACTCTTTTATTACCGCCGTCACAGGCTTGATGTTGATAAATGTCTGCGCTTTGAATTCGCCGTCGTCCTGCGTTACAAGCATCTTCTCCTTGATGCCTCTGTCGAGTCTCGTAAGACCTACTCTGAACTGATTTTGCAACAACTCTCCTACCGAACGTATTCTTCTGTTGGCAAGGTGGTCGATATTGTCTTTTTCGCCGAAACCTGCGGAAAGTCCCAAATTGTAGGATACCGCCGCTATAACGTCGTCGAGCGTAACGTGCTTGACAACCAATTTATCTCTGTTTTCCGGCAATTTGATTGCGGCTTTGAGTTCTTCTACGTCGGAATACTCTGACATCAAAGCGCGCAAAGCGGGATAATATACCTTTTCCAAAATTCCCAATTCTTTTGGATTGCAATCGACGAAAGCATCCAAATCAACGGTGTTGTTGCCGATAAGTTTGAATTCGGAAGGTTCGTTTTCGTTTTTATACTTTCTCTCCAAATATACGACGTTGACGCCGGAATTCTGAATTTGCTTTGCAATCTCCGCGTCGACAACCTGTCCTTTCTCCGCCAAAATCTCACCCGTCTCTTCGTTGACGACGTCTCTTGCAAGCGTATAACCTTGCATTCTGGTAGCAATAGAGAGTTTTTTGTTGACTTTATATCTGCCTACGCGCATAAAGTTGTACTTCTTGTCGTCGTAGAAAGTGGAATCGATAAGTTGCGAAATGCCTTCCTGCGAAGGAATTTCACCCGGACGCAAACGCTTGTAAAGCTCGATTCTTGCGTCTTCAACCGACTTCGTAGCGTCCTTTTCTATAGTCTTGCGAAGTATTTCTTCTTCGCCGAATACTCTGTATATTTCTTCATCGCTGCCAACTCCGAGCGAACGCAACAATACGGTTGCGGGAACTTTGCGGTTACGGTCTACGTTTACCCAAAGTATTCCGTTGAGGTCTTGTTTGAATTCAAGCCAAGCTCCTCTGTTTGGCATAACGGTGGTCTCGTATCTTTCGATACCCGACTTGTCCACAGAACCCACGCTGTATACGCCGGGGCTTCTGACAAGCTGGCTGACGATAACGCGCTCCGCGCCGTTGATGATGAAAGAGCCGTTGTCGGTAATAATAGGCAAATCGCCCATAAATACCTCCTCTTCCGTAATTTCGCCCGTCTGCTTGCGAACAAGTCTTACCTTGACACGCAACGCTTTTGCGTATGTAGTATCGCGGTCTTTGCACTCTTTGATGGAATACTTGGTCTCTTCGTCAAGTCTGAATCCCAAATAGTGCAATTCGAATCTTCCGCCTCTGTCGCATACGGGAGAAAAGTCGTCAAGGACTTCTTGAATACCCGTCGTGATAAACTGCTTGTAAGATTCTTTCTGAAGTTCTATCAAATACGGTATTTCAAGCGGTTCGTGAATTTTGGAGAAACATTCGCGTTCCGTATTGCCGTACTTGACTGTATGAGTTCTTTGAGGCATATTGCACCCTCCTTAAAAATTTTCGATAATCTGTAAATTGCGACGCCGCTTCCTAAAAAACTTTAAATCAACCGCTTCTCAAGCAGTAAAATTTACATTTTTTAGGCTAATTTGGCATCATACATAATCATACAATTATAGATTGTAACAAAAGAGACAAGCATTGTCAACGAAATTTATTTATTTTTTTATAAAATTTAATATAAATATATATTTATTTGCAAAAATATTTTCTTCAAAATTTTATTTCTCTCAAACTGACTTATCGACGACTGTTAAAATCTTGGTCTCGCCATAAATTTTTTATAATATATATGGAACTTTTTATAATATATCTGCATTTTTATAAAAATATATTTTGCCAATACAATTGATATTACACAGCTATTTTGCTATAATATTATATATAAATAATAATATATATTTATTAATCAATAAATTAGGTCAAACGCAGGAGACAGTATGAGACTCGATAAATTCTTGAAAGTATCGCGCATAATCAAACGTCGCACGGTCGCAAACGACGCTTGCGACAGCGGTAGAGCTCAAATAAACGGCAGAACCGTAAAAGCAGGAACGCAAGTCAAAGTTGGCGACGTCGTAACGCTTTTTTTCGGAGATAAAGAATTCCGTTTTAAAATTTTAGAGATAAACGAAAATGCAAAAAAACAAGAATGTTCTGATATGTATGAGGTCATAACGGATGAAATTTAACGTAATTCTCGCCTGCGGTGGCAGCGGAACAAGATGTAATCTCGGATATAATAAACTGTTGCTAAACGTAAACGGAGTTCCTCTGCTTGAAAAAACCGTCAACCTATTCAATCTCGACGATATATCTCAAATTATAATTTCTTATAATAAAAACGATATTGACGCAGTGAAAAAAATCGTTGAAGGTCGCGATAATATAGTTCTATGCGAAGGCGGCGAAACGCGCACTCAATCGATATCCAACGCTCTGAAATTCATCGAAAAAGATTGCGACTTTGTTATTATCCACGACGGCGCAAGATGTTTTTTACCCAAGCACAGTTTAGCCAACGCAATGCTTGACGCGGAGAAATACGGCAACAGCGTGTTATACGTCGACAGCGTGGATTCGCTTCGCGTAAAGGACGGAAACAGCTCCCGTCCCATTGAACGCAACAGCGTAATAAGAATACAAACTCCGCAAATATTCAAAACAAAAGAAATAATAGAAGCTTACGCTTTGGCAGACGGAAAAAGCTTTTCCGACGACGCAACGCTGTATGAAGAGTATATAAATAAGCCTATTCATTTGACCTACGGCAGCGAAGACAACATAAAAATAACTACCCCGTCGGATTGCGAAAAAATCAACGGCGGACTCTTGATTGGCAACGGTTGGGATACCCACAGATTGGACTTTGGCAGAAAACTTATACTCGGCGGCGTGCAGATTCCGCACGACAAAGGTCTTGTGGCGCACAGCGACGGCGACGTGTTGATACACGCGATTATGGACTCATTGCTCTGCGCAATGCACGAGAGGGATATAGGCGTGCTATTCCCCGACACCGACGAAAAGTACAAAGATATAAGTAGCGTCAAACTACTTGAAGAAGTGCTCAAACTTATTAAAGCAAAAGGACTTGCCATACATTCAGTAAGCGCGGTGATTATGGCTCAAAAGCCAAAACTCTCTCCGCATATACCTACAATACAATACAATCTTGCAAATATAATGAGCATCGAAGAAAACCGCGTAAGCATATCGGCAACCACAACCGAAAAACTCGGTATTGCCGGCCGCGAAGAAGGTATAAGCGTCAGCAGTATAGCGACACTTTATCAATTATGATTTTTTGAATCGAAAAGAGGGAATCAAATTATTTCCTCTTTTCTATTTACTCTTTTTTTTTGCGACTGCTTGCCTTTTGTTTTAAATAGTCTTGCACAGTGCTTATCATATCTTTTACCATTAACATAGAAATAAAACCTGCAATAGCAATTAAGAATAATAGCAAGATTATCGCTCCAATACCACCTTTAGAAACTCCGTCTGATAAAACGCAATATAGAATTACAATGCCCCAAAGAAATATCATTGACGGAATATATAATGTAAGGAATTTATGCCAATGCGACGAAGGATACTTGGCTTTTAATATAGGGCGCAAAGCCAATATACACAACGCTAAAATCGACGCTACGATTATTCCTATGCCTATATAGATAAACATTTGGTCTGCTATAGGAGATACGACGTCATTTGGGTCGCTTGGATTGACGTATATCGTAATCTCTTCTCCAACTTCATAAGGCGTCGGCTTGACGGCAACTCGACTCTCAATCGTATATTCTATGCCGTCATAGACGTAGTTGAAAACAGGATATGGCGACCAATGCGAAAAATGAAAACTACTACCGCTATAATGCGAAGAATGATATCTCCATTCATACTTTACTATTGTTGCTTGCGTGGGAACAAAACTCTTGTCTCTAAATAAACTTGGCTTTGCTCCGTAAATTATAAGAAAAACGCCAACGAATAATATTAAAACAAAAATTACAATAGGCGCAATCGCTCCGCGAATCGAATCGCGCAGTCTAATATCTTTTTCATATACTTCGACAGGTACTTCTATATATGTTACTTGAGTATTTATCTCGTCATTTCCATTGTCTATTATATGTTTTTTATTTTTGTACTTGCCTCTCATACGATTATTGTAACATATAACTAAAATTTAGAGAAGTAATTTTGATACTGCGGGAAGGTTAATTTTAAAAATATAATTTTGATAGTAATCTCAACCGTCAGAGCGTTGACTTTATTAATTTTGCAGTCTTGCGGAATTTCACAATTTTTTGTTTGGTTTATCGCTAAAGTAATCGGGATGCTGTTTCTTAAATTCATCGCAGCCTTGCAAAATTCCGTCAATCTTTGCTATTTGTTTGGCAATTCTCTTTCTTCTACTTACGTCTTTAAAAATACTTATTATCATTATTACCGTCAAAAACAAAGATAGCGCAAATGCAATTATAAATACTATCAACGCGCCCATATTTAATACCGAATGAGGTTTTATCATTAAAAGCGAAATTACGGTAACCGTCCACACGAAAATCGCCGTAGGAAGATACCGCCCGATATACTGCGGCAAATCTGATTTTGGAAATGCCGCGTCCAATACCGGCGATGTCGTAAAGCATAAAGCGCAAAAAGAAATAACTAACATTATAGAGCCGAATATATAAAAAAATTGCGTTGTAGCTTGGGATTCGAATTCTTCTGGATTGCTTGGATTGACGTAAATTGTAACGGTATCGCCTACGCTATACACAGGCGAACTTCCTCCCGTCTTATCCGCTAGAATGTATTCAGCTCCTTCATAGAAGTATTGAAAAACAGCGTGATAATAACGATTGTATTCGCCCTTATTCTCTTTATCGATTATGTCTTTTACTTCTTGATTGACCACAACAGCTTGCGTTGCAACCCAATTGTTATGACGAAACTCTTTTCTCACTCCGCTATAAATTAAAAATACTATTCCCAAACAAAATAATAGACCGAAAATTATCCAAGGCAAAATTGCTTTGCGAATTTGCCGACTCACATTCTTTTTTATTAAAATTCCTTCAATATCGTTTTGCGATTTGTTTTCAACTTCGCTATCTTTTGATTTCAAACTTTTTCTCATAGCAACCTACTTTTGAGAATCGTTACCTAAAACCTCATTTCGCTCTTTGATAAACTCTTTAATAGATTTGATATACTTCTTGATTAAAATCACTTCGGAAAATATTAGCGCCGCAACTACGCAAAACCCGATAAACGTCAATACCAACGCAGGAAAAATTTTTGCGCTCTCCAACGTAAAACTTACGACAAGATATTTTGCCGAACATATAAAGACAAACAAAGCCATTATCGCAACTACGATAACGCCAATGCCTCCGATAACGCTAAACGGCGTGATATAAAGCCATTGATACAACTTGATATCTTTTTTTGCTTTGTCTTTGTCCTTGTCTTCCATAGCTTTATTTTATCATACTATATTGATTTTGAAAAGAGTTTAAAGTAAATTAAACTTATAATTCTGTTATTCTAATCATAGTCAAGACCAATAAAACAAGAAGATTTCTCTATTACGCTACGCTCCAGTCGAAATGACGTAATCATTGCACTATGTCACCTAAAGCGTAGTCGAAAGGTCTCCTCATATTATGCCGTTGACATTCTAATGCAGTTGCTTGCTATGTATTCGCGTCGCTTCGTGCAAATGAAACGAGTATCAAAGTATAACGAAATTAACTTGTATTTATGCCGATGTCATTTCGACTGAAGCTCAGCGTAACGGAGAAATCTCAATCTTTAGATGTGATATTTGACAAAACTCAATAGAACCAAAAAATTCGTGAAAATTATATAAGCTTTTATAGATTTACAAATGCAATTAAAATTTAGGGATAATATAGTGAAAAGCTATCGCAATTACTACGGCAAATACAAAAAGTCCGCCGACTATAGCAAAGTTCTCTTTGATATGCTTATTGGCTTTGAATAAAAAGGCTATACCGAGCCCTGCGTTGACGATAAGTCCGCCGAGACAGGAACCGAAAGATATTGCGCCTCCAAGAAATAGCTCCGTTATTACAACGCTAGACGCGCAATTGGGAATAAGTCCTACCAAAGTTACCAATATCGGTTGCAGCGCTCCGCTTCTCGACATAAAATCAGCCAGTCTTTCTTCTCCGACGTAATACACTATGATTCCCATTAATACGTTGATTATCAAGATATACGCCAAAATTTTTAGAGTATGCAACAACGGATGTACGATATATTTTTTTACATTACTTTGCTTTTTATCGTCTATGTGATGACCGCAACAACCTTTGTGAACGTCAACGTCTTCGTCGCCGTTTCCTTCTTCGACTTGATGAATATTTTCCGCATCGGCTACGTCATCGCAATGTTCTTCGGCGTGAGTGTGGCTTTCGTGAGAATGTCCGTCGCATATCTCTTCAGTTTTTACCAAACGTTGTTTTGCAATCGATTTATAAATCAAATCGACTGAATATCCTATTATAAGCGCTAAAATCAATTTTGACAATATAAGCGCAAGAAGTTTAAGCCATACGCCGCTCTCGCCTATATGTGAAAACAGTATGGGCAAAGCTTCGTCCGACGTGGCTACAAATACTGCGACCAATGCGCCCAAAGTTATTTGTCTCCTTGAATACAAATCAGACGCCAAAACAGAAAAACCGCATTGCGGAACAATACCGAAAGCCGCCCCAACTGCAACGGCATAATCGGATTTTAATTTTGTTGGCATTTTAGTCGCGATTTTTTGCTCTATAACTTCTATAAGGATATAAAATAACAGAAGTATCCAAGAAAGTTTTAAAGTATCTAAAAACGCGTCAAGTAAGACGTCCCACATAATGTTTTTCCTTTTTAAACATTATAAAGTAATTTGAAAATAAATCAAACCAAAAGAGCGTGATTTTCAAAAATAATTTGTGAGGCAAAAATTATAGCGGCAAAGAAAGCACTATTGTGATAATTGAATTTCTTTTATATATACTCTCGTTTTTATCAACCTTATCATCTTCATCGCATATAATATTGAATTTCAAGATTGCGGCGTTGTCTCTTCCGACTCTTGAAATATATTCGTTCAAAGCGTTATTCAACAGTTTTAACGAGGTCTCCATACCCAGCATAATGCAGAATGACTTGCCAACTATATCCACGCCGCTTCTATCTATATATTCAAAAACATAACTCAACTCTTCCACTTGACTCATTCCTTGGCTTTCGTCTCCGTCGATATACAAATCAAAAATACGGGAAACTCCGTTTGCAAATTCAAGCTCCATTTTGTATTGAGCATAATAATTATAATCGGCAGTCGCGTTATATTGAGAATACTGGTCAGAATTATATTTATCTACGTAATATCTTACGTAGTCTGTAAACAGAAAATATTCGCCGTTGATATACTCGTATCGGTTGACAACCTGCTGTTGTCCTTCTTCGGCAATCCCAAGGACTCTGTTGCCCCAAGTGGCGTCGGTGAGAAACCATTCTCCCATTATATGCACCTTATTCCAAGCGTGTCCGTCGGCATTTTCGTCAGCGTCTCTCAGTTTACCGGTAACGCGCACGCAATCGATACCTTCGATAGCGCACATTACGGAATAAGCCTTGGATATACCGTCGCACACGGCGGCTCCGTTGAGAGCGCCTTCAAGATAAAACGCGTCGTACATATAAGACGGATAAATCAGCGGCTCGTAAGCAACTGCGTTGTCATAATAGATATTTACAACAAGCCAATCGAATATTGCCCGCGTCTTTTGAATATCGCTCATTCTATCGTCGCATACACTGCGCATAATATCTTTAAACTGTTGATAAATAGCTTCGGCAGCCGAATCTTTTTGCGGTATGGGTCTATATCCGTGAGACAAGACGTAAAAGAGTTGGTCGGAAGTGGAGCACGGATACGTCTTGTCTATATAATTTATCGCAAAACCGTCAAAATCATCTTCCCTTTGGCTTTGATAATTGTTGAACGCACTGTCGAGCTGCGGATAAAAGTCTTCGCGCGAGGTCGCGGAAACGCTCGCTTGACCTTCGGCATTATTTTTAAGATACGCAGTGAGATTGTTTTGGCTGTCGCTTTGATATGCCATAGACAGCATTCTCGGAAAAGTACATTGCTTCACAGCCTTGCTTACTTCGGCATTGATAGCCGATGCGCCGCTTACGTAAGTGACCGGCACCCTATTTGGCTGTGTTACGTCATTGAAATAAATATATTCTATATAAGCTACCATTTCGTCAAAACTATCTATCGTCGCAAGGTCTTTATCCAAAAATCCCGCGCAAACAATTTCTTCCCAACGAGAATATACGATTGTTTCCGTATTAGGCATAACAAAAGAATTGTGTCTCACCGTCATATCTTTGTCAAGATACCACACAAGTCTTTGCGTTGAATCTTGAGATAAAACTTCCTCTCTTCGCGCCACCAAAGAACCGGGATAAACCATATCGTGATAAGCGTCTTCCGTTCCGTCGGGCAAAAGATAAATAAGTTTTTTATATTCGAAGTTTACGAATTTAGCATATAAGGTTAAATTACCGATACTTCCCGACAAACCGTCGAATCTCTCTTCAAAACCCGCGTCTAAATACCAACCTGCAAACTGCATACCGTTTTGCGACGCGTCCGCCAAGTCAAACGTCTTCTCGACGTTATATTGGCTTCTATTTAATTGACTGTTTTCTCCGCCGTTGAGAACGTAATTTATCTTATAATTGATTGGAGAAAACACCGCCGAAAAAGTAGCGCCGTTATTTGGCAAACTTGATTTATCGTCAAAATCTATCTCTTGTCCGTTAAAAGTCCAATGCAAAAACTCATATCCGCGTTTTTCCACAATGGGAACTGTTATTTGCTCCGCTTTCTCTACGTTTTGCGTAAGCTCTCCGTTTACAACCTGCGCGCCGTCGGAAGAAAAAATATACGTCAAAAACTCTTCGTCAACAATATTGAACTGCTTTCGCGTAATACCCTTGAAATTTCCCTTTCCGCTGATTTTAGCCGTACCTACGCCAACGTTGACGTTATCCAAAAATTCTATATCGTAATCAACCGAGTTTTCCAAAGTTTTGTTAAAATACTTTATAGTTACGTTGGGAAATATCTCTTCGCCGCTGTATTCGTATTTATCCAAGTCGAATGATATTTCGCATTTGGAAATATCCGTCTTGAGAGCATAATTCAAACTGCAAGACGACATAGACAAGACAGCCGCCAATGCAATTATCGTTATTACAAAAATTACGCTAAATTTCTTTTTCATCTGTTTTTCTCCGCAACGTATGCTTCAAGTCGGTAAATGGGCATATCCATATCTGTATATTTGACTTCGTGCTCCGTCATAATATTGCCCTTACATTCCGACCTGTGCAAATCCAAACTTACGTTTTTTAATGCAAAACCGTTTTGCGATAATTCGCACACAGAATATTCGAACATTGATTTATTATCAGTCTTAAGATATATTTCTCCGTCGTCAGTCAATATGTCTTTGTAAATATTCAAGAATTTTTTATTAGTCAATCTTTGTTTTTCATATCCCTTTTGAGGAAGAGGTGTAGGGAAATTTATATAAATTCTCGACACTGTTTTAGGCGGAATATAGCTTTGGAGACATTCTGCGCGAAGTATCATAAAACGCACGTTGTTCAGTCCTTCTTTGCTTATTCTCTCGCACGCTTCGACTATAACGTTGGAAAGCATTTCGATTGCAATAAAATCCATATCGGGATTACGCCTTGCGAGGTCTGCCATAAATCTGCCTTTGCCGCATCCAATCTCCAGTTCTATAGAGCTGTCGCGCCCAAAAACCTCTTTGAAATCTATGTAGTCCTTTTTCTCAACGGAAGTCTTCATATTCAAATCTTCAATCGTACGGCGAAGAATCAAAGCGTTTACGTCTTCCAATCGTTCGTCAAGATTATGTTTTCTTCTCATTCTCATAATAAAACCTCCGAATTTCTATTTTATTTTAACATTTTTTCAGACTCTTGTCCATATTCTTTATATAATATATAAAAAGCGGTAAAAAATTACCACTTTTATTAAGAATCAATCTTTCTTAATTTGTAAAAATTAAAGATTTAATTTAAAACTGCCGACTTTTAAAGCTTTTTAGCCAGTTCTTCCAACATACCCAATTCTGCATATTCTACCGCGCCGTTGTCGCAAGCTGCCGCAACCACTCTGTCAAGAGGCATTTTAACAACGCACTCTATTCCGTATTGCTTTGCGATTTTATCGACGTTGCTTTCTCCGAAAATATAAAGCTTCTCTCCGCATTTGCTGCATTGATAATAAGACATATTTTCCACAACCGCAATTATAGGAATATTTAGCATCTTCGCCATCGCCATACCCTTGGCAACTATCATACTCACAAGCTCTTGCGGAGTGGTCACCATAATAATACCGTCGACTGGCAGATTTTGAAATACTGTGAGCGGCACGTCTCCAGTTCCTGGAGGCATATCTATAAACATTACGTCAGTCTCGCCCCAACATACGTCCCTCCAAAATTGAGTTACGGCTCCCGTAACGAGACTTGAACGCCATATTACGGGGTCATTCTCATCATTCAAAAACATATTCATTGACACTATCTTTATTCCCGTAACGCTTTCTGCGGGCAAAATGCCTTTCTCATTGCCGACCGCCTTGTCTTTTATACCGAAAGCTTTGGCAATCGACGCGCCAGTAACGTCGCCGTCCAATACCGCCACGCTTTTGCCAAGACGTCTGGAAAGAGTCGCAAGAGAACAAGTCACCGTAGATTTACCCACGCCGCCCTTGCCGCTCATAACGGCGTATACTTTACCTATTTTGGAATACTTGTTGAGTTGCGGTTTTTGCGAAGCTTTTCGCTCCTTGCAATCCTCTCCGCAAGTCGAACAGTCGTGAGTACATTCGCTCATATCACACCTACCTAAAATTTGCATTTACGGACGGAATATATCCGTCCGCTTGTAATTTTGTTTATAATATTAAAGAGTCTTCGCGAGTTGTTTGCAATATGCCTTGCCTTCAGACGACAATTCCGTAAAGGGCTTTCTGCAACCGCCCATTTCTATACCCATTTCCTCAAGTATACCCTTTTCCGAAGCAAAGACTCCGTATTTTATGAGGTTGGTAATTATCTCATTGGCTTCATACTGTATCCTTTGCGCTTCTTTAATATTGCCTTCATTAAAAAGCGCAAACATCTTGACGTACTTTTCTGGCATAAAATTGTAAGTCGAACCTATGCCACCGTCGGCGCCCATACTCAAACCTGCGACCAACATTTCGTCAAAACCGTTGTATACAAGAGGGTCGCACTCCATCGTTTTAAATTGCTGAAGCGCAAATAAATCCGAGGTGGTATGCTTTATGCCAATAAACTTTTTGTTCTTAAACATATCCTCGGCTCTTTCCTTGTTGAATTGGAATCCGTTTGCGTTAGGAAAATTATACATTATCATAGGTATATTTACGCTGTTTGCAATATCATTGTAATATCCCTTGATAGCCTCGTACGAAAAGCCGTAATAGAAGGGGGCGACCGCGGATATGGCGTCATATCCCATATCTTCGGCATACTTTGCCATATCTATGGCGTGTTTGGTATTTATCGTGCCTACGTGAGCTATCATAGTGCCTCTGCCCGCGTTGCTTTCCGCCGCATATTTAAAAAGCTCTTTTCTTTCCTCCACCGTAAGAAGCATTCCCTCTCCGGTAGACCCTCCAACGTAAAAACCGTTGATGCCCTTTGCAAGGTTCATATCTATGATTTGCTTAACAGATTTTCCGTTGATTTTATCCTCAGCGGTGTAAGGCGTCAACAATGCCGAGAACACGCCTTTGAATTTTGCTTTATCCATTTATTACATACCTCTCTTGGTAAAATTTATTTATTGATTCTTGAATACCCCGTTTGCCATAGCGTATACGCTGCCTAACACTGCGGCTTTGTTGCCTAGACTTGCAGGAGCTATGGGCGTGGAATTGACGTATTTATATTCTTTGAGAAAACTTTGCCACCAATACTCCGACAGCTCTATCACTCCGCCTCCGACAATTATCAACGACGGCTCGTATATTTCTGCCGCCTTCAACGCAATTTGACTTAACCCCTTATAAAATTGATTAAGCGTGTTTTTCTGCGCGGCGTCGGAAGTGTGAAAAAGCTGATACAAATTTTCATTGCCGTATCTTTTCAAAGCAGTTGCCGAAACATATTGTTCCGCGCACCCCTTTTTCCCGCAAGTACAAACTCTGCCGTCGCTATGCAATATAAAATGTCCGAGCTGCGTATCTACAACTGTTTGCTTATCTAGCGTTTTACCCGACAAATACGACGCTCCCAAGCCCGTGCCTATCGTGAACATTATGACGCTTTGGAATTTTTTCCCGGCGCCCAAAAAGGCTTCTCCAATCAGCGCGCCGACAGCGTCGTTGATAACGACGACTCTTTTTCCGAAATGAGCGCTCAATAGCTTTGACAATTCAGTGCCGGTATAATTTGGTATGGTATCCGTAGCATACGTTATACTACCGCTATCCCAATCAACGGTACCTGCGGTGGCGACAGCTATCAATTCGCAGCCTTGCCAATCGAATTGTTCTATAGATTTGATAATATTGGCGACAACGACGTCTCTTCCGCCGCTTGACTGACTTGATATAGACGCAAATCTCAAAATCTTGTAAGAAGCGGCTTGCTTTATATCGCCGACTTCTATTAAAGCGCTCTTTATGCTTGTTCCGCCAACGTCAACTCCAATCGTCAGCATAAATCAAGCGCTCCGACGAATCTTTGTGTTATATCCTTTGGACGCGTAATGGAAGAACCTATTACAATCGCATAGACTCCGCACTCGCAAACTTGAGCAAGTTGGGCTCTTTCCCATATTCCGCCTTCGGCGATAATTTTGGTATCGGGAAAAGACTTGACAAGTTTAGTTAAGAATTCGTAATCGGGAATCTCTATACCTTTAGTATAAGGGGTATACCCTCTCATAGTCGAACCTATATAATCAAAACCGAGTTTGTGCGCGATTTCGGCGTCTTTAAAATCAGAACAGTCCGCCATTAACTCCACGTCGGGAGCGTTTTGTCTTATATATTTCACCAAGTCTTCGAGCTTTTCTCCGTTGGGTCTATTTCTTTGCGTACAGTCGAGCGCTATAACTTCGCACCCCGTTGTCAACAACGCCTTCACCTCTTTTAAGGTCGGAGTAATATAAACGTCGCTGTCCGGATAGACTTCTTTAATTATTCCTATTACCGGCACGTCGACTTCTTTTTTTATATCGTTTATATCGCCGACATAGTTGGCTCTGATACCAACGGCTCCGCCCGCGACGGCGGCTCTTGCCATATATCCCATTATTCCAAGTCCGTAGAGCGGTTCGCCTTTTACAGCTTGACACGACACAATAAGACCTCTTTTCAAATTCGCCATATTATAGCTCCGAAAATTATGTTAAATCTATTATTTTTATATTTGATTATACTATATTACTTTTGCAAAACAATGGCAAGTAATTTCAGCTTTTTGCTTTGATTTCTTCAAGCGATACCGTGATATAATTTATCTTTTCGTGTTGGGTATCTTCTTCATACAGTACGCCTACTTTTCCGTCGCCCAACCATACCATTGAGCTATATACGAATTCGCCGTCTTTTATCAACTTAGAGTATTGAAAAGTTTCGCCGTAATCGTATGAAATTCTTATAACTCCGTTACGTCTTGCTTTTGTGTCCGACGCATTGAGAAACAAAGTTATTTCTTTGCCGTCTTCTTCGCCTTTTATCACGCAACACTGACAGATGCAATGCGGAAGTTGAGGATGATGTTTATAATCCTGCCAAGTTACTCCGCCATCGTCGCTGACAGCCGTGGAAATAAGTTTTTTTGCAGAATGATTGCGCATAAACATTTTTAATCTGCCGTCGCCGCATTCGATAAGCTGCGTTTCCGTTATCATATCGTTTGGCATAACCAATCTGTGACAAACTGGAATAATTCCGTGTTTTCTCGTTTGATTGGGAGACTTGCCTCTATGCCAGGTTTTGCCCTTGTCGTCGCTGTATATGACGCAAGCCGAAAGCATAAGTATTCCGCCTCGTTCCACCACGTTGTAATATGCGGGGAATATCAATCTTCCTTTGTAGCGTCCGTTTTTGACGGCAATTCCCACGCCCGGTCCGGCGCCGAAAAACGACATATATTTCTCTTTGACTTGATAAGAAATATTAATAGGGTCGGACCAAGTAAGTCCGTCGTCTTTGGAAGATGTAATATAAAGATGCGACGTTCTCAATTCTTTAAGCTTACCGGAATTGAGCTTGTAGTTCCCCGCAGGTTCGCCCTTGAAAAACAAATCTCCGTTTGGCTTGACTTGATAATCTTCGACTGCAGCTCCTGTTTTATCGTATATATGTCCTTCTTTGAGCGTATATTTTGTTTTGCCGTCATATAGGTATAGATTACCTTCGTCGTCCTGTCCTATGCCCTTTTTGCAATTAAGTATTCCAATGCCGGCAGGCGTGTGAGAGAATATCATAAATACGGTGTCCGTATCCTCGTCGTAAAGCATACACGGGTCTATCGCCGCAGAAGCGTCTCTCATAGATTCGCCAACTTCCTCCACGGCTATGATTTGTTCTTCCCAAGTTTCTCCGTTGTCCAATGACCGTCTAACTACTTTGTCTATACGGTTGGGATTGTCTCTGCAAGTAAAAAACCTTTCGTCGGCGCAAGCGACAAGCGCGCCGCTCTTCGTCTTGACTATCGACGGTATGCGGTAATTATCCGCTCTTCCGCTTTCTTTGCTAAATACGGTTTTTATTTCAGACATAAAATTCCTCCTTAATCTTCTCTTATAAATTTTATAGAAAAACTATATTGACGGCTTTCGCCGACCGCGAGCTTTTGAATAAGCTCTTTGTCTTTTAACTCCCTTGTCGGCTCTGCAAAATCAGGCACGCCCCACCAAGGCTCGACGCAATAATAAGCTCCGCTGTCAGGATGCGACCAAAAAGCCAATGCGGGCGGCTCGTCAAATGCGAATTGGAATTTAACGCCGTCGCTTCTACGCAATTCCAAAGCGTCGAATTTTTCGTCTGTCAGAATAACCGTCTTAAGTTGTTTCATAAGCTCCTTGGCGCAACTTAATTCTTTAAAAGACGCATACTCCGCCTTTTTTGTAATATAATGCCCGACTTCATCGAGATAATAGTTGTTGGGAGCTATCTCACGCGGAAATACAATCGCGTTTTGTCTTGTATCCCCGTCGTGTTCTATTACGCTCATTGCAGGATGTCCGCCCAACGAATAGTATATCTCTTTATCGTCGATATTTGTCACGGTCATAGTCTTGACGTACTCACAGCCGTTTACGCTGTGCTGCACGGTTAATTTAAATTTATAAGGATAAACTTTGAGAGTATCTTCGTCGTATCGGAAAACGTGCGCAATGTGACTTTGGCTTTTATCCTCTATGGCAAAGTTATGCTCTCTGCAAAGACCGTGCGGAGGCATAAAATACTTTTTGCCGTCGACTGTGTAAAAGCCGTCTTTCAATCTGCCGACGAAGGGAAATATCGTTACGTCGTGTCCCGTCCAGCTTTTTTCGTCGCCCTGCCAAATATATTGGCTTCCGCTTTGATTATCGATAATACTCGACAGACTGCTGCCTATTTCGTCGACTTCGACAGTCAATCTGTCTGATTTTATTATACTCATATTCTTCTCCTTATTTTTTGCTCAAAGTTTCTTCCGCCAATTTTTTAAAAGCCGAAAGAGATTTTTTAATCATATCGTAGCTTACACAATAAGCTATTCTGACATAGCCTTCGCAAGCAAAACTTTTGCCGCCGACAACCAAGATATTGTGTCTCTTTGCCGCCGCGATAAATTCTTCCTCGGCAATCGGACTTTTTACGAAAAGATAAAAAGCTCCTTGCGGTTTGATACATTCGAATCCCAATTCCGTCAACGCGCCATAAAGCAACCGTCTGTTTTCGTCGTAAACAGAAACGTCCGTCGCAGTATCCACGCACTTTTCTATAACAAGCTGTTGCAGCGACGGGGCGTTGACAAATCCCAAAATTCTCGTTGCCACCGAGCAAGCTGAAAGCAAATTTTCACTGTCCTCCGCCTCGTCGGGTATTGCCAAATATCCTATTCTTTCACCAGGAAGAGACAGCGATTTGGAATAAGAATAACCAATTATCACGTTGGAATAATATTTTGTTAAAAACGGCGCTTTAGCTCCGTCGTAGACAAGCTCTCTGTAAGGCTCGTCGGATATAAGGTAAATCGCTTCGCCTTTTTTTATGCTTTGTTTTTTTAATATATTGCCAAGTTTCTCAAGCGTATTTTCTCCGTACACTACGCCCGTAGGATTGTTGGGAGAATTGATTATAACCGCCTTTGTCTTTTTGCCTATTGCTTTTTCCATAGCGTCCAAGTCGGGAAGAAAATGAGGCGGCGCGGGAGGAATCACGATGATTTTTCCGCCCACGTTGGAAATATAATTGTTATATTCTCCGAAATAAGGCGCAAAGACTATGACCTCGTCTCCCTCGTTGACAATAGACTTCAAAGCCACGTTGAGACCGCCTGCCGCGCCTACGGTCATAATAATATTCTTGTATCCAAAGCCCGCTCCATATTTCTTATTGAGACTGTCCGCAATAGCTTGACGCGTGCTTTCAAAACCGCTGTTGAGCATATAGCCGTGCAATCTTAATTCGTCGGTGTTTGCCGTAACGGACGATATTGCCTCGTTGACAGCTTTTGGCGCAGGCACGCTGGGATTGCCGAGAGAAAAGTCAAATACGTTTTCTTTGCCGTATATTTCGGCAAGCTTCTTTCCCTCTTCGAACATTGCTCGAATAGCAGAACCCGATTGCATTATATTCTTCATTTTTTCAGATATCATAACAACTCCGATAATTATGTTTTTTATTTTACTAATACACGCAATTCTTTATTTTTCCCGACAGAAAACAACGCACGTTTTCCGTCGCAATATTCATAAGTCTAGACCGCGCTTCCCTTGACGCCCACGCTATATGCGGCGTTATATAACAGTTTTTTGCGCCAATCAAAGGATTGTCCGAAGATGGAGGTTCCGACGAAAGCACGTCTGCACCGTAGCCTTTTATCTTGCCGCTATCGAGAGAGTCTCTTACGGCTTTTTCGTCGATTACGCCGCCCCTTGCGGTGTTGATTATAATTACGCCGTCCTTCATCTTGGATATCGCCGCGGCGTCAATCATATTTTGGCTTTGCGAGTTTAACGGACAATGCATACTTATCACGTCGCTACGCTCATACAGTCCGTCTAGCGAAGTCATTTCAGCCAAAGATTCGTCGACGGGAGTTCGTTTGTAAGCAATGACGTTCATTCCCAATGCCGTTGCGATTTTAGCTACATCTTCGGCGATTGCGCCGTAACCTATCAAACCTATCGTTTTGCCGTCAAGCTCAACGATATCCTGCGCTCTGTAACAAAAATCTCGGCATTGCGACCACTGCCCGTCTTTTACCGATTGAGCGTGTTTTCCGACTCCCATCACTATCTCCAACAACAACGCTATCGTCAATTGCGCAACCGATTTGGTAGAATAGTTAGGCACGTTGCATACGGGTATCCCCCTTTGCTTTGCGTATTGCAAATCCACTACGTTGAATCCAGTTGACAACAATCCTATATATTTGAGACCGTCAAGTTGAGACAGCACCTCTTTTGACAATATCACTTTGTTGGACAATAATATATCCGCGTCTTTTGCCCTTGCGACGACTTCGTCGGCAGTCGTCCTTTCGTAATAAGTAAATTCGCCTAGAGAAGCAAGTTCCCGCCAACTCAAATCTCCTTCGTCAGTGGTATATCCGTCCAACATTACTATTTTCATTGCCGTCTCAACCCCTTTGGATAATGATTTTTTGCATATACTCCGTCGCACTTACACCAACCGAGCGACACGCCCTTATAGACAACCAACGCCCATCCCTTCGCCATATCGCAATTCAAAGTTTCGCCCGCAAGATATTTTTCAGCGTCCGCTAGGTCGAGTTCCAGCGTCCTTTTCACATCTTGCGCTTTCAACGCCATTGCCAACGAATGCGACGGCTCGAATCTGTCTTTCTTATATTCTCCCAAACGCAATCCCGACCGCTCAATTTTAAGCCCGTCAAACGAAGGAGCAATTTCGGGAACGCAGTACAACGTTTGACCGAAAGATAAGTTTGCCTTGAATTCAACGTTTAGATTTTCTAACTGCCATTTACAAAATTCCTTTACGGCTTTTGAATCGGCTTTTAATGTTTGACGCTTATATTTGCAATCTTCTATTTCTCCGCGCCTTTTCAACACCGCGAAAAAATGACCTTCACCGTCGACCTTGTGAGGAAATATCCTATTCGTCTTTATCAATTGTCCGTTAAAATCACTTCCGTCGACAGGATATCCGCCGCTGAATTTATAACGGCTGTCCACAACTTGAAAATCTTTATTTTCTTTGAGAAATTCATCTATGACTTCTTCGTTTTCGCTTTTTGAAAACGTACAGGTAGAATAAACTATCAAACCGTTTTGTTTGAGCATTTTGACCGCCTCGAAAAGCACGTCTAACTGTCTGCGCTTACAATTCTCCGCGCTTTCGACAGACCACTCGTCTACGGCTTCGGGATTTTTTCTAAACATACCCTCTCCCGAACAAGGCGCGTCCACCAAAATTTTATCGAAAAATTCTTTAAATCTATTTGAGAGTCTGTCCGGACTTTCGTTGAGAACAATACAGTTTCTAACTCCCATTCTCTCAATATTCTGCGAAAGAACTTTAGCCCTCGACGGAATTATCTCGTTGGACACAAGCAAACCGCTTCCCGCCAGCTTGCAGGCGATTTGACTGCTTTTGCCGCCGGGAGCCGCGCACAAATCAAGCGCCAAGTCGCCGCTTTGGATATCCATACTCTCGACGACAGCCATAGCGCTGGGTTCTTGAATATAAAAAGCTCCTCCGTCGTGCAACACGCTCTTGCCCGGGCGTTGTTCTGCGTCGTAATAATATCCGTCTTCGCACCAAGGCACGCGCTTTAAAGAAAATTCGTCGCTTACCGTTTTGGAATCGCATTTGAGCGTATTAATCCTCAATCCATAAAATCTGTCTTTGTCATAACTCGCCAAAAATTCGGGAAATTCCTCTCCCAACAGCCTTTGCATATCCGATAAATATTCTTGAGGCAATTTGCGCATACGTTCCTTTTTAAATTATATCACACGTCTTGATATAATATAATTACTTAAATTCTAATCTGCTTTTGCTTGCGAGTTTTGCTCTTTTGCCAAACTCTTTTTTGCTACGGCTCGTTGTTTGGGAATTCCGTATCCCTTTATTCTGCCAAGACTCCAAGACTTGGATTCTTCATATAAATCCGTCGTAATTCCAAGCAATTGCAACAACTCTTCTTCGGTTACGACCTTGATATGTCCGTCGGCGACTTCCATAACGTTTTTAGAACGGGCGCAATTGCTGCCGAACGGCAAAAAATAATCAAGCTTGGATATCTTCTGACTGTATATTCCGCCTTTTCGTCTTATGAAATTTATCAATAAAAGAGCTTGCTTATATCTGTCTTTTTCAAAAGAAGTGGAAAAACAAAAATGTTTGTCAACTATATCGCTTTTACGCGCGTATTTGGGGTCTGGTCTGACGTATTTTGCATAACTCGCCAATTTTTTCGTATAGGAAATCGTTGAGTAATGATTGTTTACTACACCGTTTTCCACCGAATAGTAAGCGTTGGGACATTCGTGAAGAAGACCTTCCAAATCAGTTTGTTTTATTTCGCAAATCTTCTTGGCGACTTGCATTGTAAGATAAGCGTCGTAATCGCTTCTATGTAAATTTTCGGTGGGTATTTCAAAAGATTGACATATTTTTCCCAATCCGTTCTCAACGCTGTCGGGCATAAAATGACGGTGCAAAATTTGCGTGTCGTAAGCGTTAAACGTAAAATACGGCTGTTTGTATCTGTTACATTCCGAAAGTAAAAAATTTATATCGTTGTTGACCGAATGTCCGAATACTGTCATTTCGGGATTTTCCAAAAGCTTTTTAAACGCGAGATATAAACTGGCAAAATCGGGAGCTTTGAGAAATTCCGATTTTTCATATCCCAACTCTATGCCTTCGCCGTCTCCTCTCGAAAGATGAAATTTGCTTTTGGGATTGACCAAAATGTCTTTTTGTTCGACAATATTAAAACGCGAATCGGCAATTACGTAACCTAGCGAACATATTTTTCCCTGTCCGCCGAAACAATTCGAACATTCTATATCGAAAAACAAATAATACATAATACTTTTGCCTTGGTAAAGTGTTGGTTGATTATAGCAACGTTATTCCCTGTTTTGCGCAATTCTCAAGCTCGCGTTGACTCCATATCGAAGTCTGCACTTCGCCGATATGTCTCTTGCCCAATATAAACATACAAAGACGGGACTGACCTATGCCGCCGCCTATCGAAAGAGGCAATTCTCCGTTTGCCAAAGCTTTGTGGAAAGGCAGTTCCAATCTATCTTGCGCATTTTCCTCTGCAAGTTGCGACAAAAGCGACCGTCTGTCGACTCTGATACCCATAGAAGAAAGTTCCAGCCCTCTGCTTATAGTCGGATAATCCACGAATATATCGCCGTTCAACGCCCAATCGTCGTAATCGGGAGCTCTGCCGTCGTGTTTTTTACCGCTCTTGAGTCTGCCGCCTATCTGCATAATAAACACCGCGCCGTATTGTTTTGCCGCGGCGTTTTCTCTCTCTTGCGGCGTAAGATTAGGATATTGGTCTTCGAGCTGCTGCGTCGTAACGAAAGCGATATTCTGCGGCAAATCGCAATTGCCAAGTCCGTATTTTTCTCTGACGGATATGCAAGTGTTTCTCACAACTTTGTATATACCTGCCACGGTATTTTGAAGATAATCAAGATTGCGGTCGGACGCGGAAATAACTTTTTCCCAATCCCATTGGTCAACATAAATCGAATGGATATTGTCGACGATTTCGTCTCGCCTTATGGCGTTCATATCGGTATAAAGTCCTTTATGCATATCAAATCCGTATTTCTTGAGAGCGTATCTCTTCCACTTTGCAAGCGAATGCACCACTTCGGCTATCTTACCGCTCTCCTTGATATCAAAATCGACAGGACGCTCCGTGCCGTTGAGATTGTCGTTGAAACCGCTTTCGCGCAAAACGAAAAGCGGAGCCGACACTCTGCTCAAATCCAACTCTTGAGACAGCGCGGAAATAAACATATCTTTGCAATCCTTGATAGCCTTTTGGGTATCAAGCAAACTCAATTCTTTCATATACCACCTTAAATAATCTTTTTATAAGTCAAAAACTCTTCCATAAGAGCCTTAAATTTGCCGCCGTCGCACGTCTTGATATAGAGGTAATAATAATTGCCGTTGTATTCAAACCACACGTTGTAATGAAAACGCGAAAAAGCTCCCGCCTTATGCGAATAGTCTATTATTACGTCTCCGACCTTGGCTTTGACAAAATCTTGCTTATTGGCAAGCGCAACTTCTTCTTTGCATAGATTTGCAAAGATATCTTTGCTGTCGCCGTCGACAAGCGCGTATTCTTCAATCTCTTCATTGCCCCACATACAGGCAAGCCTTTCTTTAATATAAACGGTTTTTTCTCCGTCAACGCCTCTAACGCATTCAAAATCAGTGATATTTTTCGGGTCGAAAAGCAAATACTGCGTGCCTTCCTTATCGTTGTGTTTAGATAAGGAAGAGTCGACGTACTTTATCTCTTTGATTTGTTTTGGTTTTTTAAAGAGCTTATTTGCCATAACTGTCCTTCAATCCCGTTATTAGGTTAAATTCGTATTTTCCGTCCTTGCCGTATCCCTTAACCGCGCTGTAATATCCCATACGCATAAACTGGAATCTGTCGTATTCTTTTACGCTCGCAAGATAGCTCTCGCCTTTTGCATTGGAATATACCGTATGGCTTTGAGGCGTAAGTCTGTCGTTGAAATCGCCGTCGCCGTCAAGCAACAGATAATCGAATTCGTGAAGCGTGAGGTCTATGCAATCTTTTGCGTTCACCCATTGAATTACGCCTTTGACTTTGATATTGGCGTTTACTCCTCCGCTTATGGAATCGGGGATATAATTGCATACAACGCTCGTTACGTTGCCGTCTGCGTCGCACTCGTGCGAAACATATTCCAATATATAACTGCCCTTCAAACGCACTTTTCCGCCGGGAACCAATCTCTTGTATTTTGGCGGAGGAACGGGAGCAAAATCGTCTCTGTCAATATAAAGCTCTCTGCTGAAAGTAACTTTGTGTCCCGTCTTGATTTCCGCATTGGGATTATTGTCGATAATATATTCTTCGTCTTCGACTGCATTTGCCACAATAAGCTTTATCGGGTCTTTGACGACCATCATTCTGTCGGCGTTGATATTGAGATAATCTCTGACGAAATGCTCGAGCATAGACACGTCAACTTCGCTTTGGCTCTTGGATACGCCGATTTCCTGACAAAATCTTTTGATAGCCTCTGGCGGATACCCTCTTTCGCGCATACCCGAAAGCGTAGGCATTCTTGGGTCGGACCAACCGCTGACTTTGCCTTCGTCGACAAGTTTTTTGAGATATCTCTTGGACATAATCGTCCTGGTCATTCCAAGCCTTGCAAATTCTATCTGTCTGGGAAGAGCTCCAAAACCGCAATTGATTTTTACCCAATCGTAAAGCGGTCGGTGGTCTTCGAATTCAAGCGTGCAAATACTGTGCGTAATTCCCTCGAACGCGTCTTCGAGCGGATGCGCAAAGTCATACATAGGATAGATAAGCCACTTGTCTCCCGTGCGGTGATGAGACGCTCTCAAAACTCTGTAAATAACAGGGTCGCGCATATTGATATTCGGACTCGACATATCTATCTTTGCGCGCAACACTTTTTCGCCGTCGGCATACTTGCCCTCTTTCATCTCCTCAAAAAGACGTAGATTCTCTTCGACGCTTCTGTTGCGCCACGGGCTGTCTTCTCCCGGTTGAGTCAACGTGCCTCGAGTTGCTTTTATCTGCTCTGCCGAATAGTCGCAAACGTATGCCAATCCCTTTTTGATAAGCCCTACTGCGCAATCGTACATTCTGTCGAAATAGTCCGACGCATATAGCTCGTTGTCCCATTCGAAACCAAGCCACTTGATATCCTCTTTTATGGAATTGACGTATTCGATATCTTCTTTGCTCGGATTGGTGTCGTCGTAACGCAAATTACATTTGCCGTTATACTTTTCTTTCATTCCAAAATTGATGCAAAGCGATTTTGCGTGACCTATGTGCAAATAGCCGTTGGGCTCGGGAGGAAAGCGCGTGATAATCTCGCTTGCCTTGCCTTCAGCCAAGTCGTTGTTGATGATTTCTTCGATAAAATTGGTTGACTTGATTTCTTCCATATCAATCCCTTTTTTAATTTATTGTCGCTGTTTATAATTTTATTTCAAAACAGACCTTTTATTTCGCCGCTTTCTGCGTCAATGGTCATATTGAGGGCGCTTGGTCTTTTACCAAGTCCCGGCATAAGCATAATACTGCCGCACACAACCACCAAAAAACCTGCTCCGCCTCTTATCTCGACGTCGCGCACGTTTATAGTAAATCCGCTTGGTCTGCCGAGCTTTGTCATATCGTCGGAAAAAGAATACTGCGTCTTGGCGATACATATCGGCAAAACGTTTTTACCGAGCTTGTTTATCTTTATGATACTTTCTTTTGCCTTGTCGCTGTATTGAACTTTTGCCGCGCCGTAAACTTTACTTGCGACAGCAAAGATTTTGTCTTCGACGCTCATATCCAAGTCGTAAGCAAAGTCAAGCTTCGACGGTTTTTGCAAAGCGTCAAGCACGGCCTTTGCAAGTTCTATCGAACCGTCGCCACCCTTCGCCCAACACTCGCACAACGCGCATACGGCTCCTTCTTCACGGCAAGCGTCCTCTATCATTTGAATTTCTTCATCTGTATCCGTAATGAATTTGTTGACCGCAACCACGACGTTCACGCCGTATACGTCGCGTAAATTGCGGATATGACCGACAAGATTTGGCATACCTTTTGCAAGCGCGCCCAAGTCTTCTTTGGCAACGTCTTCTTTGTTAATGCCGCCGTTGTATTTCAAAGCTCTTACAGTAGCGACCAACACGACCGCTTTTGGCTTGACACCTGCGACTCTGCATTTGATATCCAAGAATTTCTCCGCGCCAAGGTCGGCTCCGAAGCCTGCCTCCGTGACGACGTAATCGGCTACGCTCATTGCAAGTTTTGTCGCGATAACCGTATTGCAGCCGTGCGCTATATTGGCAAAAGGTCCGCCGTGAACAATTGCCGGAGTTGCCTCGAGAGTCTGTACCAAATTTGGTTTCAACGCGTCTTTAAGCACGATAGCTGCGCTGTCCACAACGCCCAACTGTCTTGCGGTGACGGCATTTCCCTTCTTATCGTAAGCCACAATGATATTGCCTATTCTGACCTTGAGGTCTTCCATATCTTTTGCAAGGCACAGCACCGCCATAATTTCCGAAGCGGCTGTGATATTAAAGCCGTCTTTTCTCGGCACTCCGTTTTTAGGTCCGCCCTGTCCGACTTCTATATATCTCAACGCTCTGTCGTTCATATCCATACAACGCTTCCATATAATGCTGTCCACGTCTATATCCAGCTCGTTGCCCTGCATAAGATGATTGTCGAGAATTGCGGAAATGAGATTATTCGCCGTCGTGATAGCGTGCATATCTCCCGTAAAATGAAGATTGATATCTTCCATAGGAGCTATCTGCGCCATACCTCCGCCAGTCGCGCCGCCTTTGATACCGAACACTGGACCTAACGACGGTTCTCTCAAAGCCAAACAAACCTTTTTTCCGAGTTTGCTCATACCGTCCGCCAAGCCTATGGACGTCGTCGTCTTACCTTCTCCGAAAGCCGTGGGATTTATTGCGGTGACAAGTACCAAATTATCCGTCTTCGGACAAGGTTTTTTGGAAATCTTGGCTTTATAATTGCCGTAAAGCTCGAGCTCGTCGTCGGAAATATCGAGTTTTTTCGCGATTTGTGTTATCGGAAGTAGTTTTACGCTGTTGGCTATCTCAATATCGCTTTTCATAGGTCCTCGCAAAATTACAGTAATATATTATAATTTTATATATTTTATTATATAAAGTCAAGTCAATATAGAAAAAAGACAAGACTAATGTCCTGTCTTTTATATGCTCTTAAATTTATTCTTACGCTTACCAAGCAACAAATTCTTTAATCATAGTTTCGGCTATACCCTTGTCCATATCGTCTTTATCCAAAGTCAACGTCAACATAAAGGTTGCGTTTTTTGAATTGATAATATACTGTTCTTGATAAATATCTACGCTAGCAAGTCCGTTTACAATTGTGTATTCCATAACGACTTTCAACGCTTTATTCGAATCGTACTTATTTGTTGTGCAAGTCTTAAAATTAACTTTGATTCCCATTTGAGAATAAGTGCTTTTGATTGCATTTTCGAATTCTTCGGAACTTGCGTTCAAATGCGCCGTAGTCCGATTTTGCTTCATAAGGTTGAAATTGCTCGTAGTATCAGACGACTTGTAAGATACCATAGCCATAGGAGCGCTGACCAAAGTCCAATCTGAAGGATAGACAAGCTTGACTCCGTTCGTATTATTCTCATAAGCTTTGTAACCTTTGGGAACGTTTACTTTAATGACGCATTCGTCGGAAATACTGCCGTCTGATTTGGCTTTTATCTGCAACTTTCCGCTTCCTGCGCTCAACGCCTTGATTTTAACTGTGCCTTCGGAAACAACTTGGTACTCAAAAACGACGCCGTCGGTCATTTCAAAATCGACTTCACCTCCCGCAGGCGTAACCGTATAGTCGAGTGTATATTCTCCGCCGCTCTCTAATGTTGTAGATTTTTCGGCAAACGCAACGCTTTCTACGCGTATCTCGGCGTTACCGCTTACGTCGCCGCTCGAATCCCCGCCCGGTTTATTTCCATCTTTATTGCCGTCGTTGCCGCTTATACAGGCTACTTGGGCTAAAACCAAACATATCGCGCAAAACAATACTGCCACAATTAAAAATTTCTTTTTCATATTTCACTTCCTTGAATATGTTTTTATTTTTTCAAAGTAGGATAATACTTGCCCGATTCAACGTTGTAATCGTGGTATTCCCAAATATCGTCGCTCCATTTAAGGTGTTCTTTTTGCCAAACTACATCGCGCAAATCGGATACGGACGTCGCCGTAGCTCCGTTCAATACCGCGCTTGTCAAATTGTTACTGAAATAACAGTTTTCAACGCTTGCCTCTTCATTCAAAGCGCATACAAATCCGTCTGTCGACACATCTCCTTCGCCCTCATAAGATACCGTGCCTTCAGCAAACGTATTCTTTGCCGATTTTATGCTACCGCCGACTATTCCGCCAATTTGCGCGCTGAATTTATTTGCAATATCTACGGAAATATTGTAATTGGAATAGCAATTTATAAACTGAATGTTACTGCTGTCGCCGCCAATACCGCCGATTAATGAAATTTTCCTATCCGAAACGCTCTCCTGTCCTTGAATCATTTTAATTTTTGCATTTAATTGAGCAAAACTGTTTTCTAATGTACTATTCCGTATATCACCTGCGAGTCCGCCGACTTTTGCCTTATAAACAACACCGCAGTTGTTATTCTCGCCCGTTAGTTCTAATTTTGAAAAGCTGTTTAATATACCTTTGCCTGAAAAATGACCGCACAAACCTCCGCAAATCAATTCGTATGAATATTTACGCTTTGCGGTATCGGGAACGATAATTTTGACGTCGGCGGAAGAATTGACGACTTTACTTCCGTCACCGACTAATCCGCCCAAGTACACGTAAGGAGCGGAAGTATAAGGACCGAAATCTTCTCCGTCGGCAATCTCGAGCTTTATGGTACCTTGCGTTTTGCAATTTATCACTTCTCTGGAACAATCGCCCGCTATAATTCCCACTCTAAAACCCGAAGACTCAAATTCATCCACAGTCCTTATTATTTCGGCGTTTTCCACAGTCAAATCTTTGACTGTGCCGACAATACGTTCGAAGATGCCGGCATACCACCCCGAAGAAGACTTGATTTTTGCGTTTATTATCTTCTTACCGTTGCCGTCTAAATTAAGCCAATAGTAAGGCTCTTTTATCGGAGCTTGCGCTTCGTCGGGGAATACAATATCGGCAATTAATTTAAAATATCTATTCCCGCCTATAACAGTCTCTTTTTGCGTTGCAATCTCTGCGAACTGCTCGTATGTTTTTACCAAAAACGGGTCTTCTTCAGAACCGCTTCCGCCCTCGAAAACGCTTGCTATTACTTCAAGCCGCGTAGCTTCGGAAGCTAAATACGCGTCGTTTTCCTTAAATCTCACGTCGACTGTATGTCGTCCTATTTTGTCAAAAGTATATTGCGAGACTGCTGAATAGACGGGCTCCGAATCTCCTTCCCAAAATCTCGCTTCCATTTCTTCCGTAAAACCTTCTATAGTACAAGTTTTGCCTTGCATTTTGATTTTTACGTTAGGACTTTCGTCTCTATTACCCTTTTCGAGAGTAACGTCCACGGTAAAAGGTTCGCTAGGCAAATAATTTTCGTTTGCCGCCGCTTCGCGAGCAGACAGTTTGTGTTTTGAACCCGGTTGAAGATTATCAAAACGAAGATGAAAACCATATTGGTCCCACTCTCTTGATTCTTTTATCCACTCGCCTTCGTCCAACTTAAATTCCGTATCGTGACCAAACCCGTCTTCATATACTGCGCGAACAATGCCTATGTAATCCACGCCTGCCTCATAATTAATTTCTATAGGAGTTTCTCCCTTCTTTTTGTTATCGTCAGACGGACTGCCGAAATTGCACGCCGCCAAACTCAACAGGCAAACCGTCGCAATCATAAAAACTATTAAGCAAAGATATTTCTTCTTCATTATATTCTCCTAAATATTAGTATTTTTTTATTACTTTATCAAACCAAAATATGCTCCCCTTCCTCGAAAATCAGATAATTCTCGAAAAAAATGAAACACATCGTTATAATTAATTATATATCACAATATTTATAACCAGTCAAGCGTTATAACCGTGTTAATATTTTGATTATTTTTTAACTTTGCCAAGCAGACACTTTGTCGGTTGCTTTTCTATTACGAGTCCGCAGTAATTACACATCACGCATTGACTTGCCGTCGCTTTGCCTTCTTTGAGCTTTTTTGCCAAATTGAGTTCGCAAATAAACGGACGGCACATAGATACCGCGCTTATTCCACTGTCTACGGCTTTTTGCATATCGCTGATTTCTGTTACTCCGCCTACCAATATCAAATCAATATCCACGTTCTTCTTTATCTCCATAGCCGCGTCGTAATTGAACATTTTGAGAGGTTTGGGCTGCGGAATCAGCGGATTGACAAGCTTTGCGCATACGAGACAGATTTTCTTGAGGAATTTAGGCATACTTGCCACAGGTTCTTTGTATTTAAATACCGCGTCCATAGGCAAGCGTTTTGACCGCATTGTATTCATTCCGTCCTGCACGCTGCCGCACGACACTTCTATCGCGTCAACGCCGTATTCTTTGAGCAACTTGCATACTTCAACCGTATACGCGACGCGCATACCTCTTCTGCGTTTGTCTGTCGCAGAAATCTTTACCCAAATTGGAAAGTCGCCGACCTTGGCTCTCGCCTTTTGAATTATCTCTTTGACAATACGGCATCTGCCGAATATATCGCCCCCGTATTCGTCCTTACGTCTGTTGCCGTTGGCGGATATAAAGTCGTGAAGAAGATAGCCGTGCGCCAAATGTATCTGCGCGCCGTCAAAACCGTATTCCTTTGCTTTAGCTATAGCGTCGGCAAAAGCCTCTTCAACGCGGACAATGTCCTCTATAGTCATAGCCTTGGCTTTATCGGGATAAAACAAATGTCTTTTTGCGCTAGGCGCAATCTTTTTGGTTGAGATGACCTTACTCGAAGTCTGCCGTCCGCAATGCGCCAGTTGGGCAATTATGGGAGCGCCGTATTTGTGTACTTCCGAAGTGAGTCTTTTGTATTTTTCAGCCAAACCGTCGCTGAAGAAATCAAGACACCTTGGATACGAAGAACTTCCCTCCTTGCTCACTATCGCGTAACCTGCGATAATACAACCCACGTCGTTCTTTGCCATAAAAGCATACTTTCTGACAAGTTCTTCGCTCGGTCCTCCGTCGTCGGCAAGCCCGTCGTGCGTCGCCGACCTAACTAATCTGTTTCTTAAGTTCACATTGCCTACGCGGCATTCTTCAAAAATCTGCATAGTCTATTTTTTTACGCCGTCAACTGTGACGTCCGAATTGTATATCTCCATTCTCACAGGTTTTCCCGACTTATTGTTTTCCAATCTGACGCCGTCGGCAGATTTAAAATAAAACCCTCCCTCGTCGCCGCTCTCGATAATATTGTCGTGTATATAAATATTCTTATGAACCGCTCCGTTGTGAACGGTATTTTCCGGCATAACCTGCACGTTGTATCCCACGACCCTGCCAAATCTGTTGCGCGCTATTTCCACGTCGTTGACATTGCCGCTCTCATACCAGTTCTTTGCGTCGTCGGAAATAAGAATGGAATGCATAGTGGTATTGTCAAAATTATTATCGTTAATCCTGACTTTGCCTCCGCTCGTCATAAGCACGCCTCTTGTAATTATTCTCGACATAAAATTGCGGCTGAACTCAACGTCGGGCACTGCTGACTTGTCTTCTATAACGTCTCCGACAACTGCCTGCGACACGTCGTCGAGTTGCAATCTGACGGTTGTTTCATTGATAAGCTCCGAAGCAAGTATCTTTGCTCTTCCGTGCTCAAGCAGCGAAAGCGTGTCTATTAAAGCTATCTCGTCTCCCACTCTCAAAGGATTGAATCCGTGAGTCTGATGATGACAGAATCTAACCTCTATATTGTTTTCCTTTATCTTATTTATTTTAAAATGCACTCCGTGTACGTTAAGCGTATCGTCCCCCGCGCCTATAAATTCGTTGTCGGTTACGGTTACGTTTCCGCGGCACATACAAATATGAACAAAGTCCGCCGCAGAAATCATAAGTTTGCTGCTTCCCTCGCGCGGCTTGAATTTGCACCCTTTGAGCGATAAATCGCTTGAATTTTGCGCCACAAAAGCCAAGCCGTAATTAAAGTGCTGATTTACTCCTTCTAGCGCAACGCTCTCGCTTCTGTCAACAAAAATTCCGTTATATCTTCTCAATTCGTCATATATATAATACCTATCTCCTACCTTAAAGCGGAAAGTCTTCAAGAACTTTGCTCTAATTTTATGAGGTTCGAGTTCCTTTATATATATCACGTCTCTAAAAGGATGAGCTTTACGCATTATCGTATTATCCTCGCCTGCGGGTATCTTGCCTATCCACCAAGCAAACCTTGATTTGGTAAATCTGTGCCGATAATCTTCGCCGACAAAATAATATCTGCAATGGAACTTGTGATATCTCGACTCCTTGTCTACCTCGAAATCTACGTGAGACTTACCTACTTCAACGACTTTCAACTCGTGCATATCGGGATTTTCTACCCGTATCGAAAAATTCTTAAGCTTTATGTTTTTGCAGTTAACTACGGCTATATTCGTCATCTTGCCGTGAACGACAAATTCGCAGCCGTTGCCGTCGATAGTCAAATCTTTTTGATTCTCGAGCCAAATACCTATATTATTCTTATGCGGCACCGTGCCTCTCTTCCATTGTTTGTCTCCTACGGTATTGGTGATAAAAAGATTTTTGGAGCACACTTTGTTGTAATATAAATGATATTCTCCTTTCTCAAAGAAGAGAGTCTTTTCACCTTCTGTATTTTCAAGCTCGCTGAGAGCCTTTTGCAACGTAAAACTTACGTCTTCGCCTGCAATTACACCCATATCTTTTGCTTTGTAATTCATTGTCTCTCCTTTAGCCTATTGGCTTTTTCCGATATTTTTCGCGCACATTATTCTTTATATTTTATTATCTTAATACGCGATATATTTATTGCGTTTTATCATAGGTCATTTTATCGACTTAATTTTAAATTCTCCTATGCCCACTGCGATTATTTCGCCCATCATCTGCGTAAGTTTGTCCAACGTTACGGAAAGTTTTCCCTTAAATACGTCGACATACATATTTGCAAAACCGTTGGTATAGAATCTGACGATAAGCACAAATTTAGCCTTGTCTTGCATTTCGTCAGTCTTTATTTCTTCAATTACGGTATTAATAAAAAACTCTTTTAATTTATCAATAAAGTTCTCGCCTACTTTAGCGCATATAAGTCTTTTATAAAAATCAAAATCCTTTTGCAAAAAATCGGCAATCTCTCGCAAAAACGGCGTCGGATTGTCGATTATGTTGGATTTATATGCAGAAAACAACGAAAGTATCTTGTCCGTGACTTCTTTTTCTATTTCCTCAAGCACATCTGTGATATTATTGTAATGGGCATAGAACGTGCCCCTATTGAGTCCTGATAGTCTGACTATTTCCGTTACGGTAATGCTGTCTAGGTCTTTTTTTTGCAGTAATTCCGAAAAAGCGTTCTTTATATACTTTCTCGAACGAATTGCGCTTCTGTATTGGCTTTTTGTTTCCATATTGCTCCTTCAAAATAATTATACACAACAACAGTTCAAAAGTCAACACCTGTCCGAAATTTAATTTTTGTCGACGTCTGTCATTTCTAAAGCAATTTTATAAACTTCGTCTTTGCTCAAGCCGTTGGCTTTTGCTACTTGTTTTATCGCATTTTTCTTATCGACGCCGCTTTTGAGCAACGCGTCAAGTTGTTCCGATATATCTCCTTGCGGTTTGATATCTACCTTATCGGCGCATTCGATAATAAGCACGTATTCCCCTTTGGGCGCGTCTATTTTTCCTTGCGATAAAGTCGTGACGATATGCTCTTCGTGTATTTTTGTAATTTCCCTGACAATATGCAATACCCTCTCTCCGAAAAATCCGTATAGATATTCTATATCTTTATTTACGTCGTACGGCGACGAATAAAATACCAGCGACGATTCCACGTCCTTAAACTGTTGCAAAAGTTTTTGCCTGTCTTTGTTTTTGACAGGTAAAAAACCTATAAAAGTAAATATAGGCTGACATATTCCGCTGAGAGCCATAGCTGAGGTCAAAGCCGTCGCGCCGGGAATAACGCATATATCCACGCCCTTTTCCAAAAGCATATTCACGACTATTGCGCCCGGGTCGGAAATGCAAGGCATACCTGCGTCAGTAATAAGCGCAATATTTTTCCCCTCTTCTATCATAGAAAAAATCTTGTCTGCGCTGTCTCTTTCGTTGAATTTATGACAGGCAAACAGCGGTTTTTTTATCTGATAATGGTTTAGCAATTTCAACGAATGTCTTGTGTCTTCGCAAGCAATGGCGTCGACGGTTTTCAAAGTCTCCAATGCTCTCAAAGTTATGTCCGCCAAATTTCCTATAGGAGTTCCCACAAGATACAATTTTGCCATATTCCAACCTCTCTTTCATTGATATAATTAATATAACATAAGAAGGACAATTTTGCAAAAGCTATCTTCCGACTTTGTATAATTTTGGTAAATATTCCGATTTTTGCGCCTCATATATTTACTTAACGCAAAAAAACGTATAATATATTAGATATAACGGAGTTTTGCAGAAGATGAGACAGTACGACAAAAAAATAAAAAATTCAATACTTGCGTTGCTGACTTCAATCGCCGTAACGGTAGTAACGGTAGTCATCTCATATATTGTCGTATACGGTTCCTCAGGCGCCAAACTAATTGCCAATAAGCATAAAAAGGCAAATTCCTATGCTTCGGCAAATTCAAACGTTAAACAAGGCGAAACGGTATTTTTCGGCGACTCTATAACCGAAATGTGCAATCTTGAAAAATACTATCCCAACGTAAAAGCTCACAACAGAGGAATTTCGGGAGACACTTCCTTGGGAATGCTTGAACGGCTGCAATCCAACGTAATAGATATCGCGCCCTCGACTTTGATTATAATGGGAGGCACCAACGATATAGGCAGAAATATACCTCCCACAGAGATTGCCCAAAACTTAAATTCCATATTGCAAAAAACAAGGCAAGCTTTGCCTGATTGCAATATCTTCGTCGAGTCGGTCTATCCCGTCAATGCGATAAGAAAGCCCACGTTTTTAAATAAGGTGGGAACACGAACGAACCAAGCAATCGACGAACTAAACGCGCTACTGCCCGATATATGCGCAAATAACGGTTGCGTATATATTGACGTTAATTCTCAACTAAAAGACGAAAAAGGAAATCTTAAGGTCAGTTACACCAAAGACGGTCTGCATTTGACCGACGAAGCCTATCAACAAGTAGCAAAAATCGTCGCTCCTTATATTGCCAATACCCAAGTCTAGACCTATCGTAACAGTTGGGACTATAAAATTGATTTTGCAGTGATATCAATAATAAATAAATGATATTATAAAAATAAGACAGCCGTTAACGGCTGTCAATTATTATTTTAATGCGAATTCGGATAAAAAGTTTTTACTTGATAATTCTCTGTCACCAATTTGTTTATCTCTTGAGCTTCAATTGCGCCTAATCCCACGAATTGCCCTAGGGCGTTGCCCAACGCGCTTGCTTCCGACGGTCCTGCCGAAACTTCTATATTTAGCATATCGGCAATTATCTGATTGAGGTAGTCGTTGTTGGAGCCGCCGCCTATTATATAGAGTCTTGCATATTGCCTCTTCGTAATTGCGACAAGTCCGTCGTACGCGTCTTTATACGCCTTGGCAAGCGAATAATATACGCAACGCGCAATTTCGCCTATGCTTTCCAAACTTATTCCCTGTCTTTCCCAAACGTATTGCTTTACAACGTCCGCCATATCGCAAGGCGACGAAAAAGCGCTGTCGTTGACGTCTATAAACGCTTCTTTGTCTGCGCTATTTTTCGCAAGCTCTACAATCTGCGGATAATCTATGTTCTCGCCTTGACTTATCCATTGACGACGACATTCCTGAATTATCCACATTCCCATTATATTACGCAAAAAACGCACTTTACCGCCAAATGCCAATTCGTTGGTATAACCGCAATTCATTGCCTTTTCAGTGATTATCGGCTTATCTTCCAAAGCGCCGAAAAGAGACCAAGTTCCGCTGCTCAAAAACAAAGGATTTTTCTCATTGCAAGGCACTCCCATAACAGCGCACGCAGTGTCGTGTCCCGGTGTCGCAATAACGGGAAGAGCGTAATCTATATTTATAGCAGTAGCTATTTCTTCTTTTAAATTACCTATAATTTCGCAAGTCTTCAACGACTTCGGCATTATGTCTGTAGACATATTCAAACTTTTCAAAAACTCTTCGTCAAACCTGCCGTCCTGTCTGTAAAATCCGCTTGTCGAAGAAATCGTGGGTTCGCTTACGGCGACGCCTGTCAACATATATCCCAAAAGCTGCGGAGTAAACAAAATATGTTTTATTTTGCCGAAATCGAAATTCTCCCTAGCCCTTGCTATAAATTGATAAGTGGTGTTAAAATCATTGTCGGAAATTCCCGCGATTTCAACCAGCTTTTTTCTTGTCTCTGCGTCAAGCGTATTTTTAACAGCGGCGTTCGCCGCATTGCGATAGTGACGAAAATCATCAAGTATAACTTTTCCGAATTTATCTACAAATCCAAAATCGACTCCCCAAGTGTCTATCCCCACTCCGTCGAGCTTTCCTTCTTGGGCGGCAATCGCGATAGACTTGACAACTTCGTCAAAAAGCATAGACAAATCCCAATAAAGATTTCCGTTTCTCTCTACCGCTCCGTTGGAAAAGCGATGCACGGTTTTTTGCGCAAGCTTACCGCCCGTCAGTTGGAATACGATACCTCTGCCGGAACTTGCTCCCAAATCTATTGCAAGAACTCTAACGGTTTTGCGCATAATTACCACCCGTTGAAATTGTCGTCGATTTCTTTGACCTGCGTACCGTCAATGGGATTAATCTTTGCTACCGACTTTGCCAAAAGCACCGAGCGCGCCGAATAATCGCAAACTTCCAATCTGTCAAAGGCTTTTAAAGTGTTTTTTCCAATAGTTATTATACACTCGTTATCTATTACCGTCACAGGGCAAACCGTCGTCAAAGCGTCGGCAATGAAATAGTAATTGCCGATAGCGGAATAAGGCAACCTCTTTACGTCCTTAAGCATTATATAGCTTTCGGGTATCAGTCTTGCGTCAAATTCGACGTTAGCCATAGCAAATCCCATAACTGCCGCGGGCATCGATACGAATATCGACTGAGCCTCGGGAGTCTTTTCAAAAATCTTTAATATCAAATCGAGATATTTGCAAGGTTTATCAGCCGACACCGCGCCGTTTTCGTATCTCACAATATCTTCTTTTGACAAATCAAGCGGAGAATCGCAATCAGCGTTAAAAAGCACGCCGTTTTTATCTCTTATAGCCAAAGTTCCCCAACCGCTTCCGACCAATTGTCCTTTATATGCTCTTTTGATAAAAGCCGTCAGTTCTTCGCGTTTTGCTATGTCGCCGCCGTCTATCTTTTTAACGGGATAAACACTCGACTTCAAATTGATTTTTTTATCTATATATTTTGCTCCGCCTAAAATCTGCGCTTGGAAAAGCGAACGGCACAGATAATCGAGAGTCTCATACATTGCCAGAGCTTTTTGCATATCCGCGCCGCCCACCGTAGCTCCGTGATTATCCATCATTACGGTACGGTAGCCGTCTTTAAAGCCTTGCATAACTATTTCTCCCAATTTAAGCGAACCGGGAAGCGCATATCTTGAGCCTGCTATTTTTCCAAGTTTATCTTCGTATACTCTCGCGCAAGAAGAATCGGGAGCCACTCTCATACAAGCGTAAGCCACAGCCGCGGGAGCGTGCGCGTGAACAATGGCTTTTATGTCCTTACATTCGCGATATATGTTGGAATGAAAAGGCAACTCCATAGACGGCGCGTGCTTGCCTATGCAAGTTCCGTCGGGCAGTACCTCGACTATATCGTCGATAGTCAACGTGCCTTTGTCTATACCGCTAGGCGTGATGAAAATATGACCTTGTTCATCTATTGCAGATATATTTCCTCCCGACGTTGTCGTGAGAGCGTTGGAATATACTCTGTTCATAGCCTCCAAGACTTGCTCTTTTGTCGATAAATTTTTTATGTTCATTATATTCTCCGTAATATATTTGCGGCAGTCTTGCGGCTGCCGCTCTATTGACACTATTTATATAGCGCGCCGTAGTTTGCGCAAGCTCTGTAATCGGCGTTTTCTTTATCTTTCGTTCCGAAAGCTGTCCAAGAATGAGGACGGAAAATTCTCTCGTCTTCGACATTGTGCATACTTACGGGAATTCTCAGCATTGACGCCAAAGTTATGACGTCGGCTCCTATATGTCCGTAAGTAAACGCTCCGTGATTTGCGCCCCAATTTGCCATAACGCTGTATACGTCTTTAAAAGCTCCTTCTCCCGTAAGTTTAGGAGCAAACCAAGTGCTTGGCCAAGTCGGGTCAGTCCTATCCCAAAGAATTTTTTGCACGTTATCGGGAACGGTTACCGTATATCCTTCAGCTATCTGTATTACAGGACCGAGTCCGTCCACCATATTCATTCTTACCATCGTCACAGGCATTTCCGCCTCGGTCTTGAAATGAGAGCTGAATCCGCCGCCTCTGAAATACCCCAAATTGGCTTGGCACCAATCTGTCTTGGACATACATCCGTCTATATCCTTTTGGGTCATCTCCCACCACGGTTTGATGACGTTTTCTCCCTTATCGTTTTGAGCCATAGCCGTGCCGTCGAGCGCGGCTGCTCCGCTGTTAATCAAATGAATAAAACCGTCTTTTGCTTTGCCATTGGGAGTCCAACCCGTTACGCGTTTGATTGCTTCCGGCGACCAAAAAGTTCTCACGTCGGCAAAGATACTAGCCCTATAAGTCAAGAGCTTCTCAAAAAGCATACTCATACCGTTGAGCGTATCGTTTTCGGTAGCGAGTATAAGCGGTTCTTTTTTACCGTTCCAATCAAAAGAGGTGTTGAGAATGGATTCGCTGAAATCGGCGTTTGGAAGCCAATCCGTCCACATACGCTGACCTTGGAAGCCGCCGAGTATCGCATTTCGTCCCAACGCTTCTTCATATCTGCCTATGTCGTTGAGCTTGGGATTGCCTATCATAATGTCCTTAATTGCCAAAGTCATCTTGGCTATGAATTCCCATTGCTTATCCTTTTCTTCTCTGGACTTGGGATTTGAATTGGTGTCAATTCCTTCTTTGCAATTCGCCTTTATCCAAGCCAGTTCTTTTTCGTATTCCTGCTTATCGTAAATTCCCAAAGTAATACGGCGATTTATCTCCGACATATCCACCCATTCTGCCCTTATGCCGAAATATTTTTGCATAAGATTGCCGTCGAGGAAAGAGCCGCCTATGCCCATAGACACGCTTCCCAGTCCGACGTAAGCCTTGTTGCGCATACTTCCTACGGCAACGGCGGCTTTTGCAAACCTCAATATCTTTTCCGCAACGTCGGAAGGTATGTTGTAATCGTCTTTATCCTGCACGTCTTTGCCGTATATAGCAAAAGCGGGAAGTCCTCTTTGCGCGTGTATTGCCATTGCGGCGGCAAGATATACCGCTCCCGGACGCTCCGTCGCATTGAGTCCCCACACGGCTTTAACGGTATGCGGGTCGAGGTCAATTGTCTCCGAACCGTAACACCAACAGGGAGTGACGCTCAATGTGCCTACGACGTTTTGCGTATCAAAATACTCTTTGCACTTTGCCGCCTCTGCTCCGCCTCCTATAGTTCCGTCGAAAACCACTACTTCAACGTTACTGCCATCTGTATAAAACAAATTGCTTTCAATAAGTTTTTTTGCGTTTTGCGCCATCTTGCGAGTTTGCTCTTCCAATCCTTCTCTTATACCGCCCCATCTTCCGTCAATAATGGGTCTGATACCTATTCTAGGTTTCATAAAAATCTCCTTTAAAGATATTTGCCTACAAAATTCTTACCGAATATTCATAATGGCTTTATACAATCTCTATTTTAATATATAATAATCAAAAAAGCTATACTTTATAGAAATTTTTCCAAAAAACTTAATCAAATATATTAGCCGTCAATACGTTTTTCCCAAACAATAAAAATCGGCAGACGATAAAAACCCGTTTGCCGAAAATTGGAGCAGGTGACGGGAATCGGACCCGCGCTGGCGGCTTGGGAAGCCGCAGTTCTACCATTGAACTACACCTGCATTTTCAATAGTATATCAATCGTATTTCTTAATTATGATAATACGGACTGTCGTCTTTAGTCAAGCGTTAGCTTTGCTACAACCGCTATTATTTCTTATCGTATTTATAAAATCCTTCGCCCGAAGCCATTCCGAGCTTTCCTTCGTCTATATATTTTTTCAGCATTTTTGCCATTCCCTTAAAGTTGTAAGGCGCAAGGAAAGAAGGAATTTTGACGTACATAAGCACTATGTTATAAGCCGTGGCGAGACCTACCGTATCGAGTATTTGAAAAGGTCCTTTCGGCGCGCCTGTTCCCAATGTCCAAGCTTTATCAATACTTTCGGGGTCGGATATGCCGTTGACGTAAAGGTCCATTCCCGAAAACAAAAGCGGCACAAGCATAGAGTTGAGCAAATAACCTGACTTTTCTTTTTTTACGGGCAATGCAATCATTCGTATGTCTTTTGCGAAATCCATAATCAAATCAAAATATTTGCCGTCAGTCTTTGCTTGAGCCATAATCTCCGCAGTATTATTTTTCCAAATCGAATTGGCAAAATGCAACGAAAGATACTTGTCTGCTCTGCCTGTATATTTTGCGAATTTTGACGGCAAAAGCGTAGAAGAATTGGTAACTATCACTGTCTTTTCTTCAAGCAAAGGAGCTAGCGATTTATAAAACGTTATTTTATCGTCAACGTTTTCTGCCATAGATTCGATTACCAAGTCGGCGTCTGCTACGGCTTTTTGCATATTGAGTTCCAATTTAATACTCGAATATGCTTTTTCGACTTTGGAAATGCAATCTTCTTTGTCAAAACTATCAAAATCGGCAATGCCTCTCGCCCATTCGCTTGCAGTTTGACCTTTAGGCGTTGACATTTTTTCGATAGTATCTATATACACTTGCCTCAAATTATCCAATTTCGGTTGCGTACGCGTGATACTCGACTGACTCCTCAACCATATCGTAACGTTAAATCCGCAATATGCCGATTGAAAAGCTATTTGACTTCCCAAAACGCCGCCGCCTGCAACAACAATGTTTTTGATTTGCATAAAAATATCCCCCAATATCTATATATATTAATATTATATCACTTTGGATACTGCAAAATCAATATGCGTCATAATTTTTTATCAATATGACATATAACGGTATTGTCAACTCGGTTGTTATTAATTATCATATTGAACATTGGTGAATGTTAACTCAATTTTTATAAATATGTCACCTCGAGCGTATTCGAGAGGACTAATCTTTTTTTATATTGTTTAGATTTCTCCACGCGCTACGCTTGGTCGAAATGACAAGGTAATTAAA
>CAJUOK010000008.1 GCA_910588015.1 uncultured Christensenellaceae bacterium | reverse complement strand
GTACTTTGCCGTTGTACATATACGGATTTGCTTCGTCATAATCCCATTCTATCCGCACTTCAGTAAACGTGCCTAATATAAGTCTAAACACCAAAGTTTCAGCCTTATAATCAGGCAACGAAGTAGTGAATACGACTCTCACCGTATATTCGCCTGCGCGCACAACGTCTTCGGGCTGAATTTTGACGTTTCCTTTGTAATATTCATATTCTACGCTGTCTATATTCAAATTGATATATTCGTTTTCGTCAAGTTCGGGCAAGTTTTTAGGAGTTCCGTCTGCCTCGAAAACAATTTCATCGCCCTTTTGTCCGAAGTCAAAACCGCTAGTGTCTATATCTATCGGTTGCACGTCCAATAATACTGATTTAGTAATTTTATTCGCTCCGAATTGATAACTTATCTCAATTTCCGCGCCGCCGTCGTTAACGTGCAGTCTATTATCCACCGTTCCGACATATTTAATATTTTGAGAATACTTTGACCAAGCCAACGTCACGTCTTTCGTAACCTCTTTGCCGTCGTCGGATTTTCCGTAATAAGTAGCTACAACTGTCAAATCATTTTCGGAAATACTGTCCATAGCCCTAAAAACTTTTTGAGGATTTATTGTTATTTGTATATCCAAAAGCTCATTTGCAGTAAGCCATTCTGCCTTAAGCGTCACGGATTTTGTTACCCTATCCGCATCCAAATTGCCTTCCGGTACAAATCTCCAAGCCCTGCGTATTGCGTTGCCGTCTTCGTCTACAGTATCAAAATACCAACCTAGGAAAAGCTGTTCGCCCTTAGTCGGCTCTTGAATATCCTCTCCTATATACTGACCGTAATAACAATTTTTTGTAGTTGCGTTATCGCCGTTGTCGGGGTCGAACGTTACTTCATAAGGCACTTTCTTAAAAGTTACCTCAATCATCTGCGACTGTCTTATATTAAGAAAACTGCCGTTGTAAATATCATTGTCTTCTGCATTTGCCACTATCGGCTTGCCGTCGAGATAAGGCGCGCGGTCCGCAACGTCGTTATATAACGGATTGCCTCCCGAAGAAGCCTCGAGATACGCTTGCTCAAACATATAAATTATCCGATTGGAAGTATAGTTGTTGCCATACTTTGCTTCAACTTCAAGAACCTCTTGCCCTACGCCAATCAATTTAAAGTTTATCGTCAAAATAGCTACGTCGAAAACGGCGTCTATCGTATAAGACGACTGGTAATTATCTTTGTCCTTCGGTTCGAAATTAACGGCTTTTGTCGCAGTGGGTTTTGTGTCAACGGTTGCGTACATTGAATCCCAGCCGCAACTTAAAAGTTCAATATCCTTACCCGCTTTGTTTTTGACTTTGGCTGTAAAATTTATTTCGCTCAATTCTCTTCCGAAATACGCCGCTGTGTCGGAGTCAATGAGCAATTCTATGCTAAAACTTTCGACCTTACCTTTTTCTACGGTAACAGTCACGTCGTTTCCGCTCGCGCTGTCAGAACTGCATCCGTCATAGTACCACAACGGCTCGTTGCTGTCGACTATGCGGTAATTATAAGAATATTTTCCCGAGTCATTAACGGTTTTGACAATCAGTTCACCCGTCTCGTTATTTTCTTTGTCATCGCCGTCTTTCTTCCAATAATACGTTACGTACGGATTGGTCATATCGTCGACGCCCAATGGCGTATACTCTACTTTACCCGTTAAAGTAATACTTTCTTCGCCGTCGTATTCAATCAATGTTTTATCTGCCGCAAGAGACGTATTGATTTGCGAAGCTACGAAATCGTCAGGCAATCCCCATACTGCGTAAAACGTTACTTCTCCGTAAATTCCGTTTGGCAGAGTATCTTTAAAAGGCTCGCTTGCGCCCGTCTTATCCATTGTCCAACCCTTGAACGTATGATTTTGTTTGACGTAACTTCCCTGCGGCGCGGGCAAAGCTGTTCCCTTTGAATATTTTTCGGTATCCAAGCCAAGCTCTTCTTCGCTGCTGCCGCCTCCCGTAAGATTCTTAAACGTAACGGTTGCCTCCAAATAATTCCGCACGGGATTATAATCGATAATGCTTTCGCTGCCGGTATAATCTCTGTCTAAATACGCGGCTAGATTGCTTGTCTTTTCTAAATTCCAAATTCTTGCAGACATAGAATCTGCGTCGGTAGAATTGATGTTGTCAACGGCGTCAGCTATCATATCGCTTAAACTTCCGTCTACTTCAGGTAGTCCGGCTATATTCAATGCCGTAAGTCTGTCTCCGTTAAAGCTAGTGGAAATAGCATAATCGGCAGAACTCTTAACTTTATGAATATTTTTTGCCTTGCAATTGGAGTTTGTAAGCGTAACATTTCCCGATACAGTGTGCTCGGATTTCTTTGCAGAGCCATCCAAACCTACGGCTCCGTCTGCAAAACAATTTGTCAACTTAACCGAATCTACACTGCTGTTAAATCCGCATAGCGCTCCGCTCGCACCCGCTTGCGTAAAGTTTTTGTCCGCAACGCTAATCGTATTTTCTATTACTATTTTTTTAGAAGCTTCCGCCAATGCCATTATGCCTCCGCACGTTATGTTGGTGTTTAACGTACAGATATCAGTATCTTTCAATTTTGCAACGCAATCATATATATATAGATAAGAACCGTAACACTCTCCTATGATTCCTCCAGACATTGAATTGCGAGCCACAGTATATCTGGCAACAGATTCATATTGGCTCGAACAGCGATATATAATTAAAGCGTTTGTATTTCCGGAAGCATAATGCGAGCCGACAATTCCGCCTCTAGGCTTATAACTGTTAACAGTATAAGTTACATTGCTTGAATCCATAATACCGACGGTATGACAGTTCAAAATCGTGTTGGCTCCTACAGAATAACCGATAATACCGCCCATAAATAAATTGCGGGCAACATATGCGTCATTCCCCTCTTCGGGACCTGCATAATTGAAATTTTCAACTATAAAATCAGTTACCGTCGCGCCGCTTGCTCTGCAAATCAGACCGTAACCGTATAAAGTGTTTCTTTGAATAGGCGCAGAATCCCCTGCTCCGTCCAAATAATCCCAATCGCTAATCGTAACGTTTTTTAAAGAGTTGCCAAGCCCGTAAAACGTGCCGTTGAAATATCTCAAGGGATAGAAAATTTCGCCTGCAAAATCAATGCTGTTAACCAATAAGAAATATTTTCCCGCGCCTCTGCTTGAATCATTCTCAATCATTATCAAAAATTTTCGCCAATCGGATTTATCTGCTATAACGTAAGGATTGGATTGAGAACCGTGATTTGCTAAAGCGTTTATTCGTATAATAGTAGTATCTTGCGCTTCCGTACCTGCTCTATAACCGTCTATCAAATTTTTGTCGGTAAACATATAAGTGGCATTGTTTTGCAACTTGCCCAATGAATCTGCATTGTCATAGGATATGTCATACATCGTTGACTGCATTATACTGCCGTCATTTGAATCTGCCGGCAGACTGAACGTCGCAGGTCTGTTTAAAATAACCGCTCCCAATATCAAGGTAAATACTATAATCAATATCGCAATTGATAGGCTTTTTGATTTGACTTTTTGTGAATCCATCTTTATTCCTCTTGAGATTATACCTTTTAAGAACGTATTAAATCGTTTCCATATACAAGAATTCAATTCATAATTCTAAAAAAAGTATACTTTTACTGACCAAAAGCTATTGCAAAAAAATGTGACACGAACTATAATATTATTGACAAAATACGCTGTTTCACGACACATAAAACGGCAGTCAGTAAAAGTATACTTTTTTTGGAAATTAGTTGCTTTGGCATATACTTTTATATAGTTTTTATTAAAATAGAATTATTTTGTTTAGTTAATATTTTAAAGTCAGATACTATATTTCCGTTTGCGCCCTCAATCGTTTGACAAGTTTTAACAAAAGGAGTAGTTTATAAATATGAAAAATATTATTGTTATTTCCGATACGCACAATCGCTTACCTGACAACGAAATTCTATGGGAAGCTTTTGACAATGCCGATTATATTTTTCATCTCGGCGACGGCGCAAAAGAAATAGCCAAATTAAAAGCCGCATACCCCGACAAGCTTAAATACGTCTACGGCAATGCCGACGGTATGTCGACAAACCAAGAAGAGGTCGTCGAGGTAGAAGGCGTTAAGTTTTTCCTCGCACACGGACATAATTACAGAGTTAAGTCATCAGATATTGATTTGCAAATGAGAGGATTGGAATTGGGAGTTGATTGCTGTCTTTTCGGACACGTGCACAGACCTTCCATAACTCAATACGGCAATCTTAAGTTGATAAACCCCGGTTCGCTGACGTACGCAAAGACCTACTGCTATATGAGCGTGGTCAACGGAAAAGTTTTGGCAAAGACTGTGGAATTGCGTTGAATATTATTCATTGAGCTGAATTAACGCCAGAATTTAATGCAAACAAACGAGTAGACGGCAACGCTACTTAAATAAATTAGAAATAAATTTTAAGGTATATAATATGAAAAGACAAGATTTGAGAAACATTGCGATAATCGCTCACGTCGACCACGGCAAAACGACTATGGTCGACCAACTTCTCCGACAAAACGGTGTTTTTCGCACCAACGAAGCCGTTGTGGACAGAGTTATGGACAACGGCGATATTGAAAGAGAAAGAGGCATAACGATACTTGCAAAAAACACTGCGGTTCACTACAAAGGCGTAAAAATCAATATTATCGACACCCCCGGGCACGCCGACTTCGGCGGCGAGGTAGAACGCATACTGTCAATGGTAGACGGCGTGCTGTTGCTTGTGGACGCTGTCGAAGGCTGTATGCCGCAGACGCGTTACGTGCTTAAAAAAGCGCTGGGGCTCAACAAAAAAGCCGTCGTCGTAATAAACAAAGTCGACAGAGGCGGAGACCCCAATCAAGTGATAGACCAACTGATAGATTTGTTTATAGAACTCGGAGCAAACGATGACCAACTCGATTTTGTCACCGTTATGGCAAGCGCAAAACAAGGCTGGGCAAGTCTCAAAATAGGCGAAGTCGGCAAGGATATGACTCCCCTTCTCGATACAATAATAGAGCAAATACCCTGCCCCGAAGGCGACGTCGAAGACGGTTTGCAGGCAATTATATGCAACATAGATTATGACGAATACGTAGGCAGAATCGGCATAGGAAGAATTGCAAGAGGCAAAATAACTAGCGGTCAGCAAGCAATAATATGCCACACCGACGGCACGCGTCATCAAGCGAAGATATCCAAGTTATATCAATTCGAAGGCTTGAGAAGAGTCGAATGCGCAAGCGGAAGCGTGGGCGACATTGTCGCTATAAGCGGCGTGGACAACCTCAATATTGGCGAAACAATATGCGACGTTGACAAAATAGAAGCTCTGCCTTTCGTCAAGATTGACGAGCCGACTTTGTCAATGCTCTTTATGGTCAACAATTCTCCTTTTGCCGGCAAAGAAGGAAAATACGTCACTTCCCGTCATTTGCGCGCAAGACTTTTCAAAGAGGTTGAGACCAACGTCTCTATGCGCGTCGAAGAGACAGATTCGGCAGACAGCTTCAAGGTATTCGGCAGAGGCGAACTGCATTTGTCCATATTAATAGAAACAATGCGCAGAGAGGGCTATGAATTCTCGGTATCCCGTCCTAAGGTAATATTCAAAACCATAGACGGAGTGCTTTGCGAACCTATGGAAGAACTTATTGTCGACGTACCCGAAGAATACGTCGGCGCGGTAATGAATAAAATCGGCGCAAGAAAAGGCGACCTAAAGAATATGACGCCAGACGAAAGAGGCGGCACAAAACTAGAATTTGATATCCCCTCTCGCTGTCTTATAGGTTATCGCAGCGAAATGCTGACCGACACCAGAGGCTTCGGCGTAATGCACCACGTTCTCAAAGGATACGAGCCTTATAAGGGCGAAGTGCAAGAGCGCAACCGCGGTTCGCTTGTCGCTTGGGAAGACGGCGCAACGACTTCATACGGTCTTTTCAACGCTCAAGAAAGAGGCAACCTGTTTATCGGCGCAGGCGTCAACGTATACGAAGGTATGATAGTCGGAGTCAATTCCCGCGAGGAAGATATGGTTGTCAACGTCTGCAAGAAAAAGCAACTCACCAACAACCGCGCAAGCGGAAGCGAAGAAGCTTTGAAGCTCATCACTCCTACTGTAATGTCTCTTGAACAGTGCTTGGAGTTTATTGCCGACGACGAACTCGTTGAAGTAACGCCTAAAAGCATAAGACTGAGAAAGACAATACTGTCAAAAGATTTAAGACTCAAACACGAGGCAAAACTAAAAAAGAATCTTTGATAGAGTTTTTGACAATTTATTTCGGCGTACTTTATTAAATAAGGTACGCCGTCTTTATTTATATCCAAAATATTATCGCTCCCCTGTCTTTAGCCGCAACTTTAATTACGCTTTTCCTAACGGTAAATCAGCCGTATTGTAATTTATGTAAAATCTACATATTATCTGCAAAACATTACCGAAAATCATATTGATTGGAGATGACACAAAGAAATATAATATAGATGTAATAAATATCGAGAGGGCGGAAAAATGAAGACGATAGATAAAAAAGATATGCAATTAATGTGCAACAAGACCAATGCAGCAAACGTCACGTCAACAATGCTGAATCTTGGCAGAGTTTTTACAACTTTGTTGATATATACGTTTGGTTTTGGTATGGTTTTCTTGCTTATCTCAGTAAACGCAAATGAACGAAGCTCGGGATTGTTTACGGCGAGTTTAATAAGTTTGACGCTCTTTGCCGCAATCGTTATTTATATAGTAACAACTCATATCAAATTTAAGCAGTCGCCTAATTTGATATTTATAGGCAAAAAAATGTATATAAAAGCAAGCAAAGAACATTATCTCGAATTACTTGCGGACGAGCTTGACAATTATAAGTTTGCGTCTTTGATATACAATAAACTATTGGCTCAAAACAAAATCGCTAACACGCCGGACAGTTACGATATGTGCAGACTTTGGGGCAAAGTGATATTGGAATGTCAAGGAACTGCATACTGTCTTAAATGCTCTGATTTACGAAAAGCCAGACACTATATCGACGGCTTTAAACTAGGATTAGACGCCGAAGAAAATCAATACGTAAGCGATAACTTGAAAAAGCAATATGAAAAAATTATGTATTTGCTTATCCCTATGACTGTAGGAATTGCGTTGGTTCTAGCCGGCTGTATTATAAACAACGTATGGTGGCTTTCTATCATAGGAGGCGTTATTGCCTTCGCTGCGCTGACGTCGATAATAATATATTACGCAAAACATTATAAAGAATATCGCAACGCGGCAATTGAGACTTTTAACAAAGTAATATGCCCGCCTCCGATAAACTGCAATAAATACGGCGACGTCGACAATGGCTATGACGATAGCCGAGACACAACTAAAAACGACTTTTTCTAATATACATACCTAATACAGTGAAACCGGCTCCGACGATGCAAATCCGACGAGTCGGTTTTACCGCATTTTCATATGTTGAAACTTACTTGACATCAACGCCGTAAGATGCCACTGTCTTTGCATATACGAATGTAAATCCCCACAGCTTTGACGATATGCCGCCAACACGTCTTTGCAACTTTCAAAATTATCCGCAACCGCGCAAGCCGCCAAATATCCGCTCTCCATTCCGCAAGATATACCCTCGCCCATAGGATTGAGAAAACCTGCAACTTCTCCTGCAAACAAAATCCGTCCAACGCCGTAGTCGATTTTGAAATCGCGTCGTATTCGCGGCATAATCCACTTTTCTTCTTTGACTTTTTTGTCAATCTTTAAACCGTGATTTTGTTGCATATAGCTTATGAATTTATCGTTGTAATGCTTTATTTGATTTATATCTTCCACCGCTACTCCAAGCACGAGCATACCGTCCTTCACGTTGAACCAAGCGTCGTATTGAGAGAATTCCCGTTGAAGATATGCGTAAAAATAGTGTGGGTCGAGATTTATTTCTCCCTCGTAAAACGCCTGATAGGTTATGATATAATCCTTGTCGCAATTGGTAATACTCCGTTTAAGCGCTCCCAACGCGCCTTCGCAATCTATAAGATATTTAGCTCTCTTACTTCCTATGCTTTTATCCGAAAAAAACACTTCGACGCTATCTCCGCTATCTACGCAAGAAATCGCGCTCACTCCGTCGATTATCTGCGCTCCGCTTTCTTTTGCCTTATCCGATAGAAAGTTGTCAAACTTGCTTCGCCACACGTTGAAACCTCGCTGTTCAAATTTATACTCCAATCCCTCGTCGTTGACGAATACCATACCGAAATTATCAAACGGCGTGCATTTCGCGCTGTCCGGTATCTCGCAACCGAAATACTGTTTGACCAATGCTGACGTCTTTGCTATTATCATACCCGAACAAGATTTATATCTCGGCAATTTGTCTTTTTCAACAACCAAAACGCAAAGACCTCTTTCCGCCAAAATTTTTGCGCAAGTCGCGCCCGTCGGTCCTGCCCCGACAACGATTACGTCATAATCAATACTCATATCTCTATCTTACCAAAGTTGAAGAGCAATTGCAAACGATATCCAAAATTGACTTTGAATTAAAATTGTGTTATAATCATTCCAAGATTAAGGTAATTTATGAAATCTTCAACAGAATTTAAAAATTCATCTTCAAATAAACAGGATATCACGCTCAAAAGAGCCAACTTAGACAACGCAAATCAAATTCTTGAAATGCAAATTACGGCATTTGAAAATCTTCTTAATAAATATCAAGATTTCGATACCAATCCCGGCGCAGAAAACTTGGACAGAATTATCAAAAAATTAAAGCAACGCGGTTCATACTTTTATTTGATAAATCTCGGCGAAACGCCCGTCGGCGCTATAAGAATAATCGATAGAAAAATCGGAAAAAAACTAATCTCCCCTATATTTATATTACCTAAATATCGCAAACAAGGTTATGCGCGTTGCGCAATAAAACTTGCCGAGGCGATGCACGGTTCAACAAATTGGAAAGTCGAGACAATACTGCAAGAGCCTACATTATGCCGTTTTTACGAAAAGTTGGGTTATCGCAAGACTAATAGACAAAAAATTATAAATTCAAATTTGACCTTGGTATATTACGTAAAATAGCGCGCCGACCTAAAATGTTAGCGCGCTATTTAATTAATTCCAGTTTATGATTAAGCGACTAAATTATTCTCCGGAGCCATCTTCCGTGCCGCTATCTGCTTCGCCAGATACTTCGATACCAAGCGCACCGTTGACTTCTTCTTTTGAATAAACTTCGCTATAATAGCCGTCGATATAAATCAAAGAAGATTCCAAAAACGAAAGCTGTTTTGAATCTGACCACTGCTTATACGTGCCGTCATCATAGTTGCTTTCAAAACCGACGAAAGAACCGTTTACAAAATAAGCGACATCCCATATTTCCTCGCCTTGGGCTGTTTCTGAATAAAATTGAATGGCGATGTAAACATTAAAGTTATCCTCATATCCCAATTGGTATCCGCAATCGGAAGATATATAGAAAGTGTCTGGACATTCCATCATATCGCGTACTTTGCCGGCGCACTTAACTACTTGCTCAAACTTATCTTGAGGAGTACAAGCTACGCAGCAAAAAATCGATAATACCGTTACTAAAACTATTAAACTAATTAAAATCTTTTTCATTTTGTTCTCCTTTAAAATACATTAGATAAATAATATCACTTTTAGTATAGCGGGTCAACTGTTTTTACGACAAAGATTACCCAAATTTTACAATATCTAGCAAAAATATATAAAATTTACATATACACTTGCATTGTCAAATCAATAATATTATAATTAAATTGGAAGTTTAAAATGAAACATCTACGTAAAAAACTAATAATCGCAACAATAGAAAAAACTTACCAAAGAGAAAAATAAAATTTTAGGAGATACAATATGAAAAACTTTATTAGAAAACTTGCAATTACTTTAACGCTCGTTATGACTTTTGCTTTATGTTTTGCGTTTGTTGGGTGTAGCATTAATGATTGCATAGAAGGAAAAGAACATTCGTGGGAAGAAGTATCGTCAACCGCAACTTGCACAAAAAATGGAAATGCAACCTATAAGTGTAATTGGTGTAATAAAGAAAAAATAGAAACTCAAAAGGCATTGGGACATACTACAAGCGTAGGAACTTGTAGCAGATGCGGCGTTTCTCTAGGAAATTGGTCGGTGAGCTATTTCGTCGACGAATTTAACAATCCTACAAATCATAAATACATTAGATGCGATACAGTTCAAGGGACATTTAGCAATAGCGCAACGACGAATTCAAAACTTACCGCTTATATTCTTGTATACAAGCAAATTGAAAATATGGACTTGTTAAAGGTAGACGTTAAATTGTATGAATATGGTTCGCAAGTTGTAAAAGGTATTTATAGTTCAGAAAAATATGATATAACTGTGTTGGACACTAAAAACGTTAAACATTATTTGACGGGAACTATTCATCAGGGAGAAGATAGAATTAGTTTTGATGAAGTTGACGAAATAATATCTATTCTTAAACAGCAAGGGACGATTAATGTGTATATGAAATCTTCAAAATACAGCACATCTACATATCTTTTTTCTATCGAAACATCGAATTTCTATGATATGGTAGATGCTCTTTATTAAAATAAAAATCAAAACACACAAGAAATCCTATTGTAAATATTGTCATTTAAGATTGAATTGTCTTGCGACAGCTATGTAAAGATAGAAAAAACTTATAATATATTCAATAGTTGAGTAACTACTTGTTTTTATCATATACTTTTACCAATAAAACTACTTGTTGGAGGTAAAAGTACAATGGATGAATTCATCAAAGCACAGCTAGACGGTATAGAATTATCGTCTCAACGTATAGCAAACGAATCACACAACATTAGGCTGCGTTTAACAGCAATCTTTGGTTACAGTGCAGGTCACGAGAGCGGAGTTCAATATTGGTTACAAAATCAATCAAATTGCCCCGCTCTCTCAATCTTTAATCAAGGCAATGGGTATCAATAAATCATTTCTCAACCAAAAACAATCGAAGAAATAATACGAGAGGTACAAGAGATGATAATTGAACTAAAAATACAAGGGTCTGTCAGACGTCGTCCTAACGGTCTGATAGAATTCCGCTCAAATGCTCTTGGCTCCATATACGGCAGAACCAAAGAAGAGATTGAGCAAAAACTCAAAGAAAAAATTAATGAGGCAACAAAAGAAAAGAAATAATTAGGAAAACATCACCGCTTCTATCGGAATTTTACGAAGATAGTTACTTGCCATATAAAATCAATCAAGGTTGTAAAGAAAACACTATCGAAAGTATCGAAAGCAGTTTTAAGTGTATTACCTCTCAAAGCTTCAATAAACCGCTCACAACGTACAAACCGCAAGAGATTGAAAGTTTCCTTTACGGGATAGACAAAACCCGTAGGAGACAAGTTGTACAAAGCCTACTCAACGATATGTTCAAGAGGACGCTTACGCTGTCGCTTATAAAAGCCGACCCGTGCGCTCCAATCGAAAAAATGAAGCACATACAGGATAAGGGCGAAGCGTTCTCGTAATCTGACTTCTTCCGTAAGGTTTTTGCAAGCACTGCGCTTACATATCGGGAAAAATGCTACTTTGTATTTGTATACCTAACTGGCGTACGACGAGAAGAGGCTTTAAAGGTCTCTGAAAACGACGTGGACACTCAAAATAAAGTGCTTGCTATTCACGGTGATAAGACGGAATTGTCTGAACGGTCGATTCCACTTGTTAAGAGAGTTTCGGCGCTATTATCTTCTCTGCCGGCTGAAAATGGCGCATACTTCGACTTATCCTACGATAATATCGGTCGAAAATTCCGTGAAGTATACAAAAAGCATAAGATACACGACCTGCGCCATACGTTCGGCACGATTCAAATATGCGTGGAGAAAGTCAACGTCAAAACTGTATCCTTATGGCTCGGACACTCGACGATTGATACGACATTGCAAACATATACCCACCCCGAGCAATTGGACAAAGGTACGTTTTTGCGTGGCGATTTATCCGAAGAAGAGAAAATTTCCATATATAGGTCGAAATATCAAGAAGTTCTGCAGTTGATTGACGACTTTTTAAAGTAAGCGTACCCAAAAATTTACATAAAAAAGGCTTATTTTGACTAAAAACCTTTCAAATATTTATCAAAATAAGCCGATTTTAGAAAAAAAAGCGGTTAAAAACCGCCTTTTGGTGCGCCTTCAGAGACTCGAACTCTGGACCCAATGATTAAGAGTCATTTGCTCTACCAACTGAGCTAAAGGCGCATATTATTTTGGAGCGGGAGACGAGATTCGAACTCGCGACGTTCACCTTGGCAAGGTGACGCTCTACCACTGAGCCACTCCCGCATAATTGCTTTTGGTGCGGATGAAGAGACTCGAACTCCCATGTCGTTGACACTAGATCCTAAGTCTAGCGCGTCTGCCAATTCCGCCACATCCGCAAATATCTTTTTGATGCCCTATCCAAAATTTAAACTTAAATCACAATTTTTCAGTTCATCAAGCAATAATAAGATACCATAACAACATCTTATTGTCAACTAAATAACACGCATATTTCAGCGAAATTCTAAATTTTAATCTAAACGATATAAGTGATATTTGCTGTATCCATACAATTTTTTTACTAAACACAATACAATATTACTTATACTATATTAAAACCTCTTTAGTTTGCTTTTTTAATTATTATCCAAAACCCCAATGCCTTTAAATGAATATGCCACATATGTGGAGTAATGAAATTTATCGATAAATAATCTATATAAATATTAAAATTGTACTACATACAGTTCACCTGACTTGTAAAGACCATGTTTTATATCTTCTATTGTATAATCTTTAGACTTAAACAACTTTTTACTACCAGTAAACTTATCATGAGCAATGATGTAAAAATTAATATAACTTGAACCTTTAATTTTTATCAAATCATCAAGAGAAAGCTGCCGATTTTTGGCCTTTTCTATAATATCATTAGGATATATAGAGCGTGTACACTCTTCTAGCATTTGTATATCATTCATACATAATCTAACTACACCATCAAGTCCTAGTTTACCATTTTTTCCTCTTCGTCTAAAATATGGTTTGAAATTATAACTTAAATTAATATCTACTGTATGCGTGGAACCTTCAATGACTAAATCCGGAATTGAAAGTATGCAATATAAATGCATCTCAAAAATATCTCTTAAACCATTATTCCTAAATTTTATTTTATACTCGTAACCTTGATTATTTTCTAAACGACATTTGCATATAGAATCAGCAAATATAATTTTAGGAACTAAAATTTTATACCAAAAGATTGAAACTATTATAGATGATAAACAACCTAAAATAAAACCTAAAAACACCTCTAAAAACATAATAAAACTATCCCACTTAGCACAATTTATTTTTTATATATAATATAACTTTAGTATACAATTGCTTAACATATTCTTCTTGCTTCCAACCACTATATGCATAATTATCAAGTCCCGGAGAGCTATTTATTTCTAAAATCACATAATCATTCATACTATTACATAAATCGTTACACATAATATCTATTCCTACAAGATTTAAATTAAAATCTTTAGCAATATTAACACATAATTCCATATAGCCTTTATGAATTTTATTAGTTAAATCAATACAATCTCCTCCAGCTGATAAATTGGATACATCTCTTAATGTACATTTTTTTCCTTTACACAATACCGTTTTTAGATTATAACCATATCTTTTTAATTTTTCAATTAGAGCTGTATCTACGCTTAAAACTGTATCTCTTCCATTTGAAATAAATGCATTTTGTTTTAATTTTAATAGGTGTTCAATTGTATTAACTCCATCGCCAATAACATATAATGGAATTCTTTGATATGCAGATATTACTTTATCTCCTAAAACAACTACTCTATAATCATTATAACTATAATATTTCTGTATTTGAAATGAAACATTTCTATCAGTTAACATTTTGACTACCCTATCAAATTCCACGTAGTTATATACCTTATAAACTCCATTTCCTTGAGAAGACTCATTCAATTTGACAATTGCGGGATAATCTATTTCATCAATAAATTCATAGGCTTTTTTCAAAGATTCATTTTGATAAACCATTATGTGCTTAGGCACATTATAGCCAAATAGATTTAGAAAATATGACGAAAGCGCTTTGTTCTTTGCAATTCTCATAGAAGACGTATAATTTATATTAAAATTTAAATCTTTAACAAAAAATTTCCTTCCATTTTCAAAAATCATCACACCAAACGCTTTTCTACTCGGCTCTTCAATAAAATTTATATTCTGTTCTTCGCATATTGTTTTTAAAAGTGGAAATATTATTGGTTTTCTTGACATAATGCCTCCTGCCTAAACATTTTATCAATAGCTTGCCTATATATTTGTTTTGCTAATAGATAAGACGCTTCGTCTTGTTGAGAAAAATGTTCCATCATAACTCCACTATTTATTTCTAATACTTTAAAACCATCATCACTTTCGACAATATCTATTGACGCAAATCTTATATTCATTTTATCTACAATCTCATTAATTATATTATCAAAATCTTTATATTTGCTTTTATCTAAAACAATGGCCTTAGCACCTTGTCCCAGATTATGTTTCCAATTTAACTCTAGTCTCTCACTTTTACCTAAAACTTGATTAATTTTGTCTTCAAAAAATTCAATTTTAATATTTTGTTTATTTATCAGGTTGTTTTCTAATATTAGATTAAGCACAGTTTTTTTACCATCTCCTATTATATAAGGACGTTGCTTTAAATAAATCAATTTAATTTCTCCGTCTAACACAATTACCCTATATTCATTTTTTATATTATAATACGGACAAACAGACATCGACCTTGAATTTCTAAATATTGTATGTACTGCTTTCTCTAACTCAAACTGATTTTTAACATGAAAAACTAATTTTCCACCACTACCCTCATTAGTTTTACATACAAGTTCTCCATAATCATTCAGTTTCTTAATTAATTCACTCCAATTACCTATTTCCCCAATATACTTTTGATTATTTGGCGACATAAAAAAATAATGTTCAACGTTTGGTATGTTTAATGTTGTCATTATTTCACTAGCAGCACTTTTATCACAACAAATTGAGTGTACGGAAGCAGAGTTTAATCCAAACTGATATCCAATTATATAATTATAATTCTTATTTTTGTTAAGCTGAAAAATCCAATCGTATGAAAACGATTTATATTCTATATTATCTTCTTTACATATTTCTTTAATAATTTTTACAAAATTTCGTCTACAATTCTCCATAAAACAATCACCTCATACCATTTTTTGACTATTATATCATATATTTCTATGATTTGTCATTTATTTTCAAATAATTTTTGAAAATGACTGAGACAAGGTGTAGTTCTATAATCAAATAGAAATTTAAAATAACTATTTAGAGAATTTTAATGTTCAAATAAAGATTATGGCGATGGCTTTACGCAAAGGAAGGTAACGAGAATGAACAAACAACGTAGAAAATGGATAGATGAATTGATTGACAAGGTATCCGTTTTGAAAGACGAAATCAACGAAGTATTACAAGAAAAGAAAGACTATTATTACAATATGCCTGAAAACTTGCAAAGTAGTGAACGTGGCGAAATTTCGGAAGAAGCAATATACAGTTTAGAAGAGGCTGAAAGTTGTCTTGACGATTGCATATCAAATCTCAAAGGCGCCGTTGGGTATTAGCAAACAAAAGAGGTAATAAGAATGGCTAAATACGTAATTAAAAATTAAAGCAAATAAATTTTTAGTTAAGTCGATAGATTCACGTTGTATAGAGTTCACATTTAATCGTAAAAGTGCTAAAACTTTTTCAAGTGAGGCAAAGGCACAAAAAGAGTGTGATTCCTTGCGCAACCATTGAGAAAATGCAACACGAAACAAAAATGGGCAGGGCGTTCTCGTTTGTAGAAATGCGAGAGTTCTTTATCGGTATAATACACGATAATAATCTAAACGATATACAAAAGAAGTATTACATATTCGTATGGCTCACAGGAATTAGAAGAAACGAAGCACTCGGAATCAAGAAAAAAGACGTTGACTTTGAAAATAAGATACTTAGTATTCACGGAACAAAGACCAACGGCTCGGACAGAGATGTTCCGCTTACTCCCCTAGTTGAAAATTTACATAATCCATTATTAGTGATAACGACCACTATTTCCCTATATCTTCAAACAAAGCAAGCAACGTGGGCTGTAAGCATTTAAAGAAGCATAAAATTCACGACCTGCGCCATACGTTCGACACAATTCAAATCTACGTAGAAAAAATAAATCCTAAAACTGTATCATTATGGCTTGGACATTCGACGATTGAAACAACTTTAAGGATATATACCCACCCAGAGCAGTTGGACAAAGGAACGTTTTTGCGTGGCGATTTAACTGAAGACGAGAAAATTTCCGTATATAGGTCGAAATATCAAGAGACTTTAGAGATAATCAAGGCATATTTAGCATAGTCGTACCCAAATCGTACCCAAAAAATAGGGGCGAACAGCAAAACTTTTTTACCAATCGCCCCTTAAAACAGCAAAAATATGTTTCTAAAATAAAGAAAAGCGGCTAAAAAACCGCTTTTGGTGACCCATCCGGGATTTGAACCCGGGACACCATGATTAAAAGTCATGTGCTCTACCGACTGAGCTAATGGGTCAGACCTTTGTTATAATATATCAAAACCGCCCGATAAATCAAGCATTTTGTCATATTTATTTTATAATTCCAAAACAGCAACTGTTGCTTTGGCTGGGGTGGAAGGATTTGAACCCTCAAGTGCTGGAGTCAGAGTCCAGTGCCTTAACCATTTGGCGACACCCCATTGTTTGGCAGGGGTAGCAGGATTTGAACCTACGAATACCAGAGTCAAAGTCTGGTGCCTTACCGCTTGGCGATACCCCTATTTGTGTTATCTGGGGTGGATAAAGGGAGTCGAACCCTTGACCTCAGGAATCACAATCCTGCGCTCTAACCAACTGAGCTATACCCACCACCTGTGGTGAGCCTGAAGGGATTTGAACCCCCGACCCACGGCTTAGAAGGCCGTTGCTCTATCCAGCTGAGCTACAGACTCACAAGTGGAGCGGGTGATGGGAATCGAACCCACGCGACCAGCTTGGAAGGCTGGGATTCTACCGTTGAACTACACCCGCGCGCTTTTGAGATGACTTTCCTTTCATTCAAGTGCCTACAAATTTTACCACAGACACGTCGTTATGTCAACAATTTTGATTTATTTAATTAAAAATAATTACGACTTAAATCAATTTGACATTTTAGCTATACTTTTTTTGAAAGCCTGTATAATTTTGTATCATTTCTCTTTCAAAATTTGACAAAATCTTGCTTTATCTTCTTTTGAAATTCTAAACGAATCTTTTATTTTTCTCTCCGCAAACTTTTTGACTACCGACGTTATTTTGTCGCTTCGCATAAGCTGTTCTGCAACTGACATATTTTTTACCGCCAAGACTTGAATTAGCCACGCAAGAGCCATATCCACGTAATACCCTTCCGCCGTAAGATTGTCGACAATATAATTAACAGTCTTTTCATCGTCGTAAAAATTGCACATTACCGCAACGATTCCCCACCTTGCAAACCATACGTCTTCGCTCGCGGCGTATTGCCTGACTTTTTGCAGATAAGCGTCGTCTTTTCGCTTTATATTCGAACACGGCACGTCGGTAAGCGCCCAATCGTCGATTTCTTTAATATAACTCTCCAACAGCGGAAAAAACTTATCGTCCGAAAGTTTTAACTGCGTCAACGTCAATCCTTTGAGCATAACTTGCTCGTAGCAATACGGTTCATAAGAATAAAATTCAGATAAATCGTATTCTTTTGCAATCGTCTTGGCATACTTTCTCAATACCGGTATCGGAATACCGTTGATAGGATAATTCGACTTTGTAAGTTTGGAATGAAACTTCCCGTATTTGCTATCGCTGTTGGCATTGATAAATTCTTTTAACTCTTCTAACTTATACATTTTCATATCTATTTCTTCCATAAAACTATACTGCACATACTTCCGTAAGCAGAGTTATACTTCGTGCTTATGGCAAAACTCTCAAACAATTGACTTTCTTTTTCTTTTAATGCGTCGATATATTCCGCTAACAATTTTTCCGAACACTTTACGTCCACTGTCGCATAGCTGTTTTTGCCCATATTTTGTCCCTTTGTTTGTGTAAAATATTGCAACAAAATATTCAATTCATCCGCGCTATCAATCACCATATCGTATAAATTGCCGTCGTATCTGAAAAATGTATTTGCGAATACGTCGTAAGAAGAGCCAGCAAAATATCCCGTATAATCTCCTTGATATATTTCGTAATGATTTCCGCCTCTGAAGTTGCCGCTCTCTTCTTCGGACATAAACAAAGTGTTATGCTTGAGCACTTCTTTTATGGAGCCATTGTCGTTTTCGTGCTTATATTTCTCATTTGCCCAAGTACTGTCTACGACGTACCACGTCCCGTCTATCCTAACTTTATTCCAAGCGTGCATTTGATAAACTGTGTCGTACAGTCCTTCGCCCTTTCCCGAAGCGCCTTTTATCTTATAACTTTGAATACCCTCTATGCCGCACAAAAGACTTACGGCTTTTGCGTAACCGTTGCAAATGGCAAGTCCGTCCAATATAGCTCCCTCAAGGAAGAGTTCTCTGTAAGAATAAAATTTCCTATATTCATCGCTCGACGACGGAACTTTGGAGATTTCTTCCGATAGCGCCCAATTATAAGAAACAGCCGACGACAGCCAGTCCACGATAGCGTGGACCTTTTGATAATCGTTCATACTATCACTAATAATTCTTCTCAATATTTGCTTTGCTCTGTCATACACTTTTTCAGCCGAGCTGCCTTTCCTTGGAATCGGACGGATACCTCTTTCCAATGCCAAATACAGTTCTTCGCTGTAATTAACATTTGCAACCTTTTCAAATTTTTCCACGGCAAAGTCGTTAAAGTCCTCGCTTCTGCCAGTCGCCGAAATATGATAATCGTTGTAATGATTTTCTTTGATGTCCGAAGTTCTGACAACGCTGTCGGGTATGCAGGTGGACACTACCTTAAAATGTATCTCATAGATATTTATATAACCGCCCTTTACGTTCCAAGTGGAATTAACGCCTTCGTTGAAATACTCTTTTGCCGAATTAATCGCGCTTGCAAGTTCGGTTGAATTGCTCAAATATGAAGGCGAAACGTAAATCTTCCACATCTTTTCATAATTATTTTCACTCGACGTACGAAGGTCATTATAATAAATCAAAGAATAAAAGATTAAATCTTTGAGCTCGTCGTAATTCTTAATAAAAAGATTATATCTCGTACCCAAATATTCAAAGCTCTCGTCGTAAGATAGGTACTCCTTAACGGCTTTGTTGTCTATATCGATATCCAATATTAACGTTCCGACGCTTGTCGCGCTTTTGCCGTTGATATAAGAAATAACTTTGACTTCGTCGTTATATTCTATTTTTCCCGTAGCGTCAAAACAATATCCGTCGAATAAATCTGGATACTCGTCGCTTGCGTATTCGACGCCGTTTATATCAACGACAAATTTCTCTGCGTCGTCTCTCTGCATCTTCCACTTAATATAGACGTTGGGAAAGTCTGTGTCATAGTCAATCTCAACGCTCTGCGGATAACGGTCTGAACTTTTTTTAACGTTGAGCCAAACTTCGCTTTTGCCATAAGCGGTATATATCTCCAATAGGTGAATTCCGTTGGAAAGCATACCGAACAAATCAGTGTTGTAGGTAAATCTTATTTTTGACTGATTTGAATAAAGAGTATAAGACGTGCGCATCAATTTTTTCCCGTCGACGCATATTTCTTTTACGTACAATGCGGACCCTATCTGCGACACTTCGTCTCCGTATCCCAAAAATACGTCGTAATTCAAGGTAAGATTTGAGATATTTATGATATTATGCAAATTGTAATTAAATCCAGAACTTCCGACGCTCTGTCCCTTTATGACGTCCATAGGCAACTTGTTGACTATTTGAACGTTTATTTTATCTTTTCTTCCGTCAACATAACCTACACTCAAAGCTATTTTTGCGCCAACGCTGAACTTGTTCAAATAGGCGCTGTTTATATGCAACCGGTCTGCTTCTTCAGAACAATTCCAATCGCCTACTTGTCTCATATCAAATGCTTCGACTGACTCTACGCCGCTTCTGTTAGAAAGACTTATATTGAGGTCTTCGTCGCTTTTCGCCTCAAAATAATAGACGTTTTTCAATTTGCCGACGTCTTCTTTCTCGTCGTTGTCTTCCCCCGGTTCGTTGGGCGGTTGTTGGTCGTCGCTGCCCCCCTGTATTTCTTCAGAAATATTTATTACGATAGTTTCACGCTCAGCTTCCTCGCCTTTATAAGCAAATACAACCGCAAAATAATTGCCTTGCTTTTTTAAATATCCCCCTAACTTTCTATGATTGTCCAGAGCAGATATATCTGATTCTCTAAATATTATTTCGCCGTCGGTATTATCGCCGTAATAAACTATTACCGTAAACCTTTCCGCCCAAGGCGCAGTCCATCTTAAAATATCGCCGTTATATAAATACTCGAGCTGAATATTATTTTCTTTAGTATCGTCAGAGTCTGAACTATCTACGCAAGCCGCAGTTAAAAAACAAAAAACGACAAGTAATATGGATATTAAGACTGTAACAACGCTTTTTTTCTTCATATAAATATTATATCATATTAAAAAATGCTTTTCAATGCCTAAATCAAGTTTGATTAAAAAACAAGAAAACAAAAAAGCAAGCGTTATCTTCGCTTGCTTGAAATTTTACGATAAGTCAAATTTAATCGTTTGCGTCAATGTCGTCGTTGCTTTCTGACGGCGTCACCGCGCTTTCATCTACGGTATTCTCGACTTTGACATCGCACTCCGTAGGTATTTGAGAATTTTCCGACTGACGCGTTTCCGCATTCACCTCGTCCGCCATTCTGCCGTCGCCTGCGCTAACGGGAGCTAATTCCGGCAATTCTGTGTGCGGATACTTTCTGTAAAGCACCTTCAAAAGCAACGGAGTCAGTACCGAAGACGCTATTATCAGCAAAATTATCGCAGGATAATATTCTTCCGATATAAGTCCTTGAGCCTTGCCCGTATTAGCCACTATCAAACACACCTCGCCTCTCACCATCATACCTATTCCGACTTTACAGCTCTCTTGCCAATCGTATTTGCACATTTTTGCTCCAAAACCGCACCCGACGAACTTCGACGCCATACCGAACAAAACAAAGGCAAGACAGAAAAGAAGTATATATACGACGTTGCTGCTTGCAAACATATGACCTATTTGGTCATAGTTGAGAGAAATACCTATATTTGCAAAAAACAACGGCGAAAACATCATATAAGCGCTCATATCTATTCTGCGTTCGACGTATTGACTCTCTTTCATATTGGCAATCATCATACCCGCAAGGAAAGAGCCTGTGATTGCCGCAACTCCGAAAAATGCTTCGGCAATTGCCGCGTATACAAAACACAAAGACAGACTGAATATAGAAAGACGTCTCGTATGCGGATTATGTTCGCTCATTTTCTTAAATACAAGATGAGCGACTGCGCCGAGAGCTATCGCCACGACAAAGAACATAACTACGTTTATAAACGTAATCAAGAATGAATTAGGCGTCTCGCTAAACAATTGCAAGAAGGCTTTACCGACGCTGAAACTCGTAGTATTAGCAGTAAATATCGCCAAAATAACGATACCTATTATATCGTCGAGAATCGCCGCCGTCACTATGGACGCGCCGACTTTGCCGTGCAACACGTTGAGTTCCTTGAGTACGGCAACGGTAATTCCTACAGAAGTTGCGGTAAGTATAACGCCAAAGAAGAATCTTTGTTTGATAATATTGATTTCTTGATTAAAAAGTTTGTCGGGAAGTATCCACGAGATAATAAAGCCTGTAAGGAAAGGAACGACAACTCCGAGAATTGTTATGACGATTGACGCCACGCCGTTCTTTTTTATCTCCTTGATGTTGGTCTCCATACCTGCGGAAAACATTATTAAATTAACGCCGATATTGGCAAGCGTAACTATAACCGCGTTTTTGCCGTCTACCAAGAAAAGTTCGGGATTTATTTTGGAAAGAACCAAATTAAAAAGACCGATTACCACACCGGCAAGCAACGCGCCCAACACTTGCGGTAATCCTATTCGTTTAAGAAGTAAACCGAACATTTTGGTCGCCATCAATATTATTGCTATCTCGAATAATATCCAATAGTGATTATTGATAATTTCTATCAACGTATCCATATCAAACAGCTCCTTTGTACGCCCCTTAAATCCAAATTATTATATGCCCAAATCAGATTATAAGTCAACAAATTAACCGTTCTTTTCATAAAAAAATGCTGCCGTAAAGCAGCACAAGTCTTACAAAACGCACCTGCGTTGAAAAGCGCAGGCGCAATATGCAATGCTAAAATCAATTAAGGTCGATTTTGTTGAGCAAATCTCTCAAATTAATTACTTCTTCTTTGCTTAAAGTAACGCCTTTTCCCATTTTTTCTCCGTCGGGAGACCACTCTCTGATGTCATATTTGGCTTCTTTTTGATTCCAACTTATGAGTTTGATTTCTTTCTTCCAACCCTTGCTCGATTCAGACAGACATCCGTAATTCTCTACGACTTCATATTTAAACTCCGGCATAACGCCCTCCTAGTCAATCTTTATTTGCTTTTTTATTCTATCATAATATAAATACAATTACAATACTTTTTTTAAAAATTTTTAATATTTTATAAGTTATATTATAATATTAGATATCTATATTATTTACTTTATCTCCAAAACTTACTATTTTGATACAATAAATCCGTCAAGATTTTTTTGCGATAATGGGAGAAATTCTGAAAGAATACTCTATCGGCTCTGTCGAACAATGCTTGAATTCGGCTCTGGCGTCCGGACCGCAGCTGTTGCTGCCCACGCCCCTAACAAATCCGTCTATGCGCACGATTACTTTATCGCAAGGCTCAAGCTCAAACGGATGTTTTGCTTTTGCAATATCTTTATCGCTATATCTATGAGCGTTGAAATTAAAACTCATAGCATTGCCCGTAAACATAAGTCCTTCTCCTTGAGCATCTGTTATCTTTGCCCATCTGACGCCGCTTCTGTTGCCGTTGTCCTGCGGCTTTATATACTGAGTATACATACTGTCTACGTCTGAAGAATAAATGCCCATAGTCGCGTGCTCGGACATATCGCTATAAGATTCTTCCGCTCCCATTCCGTAATATACGACGTTGCTATAATCGTTGGGCATTTCGATATCCAAACCGAATTTAGGCACGTCGTAAGCTTTGCATTTGCAAAGACAAGCCGTAACGTCTATTTCGCCTCCGGAATAAACCGAATAGTCTATGTATGCGAAAAATCTCGGCTTACCGGCTCCCGTCATTTTTTCTTCGGTGCTGATTTTTATACAGTTGCCGCTTTTTTCATAACTGAAGCTTTCCAACGTCACCTCGATATTGTCAAATCCCGCCTTTTCCCATTTATTGCGAAGATACATATAGTTATCTATAGGCGCTCTATAGACGTTGGGAGTCAATATCTTGGCTTCGCCGTCTTTGCTCAAAAGTTCTTTATCGTTGACTTTATAGCTGACCAGTTTTCCCGTTTTTGTATTAAATACTATATTTGCCGAAGGAGTATTTATCTTTAACTTTCCGTTTTCTTCGACGCAAATCATATCCTTACCTTCGGGTTTGGAACACTTCTTGATAAAACGCGAAAGTATTATTTGCTCTTTTGCAACAAATTTTTGAATTCTCTTGTCATAATAGATAAAATCTATATAACATTCTTTAGCCGTATCTATCGCAGGGTGCTTGATATGCGCTTCTCCGTCGCACATTGGAGGAATATCCAAATCCAAAGTTCCTTCGCTTATTACCTCGCCGTTTACGGAATATTGCCACTTGATATCTAGATACGAAGTGGATAAAAATCTGTTATAATTCTTAAGCAAATACTTATTGGGAGAGATATAACAAGCCTTAACGGGTCTATAAACCGCTTGCATATTCAAAGCGCTGACCGAAGGCTTTCTGTCGGGAGCAACCAAACCATCCACGCAGAAATTGCCGTCGTGCGCATACTCGCCGTGGTCTCCGCCGTATAGATATCCTTTATCCGTCTTTACCGCGTGGTCAGCCCATTCCCATATACATCCGCCCAAAGCGCCGGGATATGCGTAGAACTTATCCACATAAAAATCGAGAGAACCCGGACCTACGCCCATTGCGTGAGCGTATTCGCATTGAAAATACGGAGCTCTGTAATATCTTTTGGGCGCTTTTTCCGCCGTATATTTCTCATAAAATTCCGTGCTTGCATACATTTGCGACACAACGTCGTAATTGAATCTGGGAGTACGGCAAACGGCTTCATAATGTATCGGCGTCGCGTCGAGGTCTTTCAACTTCTTATAACAGTAGTCTTGATTTTTCCAACCTCCCGACTCGTTGCCGAGCGACCACATAGTCACGCTGACGTTGTTCCTATCGCGCATATACATTCTGTATACCCTATCCCAAAAATGATGTTTCCATTTGAGATTATTGGAAATTCTGTTGGGAAGCGCAACGGTCTTTTGCGTGCCGTAACAGCCGTGAGTCTCGATATCGGCTTCGTTAATAATATATATGCCCTCGTAATTGGCGATTTTAAGCATTATTGGGTCGGGGGGATAGTGAGAAGTTCTCACAGCGTTGACGTTGAGTTCTTTCATAAGGTCAATATCTGCTTTGAGTTCCTCCACGGTCATAACGTAGCCGTTGGTCTCATTGGTGTCGTGATGGTTTACGCCCTTGATTTTGATTGGTTTTTCGTTGAGATAGAACACCTTTCCCGTGATTTCGATATGTTTAAGTCCGACTTCTTGACGAACGCATTCGATTTCCTTATCGCCTTTTTTCAACTGAATAAAAAGCGTATACAGTTCGGGTATTTCGGCGCTCCAAAGTTTTGGGTCGTCGACGGTGAATTCAACCTTATCGCCTTTTAACGTATCCAAAAGCTTATCTTTATAATACAGCGAACAAACGATTTCTTCGCTCTCTTCCTTTATCGCCGTTGTTTCGACGCTGACTTTATATTGGTCATTATCGACTTTTATAGAATTGCATTTAAAGTCCCATATATAAGATTTGCCATAAGAAGTGATATAAACGTCTCTGAAAATACCGTTGCTTCTAAACATATCTTGACATTCGAGAAAAGTTCCGTTACACCACTTATATACCAAAACTACAAGTTCGTTTTCTTCGCCGTCTTCGTTAAGATATTGCGTAATATCGAATTCGTGCGTATTGTGACTGCCTTCGGCATATCCCACGTAGAATTCGTTGACGTAAAGTTGCAAACAAGAGCTTACGCCCAAAAACGATATGATATTCTTATCCGTCTTTTTTAAATTAAATTTTTTACGATAAACGCCCACGCTGTTGAAAACTTCGACTTTTGCCTCGCCGTTTTGCGTTTTGTAATTCTTTCCGTAATAGCCTTTGTCGGCGGGCACTAGCGGCACCGTATTGATATCGAACATATATCTGGTGTTGATATAAAAAGGCTTTTCATAGCCTTGATATTGCCAACATCCCGGCACTTTTACCTTATCGAATTCCACGCTTTCGGTATCTATTTCCAAAGGCATATCGCTTATCTTGTCAAAAAATAAAAAGTCCCACTCTCCGTTGAGAATATTGACCATAGACGACGAATATCTCTCATTGAGATAATTTGTCTCTTTACAAGCGCGCATATCCTCGAACGGCACAAAATAAGCCCGAGGTTGGAGAACATTGTCCTCAAAACAGTAAAAGTCGTTGAAATTGTCATTAGCTAACGTATACTTCATATTGCCCCATCTTAAATTTAAAAGTTGATATCATTATATCATTTTAATAAAATTAAAGCAATATCAATTGCAAAATTGTTGTCAAAAATGCTTGAAAAATACATTTTTGATATATTTTATAATGATTAGCTATGCGTTTAGCTATTTAATTACGCGCCTGCGCTTTTAATTAGGCGTATTTTTAATACGCGTGCGCATACTAAATTTATGATATGGGCGGCAAAAAAGGCTTTTAGCATACTGGGAAATTTTTATTGGAAAATATTCGGCGGTATTTTCCTCGCCTCCATATGGGCTTTTGTCGGTTTGATATTAATGTTTACCGTCATTGGTTTTCCGCTGGCAATGGAATGCTTTAAGATTGCGTATATCAACTACAAACCTTTCGGCAAAAAAATAATTCTTATACCAAACCGCATTTTTGCTTCGATAATATGGCTGCTTACGGTCGGTTGGATAATAGGCGTGTTAAGCCTTTTCAACGCTTTGCTCTCGTGCGCGACAATCATAGGTCTGCCGTTGGCGGGACAATGGTTTAAGGTATGCAGGCTTGCCTTCTTCCCCTTTTGCAGCGTATGGGCATAAGCGCGATATATTCGCAACGCGCAAATTCGATTAGATTTCTTGACTGCGCTCGAAATGACAATTAGACGGCTTATTACATAAGAATTATAAACAAGAAAAGTAAAAATACCTTCGCTCTCCAACGTCATTTCGACCGGAGCGAAGCGCAATGGAGAAATATAACATATTACAACATTTTTGCTATTTTAACTAAACCGCTAATCGATTTTAAGTCAAATTATGAAAAGTATTGAAATGCAATAGTCCGATATGATAGAATATCAATACGATATTAATCGCATAGATATTGACATAAAAGGAATATTATCAAAAATGAAAAACAATACAAATGACAGCAACGCTCTAATAAACAAACCAAATTGTGAATTTAAAGATTTCGACGCAGTGTTCGTAAACAGTTTTGACAGATACATACAGGAAGATTTCGGCAGAATTTTAAATACGCATAAAGAGAAAAGCTTTAAACTATGGGCTTGGAAAAACGACAAAGCCTGCGCCGAGTTTGCGATATTATGCGCGGAAAATCTTGAAAACGTCAAAATCTCCGTATCGGATTTGACGGGAACAAAAGAAATAATACCGTCTGATAATATTAAATTGTCATTTATAAAAGAAGTAAAAGCCTATACGGGACACGCGGGATGGTATGCCAATAATCCAAACAACGTTATGCCAAAAGGCGAAAGAAAATACTTCCCCGAAGTAATTTATTCCGACGCCCCCGTATCGATTTGCCGCGATAGATTGCAATTGGTATGGGCGGAAGTACAAATTCCCAAAAACATTTCATTGGGATTATATAGCGGCTCAATCGCCGTCTGCGCAGACAATATCTCAAAAAACGTTACGCTGGACTTCGCAGTGGAAGTATTGGATATAACAATGCCGGACAGTGGAAATTATACGTTCGACGTAGAGTACTGGCATCATCCATATAACGTCGCATATTACTACGGCGTAGAGCCATTTTCGGAAAAACATCTGGAGATACTCAAACAGCATATGTTACTCTACAAAAGTCTCGGAGGACACGCCGTCACAGCCAGTATCGTTGAAGAAGCTTGGGGCGGTCAAACGTACGGATTCGGCAGAGATATTCACTATCCCTCGATGATTAAATGGATAAAAACCTGCGATAACAAATGGAAATTCGATTATTCGCATTTCGACAAATGGATAGAACTGAACAAGAATTTAGGCATTGCCGATAAGATAATTTGTTACAGTATGATGCCTTGGAAGAACGTAGTCAGATACTATGACGAATCAAAGCAAAAATACAAAAAAATAAAAGTAAATACCGCCAACAAAACAAAATACGACGAAGTATGGAGACCGTTTTTACAAACATTCGTCAAACATCTTGACGAAAAGGATTGGTTTGACAGCGCGTATATAGGCTTTGACGAACGCAGAAATATGCAGACGGCGCTTGATTTGATTGCAAGCGTGAAAAACAAAGACGGAAAGGCTCTTAAAATATCCGCTGCTTTCAACGATTTCAAACACAACGCCGCCGTATTTAACAGACTCGACTACGCGTCTGTAGGACTGCAACAAATCAGAGATAATCTGCAAGACTTCAAAGACCAAGTGCGAATAAGAAGAGACAATAAGCAACAAACCACTATGTATACGGCGACGGAACACGTTCCCAACAGCTTTACAAAATCTATACCAGCCGAAAGCTATTGGACTGCTATGTTCGCAGGTTCGCTGAATACGACGGGGTTTTTGCGCTGGGCTTACGACGCGTGGGTTGAGAATCCGTTGGAGGAATCGACTCATTGGTCTTTCCCTGCCGGAGATTGTTTCCTAGTCTATCCGTCGTATAAAAACCAAAAGCCCGAAAGCAAATTTTCTTTGCGTTTGGCAAAGCTTGACGAAGGAGTGAGAGACGTCAACAAACTTTATATGATGCGAGAAACGTCGCCGCAACTTGCTTCGAAGATAGAAAAACTTTTTAGCCAAATAAAAGGCGTCGAAGAAAACAGCTATGAATTCTGTACAATGGCAAAGACGAATTTTTGGGGACGAAAAGCCAAATGGCTCACCCAAAACGGTAAAAACCAAATCATCGACGATATGGAAAAAGTAAAAAGGCAAATATATGAAATTTCCAAAGAATATTGCGAATTAAAATAAGTCAAAAAATTTAGTATTTATCAAAAAGTCTAAAACGCCGATAAAAATTCGGCGTTTTTGGATAAACTGATAATTAATTCATCGAGCTAGTCGTTAAGAATTATCTTTACCGCGTGACATTACCGCTTGAGCGAAATCTTCAAAGCTATATCCCCGTCCTGTCTTTGACGGTTGAGCAACATTAAAAAAACAACTCGGTATTTCTTTTTGCTTAAGATTTTTTGCAATACAAGGCGCGCATCCTTTGTTGTGATTCGACGGGTGCAAAGGACACTTCAAATCTTTACAAGTGCAAAACTTACTCAAATTATCCATTGCCATACCTCTTTTGCAAATTATTTCATAAAAAACTTTATAAGTTTGTCTTTCTTGTCGTCATAAGGCTGATAGCGCGTCGGCATATCAAACCAAGTCTTTTTATCTATTATGCTCTTGTAATGCGTGAACGTCTCAAATCCGGTTTTGCCGTGATAAGCTCCCATACCGCTCTGCTTGAGTCCTCCGAAAGGAAGTCTGGAAGACGCGATATGCATAATGGTATCGTTGATACAGCCCCCTCCGAATCTGCACGTAGTCGTGACCTTTTCTTGATTTTTTTTGTCTGACGAAAAGAAATACAGCGCAAGAGGCGTAGACATAGAATTGACCTTGGCAATCGCCTCGTCCAAGCTGTCGAACGTAACTATCGGCAACACCGGTCCGAACATCTCGCACTTCATTTCTCGGCTGTCGAAATGCGAATCAAGCAAAGTCGGCTCGATTTTCATCAAATTTTCGTCGCGTTTGCCGCCGTATATCACGTTGCCTTCGTCAATATAACGCGACACTTTATCAAAATGCTTTTTATTTATTATCTTTGGATAGCTGTCGTTTGTCAAAGGTTGACTTGTGTATTGGGCGACTATCTGCTTTTTGAGTTCTTCAACGAGTTGAGCTTTTACGGACTTTTCGCAATATATGAAGTCGGGAGCTACGCAAGTCTGTCCGCAGTTGAGAAATTTGCCGAAGATTATACGCTTTGCCGCAAGCGGTATATTTGCCGTAGAATCGACGATACACGGACTTTTGCCGCCCATCTCAAGCGTTATCGGCGTAAACTTCTCGGCAGCTTTTTGCATAACGATTTTACCCACGTCCGTACTGCCGGTATAGAATATATAATCAAAATCTTGCTCCAATAAAAACGAGTTTTCTTCTCTGCCGCCTTTGACGACAATCACTTGGTCTTTTTCGAATGTCCTTTCTATAAGTTTTTCTATAACGCAAGAAGTATTGTGCGAATATCTGCTTGGTTTGAGCACGACTCTGTTGCCCGATGCAATTGCGTCGACCATTGGGTCCAAAGACAGCATAAAAGGATAATTCCAAGGACTCATAACAAGAACGCAGCCGTATGGACACGGCACAACTTTGCTTTTCGCAGGCAATTGAAATACGTCGCTGCGGTATTTTTTTACACGCGAAAATCTTTTGATATGCTTTATCATATACGATATTTCGCAAAGCACCATTCCCACTTCGCTCGTATAAGCCTCCGTCTCGCTTTTATTAAGGTCGGCTTTGAGCGCCGCAAGTATCTCGCCTTGCATAAGTTTGATATTGGCGTACAGTTTTTTCAACGCCTTTATTCTGTTTTTATAATCTAAAAAAGCCAAGTTTGACTTTTGCTTTTCTATGCATTTTAATATCTCTTCTCTTTCCATTTATAAGTCTCCTAAACTTTGTCGCTAGAGCGTCTTCAAAGATACGTTTGCCTTTTTTCTTTTAATGCATATCCCCCGACTTGTTACGTCACGTGAGATTATTCGATTGCGTTTCTGCGATAATCTTCAAGATTTTTGCATATGAAACTGCAGTTTCTTATCTTGGCAAATCAGCGTCGGACTTTGATAAAATATTGTCAATGACGTATGCCGTTTGCCTTACAGTCTTTTTGCCTTGAGCAGTCTGAATAAGTGGCTATTGTATCGCTTTTCTATCTTTATTCGGCAAGATTAATAACCTCGCTCTTCGAGATAGTCAATCAAGCGCAATACCGAGGTTTTGTCTTCTTGACGTATTTTGCAAAGCTTTTTTTCCTTCAATCCTCTTTTATTATAATAAAAGAGACGAGTTTTGCGCGCGCCTTTCGATTCCGCTTTGACTTATACTCTGTCTATACTTTGACAACTACTCTCGCAATCTTGTTTATCAACGTAGTATACGCGTTGAATCTATCTCTAATTCACAGCTCTAAACACATTGATAAATTGTTGAAAACAATATAGCACAATAGCATAGATAAGTCAATATGAGTAATTATTTTTTGTCAAGCTTTCCAAAACCGCATATCTCGAGAGCAATGCGCGCTCCCAAAATAAAGCCCTCCCTAAAATGCTCCGCCATAAGCGCGCCGTTGTACGACATATCGGCGACATCGTAATCGTTAAATATATCTTTCAAAGATTGGTGTTTGTTGATTTCATTAATAAATTTATCCAAATTGACTTCATAGTCTTTTATTTCTTTAAAATATTCCTTGTCATTCAAAACAATTCTCGACCAATCTATGTCGTGATAAAATATATGCAAAATTTGTGAATCCATTACATAGTCCCTTTTTATCCATTATTGTGGATATTGCTATTGTAAATCCATTTTATAGGAATGTCAATTGATTTGCAATCCATTTTTGTGGCAAAATTTTATTATGAAAGAAATATTTATATCAAATATAAACGCTCTGCGAAAAGAAAATAAACTTACTCAACCTCAACTCGCAAAAGAAACAGGATTAAGTAAAAGCGCCATAAGTTCTTGGGAAAGCGGCGAACGTATCCCAAGCGCGATTGCGATAATCAAACTGTCGCAATATTTTGAAGTTACTTCCGACTATTTATTGAAAATCTCAAACGATAACAAATGCATCTACTATTCCGACAAGAGTGAAATAGATATGTCAATCTTTCGCGAAAGATTATTAAAATTAAGAAAAAATATGAATTTGACGATTTATGATTTAGAAAATATTCTAAAGCTATCTAAATCTGCCTTGCACACTTGGGAAAAAGGCATAAGCATACCAAACGCGCAAGCTGTAATCAAACTTGCCGATTATTTCAACGTTACTACTGATTACTTACTAGGCTTAAGCGATTAATAACTCAACATAACTGTAAATTTGTTCTATCTGCTATTTCTTTGCTATTGGAATTCGTATCACCGTCTTTAGCTTGTCCGGCGAAACTTTACGCGGGTCGCTCAAATATATCTCGTGATGCATTCTGCCGTCGCCGAAATAAGGCTCGTAGCCGTGACTCAATGCAAAACTTTCTATTTTATCAATTGTCATCGACTCATCATCATAAGAACCGATATGCATACATTGCGCGCATAATCCTTCGTCGTATTCAAAATACTCCACCAGCGAAAAATCAATGTTTTTCTTTGCCGTCGCTTGCTCTATCGCCCAATCGAAATCACACTTCTTGACAAAATCGGGCAGTCTTATCATTGATATCCAACAAAGTTTTTGCTTATCGGCGCAAGTGAACTTTTCGCCGTCTTGAGTATACCAAAGCCCTTCGAGCGGCGGTACGACGTAATCAAAGTATCCGTCGATTTTATAACTGCCTTTATAGCTCATTTTGACGGTAAAAGCAATGGCGTATAGCAAACCTATTGCTTTTTTATACTCGCCGTCTTCTTGATTTGGGTCGCCTTTTCCTCTCACCGCTATATAATTTATCCTGTCGAGTTTTACTATTGACGGCTCGCCTTTTGGCATATAAAATTCTTTATATTCTTTTTTGTAATCAAAAGCCATATTCTACCTCATATTCGGCATAGCCGCAGTGTAAAGTCCGAGCTTGTGAAAGTCATACCATTCTTTAATCGTGCCTTCGTCAGCGACTTGCAAAGCTCGCATTACTTCCGCGGCGAATTCAAGAGGCGCAGTGCCGTTGGCAGTGATTATATTAGCTCCCCGCGCAGCCTGTCTGTGCAAAAACTCCTTTTCGTTGTTATACGCCGAGTAGGCTTTGAGTTCCCGTATATCGTTAGCGGTGTGTTGCGCTTCGTTGAGAACGCCCGTCGTCGCCAAGAATCTGCAAGCGTCGCAAATCGCTCCCAACACCCTACCGCTCTTTGCGCAATCGAGCGCCAACTGCTTTACCTTATCGGCGTCGTCGCTTCGCCAAGACAGACCTCCAATCAAAATCAATGCGGCATAATCTTGCGTAATTTCGTCGATAGAATAATCGGGAACGCATTTAAGACCGCCTATAGACGTTACGCATTCTTTGCCAAGCGCAACAGTTTTGTTTGAAAACTTGCCGTTGCCGAGCATATTAACCGCCGAAGAAATATATGCAAATTCCCAATCTGCCCATTTATCCAATAACAAATATAAAATTTTTTTCATAATATTATCCTTTATTTACTAGTCTGTAAGTCGTAAGATGACGTTTGATTTTCTTCATAGCCCAATCGTAATGGCTTGAAGTCGACGAAATCGCATAAGCCGCCAAGTTGGAGTTGCCCGTCCATTTGTATAATTTCTTGACAAACAATTGCTCTTCGTCAAACGACTTTATGATTTCCATTGATTGATAATGCGTATTTTCCAACATTTTACGAGCGTCTTCAAGCGACGTGTTTTGATGTTTTTTCCATATCTCAACGTTCATTTGAGGATAAGTTCTCCAATTATAAGGTTTAGGCAAAAAATCCCTGTCTATGCCTTTAGTATTATCCTTTGCCCAATCTATAAAAAGTTTATGCCACTCGTATAAATGTATAAGTACGTCTCTTATATTTCTGTCTCTGTCTTCGAATAAAAACGTCGCCGTTCTTTCCTCTTGCGTCGCTCCTTCCACCATATCCGCGAGTTTGTCGTATTGCATTTGAGCCGTCTGTATCAGCCCGTCTTTTGTCGTCGGTCTCGGCAATATTGTTTCCTCCGTTCGTTTAGTAGATTTATTATATCGCATAAAAGATGACAGCTGCGTGTCACTTTTTGTAAATATTTTTTATTTTTTCCGCTTGATTTAGAATATCTTGCCGCAAAGATAACGGCGATTCAACCTCTACGCAATCTCCAAAAGACAAAACGTAACCCACAAGCCATTTATCGCAAGGCAACAACGCCTCTACGCTAAAACTGCCGTCAATGTTTTCTTTTATGTCTTCGGGAGAAAATTCGTCCAAAACTCTATAAGCCGCCTGCGGCAAAAACTTCAATTTTACTTTATAAACCGCAACGGAATCCAAGCTTTGAACTACCGACGGCGGAGAAAATAACGTTGAATCGAATTGCTTGTCGGCGACCTCAATATGAGATATACGGTTGATTTTAAAAACTCTGTAATCTTGCTTTAATAGACAGTAAGACTGCAAATACCAATCTCTACCCTTAAATAACATTTTCAAAGGATAGACTTCTCTCAAAGAATTTTCGCCGTAGGAAGAGGCATAGCGAAATTTCAAAGCGTAGCAATTCAATACAGCTTGCTTAATGGTCTCGAATTTTTTGCCGTCGCTCAAAGTATTTCCCCATCTTGAAAAATCTACTTCTATCCAATCGGCTGAATCACAAGAAAAAATCCCCCGCAGTTTATCGCGCAGCCGTTGAGTATCGCCGCGTCCCGTTGCGGCAATCGCCTGCAATGAAAATAACAATTCATTTCGCTCGTCTTGCGTCAAATTGGCTTTGTCAAGAACGTAACCTTTGGAAAGCGATATTCCGCCGCCCTTTCCTCTCGTCGACTCGATAGGTATGCCTGCGACGCTCAAAGCGTCTATATCGCGAAGCACGGTGCGCTTTGACACGCAAAATTTATCTGCCAATTCTTCAGCCGTTATTTTTTCTCTGCCAAGAAGAGCGTATATTATTCCAAACAGACGGTCTATCTGCATAATTTTTATTTGACGAGAATATCTAAGTAAGCCGCGATTTCGCGCTTTGCGCCGTCAAGGTCGTGCTCTTTATAATTGCCGCATTGCTTTTGCGTTGTGCCGGGAACGTAATCCAGCTCCAAACACTTTTTAAGACATTGGATAGTAATACGTTTCGCCTCGTCCTCTTTTGTGTCGAACAGCAGCAAATAACAACCGGTACGGCATCCCATAGGTCCGAAATAAACAACTTTGTCTTTTATCTCGCTGTTGCGAATGACTACTGCAAAAAGATGCTCTATCGAGTGCAACGCCGCGTAAGAGATATAATCTCCCTTGTTGGGGAATTTAAAACGCATATCGTAGGTATAAACGCCGCCCGATTCGCCGAGACAGTAAAAGCCCGGCGTCATTGCGTTATGGTCGAGTTCGAATGATTTTATATTATCCATAATGCCTCCTATGTCATTTGAAATACTTCTAGATATTTTAGTAAAAAATATCGTTATTATATTTGATAACAATTATAATTATACATTACGGCGGTTTTGTTAGTCAATGCTTATCAGTATCGGATTGCCTATTAGCCACAAATAAATAACTGCCGAAACTGGACTTTGTCAATACGCGCAAAATTCTTTACCCTCTTATCAATTACACCTATTGACACGGAGCGCGCAAAACATATATAATTAAAATGTATTTAATAATTAAAGGTAACGGGTAAATTTATGACAGACGAAAAAGACATCGTTTCGTGCGACAACGACGCCGATTCGACAATCGCAGGCGGATATACCGCTCCCCCAATGAAGACTTGGGAAAAAATTGCCTACGGAGGCGGCGAAATATACGGCAGCGGTTATGCTTCGCTGCTAGGCGTAGTCCTCTCTTTCTTTCTCACCAATCTTGTGTTGGTGGGCATCAAAAACGCAGAACTGTACGCGGCTATAATAATAGTAGTGTCCAAAGTATGGGACGCGATATCCGACCCGCTTATGGGCGTCATTTCAGACAACACGCGCACAAAGATAGGCAGACGCAGACCTTGGATAATAATAGGCGGCGCGCTTGTTCCGGTAGCATTTGCCATTATGTTTATGCCTTGGGCAAAGAACATAGAAAATCAAGCTTTGCGTATAATGTACGCTTGTGTGGGTTACTTCCTTCTTTGCACAATCAATACAATTTCGCAAGTGCCTTACGCTTCGCTCAGCGCGGAAATATCGGGAGATTTCAAAGAACGCAACAAAGCCAATTCTATCAAACTTTTATTTTCGCTCGTGTGCTCCGGACTTTTCTTCCTAATACCCTCTGCGGCTACGGAAGCATATTCTGCATACCTCAAAAATGAAACATCTATGTACGGCACGACAAACGAAACGGGATTTTTCCTTATCGTAGCAGTACTATGCGGCGTTATTTTCGGAGTTGCAACCGTGCTTGTCGGCATATTCAGTAAAGAAAGAATACCGTATGATAAATCGCAAAAAAGCAAGTTTTCTTTCAAAAGCTACGCAGTACCTCTCAAAAACAAATCTTACAGATACCACCTTATGATGTATCTTATGGCGTTCGGTTGTTACGACTTTATATCGGCATTGGTGCTTTATTACGTCACCGCAGTTGTGCCAAATATTACGATATTCGGTATGAAAATGAGTTCGCTGTTTATAGTCGCTCCAATGATGGTAATGGCGGCAATCACATATCCTTTGAATATGAAACTCAAAAATACCAAAGGCAAACAATTCGTTTACCGTTGGGGACTGCCGTTTTATATCATAGGAGCTTTGGGACTTGCGGTATTCCCCAATACGACAAATACCAACGTGAGCTGGCTTTTGTTGCTATGCTCCGCAATAATGGGAATAGGCTTCGGCGGAGCGCAAATGATGCCTTGGATGATATTCCCCGACACGCAAGACGTGGCGGAACTCAAGACGGGAATCAAAGACACGGGATGTTATAGCGGACTTATGACTTTTACGCGCAAAATCGGCACGGCAATTGCGCAAAGCGTAGTGCTTATCGTATTGGCGTGCGTAGGCTACAGCGATAGCACCGACAAAATCTACAAAGGCGAAATGTCAGCCTATCCGCAAAAAGTCACGCTTGCTATACGCATACTTTTCGGCAGCGTGGTAGTCGTGATGATAAGCCTTGCAATATGGGCTTCGCTGCAATACAAGGTCACCGACAAAAAGCTGACGAGAATCAAATACTTCCTAGAAAAACAGCGCGCAGGCGAAAACGATAGCTTGAGCGAAGAAGAAAAAGCAGAAAAAGAAGCATTGTTGAAGGAGCTTGGTTGATATGCAATTCAATACTATACCTCTTACCTCTCTTACGGGAAGTTTATGCAAAGCTATGGGCGTAGAACCGCCCGAGTTTTCGCAGGGAGAGATAAGCCAACTGGTCGATTACGTCTTTTCAAACACCGACGGAAAACCCGTGGACAGAGTGCTGATGTACAATCCCGACGCAATAGGTCAATACTCTTATGAAAAATATGCAGACAAATTCGAGCCTATGCGAAAATACGCCCCGTTGGAGTTGAATATGATTAGCGTTGTGCCTCCAAAGACTCCTGTATGTTTCGGCAGTATGTATACGGGCGCTAATCCGGAAACGCACGGAATTCAGCATTACGTCAAATCGCTGATAACTATCGACAGCATTTTCGACGCGCTTATACGCGCAGGCAAAAAACCTTGCATTGTCACTGTAAAAAATTCTTCTCTTTCCAAAATTTTCAACGGAAAAAATATGGACTATTATTGCGAAGATTACGACAACGAAGTCGTCGCAAGAGCCGTGGAACTGATAAAAAAAGACGCGCACGATTTTATCGTCGTATACAATCAAGAATTTGACGACGTTATGCACCGCTCTCACCCCAATTCCAAACGTTCTCAAAAAGCTCTCGACCACCACGCGCAATCATTTGATATACTCGCAAGACACGTCGAGCAATATTGGAAAACTCACGACACGTTGATAGGCTGCGCCACCGACCACGGCACTCATCGCGAATGGTATTTACTCGGTCAGCACGGCAAAAATATTCCCGAAGATATGAATATAAAACACTATTACGGTATAATAAAAGGCGAGCTGAAATAACGGCTTGCCTTTTTCTTTAATTTCAAATTTCCACTGCACTTTATATAATTCTACTTATAATCGACATAATTCTATTGATAATACTGTTGCGAATGATTAAAATAAATATACAAAGCAATAAAAGGAGAATCTGTATGAACAGCTTCGGAGAATTTCTTTACGCCCTGAGAAAAGAAAAAGGTATGACGCAGGCAGAACTTGCCAATCTTTTGGGAATAACCAACAAAGCAGTGTCAAAATGGGAGACCGGCGAAGCTATGCCCGAAACTAGTTTGCTAGTGCCGCTATCTAAAATATTTCAAGTGAGCGTAGACGAACTTCTCAACGGAAGTCGCGCGCAATCGGCAAACAACAACGGCGCTCCAAAAAACAATGAAAACAGAGACGGCAATTCTTATGAAAAGCTCCAAATTAATTACTGTGATAAAACCCGTCATATTTTTACAAAAGAAAAACCCGAAAAGACATTTTTGGAAATAATTTGCGGTATAGTCTGCGCCTGTATTTTGTTTATAAGCGTTACCGCTTATTTACTAATAGGTTTTTTGTCTGATAAGTGGACTCCTTATTGGATAATGATTCCGTTGAGCGCGCTTCTCTGCGGCGTTGTCGGCTGCGTATTCGATTTATGCAACGAAAAAAAGCGAAATGAAAAAATTCAACGCGGCGAAAATCCATTTGTAGGCGCGTTATGCGCAATTGTAATGTTATCTTGCATTACGGTTTATTTGATATTGGGCGCGGCTTTATCTCTGTGGCATCCGCTGTGGATGATAATTTTAGCGGGAGCTTTTTTTTGCGCTTTAATCGGAGCTTTCGGAGAGCTTTTTCGCAACAAATAACACTGTAAGCTCTTAAATACAAAAAATCCATATTTTGTCAAAATCGTACATATTGCATATTGACTTTTAAGTTATATTGTGATTAAATAGATATATGGAAGCAATTATGTATATTTTGGTGGCAATATGTCTGGCGCTCGGCTTTTTTAAATCTTTTTCAAAAAGCAAAGGTAACTATGATTTTGAACTGATTGCCAAGACGTGCGGCTCCCTGTGTTTTGTTGCCACAGGCGTTCTTGCATTTTATCTATCTTCGCACAGCGGAAAAGAACGCACGTATTCGCTTGCGGTAATAATCGGATTGATTCTTGGACTCGTCGGAGATATTTTTCTTTGTCTCTACGAAGGCACCAATACTCACCCAAAACGCAAAAATCTCATCCAAACAGCCGGCGTGGCTTTCTTCTTTCTCGGACATCTTTGCTATATGTTCAACTTCCTTATGCTCGAAGAATTCAAGCTATATCTTTTGCCTACGCTGTTGGTATTGCCAATCGTCTATATCATATGCGCTTGCAAAGTGCTTACTGCAAGCAAAGCGCAAAACGTTATGTTGGTTATATATTACTTAGCGCTCAATTTGATATTGACTTCTTCAATCAACCTTATGATAATGAGAGGCGTCAATGCCTTTACCCTGTTAAATCTTATAGGCTGCGCGTTGTTCATTTCTTCCGATACGGTACTCGGGCTTTCTTGGTTTGCGCCCACTCTTAAACTTCCCAAAACCCACGACTACTATATAATTTTGAGCTACTATGCCGCGCAATGCCTATTTGCGCTGTCTATATACTTCATTTAATTATATATATTTTTTAATAAACGACTTGGTATATCATATAAACTAATTAAGTTTATTCATATGCTTAATTTGCTTTTGAAAACAAATATTCAAATCAGCAAAATAATTGCCGTTAAATTATGTATAAAAAAAAGCGAGATTTTGCTCGCTCTTCTGCATTATCGCATATTATTATTCTAGTCAGCCTTTTGCAGCTTTTCCTTAATGACTTTAAATAAATCTATATCCTTGACCGTGCAATATGTCGACAGTATCGGCACTGCCAAAAATACCGCGCCCATAATTACGCCAAGCGTGTATATAACATACTGCCAACCGTTGTTGCCCACAAGGTTTTGGAACGCTATTACTATCTCTCTCACCATCGAATCCAAAAATTCAGGCAACGTCGAACCTGCTCCCACAGGAAACATAAGCACGAACGCCAAAAATAGCGGTACCGTCATAATAGTGCTGTATACACAGACGGCGATAGCAAACACCGTCTTGACTTTTCCGTTAAAAGTGCCTGCCGCCGCAGACATAAGCATTATGCCTATTGCATTTGTCACTATTACAACCGCGTATCTCAAAATGATATTTGGTATAGCGCTGATATAACCAAGTCCCGCATTGCTTCCCGTTGCTTGAACTATAGATAAAATACCCAATATTATAAATATAGCCGCGACAGCTATCATCACGCTTTGCTTGATTATCTTCTTCTTTTTATCATCCATAATTTCCCCTGCGGCAATAAGTTGCCTTAAATAATAATCTAATTATAAATTAAATTGCGCGGCAAAGCAATAGATTATGTAAAAATATTTTTATGCTGATTATTGGAATTCATATCCTCGCTCTTTTAGAGCGGCAATTGCTTTATCGATATAATTCTCTTTGATTAAAATATAATCGGTGTCATAAGTGGAAACTACAAAAACCGGAATTTGTTTTTCCGCAAGAATACCGCTCAACTTCGACAAAACGCCTATTAACGAAAAGTCCAACTGCCCGACTATGCGCAACGCCTTCCAACCGCTGTCGTTTGCCGCCGCGTTTTTAGGCGCGTTCTCCTGCAAACATACCAACGAAAGTTCGCTGTCGGTCTTTGCGAAAAATACAAACTCTGCGGCGATGTCCGCGTCTTTTATATTATTTAATTTGCATACGCAAAATTCTTTGTCTAACAGCTCGATTTTCATAAATCCAGTTTAGCACGCAATGCTTTTTAGGTCAAGTAGCAAAGAAAAAATATTCGTTTGACTATTGTTAAGCGCAGTGTTAAAATATAGATATGAAAACCTGCCCTAAATGCAACTCGCAAATTGATGAAGATATGGTGTTGTGTCCGACTTGCGGCGAACATTTGAGAGTATTCTCCGACAATAACCGCTATGATAAACACAGCGCTTTGCTTGTTAGATTTTTAATTGCAATTTCCGTAATCTTACCGCCTATAGGCGCATTGGTCGGTTCTATTATAAAAAAGCGACATCCAATTTTGGGAAAGCTGTGTTTTAGATATTCTCTTTGCGGCTTGGCAATTTACGTTATGTTGGTGCTGCTTGCATTGATATGTTATCTCGCAATGACTTTCCTCGGAATTTCTTATCTGTAAAAACAAAGCTCCTGCAGTTGCAAGAGCTTTGTTTGATTGTTTTTTATTAACCTTTTAGACGCGACATCTGTTCTTTTATGATATTCTCTATTACTCCGATAGCATCTTGATAGCTGACTTTTTGACTTTCTTTTGTCTCTCTCACCGTTATCTCTACTTCTTGTGTTGCCAAACTCTTGGGCGACACTACCACTCTTATAGGCATACCCATAAGGTCGGCGTCGTTGAATTTAACTCCCGCGGCAACGCTTCTGTCGTCAAAAAGCACGTCGATTCCCGCTTTGACAAGCTCGTCATAAAGCTTGTAAGCCTTTGCGTTTACATTTTCGTCGTCAAGTCTCAAAGGACACATATGCACTTGCCAAGGCGCAACGCTCATTGGCAAAATAAGCCCCTTTTCGTCGCTTGATTCCTGCGCAATCGACGCTATGGCTCTGCCGACTCCTATTCCGTAACAACCCATTATCGGATTGAATTCAACGCCGTCCGCGCCGTGCACGGTCATATCCATAGACTTGGTGTATTTGGTGCCAAGTTGGAAAATATTGCCTATCTCGATACCGTTTTCTACCTTAAGTTCTCCGCCGCAGACAGGACATCTGTCTCCGCTTCTCGTCTTGGCTATATTATCGAATTTTGCGCTTGGCAAATCTCTTTTAAAATTGAATCCCGTGTAATGATACTCCGCCTTGTTTGCGCCTATGACCAAAGACGAAATGTTCTCGAGCGACTTGTCAAACACAGTGATTATGCTCTTGTCAAGTCCCACCGGTCCCAAATTACCGCAAGCCAAAACTTCGCTCGCGCCTCCGTCATAAGGCACTATGTCTTTGAGCAAAACCTTTTTGAGTTTTGCTTCATTGACTTCGAGGTCGCCTCTTACAAAAGCTATAACAAGCTCGTCTGAACTGCCTTTTACGGCAAATACGACGGCTTTGCAAGTAAGCTCGGGAGATACGTTGAGTCTTGCCGAAACTTCTTCTATCGTCTTATCTTCGCCGGTAAACACAAGCTCCAGAGGTTTTTCCTCGCTTGCGGGAGTCGATATGATTCCGTCGGCAACTTCCATATTGGCTCTGTAATCGCAGCCGTTGCAAAGTACAATGCTATCTTCGCCTACTTCCGTCAAAAGCATAAATTCGTGCGCTATGCTGCCGCCCATCATACCGCTATCGGACTTTATATCTATAAATCTCTTGAGTCCTATTCTTCTGAAAATGCGATAATAAGCGTCAAACATTCTGTCATAATACTTTTCGAGGTCTTCTTTTGTAGAATGGAAAGAATAAGCGTCCTTCATTGTGAATTCGCGAACTCTGATAAGTCCGCCTCTTGACCTTGCCTCGTCGCGGAATTTGGTCTGCAATTGATATATCATCATCGGAAGTTGGTTGTAACTGCTGACAATATGGTTGGCAAGATGCACAGCGGCTTCTTCGTGAGTCATACCCAAAAGCATATCTCTATCGGCTCTGTCCTTAAAACGCACCATTTCACTGCCTATTGAAGTATATCTGCCAGATTGGTCCCATATTTCACGCGGCATAACAACAGGAAATAAAACTTCCTGTCCGTCCAATGCGTCCATCTCTTGACGAATTATCTCCTGTATTTTGCGGCTCATCTTCTGACAGGGCATAGTCATAGTATATATACCGTTTGCCACTTGTTTTATAAATCCCGCTCTGGACAAAAGAATATGGCTCTTGATTTTCGCGTCTTGCGGAGCTTCTTTAGTACGCTCGCACACCAACTTGCTCAACAACATATCATTACCTCTGCAACAATAAATTTATAGTCATTTTATCATATAGCTTTGCCAAAAGCAAGCAAAGTATATTATCAGATTAAATTTATAAATTTAATATCAGAGCGCAGGGCATACAACAAAAATATTTCGACAAGTCTCAAACGTATGCAAAGGCTCAAGTATGCTCATCTGCAAAATCTTTTATATTGCCATATGTACATATGAACATATTTGAATATATACATAATTTTATATGCAAATATGTTAATTTGAACAATTTAGCTCAAACAACTGCGATTGTAGCTTTAAAGTTTACCGCCGATTTATGATTGAAAGTCGTATAATCTAAATCACAATTACGCCGTTCGCCGCCCGTTACTCTACCCCGCTTTTGCGCTTTGCGCGTCATAATATTTTATCGACTGATTGAGACGGCGAAATTTAGCGTTGCTTCCGACTACCCTATTATTGATTTTTTTAATAAGGGTTGATATAATTGTGATATGTTGAATTTTAATATCAGACAATACAAGGAAAAAGATTGCGTATCCATATCAAATTTGTTTTATGAAACCGTACACTCCGTAAATGCAAAAGATTATATGCAAGCCCAACTTTTTGCTTGGGCAAAAAACAGGTCCCAACTTCTAAGTAAAAACGACGCTTTCCTCAATCAATTTACTTTAGTCGCCGAAATAGGAGAAGACATAATAGGATTCGGAAGCATTGACGAATCAAACTGTTTGGATATGTTATACGTTGGCAAAGACTTTTTAAGACAAGGCGTCGCAACAGCTCTATGCAATCAACTGGAAAAAGGTCGCCGCGTTGTCAAAACTTATGCGTCGATTACCGCGAAACCCTTTTTTGAAAAACGGGGATATACCGTTGTCAGAGAAAACCAAGTCAAAAGACTCGGACTGATATTGACAAATTACGAAATGCAAAAATCAACACTTTAATCTATTGTCATATCGAGCGGAACGAAGTGAAGTCGAAATATCTCAATCAGAATAGATTTTTCGACAAGCTCGAAATGAAAGAGAAATAATGCTCAAGGTGACAGAAGAGCCGCGCTTGAGATTACACTGGAGTATCAATACATACATTGTTTTTGACAGAAAAAAGCCCCGAATATTCGGGGCTTTGAAATAGTCTGTAGATAAACGATTATCTCTTGGAGAATTGCGGAGCTCTTCTTGCCTTTTTGAGACCGTATTTCTTTCTTTCTTTTGCTCTGGGGTCTCTTGTCAAGAAACCTGCTTTTTTGAGCGCCGACTTCGTCTCCTCGTCTGCAAGAACCAAAGCTCTCGAAATGCCGTGTCTGATAGCTCCTGCTTGACCTGTAAATCCGCCGCCGTAAACGTTGACGATAATGTCGTATTTTGCTGTATTTCCCGTCAATTCAAGAGGTTGACGAACAATAAGCTTGAGTGTGTCAAGACCGAAATATTCGTCGAGGCTTCTCTTGTTGATAGTGATAGCGCCGCTGCCGTCAGGAATAAGTCTGACTCTTGCAATAGCTTTCTTTCTTCTTCCGGTTCCCCAAAATTGAACCTTTTTCTTAGTCTTCTTCGTAGCCATTTCTACTCACTCCTCACTTAAAATTCCAATTTTTCGGGCTTTTGAGCCTCGTGGTTGTGCTCCGGACCTGCAAAACAACGCACTTTTGTGAGTTGCTTTCTGCCAAGCGAATTTTTAGGGAGCATTCCCTTGATTGCAAGCATAACTGCTCTTTCCGGCTTTTCTGCCATCAACTTCTTATATTGAATCTCTTTGAGACCGCCGATATATCCGGAGTGGTGAATATGCACCTTGTTCTCCAATTTTTTACCGGTCAATCTTACATTTGCGCAGTTGACGATGATAACGTGGTCACCGCAATCTACGTTAGGCGTATAAATAGGCTTATTTTTTCCTCTGAGAACGTTTGCGACGTTGCTTGCAAGTCTACCGAGTATCATATCGGTCGCATCAACGACGTACCACTTTTCTTGGACATCCTCAGGCTTTGCCATATATGTCTTATTCACGGATAAAACCCTCCATTGTAGTCTGTTAATTGTTTTGGTTGTCACGTATCAGAGGGGCTAGTTCTTCAACATAACTTCTTTACCAATCAATTTTAATAAAAAACCAATTAAATGTCAAATCATTTTCTAAAGTTTTTTGTACTTTTTGTAAAAAATTTTGTTATAGCCGTAATTTAAGCAAAAAGAACAATCAATGCTTTATACGCTTATCGCCAATATGGCATTTCAAAAACGAAATTTATAATACCGTCCTCTTTTGTTACGCCGTCAAAATACGACTTTATCAAAAAAATCGCAGTCTCATTTGATATTTATCGTCTACCAAATAAAATCTTTTGCCACTATCCAACCGAAATAACCGGCATAAAGCGCAAGCATAGTTATACCGCCGATTCTTTTGAGCTTTTTGTCCTTGGTAAGGAATATACAAAGGAATAATACAGCGGCAGCCGCTATAGCGACAATATTGTCTATCATAAATCCGCTTACCCAATCCGTATCGAAGGCAATGGAAGAAATAAGCGACGACGTGCCGAGCACGAACAATATGTTGAATATGTTGCTACCCACGATATTGCCTATCGCCAAGTCGGCCTCGCCCTTCTTTGCCGCAGACATAGAAGTAACCAATTCGGGCAGCGAAGTGCCGAACGCAACTATCGTCAAGCCTATAAGGCTTTCCGACATACCGAATCCCGACGCTATTGTCTTTGCTCCGTTGACAACGGCTTGCGAACCGAGAATTACCAAGGCTATGCCGACGGCAAGCTTGCCTAGCATTTTGGCTATTGCTACGCTCTTCTTTTCGTTCTTATTTTCTTGGCTGTCTTGGGTATCTGAATTGTTTTCTTCAAGTTCCTGCATTGCGCCTTTACCCTTTTTAGAGAGTATAATAAGATAAACAAAAAATATTATAAACAAAAGCCACAGTATCAAACCGTCAATCCATCCAAGTTGTTTCCCGACGACTCCCATTACCATAAGCGCAGATGAAATGACTATCACAAAAGGTATTTCGATATAAAGCGTATTTTTCTGCACGGCAAGCGGAGTGAACAAAGCGCACAGTCCAAGTATTAGGAATATATTCATTATATTAGAGCCAAGTATATTGCCTATCGCAAGTCCAGCGCTGCCTTTGACCGCCGACGTAATACTTATTGCCGCCTCGGGCGCGCTGGTGCCGAATGCAACTATTGTAAGACCTATGACGATTTGCGGAATGCCGAATTTTCGGGCAATCATAGACGCTCCGTCCACGAACCAATCCGCGCCTTTTATTAGCATAACGAATCCCACTATCAAAAGCGACGCCTGCGCGGCTATACCCCAAAAATCCATACTTGCCGAAATTGTCAAAAGGTTTAAATTCATAAATACCTCCAAGCATATTCAACTGCCATACTCTATCGCATAAAGATAAGAGTTGAGCGACGTCAAATCAAACGACTGCCTGCCTAATATATTATCATATTTATTATACTGTGCAGGCGATTTTATTTATTCGTAATTATTTTGCATATTTTACACAAACTATGTTGAAATTAAATTATTTATGTAGAATCTACATAATTTTATCGCAAACAATACGTAAATAATTAAATAACTAAAAACGCAATTTGCGCTGTCTTAAATTCTACAGTATCCTTTATCATAATAAAATAATAAATCGTCGATAATATCGGTCTTGAATTCTACTTTATTTTTACTCAAACTTTCAAACAATAATTCTGCTTGAATTTTATTGTTTATTTTGCGAATCGGAATTATCGCTGTTTTCGTCCGCTGACTTTAAAAATACTTTCAATTTTTCGTTACTTTCTCCATAGAGTTTATTTCGAATCAACTTGATATCGCAAAAATAGGACAAAAGAAGTTTAGAAAATACCCACATAAGCAAACATATAAACCACCCCGCAAATGCCACTAAAAATAGCGCTCCGCTTTCCATTACTACAGAAAGAACAATTCCCAACACAAGCGACGCAACGGCAAAAATAAAGATAGCAAACGAAATAATAATTCTTGCCACAAGTAACACTCTGTCATTTTTTTCAAACATTTTAATACCCCCAAAAATCATATTAATTTATTAAAGCATCATAATTTTATACTTTAAATTTTCTATGGAAAAAACATTTACAAATATATATGTTTGCAGTTATTATTTTTATAGTACCATATATCTTGACAAAAATCAATATCTTTGCAAAAATAACCATAATTAATAACTGTTAATATAATTAGGAAAACGCAAATGATAATTACTTTAAATCGCGCGCCGCCTAGTCAAATAATTAGGCAATATATCAAAAACTTTCCACTTTTTCAATTTCCACTTTAGGTAATATTTGACTAGTGCTAAATGTAATCTTTCCACTTTTTTTACACTTATTAAAACAAAAAGGACGTGAAATTTACCCACGACCTTTTTGTTTTTATAGGTTTAGACCTCTCCACTACGGTCGAGGTGACATATATATAATCTATTTGTCGGGTGCGAGAGCGAAGAGTGCTGCTATTTTTGTCCGTGCAACGGCAACCGAGCGGTGAGCATACTTGACGTATGTGACCTCGATGGCGTCCTAGTTGTTAGGGCAAAAAGAGTGTCACTATACGCGCTCGCCTTATTTGAAATACTTGTCGTACAAGCCCTTGAAACCGCAGCCGTGTCTAGCCTCGTCCTTAGCCATTTCGTGAACAGTGTCGTGCACGTCGTCGTAGCCGAGTTGTTTTGCGAGTTTAGCAAGCTCCAACTTGCCTGCGCAAGCTCCGTTTTCCGCTTCCATACGCATCTTAACGTTTTTAGCCGTGCTGTTAGTCAATACGTCTCCGAGAAGTTCTGCAAACTTGGAAGCGTGTTCTGCTTCTTCAAAAGCATATCTCTTAAAAGCTTCCGCAACGTCTGGATAGCCCTCTCTGTCAGCCTGTCTTGACATTGCCAAGTACATACCAACTTCCGCGCACTCGCCGTTGAAGTTGTCAATCAAACCTCTGACTACTTCTTTGTCATAAGCCTTTGCGCTGCCAACGATATGTTCGCAAGCCCAAGACAACTCACCCTCGGATTTCTTAAATTTTTCGCCGCTTGCTTTGCATTGCGGGCATTTGTCGGGAGCGCTGTCTCCCTCGTGAACGTAACCGCACACCGTGCATACGTATTTTGCCATAGTAAATTACCTCCGTTGAATATATAATCTATTGTTTATCGGGTATAAACCGCGAATAACTTATTTACTTTTGCAATCTTCGCAAGTATTGTAAAAACTCAAAGCGTATTTTGACACGCCGATTCCGTCTCGGCAATTATCGAGAACGGCTTTTAAATCTTGCGGATAAGGCATATCGACTATCTTGCCGCACTTCTCGCATATTACGTGACAGTGCGTATCGAGCTCGACGTCGTATCTTTCTTTCTCTCCTGCTCCGACAACTCTTCCGAGTTCTCCTTGTTCTTCAAGATAAGACAGATTGCGATATACAGTCGCAAGCGAAATATTGGGAATAGTCTTGCGACATTCTTCATATATCATATCCGCTGACGGATGACATCTCATATTTTGAATTACCTCAAGCACTGCTTGTCGGCGAGAAGAAAAATTAGCCATTTGTAAATTAATGATAACACCTAAAAGTAACGCTTGTCAAGCAATTTTATAAAATAATAATAATTATCATTTTCATTTTTTTATTCGCATTTTAATAAAAACAAATACTCGCAGTATTTTACAGCAAGTATAAATGAACTTAATAATATATTTGATTGTATATTTAATTTATTAGAAAAGCGAATAAGTTTTTAAGAGGTTGAGATATCTCCACTTATGTCAAAATGACTAACATCAATGACCATATATTTATATCACCTCGAGCGTAGTCGAGAGGTCTCAATATATTTAATTGACATTCGCGCGAGACGCGTCTGCTTGCTCGCTATGGCGTCACTACGTTCCTTATGGCTGGAGCGTAACATAACAAAATATCTAATCAATATTATAAGCAAGCAAAACGACTTACAACATAAGTAAGCCGTTTGATAAATTAGTTTAAGATAATCATATTTATTATATGTCATTTCGATTGAAACGCAGTGTAATGGAGAAATCTCATCCGTTTTTATATGGTTAGACTTCTCCACTGCGGTTAAAATGACAAAGTATGTATTCGAAATGACGTTAAATATATTTTGACAATAACACAATGTCTATTTAGATTTATCATTTTGTTTGTTTGCAGACGGGCATATTCCGCATCCTGTACAATTTCCGCAGTCGCATCCGCAACCGCATTTACCGTGTTTTTTTGCCCAAATTTTATACCCTATATAACCGCCTATACCGCCTACCAAAATCACGGCAACGACTATGCCTACCGCAACTTCAGCAACATTTACGCACAATAAACTAAACATTTGTCGCCTCCTTTTTTTCAAAGCGCTTCTTATTGATAAAATGCGCCGCCGTTATAACGCCCGCAATCGCCGCGGCGAATATAAATATAGTCCACCAATAGGTGCCTACAAGATATATAATCATTGACACAGTATAAGAAGTCAATATCCAGAACAGCACTGCAAGCGCCGTACGTTTGGACGAGCCGAGTTCCCCCGACGCAGCGCCTACCGCCGCCATACACGGCACAGTTAGCAAGTTGAACGCCATAAACGACACCACTCCCGCTGTAGATATTCCGCTCGTAGATACAAATGCTTCCACACTGCCCGACAGTACTTCTATAGACGATACAACTTCTTCTTTTGCTATAAGTCCCGTTACTGCAGCAACAATGTATTTCCAGTCTCCGAAACCAAGTGGTTTGAATAGCCACTCAAACCAACCGCCTACTATAGCAAGAATACTGTTGTCTTCTCCGACCATTTGGAATTTGAAATTAAAGTTGAGCAAATACCATATTATTATAGTCGAAGCGGCAATGACGGTTCCTGCCCTGAATACGAAGTGCTTGAGCTTTTGCCAGATATGCAATGTCACGCTTTTAAATTGCGGAGTGTGATACGCGGGCAATTCCATAATAAACGGTGTTACTCCTTTTTGTCCGCTGATTTTTTTGATAATAAGAGCGGCAATCATTGCAACTACTATACCTATGACGTACATACCGAACACCGTCAGTTCGCTGTTCCATCCGGCAACGCCTGTAAGCACGGCGGCAAACGCATACCATATAGGGCTTTTTGCTCCGCAAGAAAAGAATGGAGCGAGAAGTATAGTCGACCGTCTTTCTCTATCGTTTTCGATTGTACGCGTAGCCATTATTCCCGGCACAGCGCATCCGAAACACATCAAAAGCGGCATAAACGACTTGCCCGACAGTCCGATTTTTCTGAAAGCTCTGTCCATTATAAACGCGACTCTCGCCATATATCCCGTATCTTCGAGTATGGTCAAGAAGAGAAATAACAGCATTATCTGCGGTATAAACGACAGCACTCCGAATACGCCCGCAAGTATGCCGTCGCAAATTACGCCATTTGCCCAATCGGGCGCGTCTTTTAGCCACCGCGTAACAATTCCTCCTTCTTCAATTACTTCTGCAACAGACTCTCCATTGTCATCAACCGTATCTTCTACGACTCTTTCGCCCTTTATAAGTTCTCCCAGCTCTTCTACCAAACCTTGCAAAAATACTCCCGGAGACTTAATTGAATTGGCGCCCGTTATATTCCCATCTTCGTCCTCTTCGTATTCGCTATCGACAAACAACGACGAAAATTTATCTACGTCTTTAAAAGCCCCGTCGGGAATAACAGCTGACAGATAGAACAAATTCTCGCTGAAAGTAAGGTGAAAAATAGCAAAAATTATCATCAGAAATATGGGTATACCCCAAAACTTATGCGTAAGCGCCCTGTCTGCTTTATCGCTTTTGGAAAGCGCAGGCTTTTCTTTGTCATAAGTAATAATATCGCCGAAATTATCGTTGATATACTGATATCTTCGGTCGGCGACGCAAGTCTCAAAATCGCCCTTGTACCTACTAGCTACTTCTTGATTATTATCTTTTATCTCTTTGATTTTATTTGAGAGCGATATATATTTTTGCTCCATAAGCTTATCGCCTTCGACAAGTTTTACAGTATCGAAAAGCTTGTGCTCACTATCTTGCAAAAGCGATGCAATACCTTCGACGCTTTCCTTTAAAATCCCCGACGAAATGCACGAAAAAGCTTTTCTCTCGACTCCCTTTTGCTCTTTGATTTTAAGCATAAGTTCCTTTAGACCCTTTTGCTTTAAAGCGGAAATAGCCACGACAGGCGCTCCCAATTTCTTTGAAAGCAATTCGACGTCAATACGCTCGCCGTTGGCACTCAAACAATCCGACATATTCAGAGCCACTACTATAGGTATTCCTATCTCCAACAGTTGAGTCGTCAAATATAAATTGCGTTGCAAATTCGTCGCGTCAATAATATTGAGTATTACGTCAGCGTCTTGCGAGAGTATGTAATCTCGCGATACGACCTCTTCGGGAGAATAAGGCGAAAGAGAATATATGCCCGGCAAATCCACTATATCTATTCTCAAATCGCTCTTTCTGTCCTTATAAGTTCCCTCCAACTTTTCCACCGTTACGCCCGTCCAGTTGCCGACGTGCGCAGTTGCCCCCGTCAATGCATTAAATAGCGTTGTCTTTCCGCAGTTGGGATTTCCTGCCAATGCCACTTTTATATCACACCGTTTGGTCTGTCGTAATTTCTTCATTGCCATCCTCCACAATAATATGCTTTGCAACGTCTTTGTTTATCGCAACTCTGCATTCGCGCACTTTGACAATCAAGTCGCCGAAATTAGATTGCAGCGGCGTGATTTTTCCACCAATTATAATGCCGATATTATTCAAACGGTTTTTTGTCTTTTCATCGGCAGTCACTTGGACTATGACTTTTTGTTTGCCTATCGGCGAGTTCAATAATTTCATTCTACCTCCAAAGTTATCCTTAACTAACTTTTTGTTTTAAAAAATTAAGGACAAAAGTTATCCTACGCTAACATTATAATTTCACCGCTTTTGTTTGTCAAGCAAATTTATAAAATTAGTCACCGAAATTTTACGATTCTATCAAAAGTATATGCTTGCCGTCTATGGATATAATCTTATAAAAAGAAAAAGGACAAAAACAATGAATAAACGGCTCAAAGACAACAAAAATAAAGACAAAGAAAAGCAACAAAAATCGCTCTCCAGTCCCTACGACGTCAACGGTTCGTATACGGGCACGCCTGCATATAACGACCGCAGCGCTCCCACACAAGACGCGGACGATTTATAAGCCTCAAAAAACGGCTTGCGCTGTATGCAAGCCGTTTTTTAACTGTATTTGTTATAATTAATGATTTTGCGCGTCGACTTTTTTATATCGTTTATTTATCGACGCTCAACCGCCTAATATTTTAATTACATTAACGTACTAGACTTCTCTTTTGTTAAACCTTCTGTAAGAAAACCACATAAAGAACGCGCACCAAATCAACGTGACGGGTATCATTACCCAAATCGTCATTCCTCTGAAAATAGGCGCGCTTGCAGATATGCCGCTTGCCCAATTGGAGTTGGCGAAAAACGCAAGGTACCCCACGTACGGAAGAGCCAAAACGTACTCGAGATAAACGCCGAAGTCAAACACTATCAAAAGCAACGACAGCACTATCGCCTTGCCGAATGTGTTGAACAGAGAACATAAAAACATCGTCAGCTGCGTCAAGAAAAATATCTTAATCATATTTAACATCAGCGTTAACATTAGCGCTCCGAAAGGCGAAACCACCGTCACCGCCGAACCTGCGACAAACGCCACGTTGGGAGATACAGGACCGTAAAGTATTAAGCCAAGTATCAACGAAAGCAAGAAAGATATGACCGCCAAAACCTCCGAAACTATTACCACAGACAGCCATTTGGCAGTAAAAAACTTATTCTTGTTGACAGGTCTTATAAACTGCATTTTCATAGCGCCGTTGGAAAACTCGCCGCTTGTCGTATTGCAGCAAGCAACTATCATAAATATTATTATCACGCTCATAAGCGCACTCATACACAATTGAGTAAATGAATAAGAATCAAAATCGAAAATTCCCGCGTTTTCCGAAAACATTATTACGCTTCCCTGCGGTACTCCGTGGTCTTTAAGATATTGAAAAATATTGATTTGAGCTTGATATGCCGCAGCGGTATTGCCTATTATCAGGTTATCTCTCCAACCGCCGCCTAGATTGTTTATAGCGTCCATTTGCATTTTGAGGCTTTCAATCTGCTCGTCATAGTCTCGCAATGCAGAGCCCAAAGACAACGAATCTCCCAACACGCCTTTTATCAAAGCCGAAAATCCCATCATTGCCAGCGATATAACGACAATAGCTATCGCAAGTTTTAAAAGCGTGTGCTTGCGATTTATCTTATAAAATTCACAATAAAGAAGGTCTTTCATCTTACTGTTCATTGTTTTTTACCTCCTTATAACGGCTTTCCGACTGACCGCTCGAAACTTCTCGATACAAATCTTCAAGGCTTCTTTTTAGCTTATTGACCGTATACACTACTATATCGTTTTGAACAAACATCTTGACTATATCTCCGATTTTCGCTTGGTCGACTATCATTATCAATGCGTTGTTGCGAACAGACGCGTCTATTCCCATCATAGCTACCAAGCCTTCCGCTTTTTGCAAATCGCTGCATTCGACGGCAAATTTACGCATAGAATCGACTCCGTAGTTGACCTCTTCCATACTCTTAACGGCTTTTATCTCTCCGTTTGCCATAAAAGCCACTCTGTCGCAAGTCTGTTGCATTTCTCCCAATATATGAGAAGATATTACTATCGTTGTACCGAGCTGATTCTTGAGATTCAAAAATAGCTCGCGCATTTGCGAAATGCCGTCGGGGTCCAGTCCGTTGGTAGGCTCGTCCAAAAGCAAAACCTTGGGACGGTGCATTATCGCCTGCGCTATTCCAAGTCTTTGGCGCATACCAAGCGAATAAGTCTTGAATTTATCGTTTATCCTATCCGTCAATCCCACAAGCGAAACTATAGACGACAGTCTGCTTTCGCTTATATCGCTTCCTTGCAGTCTCGCGTAATATTTGAGATTTTCCATTCCGCTGAAATCGTTGAAAAGCGTGGGAGCCTCGACAATAGCGCCCACTTGCGCCAGCGCCTTTTCTCTAGCAGTCGACACGTCGTAACCGCCTATAATAATATTGCCGCTATCGGGATTGACAAGTCCCAACATAAGCTTTATGAGAGTGGTTTTGCCTGCGCCGTTTGCTCCCAAAAGTCCCAGTATCTCTCCTTCTTCGATGTCCATATCGACGTGCGACACAGCCGTCACCGTCGCGCCTTTTTTGCGACCTTTGGGCTTATAGCTCTTGGACACGTCGTTTATCTCGATAAGTCTCATTTCTCACCTTCCCCGCCGAATTGTGTCAGTCGACTTTTGTCACACAATATTTTGTGTTTTTAAAATTCGCAGACAAATTGACTTTGTAAATTTATATATATATGATATATTATATTATGCTTTAATTTAATATTAGCATACGGAATAGCATTTTTCAAGGAGATTATATGAATTTCTGCACAATGTCCAAAGACAACGAAACGGGAGTGGTGCTTCTCGACAAAAGTTATGTCGTCAACTATTTGCCGTCGCTCGACGAAAAACAGCTCAAAATCTACCTTTTGGGGCTGACTTTATGCACTCAACCGCAAGAAAACGACATATCGTTTATTTGCGACGCCTTGGATATGCCTCAAGAGGAAGTGGAAAATATCTTCGGACAGCTTGCAGACGCGGGACTCGTCTATATCACCTGCTATTCTCCTTTTGCCGTTACATACAAAAGCGTCAAGTCGACTTTTGCCAGACATTACAAAAAAGAAAAATATTCGGATTTCAACGCGCAGCTCGAGGCGCTCTTCCCTTCCGTGGCTTTTACCAACATTAATCAATACACCGTATATTACGATTTTATCGAAGAGACCAAAATTAAGCCCGAAGTGCTTATAACTATCGCAAGATACTGCGTCAATCTCAAGGGCGAGAAGATTAAAGCCAACTATATCCTTGCCGTCGCGCGCAACTGGATAGAAGAAGGCGTACGCACGCTCGCAGACGTCGACGAAAAGATAAAACAACTTGAGATATCGAGCGAAGCAATAAGAGCAATCTGCCGAACCGTGGGCAAAAAATCGGAAATAGATATAGAGGACAAAAACGCATATCTCAAATGGACGGGAAGTTGGGGCTTTCAACTCGAAGACATACTTTTCGCGGCAAAATCTTTGAAAAACAAAGGCGGTTTTGCAAAGCTCAACAACCTTCTCGACGAATTTTATCGCAACAACGCTATGAGCGCAAAAGAAATGCAAGATTATCTCGACGGAAAGCAAGCAATGTATCAACTGGCTTACGGCGTAAATAAAATTCTCGGAGTCTACTATGAAAACGTCGAATATATCGTGGAAAAATATATTTCCAACTGGCTTCAAAAAGGATTTGATAAAGAATCTATTACGCTTATCGCCGAATACTGTTTCAATAAATCGATACGCTCTTTAGAAGGTATGAATAAATGCGTCGCCAAATTTTACGGCGAAGGTTGCGTAAGCGCCGAAGCTATAAATCAACACCTCGCTACGCTAATGCAAAGAGATATGCAAATAAAGAAAATCATAGAGCTTACGGGATATTCGCGTAACGTCAACAGCAACGACAGAGATATGTACAAAGTGTGGACAAGCAATTGGAACTTCGACGACGGTATGATAGAATACGGCGCAAGCGTATGCCAAGGCAAGCCGCTGTCGGCTCTCAACAATTTGCTTGCAAAATGGAAAGGCTCAAATATATTTACAATCGAAGAAGCAAAAGCATATTCCACTGCTCCGTCGGCAAACGCGCAGACCGTCAACGCATACAGCAAAGAACAGCTGTCGCAGTTCTTTTATTCGCTTGACGATTTGGACAAGCTTGACGATATAGAATAACGTTATGATAAATTATTTTGACAGACAACTCAACTCGATATATCAATCCAAAAGAGCTTTGGCAAAGGAAAATTCTCAAAGAGAAAACCAAGCTCTGTTGACTTTGCACCCCAAATTTGCAGATATGCAAAAAACCAAGAAAAAACTCGAGCTTGAATTCGTCAAATCAAAAGCAAAGGGCGCGGATATATCTCAATTGCAAAATGCTCTTGACAAGCTTGACGAAGAAATAAAAGAATACGTTGTCGCTAATAAATTGAATTTTGCAACCAAATATTCTTGCTCGCTTTGCAAAGACAGCGGATATATCGGCGAAACGCCCTGCGAATGTCTAATAAAAGAATACTCAAATTTAATAAAAGAATTCTCTTCGTTGACTTCTCTGCCGAAGTTTGGTTTCGACAATAATAAATTCGGCAATTTACAAGTCGAACAGTCCGTCGGAATGAACAAACTTTACGGCATTATGCAAAATAAAGTATGCAAAAATTTTCAGCAATGCAAATGGCTAAATTTTATGCTTTCGGGAGCCAGCGGAGTCGGCAAAACCTGCCTTGCTTTGGCGACAGCCGACGCTTTGCTTGAAAGCGGAATAAGCGTTTTTTATATATCGGCATTCCAACTAGTAAATATCTTCTTGGACAAACATACCAACAAGCAAACCGTATTGTCGAAATATTTTGAATATTTGAGCCAATGCGAAATGCTGATAATTGACAATTTAGGCGAAGAACCTATCTATAAAAACGTTACGTTGGAATATCTATTCTCCACTATCGACAAGCGTATGTCGAACAAAAAGAAAACCTTTATTTGTACTCAACTCGGCGCAGGCGCGCTGATAAGCAGATACGGCGAAGCCTTTTTATCTAAATTTACCGACAAAAAATATTCTCTGAGCGTAGGTTATATAACAGGCGAAAACTTGAGAAATAAAATTTGATAAATTTTTTCACCTTAAAAAATTTTAAATTAAAATCAAGCGCATACAAAAAGGAAGTCCGCATAGGACTTCCTTAATTTATTATCTCCAATTCGTGAATTAATTACTGCCAAATCGACCAATTAACTTACTTCTTTGCGCCGTAATAAGCATTGAGATACATTTGCTTGATTTCTTTCATAAGCGGATATCTCGGATTTGCCCCAGTACACTGGTCGTCGAAAGCGTCCTCTACCATTTGGTCGAGCGAAGCAAGGAACTTGTCTTCTTCTATGCCGTATTCTTTAATAGTAGATTTGATACCGACGGCTTTTTTCAACTTATCGATTTCAGCAATGAGCGATTCAACCTTTTCTTCGTCGCTCTTGCCCTTGCAGCCCATCATAGTAGCTATATCAGCATATCTCTTCAAAGCCTGCGGGAACTTATACTGCGGGAACGTACCCATCTTGACGGGAGCTTCTGCGCAGTTGAATCTGATGACTTCGTCTATCATAAGCGCATTTGCAACGCCGTGCGGCAAGTGGTGATAAGAACCAAGTTTGTGCGCCATAGAGTGGCATACTCCGAGGAATGCGTTGGCAAACGCCATACCTGCCATACAGGAAGCGTGCGCCATCTCTTCTCTTGCTTCTGCGTCTTGAGCGCCGAGTTCGTATGCTCTCGGCAAATATTTGAATATCAACTGTATAGCCTCTTTTGCGATACCGTTGGTAAAATCCGTCGCCATAATCGAAGCAATAGCTTCCAAAGCGTGAGTCAACGCATCGATACCCGAAGCAGAAGTCAAGCCCTTGGGAATATTCATCATAAGGTCTGCGTCGACGATTGCCATATCCGGCAAAAGTTCATAGTCGGCAAGCGGATATTTCGTACCCGTATTTTCGTCGGTAATAACGGCAAACGGCGTAACTTCCGAGCCTGTGCCGGCTGTCGTTGCCACTGCAATAAACGTAGCTTTATCGCCCATATGCGGGAAGGTATATACTCTCTTGCGGATATCCATAAATCTCATTGCAAGGTCTTGGAAATCGATTTCCGGATGCTCGTACAATACCCACATAATTTTACCTGCGTCCATTGCCGAACCGCCGCCCACTGCGATGATTACGTCAGGCTGGAATTCCTTCATAGCCTTTGCGCCTTCAATTGCGCAACCCAACGTCGGGTCGGGAGCAACGTTGAAGAACGTGGTGTGTCTGATGTTCATTTCGTCGAGTCTGTCGGTGATAGCCTTTGTAAAGCCGCTTTGATACAAGAAAGAATCCGTTACGATAAAAGCTTTCTTCTTGCCCATAACGTCTTTTAATTCTCTCAACGCAACGCCGAGACAACCTTTTTTGAAATATACCTTTTCCGGTGCTCTGAACCACAACATATTCTCTCTCCTTTCCGCTACTGTCTTGATATTAATAAGGTGTTTTACGCCTACGTTTTCGCTTACGCTGTTGCCGCCCCAGCTTCCGCAGCCAAGCGTCAAAGACGGAGCAAGCTTAAAGTTGTAAAGGTCGCCTATACCGCCTTGCGACGAAGGAGTGTTGATAAGAATACGGCAAGTACGCATTCTGTTGGCAAATTTTTCTATCTTGTCTTTGCCCGTTTCCGTATTGACGTAAAGCGCGGAAGTGTGTCCCAAACCGCCGTCGTCAATAAGCTTGCAAGCCTTGTCGAGTGCGTCGTCAAAATCTTTTGCTTTATACATAGCAAGCACGGGAGAAAGTTTTTCGTGAGCAAACTCTTCGCTGATGTCAACGCTCTTAACTTCGCCGACAAGCACTTTTGCCGTTTCGGGCACGTCAAATCCCGCCATTTTTGCTATAACGCAAGCAGGTTGACCAACGATTTTTGCATTAAGCGCGCCGTTTATGAGAATTGTTTTGCGCACTTTTTCCGTTTGCTTTGCGTCGAGGAAATAAGCTCCTCTGTATTGCATCTCTGCCTTAAACTCGTCGTACACTTTGTCGAGAACAATTGTCGACTGCTCCGAAGCGCATATCATACCGTTGTCAAAAGTCTTGGAGTGCAGTATCGAAGACGCCGCCATCTTTATATCTGCCGAATCGTCAACGATAGCGGGCGTATTGCCTGCGCCAACGCCGACTGCCGGTTTGCCCGAAGAATAAGCCGCTTTTACCATTCCGGGACCGCCCGTTGCCAAAATTATATCGGCTTCTTTCATTATCATTCCCGAAAGCGGAACTGACGGCTCGTCTATCCAACCGATAATTCCCTCGGGGGCGCCTGCCTTAACAGCGGCTTCGAGTACGACTTTTGCCGCCTCTATAGTACATTTCTTTGCTCTGGGGTGCGGAGAAAAGATAAGTCCGTTGCGCGTCTTGAGCGCAAGCAAAGATTTAAATATTGCCGTAGACGTCGGATTGGTTGTCGGAATTACCGCCGCGATAACGCCGATAGGCTCAGCTATCTTGGTGATACCGAACGCCTCGTCTCTCTCCACCACTCCGCAAGTCTTTACGTCTTTGTAAGTATTGTAAATATACTCGGAAGCATAATGGTTCTTGATTACTTTATCTTCTACAATGCCCATACCCGTCTCTTCGACAGCCATTTTTGCAAGCGAGATTCTCTGCTTATTAGCAGCCATAGACGCTGCAAAGAAGATTTTGTCGACTTGCTCTTGAGTGTAGGTTGCATAGATTGCCTGCGCTTTTCTAACTTCTTCAAGTTTAGCAAGCAAGGTCTGCTCATCGTTTACGATTAGAGTGTTTGCCATTTTATATTCCATCCTTTAAAAATTTTATCTGTATTTATTTTGCATACCTTTAATGAGTTTATTCTCGCGAAAGTCGGTTTGCCATTGATTATATCCGATTTTCATAATAAAGTTCATATTTTTAGGTATTTTGCCGTATTTGTTAAAATTTTAACAATATGGCAACACATACATTTTATACGATTGTGAGAAGCGTGTCAACAAAAACAATATACATTTTTTAAAAATAGTTAAAATTTTAACAAAAACACGGATTTATTTATTTCGCTGTTGCTATGATTCCAAGAATTCATAAGCTTTTTGCAAGTCTTCTCTGCTTCCCTCTCGGTATTTTTCATATGGAAAAGGCATATTTAAGCGCTGATACTTGCTTTCGCAAAGCTTTCTGAACGCCAAAAATTTTAATTCTTTAATGCAAGAAAATTCTTGTTTTAACGTCTTAAGTACGCTTAATTTTTGCTGCGTATCGTTTAGAGACGGCACAAGCACATTGGTCATAGTGACGAATTTGTCGCAAGATTGACAATATTTTAAAAATTCGAATACTTTGCCGTCTATCGGAGCGTCTTGATTTTTTATATCCAATCTAATTCCGTCGCAAAGTTCTATCAATTCTTTGTCGACGATAAGCCCGTTGGTCTCTATAATAACGCCGATGTTTTCTTTGTGAAGCTCTTTAACAAGTTCTATGCAAAACTTTGCTTGCAAAAACGGCTCGCCGCCCGATAGGGTGACGCCGCCGTTTTTAATATAACTCCTATATCGTTTTATCCTCGCAACAAGTTCGGATAAGGAAATTTCTCTTCCCTTCTCCGTCCAAGTCTCGGGGTTGTGGCAAAATCCGCAGCGCATATTGCAACCTGTGAAAAATACCACGCAACGCAGTCCCTTGCCGTCGACTGCCGAACCGTTGTAGAGCGAATCTATCCTCGCCTTACATTTCTCCATGATAAGTCCTCTTCAAGACCTCGAGCTGCTGCGGCTTGGAAAGCTTATGGAAGTTGACCGCATATCCCGACACACGAATTGTTATATTGGGATACATCTCGGGATTTTCCATTGCCGCAACGAGTTTTTCTCTGTCAAGAACGTTGACGTTGAGATGATGACCGCCGTTTTCGAAATATCCGTTGAGCATATCAGAAAGATTGGATACTCTCTTGTCGGAATTCTCGCCCAAAGCGTTGGGCAATATAGAGAAGGTGTTGGAAATACCGTCTTGACAACAGTTATACGGCAATTTGGACACCGAATTGAGAGATGCCAAAGCTCCGCAAGTTTCTCTGTTGTGCATAGGATTTGCTCCGGGAGCAAAAGGTTCGCCTTTCTTTCTGCCGTCGGGCGTAGAACCCGTCTTCTTACCGTATACGACGTTGGACGTGATAGTCAATGCCGACAGCGTGTGTTGAGAACCTCTGTAAGTCGGAGTCTTTTTGAGCTCGTCGCTGAATTTCGTCAATACTTCTACGGCAATAGCGTCTACTCTGTCGTCGTCGTTGCCGTATTTTGGGAAATCGCCCTTAATTTCAAAGTCTGTGATAAGTCCGCCTTCGCCGTATATAGGAGTAACTTCAGCATATTTAATTGCAGATAAAGAGTCTGCAATAACCGAAAGTCCCGCAACTCCGCAAGCCATAAATCTAGTAACTTCGGTGTCGTGCAACGCCATCTGTATCTTTTCATAAGCGTACTTATCGTGCATTCTGTGAATTACGTTGAGCGTGTTGATATAAAGTTTGCTCAACCAAGCGCAGTATTTGTCGAAGGCTTCCATTACCTCGTCATAATTTAATTTGCCTACGAATTGCTTTCCTACTGGAGCAACCTGTATGCCCATATTCTCGTCCTTACCGCCATTCAACGTCAAAAGAAGAAGTTTTGCAAGGTTGCATCTCGCGCCGAAAAACTGCATTTGTTTGCCGACTTGCATTGCCGATACGCAACAAGCTATCGCATAATCGTCGCCGTACATCGGACGCATCAAATCGTCGTTTTCATACTGAATAGAATCTGTGTCGATAGATACCTGCGCGCAGAATTTCTTGAAGTTATCAGGCAATTTGTCAGACCAAAGTATCGTCAAGTTAGGCTCCGGCGCGCTACCCAAAGTATAAAGCGTGTTGAGCATTCTGAAAGAATTCTTGGTGACGAGCGTTCTGCCGTCGTTACTCATACCGCCCACGCTCTCAGTTGTCCAAGTCGGGTCTCCGCCGAACAAATCGTTATATTCGGGAGTACGAAGCTGTCTTGAAAGACGAAGCTTGATGACAAAATCGTCCATAAGCTCCTGCGCTTGCTCTTCGGTCAATATACCTTTTTCCATATCTCTTTGGATATATATATCAAGGAAAGTAGACGTTCTGCCGAGACTCATAGCCGCGCCGTTCTGCTCCTTAATCGCAGCCAAATATCCAAAATAAAGCCACTGTATAGCCTCTTTTGCATTGCTTGCAGGTTGAGAAATATCATATCCGTATTTCAACGCCATACCCTTAAGGTCCTCAAGAGCCTTAATCTGCTGATGAAGTTCCTCAAGACACTTTATATTTTCTTCGGACATATCGTTTTGTCCGTATCTAATCTTGTCTGCTTTTTTGTTTTCGATAAGAAAATCCACTCCGTAAAGCGCAACTCTTCTGTAATCGCCTATTATACGTCCTCTGCCGTAAGCGTCGGGAAGTCCGGTGATTATGCCGACTTTTCTTGCGGCTCTCATTTCGTCCGTATATACGCTGAATACGCCGTCGTTGTGAGTCGTAGAATACTTAAAGTTCTCTTCTATCTCATCCGAAAGTTTATAACCGTAAGCCTCGCAAGCCTGTCTTGCCATTCTGATACCGCCAAAAGGATTGACTCCTCTTTTCAGCGGTTCGTCAGTCTGAAAACCAACTATTATATCAAGGTCTTTATCGATATATCCTGCGTCGTAAGCCAACAATCCCGATACGCGTTTTGTATCGACGTCAAGCACTCCGCCCTTGTCCATTTCCTTTTTGAGGAGCTTGTTTACCTTCCCCATAACCTTTTTAGTGCGCTCGGTTGGTCCCGACAAAAACGACTTATCTCCCTCGTACGGAGTGTAGTTGAGATTTATAAATTCTCTTACGTCAATCTTGTCTTGATACGCGCCTTCTTTAAATCCGTTCCACTGTTCGAATTTCATTGCAAATTCTCCTTTATCAACAATATATTGTGTAATGCTCTTAAAGTATAGGCAAAATATTGTGCTTTGTCAAATGCTTTTTACTCTTGGCATAAATATTTTTGATTTTTTTCGACTGCGAATTTCGTATACGTCTTCTTACGTTATTATGTTCGGATATGCAAAGTCTTTGCAGATTATGAAGATACAATTTATGGAAATAAAAACTATTAAATCAAACTCGTTAGTTTTTTCATTATTTAATAGGCAAATTAATTTGACCGGTTGACGTCGTATCATCTTATATACGGCAAAATTTAATCGTATTTTTAAAAAATTGCGCCGAATTGCGACTGCTTTCAAAACGGTTCGCAAATTCAACGCAATAATATATGTTAAATAATAATATTAATATAACTGATTTAGAATCCAAGCAAAAAACTTACCGACAGCTTCTATTTAATTTCAAAATATAAACTATAAATCCTTTGCTCGTCTACAAATTACGCAACGTCAATTTTATCTCCGTTGCCCGACGGAATATTGATTTTCGTCAAAAAGTCGGCGCGCTTTTCCACTATCTTCCGTTTGATAAGTCCTCTTTTAATTAAATTTAGGGTGCCTTCATATGGAATATAATAATCTACATCTTCCCTGTTTTTAACGGTTGCGACGTTATATTCCGCCATAATAATATCTATCAGTTCTTTAGCGTAATTAAGTTTGCGTTTGCTTTTAATGCGATAAAGGCAAGGCGTGTCCTTGCAACTGGTCAAATCTGCCAAGTCCTCGATTTTATATTTGGTATCTTGACAAGACTGCGGTATAATTGCCAAAAGCACGCAAAGAGTTTTCCCTTTGATAATCAATCTTGCGACGCAGTCTCTGCCTACCCGATAACTTTCTCTTCCCCAACTTGTCCTTGCGCGAACTTTTTTATACGACAAAAGATGATTTTTGATTTCGCCGTACCATTCTTTGACTTCGTCTGTTGATTGAATAAGTTTTGCGGTAAAACTTCTGTCGTACCTAACTCCCACTTCCTGCGTTTCATCCTCTTCGGGTAAAACGAGAGCTATGCCTTCGCGAAGCGTTTGAGTCGCAGTATTCGCGCAGCTTTGGGCTTGAATATTTTCTTCGCAAGTTTCCGTCGACTGCAATTCTTCGACGGGCGGCAAACTATATTCTTGACAATTTAAAGTCGTTTCTTCGACTTCTGCGGAATTTTGGCGAGAACTTACCGGCAATACTTCGACGCTAACGTATTGTTGAGTCTCTTGCTGTAATTGTTGATTATCATCTTCTTGATTTTCGTCAGCTCTATAAGATTCGTCTTTTGCCAACTCCAACGTAAAAAAGACAAGCAACAGCGCCATCAAAACCGACAACATTATAAGTATTGCCGTGACAGCGCCTCGATTGAGCCCTCCGAAAATTCTTTGGCTCCATTGAACAAAATCATTCCAATTAAATGCGGCGATAATAGTCTATCCCTCCAACATCTCCTCTCGATTTGTCCTCATATGTACTTTGATTATTTTATTGCGGTACCCTCCGGTACGATGTCGTCTACGAATACCACTTGACAGCCGCACGCATTGTTGGTAGCGGCGACAAGCATACCGTTGCTGGTCACTCCCGTAATACGAACGGGTTTTAGATTTGCAACGACGATTATTTTTTTGCCTATCAACTGCTCGGGAGTGTAATAGTGTTTTATTGAAGATACTATTACTCTTTCTCCTTCTCCGTCAAAAAGCGTGAGTTTGTAACAATTGTGCGATTTGCGTATTTCCTGACATTTCGTAATCTTGCAAACGCGCAAATCTATCTTTTCAAAGTCGGATATCTCCACTTCTTCTTTTACGGGAACAAACGGGTCGGGTTCGCCGTATTCTATCTTTTCTTCCTGCGCGACTTCCTCTACGACTTTTTCCGCCTCTTCTTCCTCTTTTGTTTTCGGATAGGAAAAATCAAGCAGCGGCAAATAGTTGGAAGAATCGATTGCGTATAGGAATAGATACAGTCTCGGGCCTTTTTCCTTGTCTATCAAAAGCTTGTACACGTTTTTGAAAAATGCTCCTTGACAAGCTTTCAACTCCTTATCTTCGACGGTAAGTCCGCGAACTCTCTTGGGAATAGCGTACAATTCAGTCTGCAGCTCCGATAAATCGTAGCTTGAATTTTTGAGATAATCGTAAAGCTGCGATATCTCTTGCTTTTCCTGTTCGTTTAAGCTGTCGTATATTTCCCAATTACGCGTAACTCGCAATTTGTTCATATCTTGCGGAGAACATTTCTCAAGCCAATATTTAGCTCTTTCCAACCTGTCTTTGAATTCCTCGTATTTGAACGGCGTGCCTATCTTCTCAAAGACCAATTCAAGCATTTTGAGATTGAAATTAACCACCGAACCCAGTTGAACTATAAGTCCCATCGGCACGGGACTGGGACGTCTTCCTTCAACAGTCGCAAGCTCAATTATAGACTTTGTAAGCTCGTTAGCCGTTCCGTTCTTAACGTCGTTATACATCTTATCAAACTCAAAATACTGTCTTAAGATACCGTCGTCAAGACAGAAGTTGAAAGCCTTGAGCGGTTCGTTACGCGAATACAACCAAAGCAAAACTTCGGGCTGATACAGTTTGAGCAACGTATCGGGAGTAAGATTAAGACCGCTTGAACCCGACATCTTGCCTGTCGAAGCGCCGGAATCGCTTATTCCGATAAATTCATAACCTTGGAATATTGGTGCGTCATATCCGAATATCTTCTTGGATATATGCTTTGACGTATCGTAACTGCCATTGATACTCGCGTGGTCCTTTCCGCCCGGTTCGAAGTCAACGCCTTCGTAACACCAACGCATAGGCCAGTCTATCTTCCAAGCCAACTTGCAGTTGAAGTCTTTGCTAAAATCAAAATCGCCGACAAAGCCGCACTTACAACTGTATTTGGCTTTGATGCAATCGTCCGAAAGACTATCAATTTTTGTAGTATCTCTTCCGCACTTGGGGCAGTAGATACTTACGGGATAATATGCGTCGCGTTCTCCTTCTTGCGCTTCTTGCGTGCGATGAGAATCTATAATGTCGAATATCTCTCCTCTCTTTTTGAGGGCAAGCAAAACGTAATCTTTATATTTGCCCGAACGGTACATTTGAGCTTGATGACGGAATTCCATTTTGATTCCGAATTTTTCGAGAGACTCTTCGAATTCGTTTTCGAAATACTCCGCATAATTTGCCGCGGTACTATTTGGAAACGGATTGGGTACGTCGACGTAAGGACAGCCGATATATTTTTCCATATCGTCTCTCACCTTGGCAACGTTGACGGGAACTTTTCTCATTCTGTCAAATTCATCCCAAGAAAAAAGCAATTTTGCCTTCTTACCCATTTTACGCAATGATTTGGCGACAAAATAGCTTGTGGCAATATCTCTGAAATTGCCGATATGAATAGAACCAGACGGACTGATGCCCGCGGCGCACACATATTCTTCCTTATTAGGATTCTTTTGAATTATCTTTTGCGCTATAGTTTCCGCCCAATGCATAATTGATACACCTCTTTTGTTTGTTTGCAGTTTATTTTATATTTTAGCATATTAAAACGGCATTTTCAACTAAATGCCGCAGACTTAAAAGCATAATATAGCAAGATTTGTCATATTTTGCCAATGAAAAACCATTGCACCGTTTACATTTTGGTAAATTTTTTATTTCGATACGATATCGGAGGAATTCCCACTATCTTTTTAAAACATATCGAAAAATACTGTTGGTCTGAAAAAGACAGCTTTTGAGCAATTTCGGCAATCGAAAGCGAACAATTGTCGAGATAAACTTTGGCATACTCGATTTTTCTCTCCAAAAAATAGTTGTACGGAGTTATTCCGAAAGCCTGCTTAAATATATGTATTATATGATTCTTTGTATATCCGAACTGCGCGCTCAAACTCTCAAGCGAAAGTTCGCTTTCCACCATCATATCCAAAGTGTCTTTTATTTGCATAGCCAAGCTGACTTTTTTGACAGAATCGGCGCTGCCTCTAATCGCAGTAAAAATCTCAAAAAGTTTTATGGACACGCCGTCGGTTAGTTTGTTATAATTATTTTTGAAATTCTTGAGATAGTAAAGTATGTCTTTAAAGTAATTGCCGACGTAACAATTCGAAAACAAATAAGTATCCTTTGGCAAATACATATTGACCATCTCTTCCATAAGTTTGCCTTCGAATACCACCCAAATTTTATGCCAACCGTTCTTCTTGTTGGAAGTATACTTATGGTCGCTTCCCTTTTTAAGAAAGAACACGTCCCCGACTTTGGGATAATAAGTTTTACCGTTTATCTCCAAAATTCCCTCGCCGGAAATTATATACTCAAGCGCCATAATATCGGAATTTACACGCTCTATACTGACGTTATCTTCTTGTTGCGTTTCTCCAATCATTCTTATTTTGACGGGCGCATCCTCGTCTATATAGTGCGTAAAATTAATAAAAAACTCTGCCATTACTTATCCATACAAATTTTATATAAATCACTATATCATTAAATATATATAAATAGCAATCGCTTTGGACGTTTTTTACACAAAATGCAAATATTGTGACGTTTTTACCAAGATTCTGTCAATAATTATACAACATCTTAACCATAACACCTAAAATCAAATAGATTTTATAGTAAAAAATTTTTATAACATATCAATATTACGCAGACTAATATAAAATTGTCTTTTAAACCAAGCGCAGCGCGCAGAGAAATCTTATCAATAATATAAGCAAAAACGACTTACAGCATATGTAAGTCGTTTTATCATTAATGCTCGCAATAGTATTATAAACTTGTCATTTTTGCCAAAACTTTTTTGTCATTTCGACTGAAGTGGAGAAATCTCAATCCGTTTGAGATATTTCGACTTCCGCTCAATATGAAATAGCAAGGTATTTTCACCATAAATGTCACCTCGACCGCAGTGGAGAGGTCTCTTCCAATTTATACTGTTTAGATTTCTCCACTTCGGTCGAAATGACATAAATTATTTATCAAATAATTGTTACTGCACCAGCAAAGATATTTACTATCACTAATTAATTTGTTCGCTATAATTTATCTCATTGCCTTTTGTTCTTTGAGATACTCCGCATATCTCTCTATTTGGTCTTCTCTCAAGTCTATCATTTTCTTTGCAGTCGCATACGCTTGCGCGTCGTCGATTATTACTTCCGTTTCCTTGACTTTGACTTTTGTTCCTTCGCTTCCTGCGTCTCTTCTGATGTCTTTCA
>CAJUOK010000007.1 GCA_910588015.1 uncultured Christensenellaceae bacterium | reverse complement strand
CGGTAAAGAAAGACACGACGGTAGCGCTCTTTAAGATGGAAGATGAGTATCTGAAGGATATAAGGCGCAATGCGGGAAGCGACGGAACAAAAGTAAAGGTCAAAGAGACGGAAGTCATAATAGGAGACGCGCAAGCATATGCGACAGCCAAAGAAATGATAGACTTGAGAGAAGACCAGATAGAGAGATATGTGGAGTATCTCAAAGAGCAAAAGGCAATGAGATAAATAAAGTGAATAGATTTCTCGACTACGCTCGAAATGACAAAATCAATAAGTCACCTCGACCGAAGTGGAGAGGTCTCATCAATATAAAGACGGAAGACATTTCTCCATTACACTGTGTGCAATCGAAATGACATTCTAAATATTAGATTTTTTGCGCACTACGCTTGGTTGATTCGTTTTAGTTTTGCAATACTATTATAAAAGATAAAAATGCGCCTCAAAAGTTGAAGACAACAAAATGAGGTGCATTTTGCATATTGATTTATTTTTTTACTGACGACAAAAGTTAGATTCTTGCAGCTCCTGTTGCTCTTGCTGCGTCTGCTACTGCTTTTGCCACCGTCTTGCCGATTCTTGAATCAAAAGCCATTGGCAATATATAATCGGGATTAAGCTCGCTATCGCTTACAAGACTTGCTATTGCTTTTGCGGCTGCCATTTTCATCTCTTCGTTGATTTCCTTTGCTCTCACGTCAAGCGCGCCTCTGAAAATTCCGGGGAAGGCAAGAACGTTGTTGATTTGATTTGGGAAGTCGCTTCGTCCCGTACCTACGACTGCCGCGCCCGCTTGTTTTGCAATATCCGGCATTATTTCGGGAACGGGATTTGCCATTGCCATTACTATTGCGTCTTTTGCCATTGACGAGACCATTTCGCTCGTTATTATGCCGGGGGCAGATACTCCTATAAGTATATCTGCGCCTTTCATTGCGTCGGCAAGAGAGCCTTGACGTAAATTTTTGTTGGTGATTTCGGCAATTTCTTCATTGCCTTTTGGTACGTTTACGCCTTTGCAAATAATACCTTTGCGATTGCATACCAATATATCTTTTACGCCGAGTTGAATAAGCAGTTTGGCAATTGCGCTGCCCGCCGCGCCTGCGCCGCTGAAAGTAACGGTCACGTCTTTCCAATCTTTGCCTACTAGTTTAAGGGCGTTGATAAGCGCCGCCGCCGTTACTACGGCTGTGCCGTGCTGGTCGTCGTGAAAGATAGGGATATCCGTGCGTTCTTTGAGCTTCTTTTCAATTTCAAAGCATCTTGGCGCAGAAATATCCTCTAGATTTACGCCGCCGAAACTTCCCGAAATGAGAGCGACGGTATTGACGATATCGTCTACGTCTTTGGACTTTACGCAAAGCGGTATAGCGTCGACGCCTCCGAATTCTTTGAAGAGTACGCATTTGCCTTCCATTACAGGCATACCTGCCTCCGCGCCTATATCGCCCAAACCAAGTACGGCTGTGCCGTCCGTAACGACTGCTACGGTGTTCCAGCGTCTGGTAAGGTCGTAAGATTTGTCGATATCTTTTTGAATTTCAAGACAGGCTTGCGCAACGCCCGGTGTATAAGCCAAAGACAAATCTTCTTTATTTTCAACTTTTGCTCTTGACACGATTTCAAGTTTTCCTTTCCACTCATAATGTTTTTTGAGCGATTCTTTCATATAATCCATAAATCGGTTTTCTCCAAAATTTTTATTAAAAACATTTTACCACAATAAATTGCTTTTGAAAACGAAATAGTCGTATTTTTCCCAAAAGCATTTGAAAATATCTTATAAGCTTCATTGACAATTCAACTATTTTTATGTAAAATAGATAATGTAAGAGTTTGACGCTCTTTATATTGGAGATTTTATGAGAAAAAGAATTGCCGTAATAGTATTATTAATATCAGTGTTGGCGACTTCGCTTTTTGCTTTCGCCGGCTGTCAAAAAGCCGATTACATAATCGGAATAATGGAGAATTCAGAGCATTTTGCGTCGGATATGGTGCAAAAAGGTTTTAGAGATACGTTGGATTCGCTTATGGTCGAAGCAGGCAAGACCTACAAACTTAAGTATAGAAAGTCAGAGGGCGATTCAACGGAAAAAATCGCAGAAAGCGAAAAGAGCAACGTCGAGTATTTAAAAAAGAAGGGAGTAAATATAATATTCGCTATGTCGCAGTCTTCTGCCGATAGCGCTGTTGAAAACGCGGTCGGCGTACCAACCGTTTTCGCGCAAGCCGCAATAGGAGACAGAAATCTTCAAGAGTCTGAATTGCGCATCCAAGTCGAAAAGCAAATTGAGCTTATGCTTATGATAGCTCCCGAGCCTAAAAAATTGGGTATAGTATATTGCGCCCCAACCGACGCCGACAATAAGACCAAAGCCGAGATAAATATGGAAATGCAAGTAAAATTGGCAAAAGAGATTATCACGGAAAAGCTTGGCGCAGACGGATTTATCGAGAACGGATATGAGAAACAAGAGGATAAGACTCACGACGGACACGTCAGAGAAATTCTTGTGGATATGAAAAACAGCGGAGTGGGTTGCGTATTTATTCCTGTCGACAACACCTTGGCGTCCGTCGCTATAGGACCGAAGCTTCACGAAAGAGGCAATACCAACATTTATACAAATAAAAACGGAATCGCAGCCAGAGAAGTTGCCAATATGCCTATCGTATGCGGCGACGTTAATATGAACGAGTTTTGCGGCGTAGCTACTTACAGCGTAGATTATTATGCTATGGGCGCAGAAGCGGCAAGAGAAGTATATGAAATTCTTGTCAAAGGCAAGGAGAGTTCTTATAGCGTTTTCAAGACTGATTTTTCAAAAGGTAAATACGTTATCAATCAAAAAGTTATAGACGACCTCAAAAACGAGAACAAAGATTTTGACATTCCGCAATCGGTCAAAGACCTTGCGACAATATATTAAGGAAGTTCGGAGAAATTTAAGGAGAATACTATGAAAAAGATAATTATCGCAATTATGCTCATTGCAATTTCGGTATGTACGGTATTGGGATTTGCCGGTTGCACGCCCGCAGATTACAACGTGGGTATAGTACAGCACGTCCAACATATCGCGCTCGATAAGACCTACGACGGTTTTAAAGACAAGCTCGGTTCTCTTATGGAAGCCGACGGCAAGACGGTCAAGTTTATTTATAAGAACGCAAGCGGTGAGACCGCGTTCAATACGACTGCGGCGCAGACTTTGGTCAATTCGAGAGTAGATTTGATTTTTGCAATTGCAACTCCCGCGGCGCAAGCGGTTGCTTCGGAGACGAAGGATATTCCTATGGTATTCAGCGCCGTAACTTCTGCCGTAGACGCAGGTTTGACGGCTGATAATATCGCAGGCACTACGGACCTTAACGATATTGAAAAACAGATAGACTTAATGATGGAACTTGTTCCCAACGCAAAAAAATTCGGCGTATTGTACACGTTGAACGAAGATAATTCCGTGACTCAAAAGAAGATGGCGGAAAGCATTATGAAATCAAAGGGTATCGAGTTTGTAGACGGCGGAATTTCTGAAACGGATAATATAGAGCAAGCTTTTAAGAACTTCCAAAATCAAGGCGTTGACTGCGTATACATACCCACCGACAACAAGTTGGCTGCGGCGGCAGATACGGTGCACGCGTTCAACCTGTCTACGGGCGCAAAACTTCCCATTGTATGCGGAGAAAGCGGAATGAACGACGGTTGCGGTATCGCTACTTACGGCGTGGATTATTACAACATAGGTCAAAGAGCGGGCGAAATGGCATATGATATACTCACAGGCAAGAAGTCTCCTAAAGAGATTGGCTATGAAGACCCCACCGGTTTTGAACTTTCGGTTAATCAAAACATTGCAAGCGCAATCGGATTTACAATTCCTCAATCGGTATTGGATAAATTAAATAAATAATATTAGGATACAAAACAAAACACTTTTGCGGACGGGAGACCGTCCGCAATGCAAGGATAAGATATATGGTATTTTTTGAGACTTTATTAAGCGGTACCAATCAAGGTTTGCTTTGGGCGATTATGGCGATAGGAGTATATATTTCCTATCGTATTCTTGATTTTGCCGATTTGACTGTTGAAGGCAGCTTTGCTACCGGCGGAGCGACTGCCGCAAATAATGACTTTGAGCAAAGATTTTGTAGCAAAAGGAGCGGCTCAAGGCGTATTTATGGCAATAATTGCGCTTTTTGTCGCAATGGTAGTCGGAGGTTTGGCAGGACTTGTAACTGGACTTTTGAATACAAAACTTAAGATTGCGCCTATTTTGGCGGGAATATTGACTATGACAGGTCTTTATTCTATTAATATGTTTATTATGGGAATCGGCTCGGGTAACGTAAAATCCAATCTCGGACTGGGCAGCATCGGTACGTTGTTTACAAAGATAGAAGACTTTATGCCTATCGGTCGCAACTGGGTAATTTTCATTGTGGGCGCATTGTCTGTAGCCGCAGTTATCGGATTGATATACTGGTTTTTCGGCACGGAGACGGGAAGCGCAATGCGCGCTACCGGCAACAATGAAAAAATGGCAAAAGCTCAGGGTATTAATACTCAAGGTTCCAAGATATTGGGACTGGTGCTTTCCAATGCTTTTGTTGCCGTCTCGGGAGCGTTGATAACTTTCCAACAAAGCAATGCAAGCAATACAATGGGCGTAGGCTCGATAGTCGCCGGTTTGGCAGCAATAATCATAGGCGAAGGAATTATTTCCGGTAAGTTCCCGTTTTGGGCAAGACTTATGAGCGTTGCTTTAGGAAGCGTGATATATAGAATTATCATATCGTTTATTTATCTTGCGGGAGTAAATTCCGAATACGTCAAGCTTTTGACTGCCGTTCTTGTGGTAGTAGCATTGTCCATACCTCTTATCAAAGAGAAGATAAGCAAAACGGCGCGCAAATCCAAAAAGACCGGCTCGGGCGGAAATGCGGATAATACTTCCGTAAAAGAAGAAAAAATAGCAGACGAAAGCTCTGTCGCAGATTCAACCGAAAAACAAGAAAAAGAATCTGCGGTCGGGGAGGTGTAATATGTTGGAACTTCAAGGAATACACAAGACTTTCAATATAGGCACAGTCAATGAAAAAAAGGCGCTCGTTGACCTCAATATTAAAGTAAACGACGGAGATTTTATAACGGTTATCGGCGGTAACGGCGCAGGTAAGTCGACAATGCTCAATATTATCGCAGGCGTTTTTCAACCCGAAGAAGGAAAGATAATCATAGACGGCGTTGAAAGCAACAAAAAAGCTAAAAAAGATAATAATTTCAACGGAATAGTTGATATAACCAAAATGCCTGAGTACAAGAGAGCTTCTTTGATAGGCAGAGTATTTCAAGACCCTATGGTTGGCACTGCCGCAAATATGAGCATAGAAGAAAACTTGGCTCTCGCCAACAGGAGAGGCAAAAAACGCGGACTGCGTTGGAATATCAAAAAAGAAGAGAGAGAGTTTTTTAGAGAAAAGCTCAAGATGCTAGACCTTAATCTCGAAGACAGACTTACAACCAAAGTCGGATTGCTTTCGGGAGGTCAAAGACAGGCGTTGACCCTTCTTATGGCGTCGCTTATTAAGCCGAAAGTGCTGCTTTTGGACGAACACACGGCTGCGCTCGACCCCAAGACGGCAGGCAAAGTATTGAATCTTACAGACGAAATAACGACAAAAGACAATATCACGACCATTATGATTACTCATAATATGAAAGACGCGATAAAATACGGCAACAGACTCATAATGATGATGAACGGCGCGATAATTTACGACGTTTGCGGAGAGGAGAAGAAAAATTTGACTGTCAATGATTTGCTTATGAAGTTCGAACAGAATTCCGACGGCGAATTTGCAAATGACAGAATGTTGCTTTCGTAAACAAAAATATATTTTAATATGACTCGGCGAAAACCGAGTCTTATTTTACTGCCGAATCATTAACTTTTGGTTATTTTGAGTTCCAAAGTCAAATAATTGATTTATTTAATATTTTATATTATAATAAAAATATGCTTGAAGATAATATGCGAGAGTATATAAACAAGTTCCAAACGTTGGCGTTGGCAGTGAGTGGCGGAAGAGATTCTATGGCGCTTTTGGATTGGTTTTGCCAAAATGTTTCCAAAAAGAATTTTTTTGCAGTAACCGTTCATCATAACTTGCGAGGCGACGAGGGAATTCGCGACAGAGATTTTGTCGTCAATTACTGCAAAGTTCAAGGCGTGCGTTGCAAAGCTTACGATGAAGATATCCCTACGTTTTGCAAAGCTGGAGGATATAGCTTGGAACAGGGCGCGAGAATAAGACGCAGACAGATTTTTGCGCAATTGGTAGAGTGCGGGGAGGCGCAGAGAGTCGTAACTGCTCATCATATGCAGGATAACGTAGAAAGCATATTAATGCATATCTTTCGCGGAAGCGGTATAAGAGGTTTGCGAGGAATGAGTCTAGACGACGGAACATTGCTCCGTCCTATGCTCAAAACGTCAAGAGAAGACGTGGACGATTATATCAAGCGCAACTTCGTTCCGTATGTGGACGATTCGACGAACAAAAGTCAAGATTACAGTCGAAATAAGTTAAGATTGAGCGTAATGCCGCTGTTGAGAGAGATATACGGCGGAGTCGACGGCAACGTTATTAGACTTGCCGACCGCGCAAACGAGTTGTGTAATCATCTCGACGGCATTTGTAAGGGATATGACAATAGATTGGACGGTATATTTATTCCTTTGGCAGTTTTGCAAGGCGATAAAGTTATAGCTTCGTATACGGTGATAAACGCTGTGGACGAGATAACCACGAGAGTCGACCTTACGCAAAAGCATATTAATTCAATACTTGATTTAGCAGAGAAAAATCGCGGGGCCAGCGTAAGTTTGCCTTTTGGTCTGACGGCTTACAGAGACGAAGACGGCGTTGTATTGGCAAAGCTTCAAACCGTCAAGATATACGACGGTTGCGTAAAAGGTTACGGAGACTACGACCTCGGAGATAAAGTATTGAGAATATCCGCGGAAAAATCCGACAGTTTGCGTTGCGATATGGACAAGCTCGAGGGCTGCGATATTCGCAACAGAAGAATAGGCGACGTATTCAAAAGATATAAAGGGAAAAGCAAGAGTCTTGGAGATTACCTCACGGATATCAAAGTTCCCAGACGCAACAGGGAGAATATCGTTGTTTTGGCAAAAGAAAACGAGGTATACGCTCTTCCTCAATATGAAATCGGAGATATAGTAAAAATAGACGGCAATACTCGAAGAGTTGCATATATTTCCATAATAAAAAAATAAGTGAGACTACGGGAAAAGAACGGTATAAAATGGAAAGAATCAAAAGCGTGCTTATCAGCCAAGAAAAAATAGCTATGCGTGTAGAAGAGCTTGCAAGACAGATAGAGCTTGACTATAATGGCAAAAGTCCCGTTGTCGTAGCAATACTTAAGGGCGCAATAATATTTTACGGAGATTTGGTGAGGAAAATAAATCTTCCGTTGAGATTTGACACGATGTCTGTTTCGAGTTACGGTTGCGGCACGGTTTCCAGCGGCAACGTCAAAATAAACAAAGACTTGACCAAAGATATCGACGGCGAAGACGTGATACTTATCGAAGATATAATTGACAGCGGCAACACGATGAAAGCGTTGGTGTCTTTACTTGCTCACAGAGGAGCAAAAAGCGTCAAGGTATGTTCGTTTTTAGATAAGCCTTCGCGCAGAACGACTGACTTTAAAGCCGATTATATAGGTTATACCGTACCCGATGAATTCGTAGTGGGCTACGGATTGGATTACGACGAAAAGTATCGCAATCTACCTTATATCGGAATACTTCAATTGGATAACGACGAGGCGAAAATTGTTTGACGAATTTATAAAATCAGAACTTGAGGAACTTGCAAAATTATTTCCCGAAGACAAACCGTTGTTTGCTGTGGGCGGTTGCGTGCGAGACGCCTTGCGCGGCGAGAAGTGTTACGATATAGATTTGTCGGGAGCCGTAAAACCCGACGAGCTGATAAATTTGTTGGATGGAACGCGATTTAAAGCGACGGGCGCTTCGCCTAGATTGGGTACTGTCATTATAAAGGGAAATAAATGCTATGAGTATACCACTTTCCGAATTGACAGTTATCCTACGGGGAGCGGAGTGCATACGCCTACTCAAGTGGAATTTACCACAGATATCGTTGTCGACGCTATGAGACGCGATTTCAAATGCAACGCTATATATTGCAGAATCATAGATAATGAATTGATTGACCCTCTCGACGGAATTGCAGACGTCAAACGTAAGGTATTGTCGACGACGGCAGATTCTCAAACAGTGCTTTCGCAAGACGGCTTGAGGATATTGCGATTGGCAAGATTTGTATCTACGCTTGGTTTTGAAGTGGACGGCGAGACGTATGAAAGCGCAAAAAAACTTGCGTGTAGGCTGGAAGAAATAAGCGTTGAGCGTATAAGAGATGAATTGGATAAGATACTCGCGGGAGACAATTGCTATAAGGCTTTGCATCTTCTTCAAGACATCGGCGCGCTGAAGATAATTCTTCCCGAGCTGGCAGCCAACGACGGCGTGGCGCAAAAGAGAGAATATCACAGATACGACGTGCTTGAACACACGTTCAAGGTTGTAGAGGCTTGTCCTCCCAACGTCCGTCTAGCGGGACTTTTGCACGACGTGGCGAAGGGCGTTTGTATGGCAAACGAAGGCAATACCTATTTTCACAACGTTCGCGGCGAGATGATGGCGAGAGAAATTCTGACAAGACTCAAATATCCCAACCGCATTATCGACCGCGTGTCCAGAATAGTCGGTTTGCATATGTTCGACGTCAACGGCAACGCGAGAGAGTGTAAGTGCCGAAGATTTATTGCTCAAAATATCGATTTGTTGGACGACTTATTGGATTTATTCAAGGCGGACTGTATAGGAACCGGTTATTTGCAATCGTCTAGAACGGCTGATAAGTTGACCGCGATATATGCCAAAATGATAGAAGAAAACGTGCCTATGAGCATAAAGGCACTTGACGTCGACGGCGGCGATATGCAAAAATTGGGATATATCGGCAAAGAGATAGGAGTTGTCTTGAATGAGATATGGGATTTGGCTTTGTTAGGCAAAATTCGCAATGATAAAGAGAATCTCATATGCGTTGCAAAGAGAATGAAAAAGCGCGTTAAAAAAATTACGCACGGAGAATAATAATGGAAATAGCGTTATTGATAATTTTAATAATATTGTCGGCGATAGGTATAGTATTAGGCGTCGCAAATATAATTTCGTCGAGAAAAAAGAGTAAAAACGGCGATAGTTCGCAAGACGTAATAGCAGAACTTGAGACGTTCAACAATAACCTTAACGAAGTAAAGAACATAATCAACGAACACACAACGCGAGAAAGAGAGACGTTGACTTCTGCTTTGATAAATTCGATAAACGCTTCAAATGCGTCTCTTGCTCCAATGCTAGAGCTTTATTTGAACTCATTTAAGAATGCGTTGGACGAGAATCTAAAAAATATCAAGGAGACGTTGGGTGATATTCGATTGGAGATGAGGTCTGCCGTCGCGGATATGAGCAAAAACACAGGCGAGTCGTTGGGCGTTCTCAAAAGAGATATGCAGGACACTTTGAGTTTTTCCGTCAAATCTATAGACAGTTCTCTCGATAAGATAGCCAACGAACTCAAAGTTTCGTTGAAAGAAGTACGCGAGGACAATAAGACTCAACTTGAAAGCGTACGTAATAACAACGAAGCGCAGTTGCAAAAAATAAGGGAGACTGTCGACGAGAAACTCACCGAGACGTTGGACAAGAGGATTAAGGGCGCGTTTGAGATGGTGAACGATTCTTTATCGCGCGTTCAGCAAGGCTTTGGAGAAATGAGAGATTTGACGGCGAAAGTAGGCAATCTCAACAAGATGTTCAACAACGTAAAGACAAGAGGAGGTTGGGGCGAAGTCGCTTTGGAAAGTCTTCTCGACCAAATTCTTTCTCCCGAGCAGTATCACTCTCAATTCAGACTGTCCAAAAAATCCCAAGTAGCAGTGGATTTCGCAATTGTAATGCCGGGGCAAGGCGAAGATAAAGTGTATTTGCCTATAGACTCCAAATTTCCGCTCGACAGATACGTCAATTTGGTCAACGTCAGCGAAGAAGGAGATTCCGAAAAAACCGAAAAAGCCAGAAAAGAACTCGTCGACGAAATAAAACGCGAAGCCAAGAGTATTTCGTCAAAATATATTCAAATACCCGTTACCACGAGGTTTGCCATAATGTATCTGCCAAGCGAAGGACTTTATGCCGAGATAGCAAAAAACACGGTTTTGACTACTCAATTGCAAAACGAATTCAACGTAACGGTATGCGGACCGACGACTATTACTGCGCTGCTCAATAGTTTGCAGATAGGCTTTACCACGCTTAAGATACAAAAAAGAAGCGGAGAAATTGCCAAGGCGCTGACGCAGTTCCAAAAAGACTTCGCCAAGTACGGCAATTTGGTAGCTTCTATAAAGAAAAACGCAGTAAAAGTAGTAGATACGATTGAGGACGTAGAAAAACAAAACGAGCGCATAAGCAAAAGACTTGCCAAAGTGGGAGGCGAGCTCCCGCAAGACGAAGAGCAAATGATGGTGGCAAGCGCTTTGAACGAAGACGAACAGGTGGCAGATGAAGATTGATTTGCATACGCACAGTATATTGAGCGACGGAACGGACGCTCCCAAGGCTATTGTCGACAAGGCGGAAAGACTTGGCGTCAATTGTCTTTCCATTACCGACCACGATTGTATCAAAGCTAATTTTGAGGCAAAAGAATATGCCGCTGGCAAGGGAATACAATATATTGACGGTGTGGAGCTGTCGACGTTTTCCACTCACGAAATTCATATTTTGGGTTACGGTTTCGACGCGTCGAATTGTGAGCTTGCGGAAAAAATACATTATTTCGAGCGTAAACGTAAGGAGAGAGCAGAACTTATTCTCAATAGACTTTACGATTTGGGTATAAAACTTGACAGGGATATGCTTCCCACTGACAGCGCGAGCGTCGGTCGATTGCATATTGCCAAGCTTATGCTTGCAAAAGGATACGTTACTTCGATACCCGAGGCGTTTGATAAATACTTAGGCAGCAACGGAAAGGCTTATTATCCGTCTCAGCGTATTACTCCGCTTCAAGGAGTTCAATTGATAAAAAACGCGGGAGGTCTTGCCGTAATAGCGCATCCGCTTAGGTTTTTACAGCAAAACAGATTGGAGTCGTTGGTCCAAGGTTTGAAGCCGTACGGTCTCGGCGGTATCGAAGCATTCTATCCTACGCACGATAAAACTACTATTAATACGTTGACAATGATAGCAAAAAAACATAAAATAATTGCGACAGGAGGAACAGATTATCACGGCGAAAACAGAAATGTTGAGCTGGCAAGCGTTGATTTCAAACTTGACGGATTTACGTCGTCAAGGTTAGGAATAAAAAAATAAACGTTTTATTATAAGGAGAAGTGAAAAATGATTTTGACGTTTAAACAAAAAATGATGTCATTGGCAGGCAAGTACGAGGTGTACGACGAAAGCGGCGCGATAGCGTACAAGATTCAGGGCAGAATAAGAGTGCCCAAAAGATTTGACATATACGACAGTCAGGGTAATAAGATTGCTGCGCTCAAATCCAAATTTTTTGATATTTTACCTCAGTTTAGGCTTTTTGTCGGCGAGGAAGAAGTGGGCAGAGTAAAGAAAAAGTTTACCTTCTTTACGCAAAAGTTCAAAGTTGATTGCAACAATTGGAAAATCGACGGCAATATTTTGGGATGGAATTATTCCATTGTCGATGCAGACAACGCGCTTGTTGCGTCTATGAAAAAAGAATTGTGGCATATGACAGACCATTACGTGTTGGATATAGTAGACCCAAAAGACGCTCTTTTGGTATTGATGATAGTATTGGCTATCGACGCCGAAAGAGAAGGTCATTAATTCCAAACAAAATAAAATATTGATAATTAAATTTAAAAATCACATATGATTATATATAATAGTATATATAAGACAGTATTGATAATCATAAGTTAAATATCCGCATAATCTGCATAGTTTATGCGGATATTTTGTTGACATATTTATTGATATTAATGCATAATATTAACGGCAATAAGCCCTAATTAACGGAAAAAGTGTATATGAAGAATATTTTTATTGTAAATCCGACTGCGGGGATAAAAAACGCATTATCGGATATTGAGTCTAAACTTGCGGGAAGAGAAGATTTTGACTACGAGATATACGTCACAAAGTCAAAGGGAGACGCCACGCGTTACGTTTCGCAGAGATGCGAAGAAAGCAGCGAAGATATAGTTTTTTATTCGTGCGGCGGAGACGGTACGCTCAACGAAGTGGCAAGCGGAATGGTCGGACATCCCAATGCAATATTGGCTGTGTATCCTAGCGGAAGCGGCAACGATTACATAAAATATTACGGTCATAAAGACGAATTTTTGAATTTAGATAATTTAATCAACGGCAAAGAAACAAAGATAGATATTATTCAAGTTGGAGACAGATACGCCGTCAACGCGTGTCATTTCGGTTTGGACAGCGCTGTCGCCAAGAAGATGAGCGAAGTTAAGTCCAAAAAAATTATCGGCGGAAAAAATGCGTATAACACCGCCGTACTCTACGCGCTGTTCACTGCTTTGAAGACGAAATGCAAAGTCATAGGCGACGGAGAGGAGATGAATAAAGACAGCATATTGATTTGCACTTGCGTCAACGGAAAATATGTCGGAGGGTCTTATAAATGCGCGCCTAGGTCTGTCAACAACGACGGATTTATGGAAGTGTGCTGTATTAAGCCGGTGTCGATATTTAAATTTCTCAAATTTATGAAACATTATAAACGCGGCGATTATCTCGATATGCCAAAACTTGCGCCGTATATCAATTATAAAAGATGTAAAAAGGTTGAAATCGTCGGAGGACAGAAAAACTTTATGATAAGTTTGGACGGAGAAGTGGTATCTGGCGACAGCTTTGAAGTCAACGTTATTCAAAACGCTTTAAGATTCATAGTGCCAAAAAGCTTTTGCGAGAAATAAAGAGTTTTTATAGAGAGGCTTAATGTCTCTCTTTTTTATTGGTATTATGTTTAAGTAATAAAGCTTCTTGACTTTGGTTTTTAATGTAAATTCAACATAAATTTAGCAATATTCACATAAAAAATAATTGTAAATTGTCGTTTGTTTGTATATACTTGACCTAACGGGAATGAAAAAATTGGACGGCGCGATTTATATTTTACGCCGTTTGCAGAGGGAATTATGGAAAAGTTAAAGGCTGAACTTTGGGATAAAGTTCAATATATCTTTAGGAATTATTATGACAGAATGATTCACGCTTCGGTAGTATACGAGGGCGAAATCGACATCGATTTATTGCGCAAGTCGGTCTATTGCGTGGTAACGCATTTTCCTATATTAAGGTCAACTTTCAAAAGCAGCGCAATAGACCCGCATTGGGACGTCAACGAGGACTATACTTTGGAAGAAATGGCAAACAGCGTCATATGCGACGATTTACAAAAGAGCGTTTTGTCGGCGTTGGCAAAAGAGCTAAGCTATAAAGCCAAACTTCAATTTGAGATTACCGTTCATTATTGCAGAGGCAACAGCGCAATATCCGTGCTTGTCAACCATATGTGTTTGGACGGAGCAGATTTCAAATACTTCATCGGAAAGATAGTCGAAGGCTACAATCTTTTGGCGAGAGGCAGAGATATTTCGACGCTCGAGCTCAAAGAAGGCACCAGAAGCTATTCGCAGATTTATAAGGATATGAGCGAAGAAGAGGCTGAAGAAGCTAAAAAGTTATACAAGAACGTCTCGCGTACCGGTATAAAAAATAAGTTTGATTTTACAGACGACAAAGACTGCAGTACAAGATTTAATTTTAAGCGGCTCTCTCAAGAGACGGTAATAGCGTTAAAAGCCAAAGGTAAAGAATACGACGCTACTCTCAACGACGTATTTATGACGGCTTACGCAAGGGCTATATCAACGCGTTTGGCGTCTACCGACGACAAGAGAATAGTTGTTACGAGTATGAAAAATTTGCGCGACCATATCAAATCTGCAAGTTCGGAAGAAATTACCAATCTCACTGGATTTATGCCTTGCGTTATTGACGAATTGGGAGATGATTTTTGCGATACGTTGCGCATAGTCGCGGAGCAAAACGAGAAATCGAAGAACGATAAATTTTGCGGTTTGTACGGAATACCGCTTTTGGCGTTGGCTTTTAAGCTGTTTCCATATTCAATTGCGGAGTTTGCAATAAAAATAGGATATGAAAATCCTTTGATAGGAATGTCGAATATCGGAATTATACCCGACGACTACGTTGAGTTGGACAATCTTAAATGCATAGATACTTTTATAACGGGAGCGACAAAATTCAAACCCTATATTCAGCTTACGACCACAACGTTCAAGGGAATTACAACTCTTTGCATTGCGCAAAAGTGTTCTGACGAAGACGAACGCAGGATTATCGACTTGCTAGACGCAGTCGAAAAAGAACTGAAGGATTTTATAAAAGCTGAATGAAAATAAGAAGTTAAATTTTATTGATAAAACGGGATGCATTTATGCGTTCCGTTTTATATTAAATAGTTATATTTTTAAAATACTATTGTAATTGTAAGTTGCTTGTGCTACAATATAACTATGAAAATATTATTTATCTGTATGTCCAATATATGCCGTTCTCCGTATTGCGAATACGTTTTTAGAAAGATAGTCGAAGAGGACGAAACGCTATCGAAAAATATCGATTGGATTAAGAGCTCCGCGGTTTTTAACAAGTCTTTTAAAATAAATTCAAAAGCAGTCAAAGTTTTGACGGACGAAGGCTTTGAAAAAGAATACGTACTCGCGCATACGCCGACTTTCAAATACGGCAAGGGAAAAGCGTATTTTGAAGAAGCCGATATTATTATCGGTATGACAAAATCAAATAAATTTTTTCTTCCTCTTAAATATGCAAAGAAGTTTGCTCTCCTCAGCGTTTTGGCAACGGGTAAGTACAAACCTATTCCCGACCCCGTATTGATAAAAGACCAAGACAAATACAGGCGCGCTATGGACGAAATAAAAGCATATCTTACGGCTTATGCGGACAAGCTCAAGAGCGAGTTTGCCGGATAAAATAAATATTATATTCAGTCGTTATGCTGTTTATGCAAATTTTTCAAAAATTGGTATTGAAATAAGACGAATCTTGTGTTATAATGACAGCGAAAATAAATTATCAGTATAGGGAAGTGTTTTAATGGAAAAAGATATGGATAAAATTGCAATAATCGACTTGGGGTCCAATTCAACGAGGTTGGTATTGGTGGATATACTCAAAGGCGGTTATTTTCAAGTTGTAGACGACATTAAGGAGACGGTCAGACTTGCACAGGATATGGAAATCGACGGCTTTTTACAGCCTGCCAGAATTGCGCAGACTATCAAGACTCTCAAGATGTTCAGACGGCTGTGCGACGCAAATAACGTAAGCCGTATTTACGCGTATGCCACGGCGGCTGTCAGAAGGGCAAAAAATCAACGCAGTTTTTTAGATGAAGTGCACGCTTGCACAGGTATAGAATTAAAGGTGTTGAATAGCGACGAAGAGGCTCAACTCGTATATCAAGGCGTAATCAACTCTATGGATATTCCAAGAGGTATAATTATGGATATAGGAGGCGGCAGTACGCAGCTTATCTATTACAACAGAAAGAACATACTTAATACCGTGACATTGCCGTTTGGCTCCGTTGTGTTGACTGATATGGTCAAGCAAGACGGTCTTTCGCCTGCGGATAAGTCTTTGATGATAGAAAAATACGTTACTTCAGAACTGGAAAAACTCGATTGGCTCAAAGAAGTTTTGCCTGATACAAGACTTATAGGCGTCGGCGGTTCTTTTAGAAACATAGGAAAGATAAGCAGAATGCTCAAAAAATATCCGTTGTCAATGGCGCATAATTACGTCGTCGGCAAAAGCGAATTTTCAAGCATATACAACAATATCCGCTCGTTAGAGCTTGACAAGACTATGAAAATAAAGGGACTTTCGAGCGTGAGAGCAGATATTTTCCCCGCGGCTTTGGCGGCAATCAACGCGTTTATCAACGTCGTTGGAGTAGACGAAATAGTCATTTCGGGCAGCGGATTGAGAGAGGGCGCTATGTTTAGATATGCCGTTCCGTCCACTAATGAAAAGCCTATTTCCGACGTTTTGGGGCACAGCATATATTCGTTGCTTAATTTCTTCGGTGAAAATATTGCGCACGCGGAGCAAGTATACAATTTGTCAATACAGTTGTTCAAACAGCTCAAAGTGTTGCACAAATTGCCGCGCTCTTACGTCAAAGTTTTGAGAACGGCGGCAATGCTTCACGATACTGGCAACAGAATAAAGTATTACGACCATCACAAACATTCTAGCTACGTCATACTTAATTCCAATCTATACGGTATTTCGCACAAAGATTTGATAATGGCGGCGTTTGTTGCGTCGATGCACCGCAAAGGCGATTTGAACACCGTGGAGTTTATGAGATATAAGGATATGATAACGGAAGAGGACTTTGACGCAATTTTGAAACTTGGCGTGATTGTCAGAATCGCAGAGAGCTTTGACAGAAGTATGTCCAGCGTTATAAAAGGTATTGATTGCGACGTGTTGGGAGACAGCGTAATTATGAAGACGGACAGCGAAGGACAGGACTGCTCGTTGGAGATAAAAGACGCAATGACGGCAATACAGGATTTCAGAAGGGCTTATAAAAAGAATTTGCAGATTTTATAATCAGTCGATAAAAGTTCAAGGCGGTAAAATTTTACCGTCTTGTATTTTGCTTAAAAGAGGCTATGGCAATATATTATAAAATATGTTGAAAGATATATCGATTTGTGCTACAATAATAAGAGAATGACGATGGATATTATATTGGCGTCCAACTCGCCGCGCAGAAAACAACTGTTGGGAGAAATATTCGACAACTTTGCGGTATTACCTCAAAACGTCGAAGAAAAATGCGACCTTAAAAGAGGGTATGCCGTCTGTCGTTATTTGGCGGCAATAAAGTTGGCGACGTTGCCGGCGCAGTATCCTCATTCGCTTATAATTTCGGCGGATACCGTCGTTTGTAAAAGCGGTATGATATACGGGAAGCCAAAAGACCAAGCAGAGGCAAAGCTGTTTTTGGACGAGCTTTCGGGACAAAGGCATACGGTATATACGGGAGTTGCGATATATTATAATGGCAAAACGCATATTTTCTATGACAAGTCTACGGTCAAGCTAAAAAAATTGAGCGAAAAAGAAAAGCTTGATTATATAAAAAACTTCGCTCCGTTTGATAAAGCAGGCGGCTATGGAATTCAAGATAGCGAAGTTGTGGAGAGTTATGACGGCAGTTACAGCAATATAGTAGGATTGCCTATTGAAAAATTAAGAGAAGAATTGACAAAAATTATATAGTAACAGTGGGAGCACGCATATGAAAGAGATAGGATTGGCGATTGATTTGGGAAGCGCGACAACCTCGATACACAAGGTTGGCAGCGGACTTATAGTAAGCGACGAATCAAGAGTTACTGTCATTGCCAAAAATAATAAAATGACTTTGGTCGAGAGCGGAAAAGGAGTGGAAAAATACCTTAAGACGCCGTCGCAGGGATATCAAACAATCAACGTCGTGGACGGTGGTATGATTACCAACGAAAAAGCAGCCGTTTGTATGTTGAAAGATTATATTTCGCGTTGCTTACCGAGTAATACTTTAATTAAGCCTAAAATCAAGGCTTTGGTAATGGTTGGTTGCGGAGTAGGTTTGGCAGAAAAAAGAGACATAGAAAAGGCGCTTCGCAAAGCAGGCGCAAGCGAAGTCATCGTGTTGGAATCTCCCGTTGCCGTCGCAGGGGCGTTGGGATACGGCAGAGGACATTTTATCGTGGATATAGGCGCGTCAAAAACGGAGATTGCCATTGTCGGCAAAGAAGGTATCGTGACGGGTTGCTGCGTGGATATAGGCGGAGACAAGCTTACCAAAGCCATTGCAGATTATATGATAATGAGTATGAGCAGTACTATATCGTTCTCTTTGGCGGAAAAGATAAAAAAAGAACTGGGCAATATGTATGAATCCAACAATATGTCTATGCGCGTCAATGTGAGAAAAGTCGGAGCGGCAAAAACGCAGAGCGAAGTCATTACGTCCAAAGAAATTTTGAGCGTCATAGAGCCTTACATTGCGGAACTTGTCAATATTATCTATAATATGTCGTTCCAGATACCCGAGTCATTGACCGACGATATAGTAAGCGAAGGCATAGTGTTGTGCGGAGGCGGCGCGAAACTTACCGGACTTGACGATTATATTTCTAAGTTTATGAAAATGAAAGTCAAAGTCGTCGACGACCCGACGACAATAGTCTCCAAGGGCGGTATGTATTTTTTGGAGACCAACGCTGATTTCGCAAAGATTCTCAACGTAATCAATTTCAAATAAAAGCCGTAGGAGGGGAATAATATGGGACTTTTTAATAAGAAGAGCGTGATAATCACCACGTTGCATATCAACGAGAGATTACAACCCGAACACAGAGTCGAATATTATGAAGAACGCCTTCAGTCGATTTTAAAAAAGGAAAAGATAGGACAGGTAGTTGGCGGAGGTTCGACGTTTTTCAAAGACGGCGGAATCGCCAATTGCGATATTAATATAGATTGTTACGAAGGTCAGGTCGAAAATCTTGTAGAGCTTTTGAGACATATACCTTTTGCCAAGGGGACCAAGCTTATAGTTTATAAAGACGGCAAACCTGATTTGCAATACTCTTTAGGGCATATGGAGGGAATTGGAATTTATCTCAACGGCGTCGATTTGCCTGCGGAAGTCTATAAGAATTGCAATATAGATTATGTTGTCGAGCAGATTTTCAAGTTGCTGGAAACTCCGCCTATACTTTACAGCTATTGGCAGGGAGATACCGAAACGGCTTTGTATTTTTACAGCGTATCGTTTACTACTATGCGAACAAAGATTTCCAATTTTTTGGCGACGTATCCTTTATGCAGTAGGTGCAGAGTTACGCAAATTGCATAAGCGATAATTCACCGTGCGATTTGCGCTACGCTATTTTAATAATCATTTGATAGAGAGGTAAAATTATATGATAGACATATCTGATTTCAAATGGACTCGACCTCCGCAAAAGTACAAAATAACAAACGAAGGCGTAGGAATATTTACAGAACCGAATACGGATTTGTGGCAAAGAACTTATTACGGCTTTAGAAACGATAATGCTCCCGTATTGCAGATTTCATCCGAAGAAAAATATTTTTCATTTACTGTTAAAACGCAATTCGACAGCAAAAAGCGTTTTGACCAATGCGGAATAGTTATGTATCTCGACAGCGAAAATTGGCTGAAAGCGTCAATAGAGTTTGAAAACGAAAATATTCAAAGGCTAGGGAGCGTTGTAACAAATCACGGCTATTCCGATTGGGCTACTACCGATATTGACGCAAAAGTCAAAACAATGTGGTATCGCCTGAGCAGAAGAGAGTCGGATTATTGCATAGAATGTTCATATGACGGCGTTGAATTTAATCAAATGCGTATCTGTCATATGTGGGAAGGCAACGGAGAAATTAAATTCGGCATATACGCCTGTTCGCCAGAAGAATCGTCATTTAAAGCGGTATTTACCGATATGGAACTTTCCGATTGCAAATGGCTTGCGCACAAATAAGATAAAAGCGGATGATTGCTACTAAAAGATTCGCGGTTAATTCTTTAGTTTGTAAACGTCATCAATTACAATCGATATATAGCTGACTAAACCGTCGTAAACGCAGCATAAATACAAAGTGAAATTCATAATTATGATTAACTGGTCAATTAAATAAATATATTTAAGTATAGGTAACATTATGAAATCTCAAAGCATTAGACGCAAATCATATTCGATTTTAATAACCTGCTTAACGTGTTTGATTTTAAGTATAATTGTTTTTCAAGGACGCTATTTTCAGAATTGGCTATATAGCGCCGATACGTTGCATAAGGTATTCGTTATCATCGCGTGGTTTGTGTTGTTTGCATTTTACGGAGTATGCCTTTCTAATTTATTGAAATCTAATGAAAAACAAAAAAACTATCTGTTTCTTTTTGGTATTCAGTTTTTGGCATTTGTTGTCTACGTAATTTCAACATATTGTCTGGCTACTTATATAATCGCAACGGTTAGCAGTATTCTATCCTTAATATTTGCTTTTTTGTTAGCAATTAAATTATTTAAAAATAAGCAATATGCCTTAATGTTCTTGTTGATATTAATTATAATATACTATCTCTATTGCGTGTTTTTCAGTATGATTTTTTGCTCTCTTGAATACGGTACTTGGAAGAATTAAAAATCTTATTTTTTTGAAAAATGCAAATAGTTTTGGTGTTCCCGCCGGGAGTCGAACCCGAATCTAGCCCTTAGGAGGGGCTTATTCTATCCATTGAACTACGGAAACATATCTGTTTAGAGAACGTATTATTTGAAAACTTTTTAAATGTTTAACACAATAAATATATATCATATGTTATTGTTTGTCAATTCATTTAAGAGTCGGAAAAAAATTAATATGTAGTTTATAATTTTGCTTGCAAAACAAAAAATATATAAAAAACAATAGACAGTCTTAAATTATTATGTTAATATTATAAAGCAATTGAATAAGGCTCCATGGTCAAGCGGTTAAGACTCAGGCCTCTCACGCCTGCTACCGGGGTTCGAATCCCCGTGGAGTCACCAAAAAAACAAGTCCTCAATCGAGGACTTGTTTTTTTGCGTGTTTCATAAGGAGATGAGAACCGGCTCGCTTATTATTTACCCACGATAGAGTAGTATTGCGAAAAATTGTAACAAATTAAGCGGTTCGCATTTAAGCGTATGCGAAAATCTTGGCGTGAGCCAATATCCCCGTGGAGTCACCAAAAATATACGGCATTTTATTGCCGTATATTTTTTGGGTGGTCGTAATAATTGCTATTGTCGATTAATTATATTACAATATATTTAGGAGATAAATATGAATTATTCTTATGCTATGGGAATCGGAAAGCAAATTTGCGATTTGAAAAAACAAGGATTCAAAATAAAGAAATGCGGAGAAGATTATAAAGTTAAATTTCCAAGGGATAAGGCAAGAGTATGGGAAGAGTTTATTACAGAGAATTTGGATATAGATTATTGGAACGAGTATTTGACTGAAGATAATGAGTTGATATTTATTTTTAAGTTAAAAGACGGTATGCGCAGATATGAAGTAAAAAATTTTGAAAGCGACGAGGTTTTGAAGCTTTGCGAAAAACTTTGCAATTGCAAATTCCCATCAATCAAAGATATGCTTATGAGTAATAAATTTTATAGAAAGATAATAGGCAGAATTAATTTATAATACAAAACTATTTGCAAAGTATGGAGAGATAATATTATGTCATTTACAGAAATATGTATTTATCAAGTAAAGCCGCAAAAAGCGCAAGAGTTTGAAGTTTTGATGCAAGAAGCAAAAAGTTTTTTGGAGAAACAAAAAGGTGTACTGACGGTCAGCTTAATCAAAAGAGGTTATCTTATCGATATGCCGCAAATCAAAGAGGGACTTCCTCCTCACGAAATAACAAAGATAGTGAAAAGCGTCAAATATATGCTTTATTGGGAATTTGACACGAAGGAAAGTTATGGATTAGCGCAAAAAAATCTATACGACAGCTATTGGAAATCTATAGATAAATGTTTGTTGGTTCCGCACGACAAGTATTTGGGCGAACGAATTTTCTGAAGTATTAAGGATTAATTAAATTATCATTATTTGCGAATAAAACAAATATATAAGCAAAAATTATAACAAAATTTTTATTGCTCAATATCTTGATAGCTCAACGAAAATATGGTATAATAAACACGATTTTATTTGAGATTGCTATAGTGAATATGTACGATTCGGGAGGCAATTCAGAGGACGGGTATGAGGATTTGGTATAGCAAACCTGCGTCAAAGAGACGGGTAATAGGCGGACAGCGTGTTGACAAAGCGCAAAATAAGTGGCAGCAACAGGCTTTACCTCTTGGCAACGGTATGTTGGGAATTTCGTTGGTGGGAGAGCCTTACGACGAGTGTGTTACCGTCAACGAAAAGACTCTTTGGACCGGTGGACCTTCTCCAAAACGACCTAATTACAATGGCGGAAACATAGACGCTACCTCTGACGGAACGAAGATGAAGGACGTCTTTGTCCAAGCGAGACAACAGCTTAAAAACGGAGAGGTTGCCGACGAGTTGTGTCAAAAGCTTGTGGGCGATACGGACGGATACGGGAGTTATCAATGCGCGGGCGTATGGCATATACGTTCAAAGAAAAAGAAGGTTGAGAACTATAGTTTTTCGCTGGATTTTGAAAAAGCCGAAGCCAACGCCATATGGAGACAGAGCAGCGAGAGATTTGCTCGAAGTGCATTCGTGTCATATCCTGATAAAGTGGCGGTTATAGAACAGATAAGCGCAGTTTTGTGCGATTGGGACATAACGTGGGAAAGCCGTGTGGACGGCAAAGAATCATACAGCGTTGACAAAACTTCTATGTCAATGCAGGGTGAACTGAACGACAACGCTTTAAAATATGTTATGTCGTGCAGAATAATTTCCAACGGCGAGATTATGGTGGATGATAAAGGCTGGAAAGTCAAAAACGCTACTCGCACCGCTTTGATTTTTACTTATAAGACAGATTATGCCGACGAATATCCAAGTTATCGCAACGGAAAAGGTTTTGAAGAATTAAAAGCCGAAACTTCGTCGATTGCAGACAGCGCGGCGAGAAAGGGAGTCTTAAAGCTTAAAGAAAATCACGCTGCAGATTGGAGCGCCGCATATTCTTCTATGGACTTTTCTCTAAACGTAAAAGAGCCGCAGATTCCGACTGACAGACTTCTCAAGATTTATTCGAGAGCCAACGTCAACGATAAAAAATGGGTAGAACAGTTACTGTTTGCATACGGAAGATATTTGATGCTTTCTTCGTCCAGAAAAGACGACGTTCTTCCCAACAATTTGCAAGGTATATGGAACTGCAGCGATTCTCCTGCGTGGTCGAGCGACTATCATCTCAACATAAATCTGCAAATGAATTATTGGATAGCTCCCATAGCGGGATTGTTGGATTGCGGAATGCCGCTCGTAAAATATTTGGAGTCATTGCGTAAGCCGGGCAGAATTACGGCTATGACGTATTGCGGAATAGGCGACGGCAAAAGCGAATCGGGATATTTGTATCACACGCAAAACACGCCGTTCGGTTGGACTTGTCCCGGTTGGGAATTCCGTTGGGGATGGTCTGCGGCTGCGCCGGCTTGGATATTGCACAACGCGTATGAGATGTATTTGTTCGGAGCTAAAGAAAGTTGGTTGAAGCAGATTTATCCTATGTTAAAAGAAGCTACGCTGACTTATGACGCTTTGCTCGATAAGAGCGGAGAAAGATGGGTTACGTCGCCTTGCTATTCTCCCGAACACGGACCTATTACGCACGGCAACGTATACGAACAGGTATTTTTGTGGCAGCTGTATGCCGACGCTGTAGACGCGGCAACCAAATTGGGAGTTGACGCAGAAAAAGTCGAACAATGGAAAGAAACTATGTCAAAGCTTGACCCTATAGTCATAGGCGAAAGCAATCAAATACTCGAGTGGTACCACGAAAAAGAACTCGGCTCCGTCGGGCTAAAAAGACACAGACACGTTTCTCACCTTATGGGACTTTATCCTTGCGCTTTATATGAAGAAGGCGACGACGGATGGCTTGCCGCAACCAAAGTTTCGCTAGAGGACAGAGGCGATAGGTCTACGGGGTGGGCGACAGCGTTGAGACTGTGTCTGTGGGCAAGACTTTATGACGGCGACCGAGCTTATAAATTGGTAGAAAGACTTATTAATAATAATATATATCAAAATCTTTGGGATACGCATCCGCCATTCCAAATAGACGGCAATTTCGGATATTCAGCAGGCGTTTGCGAAATGCTCGTTCACAGTCACGGCAAAGCGGTGAGACTTTTGCCTACGCTTCCCAAATTGTGGTCGGAGGGTTCGGTCAGAGGACTGTGCGTAAGAGGCGGCTTTTCCGTAGATTTCAATTGGAAAAACGGAGACTGGAAAGAAGTCAGCGTTCACAGTTCCGTTGACGGAGAATTCAAACTCCAAGTCGACAACGAGGTCAAAGTCACTGACGGCAACGTCAAAGAAGTCGAGATTACGCGCGACGGCAATATTATATCTTGGCAATGCGTAAAGGGACACGTTTATCGCGTTTGCAAGAAAAAGTCTTAAATATTATAATAAAAACAAAGCGTAAAAAATGCAAGTTGAAAAACTTGCATTTTCATTTTATATCAATAATTGCCTTAAAGGAATCTTATTTACCGTATTTAATTTTAAAAATCGCTTTTTTGACGTCGCCTTGACTTTTTGTCAATCCCGGAGCGTGGGCTTCGCCTGGCATAAACAACGTCCAATCGCCTTTTTGCATAGCAATCAATGCGAGTTTTCCTTGCCAAAATCGTATATCGTTATTTGCGTCGTAATCGGTGATAGGGGAAAGCAAAGAGGTTTTGGCGTATCCTATATATTCTTCTCCCGAAAGTATGAGTTGTATGTCAGCATAGTAGTTATGCGTTTCCGCGTTTGCACCTTCGGCAGGTTTGGGAGTATACTGCGTGACGTTGACGTAAATATCTTCGCTTAAAACGTATTTGCCGCAAGGCGTATTTTCGTCGAGAGTTGTGCTCTTTTCAAGACACAATGCTATTTTATCGTCTATGTGCTTATAAAAATCGTTATTTTTGACGTTGGCGTGTATCATAAATATTTGTTCCTGTTTTTTAATTATATCATTTGAATGAGGAAAATAAAAGTATAATTTAATAAAAGGGCAAAAAAAATACAATGCTTTCGCATTGCCTCATAATTCTCCGATGTGAAATTTGCTTAAACTTTCTCAATAATTTTCCCGATTACCAAATTTTAAAGTTTAAGCCATATTTTGCTACATATTTTTTCCATTCATTCCATATTTTTTTCATTTCGATTACCTCCTTTTTTTATTTTCGCCTATATACTAGCATTGAAATATTGTATTGTCAATACTTTTGCGACAAAATTTTTTTAAAAATATTTTTTTAATTTTTCCTTTAGATATTTTTGCCGTAAAATATTGTTTTAAACAAAAATTTTATAATATATTAATATTTCAATAATAGCTATATTGATTAAATAGAGAATTTATTTAATAATATACATATCAAGTAATTTTTATCAAAAACTTATGCGCATTTATAAATACAATGAATTTCAAAGTAATAAATAGCTAAAAAACGTTGACAAGCAATGGGTTATATTCTATAATATCGCTGAACAGTGTTCAAATATGGAGAGTGTATTATGAAAGTAACTAAAGATGCGATTATCGACGAGGCTATAGCCATACTCGAGGAAAAGGGAGACGACCCTCAAAAGCTGACTATCAGAGAATTGGCGGGCAGATTGGGTATCGGAGTGGGATTGGTCAACTATCATTTCGGTTCTAAAGAAGTGCTTGTCAACCGTTGCGTTAAGAAGATGATTATGTCAATAGTCGAAGAGTTTCACAAGGTGCGCACTTCGCTTGCGTTTATGAAACCTAAAGAGAAGCTCAACTATCTATGTCTTATGACTTTTGATTATCTATATACCAAGCCCAACGTATCCAAAGTGGCGCTTATATATGATTTGGGCAACACTTCTCACGACGATACGACTTCAGAGCTTATCGACGCATATATACCGATTATAAAGGATTGCAAACCTTCTTGCGACGATTCCAAGGCGTATCTGATAGCGTCAAGGGTGATTTATATAATCGAGCAATCGTTTTTACGCACTGACGTGATAAAGTCGCGTTGCGGTGTGGATTTGAGTAATTCCGACGACAGAAAAGAGTATCTTGAAAATTTGCTCAAAGATATGATTAAGTGATTGAGGTAAATTATGCCGTCTATTTTTGCGCATTATAAATTCGGAGACAAATGTTTAGCCATATTGCCTGCCGAACTTAAAGAAATAATCGACAACAACAGAAAATTTTACGACTTGGGCACAGCGGGCGGCGATTTGATGTTTTTTTATAAGCCTTATAAAAAGAACGAAGTCCGTACTTACGGCTCCAAATTGCACCGCGAAAATGCCAAAAGTCAATTTGAAAATTTCAGACAGATAGCCTTGGATAGCTGCAATCGCCAACGCGATATAGCTTATCTTGCGGGCTACTATACGCATTTTATTCTCGATTCAAGAATGCATCCTTTTATTGAAAAGATGCAATCCGAAGGTGTGGAGAAGCATTTTGTTATCGAGACGGATTACGACAGAAAGCTGTTGCTGAAATACGGCGAAGACCCGTTTGACAACAAGTATTTGCGCTTTCAAATAAACGATACGGATACGCAAGAAGTCGTTGCAAAATATATGAACACGACGCCCAAAGTTGTCAAAAAAACGCTTAAAGACCGGAAAAAGTATTTGGGATATATTTCTTCTCAAGGCAAGCTCAAAAGGAAGATATTGATATTTTTATTTAAGATAAGCGGCAACTCGGCGGGATTGGACGTGTTGGTGCAAAAAGAAGAAAACAAAAAATGCGACGAAGTGAGAAATACTCTCGACAAACTTGCTTTAGACGCTTTGACGGAAGTGGAAAGAACGGCGCGCGAGTTTTGGGAGTTTATAAAAGACGGAGAAAAACTCGGCTCGAGATTTAATTGCGATTTTTATATGCGAGAAGTAGATTAACTCAAAATGTAAAATTTTGTCAAATTTATCTTTAGTTTTCGTAATGGGTATTTACACAGGATATAAATTGTGTTAAAATATGCTCGGCAGATAAAACTGACAACGGAGGATTTATGGAATATAGCGTATTTGTCGTAGAAGACGACGAGAGTATAAGGGGACTTTATGAACTGGCTTTTCAGGACAAGTTTGATTGCAAAAGTTTTGTCACTGCGGAAAGTATGTTTGTTGCGTTGAATAAACAAATCCCCGACATTATAATCTTGGATTTGATGTTGCCGGGTATGGACGGATTGAGCGCGTTGACTATGCTTAAGCAAGACGCCCGCACGAGAGATATTCCCGTAATCATAGCAAGCGCCAAAGGCGACGAGAGCGTCAAGGTTAGAGGACTCGACGCGGGAGCTGACGACTATATTGCAAAACCGTTCGGTATGCTTGAACTTATTGCGAGAGTAAAAGCCAATTTGCGCAAAGCCGGATTGAAAAAGACCGAAGAAGAATTAATAGAGTGCGGAGAGGTCAAGATAAACAATGCCGAGCACGTCGTATACGTCAACAACAACGCAGTTTCTTTGACGTTGAAAGAATACAACTTGCTGTCGCTGCTTGTCAAAAATGCCGATTGCGTGGTGACGAGAGAAAAGATACTTGCGGAGGTGTGGGATTATGAATTCGTCGGCGAAACGAGAACGCTCGATATGCATATCAAATCGTTGCGGTCCAAACTTGCGGAATACTCCGACAGACAGTCGATATTGACGATTAGAGGAGTCGGGTATAAATATATTAAAGCATAACATTGATAAGATAAAGGCGCAGGCGGGCAGGTCGCGCCTTTATACTTTTATTAATTGACTTTTTTTATAGTGAGTTTTATAATTAATTATAAGCCGCTATAGCATTTAAGCTGAACATATAAGAATTTATCGAATAATCAGACCAATCGGCGACGATAGTTATAAAGTATGAGAAATAAAATTTTGAGAAGAGTAATATTGATAATGACGGTAGCGGTCTTCGTTACCGTTGCTTTGACTTTTTTTCTTTTCAATATTTATACGATAAATTCCATCAAAGATTTTTTAAGTCAAGAGACCAAGTTCGTATCCGAAAGACTCAACGATATCGATAATTTCGATGAGATAAGTCAAGCAATCGACCATCCCGTCGATAAAGAGGTGTTTTACAAGACGGTTGTGTTCGATTCTTCGATAGAAGTTAAGTATCAGAATGCTTCCGAGCAACTTGAAACGGGAGATAGAATAATTCGCAATATCGAAAAAGCCGTGGAAAAGGGAGAGCATTTCTTTTTGGGTAAAACCTATAAAAAAGGAATGACGATAAATTACGCCGTCAAAGTCGACAACGGTAAGTTGGAGGGCGGCTATTTGATTTTGATGTGTTCGGTTGACGTAATATACAACACAGGACCGTATTTTCTCATAGTTATCATTGCCGCATTGATATGGGCTGGCGTAATTATCGCTTCATATTTTGCACTGACGCTCAATATGAAGTTTGCGACTATACCGTTTGAAAAGCTCGAAGAAGTGCTTGTTGATATCAACAACGGAGAGTATACTCCTATGCAAGTGCCGGAAAAACTCAATTTCCCCGAATTTAGAGCCGTGCTTACAAAAGTCGACGACCTTGCGGGAGAGATTGCCAAAAACTTTGTCAATTTGCAATACGAACAAAAGAAATCTTCTATTCTGTTACATTCCGTTAATCAAGGTATCGTAGTCGTGTCCAAAAGCGGAAGGATAGTGCTCAATAATGCGGTGGCTTTGGAAATTTTCGGAAAAGACAACGACGTGGTCGGAGTCGAGCTGGGATATTTGATAGACAACGAAGAATTGCTGTCTTCGCTCAAACAGGCGTTGGAAAGCAAAAAGTATTACGTCGGAGAAGTACGCGTAGGCGACGGCGTATACAGAGTGGAAACAAGTTTTGACGTAACGGAAGAAAGCGAGGTTATCACGGGCGACGTAATGATAATCATATTTACCAACGTTACTATGGAGGTCAACAGCGCCAAGATAAGAAGCGAATTTTTCGCCAATGCTTCTCACGAATTGAAGACGCCGCTTACGGCTATCAGCGGGTATTCGGAGTTGATGACTATGGAGGGCGTGTCGCAAAAACAGCTTGACGTTTGCGCAAGAGAAATCAACGCCAATGCAGGAAGAATGCGCGTTCTTATCGACGATATGCTTAAGCTGTCAAAACTCGACGCAGATATGGACAACGAAGAGATAAGCGTTGCGGATATGCGTGAAATATGCGAAGACGTTATCAGCGAGCTAAAAGGCGTTGCGGAAAGTAAAAAAGTCGAGTTGAATCTTACGGGAGAAGCCAATCTGATATGCAGACCAAAGATGATAACTACGCTTGTGACAAATCTTGTCAACAACGCTATCAAATATAACAAAGACGGCGGCAGCGTTACCGTAAGTTTGAGCGAGAGCGACAGCGAAGTAACGCTCAAAGTTAAGGACAACGGAATAGGTATTGCCAAAGAGCATCAGAGCAGACTTTACGAAAGATTCTATAAAGTCGACGCGTCGCGAACGTATACCAACGAAAGTTCAACGGGACTCGGACTTGCGATTGTCAAGAGAATAGCCGTAATACACGGAGCAAAAATTTCGCTCAACAGCGAACTTGGCGTGGGAAGCGAATTCAAGGTAGTATTTCCCAAGTCAATAGTATAAATGCAAAAATAATAACGATGAAAAATAACGGAGAGGTGAATATGAGTTATCCAATGAAATTGATTCCTGCGACTGTCGAAGCGGTGTGGGGAGGCAACAGACTTAAAGACGGCAAATGGAATAAAAAAGCAGTCGGCGCGAATATAGCCGAGAGTTGGGAGCTTTCCTGTCACGAGAAGGGCGAGAGTATAGTTGTCAACGGCGAATATTCCTCCCGTAAGCTCTCGGGAGTTATAGCGGAAAACCCCGATTTTTTGGGGGATAAAGGCAAAGAGTTTTCATTCTTTCCTATATTGGTAAAGCTTATAGACAGCAAAAGCAATCTTTCCATTCAAGTGCACCCAAGCGACGAATACGCTCTTAAGACAGAGGGCGAGTACGGCAAGACGGAGATGTGGTATATCGTCGACGCGAAGAAGGGCGGCGGAGTGTATTGCGGATTCAAAGAGCCTATAGCAAAGTCGCAGCTAGAAAAGGCGCTTAAAGAAGGCAATATCACCGATTATCTCAATTTTATAGAGGTAAAGAAAGGCGACTGTCTTTTTATTCCGTCGGGTACGGTGCACGCGATTTGCGGCGGCATACTGCTTTGCGAAGTGCAACAGAATTCTTCGATAACATATAGACTTTACGACTATGACAGGACGGATTCCGACGGCAATAAAAGACAGCTTCATATAGATAAGGCGTTGGACGTTACGGATACTTCCAAGACAGTAAAAGTCAACGAAAATTCAATAATAAAAGACGCGAATACCGTCGAGTTGGCAAGTTGCAAATATTTCGTTGCAAGCGAGTTGACTTGCGAGGACGAATATACCTTCGACGTTGCAAGCGATTCTTTTGTATCTATGACCGTTGTCGACGGCAACGGAGCGATAATGGCGGGAGGCAACTGTTTATCCTTGGATTTGGGCGACACTGTGTTTTTGCCTGCAGGTTTGGGCAAAACGACGGTGTACGGCAATCTAAAAGCCATTTGCGCAAAGGTGTAGGCGATGCAAACCGAGATAAAGACTTTGCAACAGGGACTCGACGAAGCGGTCTCGCTAATCAAGAACGGCGAAGTGGTGGTTTTTCCTACCGAAACGGTTTACGGATTGGGGGCTAACGCTTTGGATTCCAATGCGGTGCGTAAGATATTCGAGGCAAAGGGCAGACCTTCCGATAATCCTCTAATCGCGCATATCGCCGACATATCTTGGATAGACAGACTTGCAAAAGACGTGTCTGAAGAGGCTCGCGCTGTTATCAAAGAATTTATGCCCGGACCCATAACGGTTATTCTCAAGAAGTCGGACGACGTACCCGACGAGGTTACGGCTTGTCTAGACACGGTTGGCGTACGTTTTCCCAAGCATAAAGTCGCGAGAGAATTTATAAAAGCGTGCGGCGTGCCTATTGCGGCGCCGTCCGCCAATACGTCGACAAAAATTTCTCCTACGACTGCAGAACACGTTCTTGAAGATATGCGCGGCAAAGTTCCGCTTATACTGCAAGGCGGAGCGTGCGAAGTGGGTATCGAATCGACAATAATCGATATGACGGCAGACGTGCCAACTATTTTGCGTCCCGGCGCAATTACGCAAGAAATGCTTGCGCAAGTGCTTGGAAAAGTAAAGACTTTCGACGGCAAGATAGTGGTGGCAAAAGCGCCCGGAATGAAATACAGACATTATGCGCCGAGCTGCGAAATGGTGGTCGCAAAGTCTGCTGAATCGGCTGTAGAGGAATACCGTCGACAATATAAAAATAAGGTTGGCGCCGTCGTAATAGGCAAAAGCAATTATCTAGACGGCATAGAAGACGTATTGAGAATAAACTTTATCGATTTGGGCGATAGCGACGCGGAGGCTATGCGAAATATCTACGCGGCAATGCACAAAGCGCAAGAGCGTTACGGCTGTATTATCTGTCAGGATTTCGGAGAGCGCGGACTGGGTGCGTCGATAATGAACAGAATCAACAAAGCCAGCGGAGGAAAACGCGTATGAAGATTTTATTTGTGTGCACGGGCAATACCTGTAGGTCGCCGTTGGCTCAAGCAATTCTGCAAGAAAAAATCGACAAAGAAAATTTGATTGACATTCAAGCTGACAGCGCGGGAGTTTTTTGCGACTACGGACAACCTATGAGCAAGCATACCGCTGAGATAATCGAAGGTATGGGTATATTTTTTACGCATAAATCGCAACCTGTCAGCGCAAAATTGCTGTCTGAATGCGATATGGTCGTCACGATGACGGCGGAGCATAAAAATACTTTGGCAAGGTTTGTGCAGTCAGACAGACTCTTCAGTTTAGGCGAAATCGACGGAGACGGAGACGTTGCCGACCCGTACGGCGGAGACAGCGCCGATTATCTTGCGGTGGAGATGAGATTGAGAAAGGCAATGGACGGTATTGTTAGGAAAGCTAAGTCGTTTGGCGAAGGTAAGGCAAACGAATAAAGTTTTCGTAAATAATTACGCAATTCAAAGTAAAGTTTGCTTAATAAGGGGCATATTATAAAGAAAATAAAAAATTAGGTATTGCATAATTTTGGAAATTGTGCTAAAATACATTATAATTATATTATAAGGAGCGCTTATGAAAATTGCTATAGGTTGCGACCACGGCGGTATAGTATTAAAACCTGCAGTCAAAAACGTGTTGGAAGCAAATAAGATAGAAATAATAGATATGGGATGTTTTGACTCGCAGTCGGTTGATTATCCCGACCTTGCATTAAAAGTAGCCGAAGCCGTTTCGCGCGGCGAAGCCGACAAGGGTATTATTTTGTGCGGCACCGGCATTGGCATAAGCATTGCGGCCAACAAGGTCAAAGGTATCAGAGCGGCGGTGTGCCACGATTTGTTTACGGCGCAGATGTGCGCTCAACACAACGACGCAAATGTACTGTCTATGGGCGGAAGAGTTATAGACGAAGATTTAGCGGCAAAGATGGTTCAAATATGGCTTGATACTCCGTTTGAGGGCGGTCGTCACGTCGGCAGAGTTGCAAAAATAAGCCAAATAGAGAATAAGTATTTTAAATAATAATTGCGGAGAACCGTTATGATTGAAGAGATGATAGACAGCATTATTCAGGCGGAAGACAGGGCGAGCGAGATTATCAAAGCGTCTGTCAACGAGTCTAATAATATTGTCAACGAAGCCAAGAAAAAAGCCGAGGAGATTGTATTGCGCGCCAAAGACGAGCAATTCGCCAAAGAAAACGCCGCTATACAGTCGGGAGAAAATAAAGGCGTCGAATTGAGGACGGCTCAACTTGAGGACGCTCGAAAATATGCCGATACTCTCGACGGCGAGTCGGAAAAGAATAAAAAGAAAGTAACGGAAATCATTATCAAAGAGTTGAAGGAGAAATATGGCGTTAAGTAGTATGCAGAAGTTGCTTTTGATAGGCAACGTTGCAGAACGTGATACTTTGATTAAAAAACTGCACAAGTTGGGTTGCGCAGAAGTCGTTGCTTCGCAAAAAATCGACAAAATGCAGTCGACAGATATTCATCGCGATATCGACGAGAACAAAGTAAAACTCGCCAAGTTGGAATTTTGTCTTCAGACCGTCAAGGAATATAAGAACACGGCAAAAAAACTTGCGAAAGAACACAAGATTGACTATATGCCCGTCAAAGGCAGAGGAATGTTTGCCGTCAAGCCTATCATTACTTTTGAAAGTTTCGAGGAGTTGCAAAATATCGAGGCGGATATATTTTCGCAAATCGACCAGCTTAAACTTTGCAAGGACGAAATTGTAGCGTTGAAGACGGATTTGCAAAAACAGCGCAATCTTTTGGAATCTCTTTCGCCTTATAAAAATCTCAAAGCTGATTTTTCGAAGTTTGTCGATACGCAAAACGTGTCGGTATTGTTGGGCGAAGTAAAGAATATGAAGCTTCCGCTTTTGAACGATATAAGCGAAAAAGGCGGAGAATACGAAGTCTATGATTCTGACGTCGTCAGCGGAGTCGCTATAATAATTCCCAAAGAAAAGAGGGAAGACATACAGGATATATTGAGCGAAGCGGAGTTTGCGCGTTGTTCTATCGCCGAAAGCAAGACTGCGGGCGAAATGATAGAAGAATGTTATGCCGCTATAGATAAAATAGGCAATCAGCAAAACAGATTGATAGAAAAGATTATGACTTTCGAGAGCATAAGCGAAGACGTAAAAAAGCTCTACGATTATATTACGCTCGAGGTCGCAAAAGAGGAAAGCAGAAATAATACGCAAGTCACCCAAGCGACGTATTACCTTGAGGCTTGGTTGCCGCAAAGCGAGTCGGAAAAAGTAGAAAAAGAACTTGCCGACAGTCCGCTGTCGCTTGCCTTTATGATAAGAGAGCCGCAAGAGGGCGAAGTTGTGCCCACTCTTGCAGTCAACAACGGAATAGTCGCGCCGTACGAGAGCGTGACGAATATGTATTCTGCGCCGTTTTATAAAGAGATAGACCCCAATCCCGGCGTTGCGTTTTTCTTCTTCTTGATGTTCGGAATGATGCTTTCCGACGCCGGTTACGGAATATTGCTTACTTTGGGCGCAGGACTTATTCTTGCGATAAGGAAGCCGCCGAAGGGAGAACTCAACCTTGTCAAGGTTATGTTTATGGGCGGTATTTCTACCGTTATTTGGGGATTTTTGTTTGGCTCTTATTTCGGTTTCAGCGCAAAAGATATAGGTCTGTGGTATTGGTTTAATCCTATAGAAGAACCTATGCCGCTATTGGTAGTATGTTTGGCGGTTGGTTTGATACAGATGTTTGTCGGTATGGCAATCAATATGGTGGCTTTGATACGCAAGGGCGAATGGCTGTGGGGTATTTCTTCGGCGTTCAGTTGGTACTGTCTTGCGCTTGGCATAGGCGGCATAGCATTGGCGAGCAAATTAGGAAGCTGGGCGAAGATACTAGGCATAGTTTTGCTAGCTATCGGACTTGTGCTGTTGATGCTGTCGGGTACGTTCGGAAAGAAGGGCGCAAAGAAAGTTTCGGGAGCGTTTTCTGCGCTTTACGGCATAATCAATTTCTTCTCGGATTTAATGAGTTATACCCGTATATTCGGACTGGGACTTGCCACAGGCGTTATAGCTATGGTATTCAATCAGATAGCAGAGATTATTTCGGGAATGTTGCCGATAAAGTTTCTGGGCGTGATAGTATCGATAGTAATATATTTGGTGGGACATATTTTCAACGTGGCTATCAACTCGTTGGGCGCGTACGTGCATAATTCGAGATTGCAATTCGTTGAATTCTTCGGCAAATTCTATACGGGCGGAGGCGAGCTGTTTGCGCCGCTAGGCAGTCAGATGAAGTATTACAGAATAGGCACGCCGGAGCCGCCGAAGGCAAAAAAGAGTAAGGCGTAAGCGTCGGTTGAGGATAAAACTATAATAGATAAATACGCATATGCGTAGATATAAAACGATATAAACCACAGGAGGTTAATATAATGAACGGAGTTTATATAGCAATGATAGGAGCGGCATTGGCGGCGTTGTTCGCAGGATGCGGTTCGGCAATCGGAGTAGGTATTGCAGGACAGGCGGCTGCAGGCGTCACAAGCGAAGACCCCAATAAGTTCGGCAAAGTTTTGCTTTTGCAGCTTTTGCCTGGTACGCAGGGTATTTACGGACTTATTATTGCGTTCTTGGTATTCTTGAAAGCAGGAGTATTAGGCGGAAGTTTGGGCGATTGGACGAGCGCTCAAGGTTGGGGTATGGTTGCGGTTTGCGCGCCTATGGCAATCGTCGGTCTTGTTTCGGGAATATATCAAGGCAAGTGCGCGTCAGCGGCTATCGCTATGGTAGCAAAGAGACCCGAAGCGTCCGGTAAAGGTTTGTTGATGACCGTTATGGTAGAGACATATGCTCTTCTCGCTCTTTTGATATCGTTCTTGGGCGTTTGGTTCTTGATTAAATAATTAAAAGGATATTGTTATGAACAATAAAGAAGCCATTATCCAAAAGATAATAGACGACGCCGAGGCTGTTGCCGCCGCTAATATAGGCGAGGCAAACGACACTGCGTCACAGATTTTGGGCAGAGCTCAACGCCAAGTTGACAAATTTATAGAAACCAACGCTCAAAAAGCCGACGAGAAGTATGCCGACGCTCTTAAGCGCAGTCAGGTTGTCTCCAATCTCGACGTGAAAAAACTTGTTCAAGGAGCCAAGAAGAAAGTTATTGACAAGGTTTTTGAAGAGTCTTTGGAGGCTATAAAAGCCGACAAGAAGAGGTATCTTGCGCTTTTGGAGGGTATGATACTTTCGTGTTGCGAAGACGGCGACGAAGTCGTGCCGGCTATGGGCGAAGACAAGCTTATCACAAAGAAGTTTGTCTCCGACTTGTCTAAAAAGAGCGGCAAATCATTGAAAAAAAGCGAGAGCGAAGGCGATTTCAAGGGCGGAGTAATGCTGTCGGGCAAGAACTATGACAAGAATCTCACGCTTGAATTGGAGCTGTCTTTGATAAGAGAAAAGCTGGAGAGCAAGATAGACGCGATTTTGTTCGGGAGTAAGGATTGATGGCGGGAAACAGCTTGATTTATTCAAATGCAAGAGTAAAAGCTTTGGAAAACACCTTTTTGACCAACGAAAAGATTGTGCGTATGGCGTACAGCGATTCTTTGGAAGACGGAGTTAAGGTGCTTTTGGAAGCCTCGTATGGCGGCGGAGCAATTTCCGACGTCAAGGATTACGATTTGCTTTTGCAGGCAGAAGATAAAAAAGTCAGCGAGTTTGTTTTCGACGCGGCGCCCAAAGGTCAAGGAATGGAGACTTTTGCCGTCAAGTCCGACTATCACAATCTTAAAGCAACGGTCAAGGGCAAATATATGCGTCTCGACGACGTAAACTTTATGCTCGCGCCCAAAGGCAATATTGATGTCGACCAACTCAAGGAATGGGTGTATGCCGACGAATATTCAAGTCTTTCGGAGTATATGAAAAACGCGCTTTTGACTGTGGATTCAGCAAGAGCCGACGGCAATTTAAGCCCGAGATTCATTGATTTGACGATTGATAAAGCTTGCTATGCCGAGATTAATTCTATGTTGAAGAAGGTCAAGAACAGCTTTATGCCCGCATATTGGCAGACCAATATAGATATGATGAATATATCGGCGTTTGTCAGAGCAAGCAAAGCTGGCGACAAAGACCTTTTTAAAGAGTGTTTTATCGCGGGAGGAAAGCTTGATTATTCTTTCTTCGGCGGCGAGTTGAACAACGTATTGGACAAATTGACGTATTCGCCTTATCCTCAAATCGCCGAGCCGCTCAAAGCGGGTAATATGGTGGCTTTTGAGAGAATATGGGACAATACGCTGATAAATATCTTTAAAAATCAGCGCAACGATATTTTTACCGTCGCTCCCATAGCGGGATTTTACGTGGCGAAGAAAATTGAAATAAAGATTGTAAGAATGATTTGCATTCTTCTCAAAAACGACGTTGATAAGGACGTCATAAAAGACAGATTGAGGGAATTGTATGCGTGAAGGCAAAATAGCTGTAATTGGAGATAAAGATTTGATATTGGCGTTCAAAGCTATCAGTATGGAAGTTTTTTGCGCAGATACCAAAGAAGAAGGCGAAGATTTAGTAAAAAAACTTGCCAAGACTCATTCTGTTATATTTATTACGGAAAATCTGGCGGCGCAAATGGATTCATTGCTCGCAAAATATAAAACCAAAGCCTATCCGGCAATAATACCAATACCCGACGGCGGCAAGTCCAACGGTTACGGTATGAGAGGCATTAAAGCAGACGTGGAAAGGGCTATAGGTACCGACATATTGTTTAATAAGGAAGATTGATTATGCAACAAGAGATAGGAAGAGTTATCAAAGTTTCCGGTCCGCTTATCGTAGCGGAAGGAATGCGCAACTGCAAAATGTTCGACGTAGTCAGAGTCGGCAAAGAAAATCTTATAGGCGAAATAATAGAATTGCGCGACGATAAGGCGTCGATTCAAGTCTATGAAGAGACTAGCGGTTTGGGCACGGGAGCGCAAGTTATATCCACAGGCGCTCCTCTCAGCGTAGAGTTGGGACCGGGCATTATCGAAGGTATTTACGACGGTATACAGAGACCTCTTCAAAAGCTTGTCGAGAAGACGGGCGAAAGAATCGGTCGCGGAGTGGAAATACCTGCGATTGACCATAAAAAACTTTGGAATTTCGTTGCAAAGAAATCCAAGGGCGACGAGGTTTGCGCGGGCGACGTATTGGGCGTTGTTCAAGAGACAAAAGTCGTAGAACATAGAATTATGGTTCCCGTGGGAGTAGAAGGTAAGATAAAATCAATATCGAGCGGCGAACATACCGTCGACGACGTAATATGCGTTATTACGACTTCGAAGGGCGACGTCAAAGTCACAATGTGTCAGAAGTGGGCGGTGAGAATAGGCAGACCTTTTAAGAGCAAGATGTATCCCGTTGCTCCTCTTGTCACGGGACAGCGTACCATCGACACGTTTTTCCCTGTTGCAAAAGGCGGCGCGGCTTGTATACCGGGACCGTTTGGAAGCGGAAAAACCGTCGTGCAGCATCAGCTTGCAAAGTGGTCTGACGCAGATATAATAGTTTATGTTGGCTGCGGAGAGCGCGGCAACGAGATGACCGACGTTCTCAATGAATTTCCCGAGCTAATCGACCCCAAGACGGGCGAAGCGCTTATGAAGAGGACGGTGCTAATAGCAAATACGTCCGATATGCCTGTTGCGGCGCGCGAAGCGTCAATGTATACGGGTATCACAATTGCCGAGTATTTCCGAGATATGGGCTATAACGTGGCGATAATGGCGGATTCTTCCTCGCGTTGGGCGGAGGCATTGAGAGAGATGTCAAGCCGATTGGAAGAAATGCCGGGCGACGAAGGTTATCCCGCATATCTCGCTTCGAGACTTGCAAGTTATTATGAAAGAGCGGGTATCGTCCATACGTTGGGCAGCGAAGAGAGAGTCGGTTCGGTCACTGCAATCAGCGCGGTGTCTCCTCCGGGAGGAGATTTGTCCGAGCCTGTCACACAGGCTACTTTGAGAATTGTCAAAGTATTTTGGGGCTTGAGTTCTTCTCTTGCCTATGCGAGACACTTTCCGGCGATAGATTGGCTGCAGAGCTATTCTTTGTATGTCGAAAGATTGGGACAGTGGTACGGAGATAATACGCAAAGGAACTGGAACGAAAACCGTCAGCAGGCAATGACTATATTGCAAGAAGAAGCCAATCTTGACGAAATTGTTCGTTTAGTAGGCGTAGACGCTTTGAGTTATGAAGACAGGCTGACTATGGAAGCGGCAAAATCCATAAGAGAAGACTATCTCCAACAAGACGCTTTCGACGACGTGGATACCTTTGCGAGTTTGACAAAACAGTATAAAATGCTCAATTTGATATTGGAGTGTTACAGATATTCGCAAGAAGCGCTTAAAAAAGGCGCGGATTTCGACGATATAATAGCTATATCGGCAAGAGAGGCTATAGGCAGAATGAAGTTTATTCCCGAGAGCGAAATAGCAAAATTCGACGAGATTTACGAGTCTATGAAAGAACAGCTCGATAAACTGTCTTATGTGGATTAAGGAGATATAGACGTATGTTAAAAGAATATAAGTCAATAAGAGAAATCGTAGGACCGCTTATGCTTGTCGACGGAGTTGACGGCGTGGCTTACAACGAACTTGTCGAAATAAGCGGCAAGGACGGCAAAGTAAGAAGAGGTAAGGTACTCGAAGTCAACAAAGACAAGGCTCTCGTTCAGTTGTTCGAGGGAGCGCAGGGATTGCAGATGTCCACGTCAAAGGCAAGATTTTTGGGCAGAAGTCTAGAACTCGCTGTATCAGAAGATATGTTGGGCAGAGTTTTCGACGGTATGGGAAATCCCAAAGACGGCGGCGCGGCTATTATTCCCGAGATGAAATTGGATATCAACGGTCAGCCTATAAATCCGGCGGCTAGAGATTATCCCGACGAATTTATTCAGACTGGTATATCGGCAATCGACGGACTCAATACCTTGGTAAGAGGTCAGAAGTTACCCGTATTTTCCGCGTCCGGACTTCCGCACGCCGAGCTTGCGGCTCAAATAGCGCGTCAAGCAAAGGTGCTTGGAAGCGATTCGAAATTCGCGGTAGTATTTGCGGCGCTTGGAATTACTTACGAAGAAGCAGAATTCTTTATGCAGGACTTCCGTAAGACGGGAGCTATAGAGAGAGCCGTAATGTTTATCAACCTTGCCAACGACCCTGCCATAGAGCGTATATCCACTCCGAAGATGGCGTTGACTGCGGCAGAGTATCTTGCTTTTGAAAAAGGAATGCACGTGCTTGTAATAATGACGGATATTACCAATTATTGCGAGGCGTTGAGAGAAGTTTCCGCGGCAAGAAAAGAAGTGCCGGGCAGAAGAGGTTATCCAGGTTATCTTTATACGGACCTTGCGACAATGTATGAGAGAGCGGGTAGAATCAGAGGTAAGTCGGGAAGTATTACGCAAATTCCGATACTCACTATGCCCGAAGATGATAAGACGCATCCTATTCCCGATTTGACGGGCTATATAACCGAAGGTCAGATAATATTCGGCAGAGAACTTAACAAAAAGGGATACACGCCTCCGATAGACGTTTTGCCGTCGCTCAGCCGTCTAAAACAAAAAGGTATAGGAGCAGGTAAGACGAGAGAAGACCATTCCGGCAATATGAATCAATTGTTTGCCGCGTATGCAAAAGGAAAGGAGTGTAAAGAACTGTCGGCTATTCTCGGCGACGCGGCTTTGACTCCGCTCGATAGACAGTACGCATATTTCGCCGAAGAATTCGAAAAGAGATATATCAATCAAGGATTCTATACCGACAGAACCATTGAAGAGACTTTGCAGATAGGTTGGGAGCTCTTGACTATTTTGCCTAGGTCGGAAATGAAGCGTATCAAGGACAAATATCTCGAGATGTATTACGACCCAATCAAAGCAAAGCTTGAAGAGGATAATAAATAATACAAAATCAAGCTATTTGAACAATGTTCAATATGTTAAAGCTGTTAGTAAAATCAAATATTGCGTTTTACGAACGACTAAAGCGACTGAAATATAAAACAGTAAAAATATCGCCTATGTGTCGATTAATATAATACTGAACATTGTTCAATCATAATTATTGAGAAAAAAGGCAGGCAAATGGCAGAAAGACTTAACGTCAACCCCACAAGAATGGAGTTGAAAAGATTGAAGACTCGGCTTAATATGGCAAAAAGAGGGCACAAGCTCTTAAAAGATAAATCGGACGAGATGATAAGACGGTTTATGGAATTTGCAAACCAAAATAAAGCGCAGCGAGAACAAGTCGAAAAAGAACTCAAATCGGCTTTGACAACTTTTGTCGTAGCAAAGGCTGTGAGCGACGACGCCGTCATACAGGAAGCCGTGGCAATGCCGTCTAAAAAAGTTGAGATAGAATTGGATAGCCAAAACGTAATGAGCGTGCTCGTGCCTTTGATTTCTGTCAAAGAGAGCCAAGAGGGAGACAAATATCCCTATTCTTTTTCGGCGGTTACCGCGGAGCTAGACGAGTCGGTAGAAGTTATGGGCGGTTTGCTCAAGAGTCTTGTCAAACTTGCAGAAGTCGAAAAGACTTGCAATATGCTTGCGATAGAAATAGAAAAGAACCGCCGTCGCGTCAACGCCTTGGAATACGTTATGATACCTCAATTGGAGGAGACTATCAGATTTATAACTATGAAGCTTGACGAGAATGAGAGAAGCACAGTAGTTCGCCTTGTCAAGGTCAAGGCTATGATTGCCGAGGAGGTTTTGTGATATGGCAAAGACCCTCAAAGATTTATGTTTTTTGACAGGCGTACTGTTGCCTCCAGTGGCTTTGATACTATATTTTGTTGTTAAAAATAAAGATTATAAAAAGACTTTTTTCCAAAGTATGTTTTACGGCGTAGCGCTTTGGGTAGTGATTGGAATCGCGCTGGGACTAAATATGTGCGACCCGTATATATCGGGACCTTCTAAATAATACAAATAAAAAACCGCCCGAAAACATCGGGCGGAAACAAATAGGAGGAAACAACAATGAACAACTATTATATGTGTTCTATTTCCTCTTTAATTATAATACATAATATTTCTAAAGTCAATACCGTTTGTAAATTTATATCGCATCGTTAAAACTTACGTATACAAAAATAGATTTTCATTTTATAGATTGATATTGAAATTTTAGTGACACCATTGTGTTTACTTTTTTATACGCGTAATGTATAATATTATAAATAATTTATTTTATCGGAAGGTTGATATGGAGAAGAAAAAATATTACATCACTACGCCTATATATTATCCGAGCGGCAAGTGGCATATAGGAACGTGCTATACGACGATTATTTGCGACGCATTGGCAAGATACAAGCGTATGCAGGGATACGACGTATTTTATCTTACGGGTACCGACGAGCACGGTCAGAAAATTCAAAAAGTCGCCGCTTCTCACGGAGTCGAGGTAAAGAAGTATATCGACGGAGTTGTGGACGAACTCAAAAAACTTTGGGATTTGCTCGATATATCTTACGACAAGTTTATCAGAACTACCGACGACGAACACGAAAAAGCCGTTCAGAAAATATTTGACAAATTATATAAAAAAGGCGATATTTACAAGAGCGCTTACGAGGGTTGGTATTGCACGCCGTGCGAGGCTTTTTGGACAAAAACGCAACTCAAAGACGGCAAATGTCCCGACTGCGGCAGAGATGTGGAATTGACCAAAGAGGAGAGTTATTTCTTCCGTTTGAGTAAATACCAAGACAGAATACAAAAACTTATCGAAGAGGATAAAGAATTTTTGCAACCTGTCACCCGTCAAAATGAAATGCTCAATAATTTTATAAAACCGGGACTTCAAGATTTGTGCGTATCGAGAACTTCGTTTGACTGGGGCGTAAAAGTGCCTTTTGATACCAAGCACGTTGTCTATGTTTGGATAGACGCGCTGACGAATTATATCACCGCGTTGGGTTACGGCGGCGATAATGACGAATTATTCAAAAAGTATTGGCCTGCCGACGTGCATATGATGGGCAAGGAAATCATACGATTCCACTCAATAATATGGCCAGCTATACTTATGGCGCTGGATTTGCCGCTGCCCAAAAAGGTATACGGTCACGGTTGGCTGATGTTTAACAACGACAAGATGAGCAAATCAAAAGGAAATATAGTAGACCCGTTTATACTTTGCGAAAGATACGGCGTCGACGCTTTGAGATATTATATGCTTCGCGAAGTGCCATTCGGACAGGACGGCAATTTTACCAACGAAATTTTCTTAAAACTTCGCAACAGCGACCTTGCCAACGACCTTGGCAATCTCGTTTCGCGAGTTACGGCGATGGTCGCTCAATATTTCGACGGCGTCATTCCCGCGCCGACCGATAGCAACGATATTGATAAGAATCTAATCGCAATGGCGGAAAATATGTATCCTGCGGTGACCGCGTATATGGACGAAATGCGCGCTCCCGAAGCATTGGATACTATTTTTAAAGTTATTCAGCGCGCCAACAAATATATAGACGAATGCACGCCTTGGATACTCGCCAAGACGGAAGAGGGAAAAGAGAGACTCAAGACGGTGCTTTACAACTTGTGCGAAACAATAAGAATGACGTCGGTAATTCTTCAGCCGTTTTTGACGCAGACGCCGATAAAGATATTCAGGAAATTGGGAATAGGCGAGGATAAGGCATTGACTTGTTTTGACAGCATAGAAAAATTCGGCGCAAAAATCTACGGTTTGACAGTCGACAAAGGCGAACAGCTTTTCCAAAGAATAGATATAGCCAAGGAATTAAAAGTTATGGACGGCATATTGGAAGAGCAGAGAAAGCAAGTCAAAGAGCAATTAAAAGAGGATAAAAAAGTGGAAAATACAGTGACGTTGGAGCAGATTGGCATAGAAGACTTTGCCAAAGTTCAATTAAAAGTAGGCAAGGTATTGGAATGTAAGAAAGTAGAAAAAGCCGACAAGTTGCTTTGTTCGCAAATCGACGTTGGAGAAGAAAAACCGCGTACTATAGTCAGCGGCATTGCAAAATATTATTCTCCCGAAGAAATGGTCGGCAAGCAAGTTGTCGTCGTATCCAATCTTAAGCCCGTTAAATTGCGCGGCATTGAGTCGCAGGGAATGATTCTTTGCGCCCAAGACGAAAACGGAGAGCTTGCTTTGATATCGCCGTCGAAGCCTGTCAAAGCGGGCAGCGAAGTGGGTTGATATGATAATCGATTCGCACGCGCACCTCGGCGACGAAAGACTTGCGGACAGAACGGACGAAATTTCGCAAAATCTTTTGCGCGATAATTTGGAGAGCGTATTCGAAGTGGGATACGACCTCGCGTCTTCGCAAAACGCAATTAGACTTGCCGACAGCTATGACGCTATTTATGCTATTATAGGCACGCATCCTCACGACGCAAAGTATTACGACGACGAGAGCGAAAATTTTTATTTGGCAAACGCTAGGCATAAAAAAGTGTTGGCTATCGGCGAAATAGGACTTGATTATTTTTACGACAAGTCGGAAAGAGACGTTCAGCGCGACGTCTTTGCAAGACAAATAGAGCTGGCGGACAAAGTCGGCTTGCCGATAGCGTTGCATATACGCGACGCATACGGTGACGCGATAGACATACTGCAAGCGCATAGGGATAAATTAAATTGCGGAGTGTTGTTGCATTGCTATTGCGGTAGCGCGGAGATGATAAAACGCTTTGACAAATTCGACTGTTATTACGCTTTAGGCGGCGCAATAACTTTTAAAAATGCAAAAAAAGACGACGTGGTCAAAGCAATCCGCCAAGACAGACTGTTGGTGGAGACGGATTGTCCTTATATGACTCCCGTTCCGTTCAGAGGACAGCCCAACGAGCCTAAATATGTCACTCTTGTCGTCCAAAAGATTGCCGAAATAAAGGGCGTAGACAGAGAAGAAATAGAAAGATTGACTTTGGAGAATACCAAAAGACTGTTTTTTAAGTACGGTAAATGAGGTGACGATATGCAAAATAAATACGTATATACAGTGGATAACAATATATATATCAATTTGACCAATAGATGTTCCAACCGCTGCGAATTTTGCGTGCGATATTATGACAAACCCATATACGGAGATTTGTGGATAAAAGACGAGCCGAGCGCCGAGACGGTGGTTGATATTCTACAAAGAGATTATAGACTTGAAGATTACGGAGAGGTGGTTTTTTGCGGATACGGCGAACCTACTTACAGATTTGACGCTATAGAGAAGATATGCGAATACGTACATTCCAAAGGCGGCAAAACAAGGCTGAATACCAACGGTCAGGCAAACGAGATATTGGGAGAAGACATTACCGCGAGAATATCCAAATGCATAGATACAATCAATATTTCGCTCAACGCCACCGACGCTGTCAAGTATGATAAGATATGTCACAGCGATTACGGCGAGAGAGCCTTTGAAATTATGCTTGATTTTGCAAAGAAGTGCGTAGATTGCGGAGCCAACGTGGTATTGAGCGTTGTGGACGTGATAGGTAAAGAAGAGATTGACAAGGCAAGGGAGATTGCCAAATCAGTCGGCGCAAAATTGCGTGTGCGGGAGTTGTTGTAGAGATGTCGTATTTAACGTTTACAAGGAGCGGATATGAAAAAATATAGGGCAATCGACATATTTTGGACGTTAAGTCTATTAGTCATAGCAGTGGCTATGGTGATAATAGCGGCGGTAAGCGTGGCAGGTTATGAACTTCCAAAAGCGGCGACGGTTACTTTAGGAGTGTCGGAACTGATTGCCGTATTTGTATTAGCTTTTACTACAGTCAGAAAGGTCGTGGAAAATAAGCGGAACAAGAATAATTAATTTAGATAATATGAGCGATATAAAACAAATTTTACAAGACCATAATTTCAGATTCAATAAGCAGTTCGGGCAGAATTTTATCACGGACACCAATCTTTTGCAAGCAATGGTAAAGGACAGCGGAGTTTGCGAAGACGACATTGTCGTGGAGATAGGCGCGGGCGCAGGCACGCTAACGAGAGAGCTTGCAAAGTCCGCGGGCAAAGTATTGGCATTTGAGATAGATAGAAATCTTGTGCCGATATTGGGACAGACTCTTAAGGGCTTGGAAGATAAAGTCGAAGTGATTTTCAGAGATATACAAAAAGTAAACGACGAAGAACTCGACGAGCTGTTGGAAGGCAAGAATTATAAAGTCGTAGCCAACCTTCCGTATTATATTACCACGCCTATTATAATGAGATTTTTGGAGAGGACCAGACGTCCCCAAAGCATAACCGTGATGATACAAAAAGAAGTCGGCGTAAGGTTGACTTCTACTTCGACAGAAGGAGATTACGGCGTAATAACTTTGGCAATCGCGCTGGAAGGTAAGGCGAAGATAATGCGCGACGTGCCGAGACAAATGTTTACGCCGCAACCGAACGTCGACAGCTGTATTGTGCGTATCGACCTCGACGATACTTACGCGCGCGTTGACAAAGCCAAAGTAAAAAAGGTAATCAGATGCGCTTTTGCAATGCGACGCAAGACTCTTGTCAACAATCTTATGAACGGTTTAGGCGTGAGCAGAGAAGTTGCAAACAAAGCGTTGAGCGATATGGGACTTGACGAAAGAATCAGAGGCGAAGCGTTGGATATAGAGCATTTTATTAGGTTGAGCCAATTATTGCTTGGATAAATTATGGATAAGAAGTTTTACAACAAAGTTATAAAGTTGATACCGTCCGATACTTTAAAGGAATTTTTAAAGACAAGCAAGTTTAAATTCAAAGAGAAAGATTTGCTTGTTATTATCAACGACTATTCTAGAAATTTCAACGAGAAAATGCAACTTTTGGAAGAAGCGATAAATTGTATCGAAGATAAAGACGTAGTGTTTCACGCAAAAAAACTTCTCCAATCGCATAGCGAAGATTACGGCTGCTTTATGCGCCCGTCCGACGATTGCGTGTATGAAATAAACATAATTACCGACGACGCTTTTCCCGAAGACAGGCAGTTTGTTACCAAGACTTACCAAGACGCTTTGACGCTTATTAAATATTACAATAAAGAATACGAAGACGGTTACGTACCGAGTAGCAAAGCGGGAACTTTGATAGGCGGCAAATACGTTTACTACAAAATTTTTAAATCTACGGCGGTTGCGCCTAAAAAGCCGTCGGATATTCACAATAAAGTCGGTCGTCGCGGCGAATGTCTGTTGGGTAAAAGATTGGAAATAATTGACGTCAATATGTACGATTACGGCGATAGGGACTTATATAATTGTAAGAATAAAGACTGCGATGACTGCAAAAATAAGTGTATATCTATGCACAATATAAAATTCCCCGCTTTTTTGCAACAATATCAATTGGTTGCGTTTAAGCATTACAGAATTTGTTACGGCGTTATGCTATATAAAATGCAAGATAATGACAACGATTCTTATATCATATTTTTGGACGACAACGATTTTATAGCTAATAGAGAAAAATTGCAAGGAAAAGATGATTATCGCATTATCGAGGCGCATTGCCATCCCTCTTATTGCGAGATTTACAAACCCAATAGAGAAGACGTGCCCGACGATATATACGAAAATTATTTATTCGCAGTCAAGATATTTAAAGAGTTGGGGTTTGACGGCAAAACTTACTGCGGTTTTGACAATTGATAATTTAGCATATTTAATATTCTACTTGCATAAGGTATTGTGTACCTATGCCACATCGTGAAGCGTTATTGCGATTGGCATTGAATTTGGAGGTAGAATATGGTCATTTTAAAAAAGATAGTCATTATGACAGAACACAACAGAAGCAATTGTTCGGGAATTGTTAAATTCGAAAATTTTGCAGGCAGGACAAGTTGCTTCGTAAGAATTTTAGGATTAAGCGGAAAGGGCGTTATGTGTATAAAGTGCGGCGATAACGTTATGTATTGCGGCGATATTATAGACGGAGAGCATACGTTCAACGCCATTTATGATTTGAATAATACTATTCAGATAGTGGTCGTAGCCGACGGCAGCGTGGTTTGTATGGGAAGTAATAAAGGTAAGTTTTCTCCCAACTCCATTATGAGAGATATTCACAAGTATTACGCTTCAATTACCGAAGTGTTGGAAACTCCAACGAATTCCAATCAAGCTGCAGTTGAGATACAGAACGTTGAAAATCAAATGGAGAGCAGCTCCGCTACCGTCGAAGAAGTAGCTGCGGAAGCCGAAATTCCACAAAACGTATCAGAGACAAAAAGCCGATTGGAGATAGAATCCGAACCTCAAGTTGAAGAGACGGAAAAATTATCGAATTCCAACGCCAAGCAGAATAAGAAAGTAAGCAAGACCAAGATAGAGGAACCGTTTTATAAAAAAATACAAAAGAATTTGAGCGAGCTGTTTGAGTCGCACGAAAAAGACGAAGAACTTACGCTTTTGATTCCATCGAGTAAGTGGGTGAGAGTGCCTATTGAAGGAGACGGTTATTACGTCGTGGGCGTGATTGAAAACGACGGCGTCCCCGATATTATTTGCTATGGCGTACCCGATAAAGACGACGCTAATCCTCCCGCCAACAACAGCGATTGCAGACAGTGGATGGAGATTGAAAAAGGCGGCAGAGGTTATTGGATGATGTATCAGTCGGCAGTGTCGGGCGCAACACTTACGACAAGCGTTATATAGTGATAATATAAATACTAGGTTATTTAAAGACGGATTACTGTTTTGTAAGCCGTCTTTAATTGTTTTGCGCCAAAATCGATACAATAATTAAGTTTTGTGTTATAATGATAATATGAAGTCAAAAAAATTTATAAAAAGATTTATTACAGTTAGTATAAGTATTGCGTTTGTATTCGCTGTGACTACGGGAATTTTAGGATGCGCGCCTATATCCTCAAATGACAGCTCTGTGCAAAGTTATAGGCAAAATCTAGATTATAGCGAGCAGGCGGGATATATCGTAAATCCCGACCAAGGTTTTTATCGTCCGATTTATGTAAAAGTTTCCCAATCGGGAGTTAGTTTCAACAAGAATATTATAACAGACAAAACGCAGCTTTATCATTTGCGAATAGATATCAGCGAGTTTTCAAAAGCAGTCAACAAGCAGAAGGATATATTGCTTACTCAAAGCGCGCTCGACGGAATCGACGAGCTCTTGACAATCTTAAAGCAAAATAATAAAAATGCTATTGTCAGATTTGCTTATGCGCCGTCTTTCGATGATAAAGCCGATATGGAGCCTGCTATGGCAATGATAGAGTCGCATATTAGACAGGTGTGCGTAATTTTGAATAAGTTTCAAAATACCATAACTGCTGTTGAAGCCGGACTTATAGGTCCTTGGGGCGAAATGCATACTAGCGCGATTGCAAAACCTGATAATATATCGGCAATACTCAATGCATATCTTGATAATACGTCAAACATTCCTATTCTTGCCAGAACGCCGAAAATGATTTATGATTTTTTGCAAATCGATATTACTGACATAGACGATTATAAAATCCAAAAAGACGATACGGCTTATAGACTGGGTATATACAACGACGGATATTTGGGGTCGGACAGCGATTTGGGAACTTATAGGAACAGAGATAAAGAAATTGATTTTTTAAGTCGTCAATGCACTGACCATTTGCCGTACGGAGGCGAAGTGGTCGCGCCTGACAGCGCTCTACATAATATTGAAAACTGTTTGCCGGAAATGGCAAAAATTCATTTGAGTTATCTCAATGTTGAATGGAATAATCAAGTTATCGACAAATGGAAGAACACCTATTACACTTCGGCTTGCGGCGACGACAGTATTTATTACAATCAAACTGCATTCGCGTATATTCAAGCTCATATGGGATATAGGTTTGTGTTAAAAGAATCTGTGTTTGAATATTCGCAAAAATTCGACGCGCTTAACGTTAAGCTTACTTTAGACAACGTCGGATTCGGCAACTTAAATAAAACAAAACTTGCCAAACTTGTATTTGTCGACGAGAGCGGACAAATTGCTCAAGTAAAACAGGTTTCGAAATTTTCGGGGCAGCTCAATCTTGATTATTCCGTTGACCTTAATTTAACGGAAGGCGTTTATGACGTTTATATTTGTATTTACGGAGAGGAAGCAGACGGCAAGATGTTTTACGGCTTGCGGTTTGCTAACAAAGATATTTGGAACGATTTGATTTGCGGTAATAAAATCGGCGAAATAACTGTCAAAAAATAACTTTATTCGCTAGGAGCGCGATTATGGAATTCAAAATATACGACTATTTGCCTCAAGAGGCAAAATATATCAGAACGACGGTGTTTGTAGAGGAGCAAGGTTTTGAAGAAGAGTTTGATAAAGACGATAATTGCGCCAAGCACATTTTGGCGTTTGACGGCGATAGGGCAGTTGCTACTTGCAGATATTTCGCGCAGGAAAATTATTATTTGATAGGACGTATCGCAGTAATGAAAGCGTATAGAGGATTGGGAATCGGCGGAGATATGATAGCGTTGGCAAAACGCGAGATAGAACGGGTAGGCGGAAAAGAAATAAGGATTCATTCTCAAAAGAAAGCCGTAGGTTTTTATCAAAAACAAGGTTATGAGCCGTTTGGAGAAATGGATTTTGACGAGGGGTGCGAACATATTTGGATGAAAATGACGTTATAGCAAAAAATAAGAGCCGTTATATTCGGCTCTTATTTTTTATGTCTGTTATTTTTTTCTCTTTATTGCTTTTAAAGTTTTTTGCACTATGTCGTCGACTGTCAAGTGGAATCTTTGCGCCAAATAAGGCATTTTGCCTACTTCGCCGAACTCGTCTTGAACGCCTACGCTTTCCATAGGAACGGGGCAATTGCCGACGATAGTTTCAGCTACGGCAGAATAAAGTCCGTTGCGGATATTATGATTTTCAGCTACGACTATAGCGCCCGTAGTTTTTGCGGCTTTGATTATCGCGTCTTCGTCTATCGGCTTCCAAGTGAACACGTTCAGCACGCCTACGCTTATACCCATACCCTTGAATATTTTGCTTGCCTCGACGGCTTTGCTTACCATTATGCCCGAGGCTATTATAGTAGCGTCTTTGCCGGATACGACGGTTTTTGCTTTGAGCAAATCAAAAGTTTCGTTTTCGGAGTAGACCGTTTCGGCTTTTTTACGCTGCAATCTGATATAGGTCGCTCCGTCGTATGCGATGATTTGCGGCATAAGCGATTTTAGCATAGCAGAATCGGTCGGCTCTACGCAAAGCATATTGGGTATGCCTCGCATTATTCCCATATCTTCGAAAGGCATATGAGTGCCGCCGTTGATTTCTGCGCATATACCGGGGTCGGTGCCGACGATTTTTACGTTTTGTTTGCTGTATGCTACGCTTATGAATACTTGGTCGTAACATCTTCTCGTGGCGAAAGTGCCGAAAGAAGAGCAGAAGGGAATTTTTCCGCACGTCGCAAGACCTGCGGAAACGCCCACCATATTTGCTTCTGCTATTCCCACGTTGAAAAATCTGTCGGGGTAAGCTTTTTTGAAAGGACCGGTTTTGATGCAGTTCATAAGGTCGGCTTCGACGACGACTATTTTATCGTTTGTCTTTGCTTCTTCGATTAAAGAGTTGCAGTATACTTCTCTCATTTCCAAACTGTCAGTCATATTATTCGTCCTCCTTACCGCAGAATTCTCGCCACTGTTCTTCGGTTATCGACATTGAGTGGCAACCTGCGCCTTTGCTCGAAACCCATTCTACGCCATAGCCTTTTATCGTGTCGAGGATTATCAAAGAAGTCTTGTCTTTGACCTCTAGAGCGCAATGAATCGCGTCTTCTATGGCTTCTATATCGTGTCCGTTTATCCTTTGAGTATGCAAGTTAAAGGCTTTGCCTTTTTCGTCGAGAGGTTCTATCGCGTTTATGTCTTTGGTCATTCCGTCGATTTGCATACCGTTGTTGTCTATAAATATTATGAGATTGTCGAGTTTCATATTTCCCGCATACATCAAAGCTTCCCACACTTGACCTTCTTGAGATTCTCCGTCGCCCAGTATGCAGTATACCTTATAGTCTTTTTTATCTATTTTTCCTGCGAGAGCCATTCCTACCGCGCAACTCAAACCCTGTCCGAGCGAGCCTGCCGTCATATCTATGCCTACGGTCTTATTCATATCGCAGTGAGAGGGAAGATTCGTGCCGGATTGGTTGAGCGTTTTTATCTCTTCCATAGGGAAGTAGCCTTTGTCGGCAAGCACGCTGTAAAGCGCGGGACCTGCGTGACCTTTGCTCATAACGATTCTGTCTCTGTCGGGGTCTTTGGGATTTTGGGGGTTTACTTTTGCAATATCGTAATACAAAGCGGCAAGAAGGTCGACTATGCTTAACGTTCCGCCGATATGTCCAACGCCCAATCTGCCTATCATTTCGACTGCGATTTTACGCACGTCCAATGCTTTGGATTGCAGATATTCCAATTTTTGCTTATCCATAAATTCTCCTTAATTTTAGCTTAAGTCGTCTTTGCAAAAAGACGTTTAGATTGATTTTATTTTAACACTAATCAGCGTAAATAAAAAGTGTTTTAACCTCGATTTTGGCAAAAGATATACAAAATTTTTACAATTTCGGACAATTATCGATTTATATGCGTTAAGTATTTGTAATTGCTGCAATTTGCTTTTGACATTGCAAAAATATTAACGAAAGTCTTGTGATAAAAAATTTTGCGTTGGCAATAATCTTTTAAGAAAATACACTTGGAGGTAAATATATGAATCCTTTTGAACTCAAACCTATGGCGCAAGACAAGTTGTTTTGCGATTGGTCCTGTCTCAATTCGAAGCCGTACGATAAGGAAGAAGTAAGTCCTTATACCAAACTTCGCATTATTCTTATGAATGGAACGGAGTATGAATCCGTCAACTTTTTGCACCGTTTTTCGCGTAATTGCGACAACAACGATATCCGCAGACAAATTGCCGCAACGAGAAGAGTAGAGCAACAGCAGCAAAAACGTATTGCCAATCTTAAGCCGTTGAATGAAAATATTCTCGAGCATACTATCGGTTACGAACACCTCGCAGTCGATTTGACTGCTGTGCTTGCTCAAAGAGAAAAGAACGGATACGTTAAACAGGCGCTTGACTTTGCGCTCTTAGAGGATTTCGACCATCTTTATAGATACGCGGACCTTTTGGAAATGGAGCAGGGCGTCAAAGCTCAAAGACTCGTCGGCGAATATGTTGAGATAATGCCTGGCAGACCGACTATCGCAGAACACAGACACCCTTATGACAGTATCAGATACCATATTGATTCTAAATCCAGCGATATGATTACCGTGCTCAACACTATGATTATCACCGCGGCAGAACAGCAGACGATGAATTATTATATGAATCAAGGCGCTTTCTACGACCAATCTACTCTCGGAAGACAGCTATATACCGAAATCGCAATGATAGAAGAGCAGCACGTTACGCAGTACGGCTCATTGATGGATACCAATTGCACTTGGCTTGAAAATGCGCTTATGCACGAATATTGCGAAGCTTATCTTTATTATTCTTGCTTTGTTGACGAAAGCGATAAAAAGATAAAGGCTATGTGGGAACAGCTCTTCGAGCAGGAAGTTGCGCACTTGCATATGGCGGCGCAAATGCTCAAAAAATATGAGAAAAAAGATTGGCAACAAATTATACCAATCGGCGAATTTCCCCAACTTCTTTCGCTTCATTCTTGCAAAGATTACGTGCGTCAACAACTTGAGTCCGTCAGACTTACGGCAGATAGAGAGAACTATATCAACGTTGGAGAAATGTCTCGCGATAGCGACTTTTTCAACTATCAGAGTATCGTCAATCCCAAGACTGCAAACGTGGCTTCGCACAAGGTTATAGGAGAGTATATCGATAAAAAGGGTATTGACTATAGATATCAAATAGCCGAACATCCTATCGACGCTTTGAGAGACAGACACAAGGATAACACAAGCGTGGGTTTAAGATAACCTAAATTAAAATAAATTTTCTTAAGTATGAGTTTGGTATTCTATCGGACTCATACTTTTGTATTTCTCAATACATATTGAATTTAGATATTAATAATGGATTAAAAATAATAAGCGTTTTAATGGGCTATAGTAATAGGAATTGCAAGTGTTAACAACTTTTCTTTGAGTATGCAATGCGTTTTTGGTATAAATTTGGTACGCTCAAGAAATCATTTCAAAATAAGCTGGCGTTTTGTTTTATTAAGATTCGGATATTTTATTTTATTATCTTATTTTTTTAAAATTAGTTTATTTTACTTGCATAATCTTCATATTTGCGTTAAACTTAATGCCATACGGAAGCGTATCGAAGTGGTCATAACGGGCTTGACTCGAAATCAAGTAGCCGAGCAATCGGCTCGAGGGTTCGAATCCCTCCGCTTCCGCCATAGCCAAGAAGTCGCTTTTAGGCGAGCAATAGAAAGTGAGACGGGGCATCTCACTTTTTCTATTCCTCAACCGATATGGCGACTTCTTATCATAGTTATAGAATCGGGCTAACGAAATAGTGACGCTCGGTGACCTCGCTATACCGTCGCGATACTCCTTACGAATACCTCCGCTTTTGCCATAGTGCAAAGCGAGTTTAATGCAGTGTTATTTATTTGAAAAATTATTTGTTTGCGGTCTAATAAAATTAATATGGATAGACCGCAGTTTGAAAATATAAAGTCTTTTGACGAATTTACAAAATATTATTGGTATTTAGACGAACTCAAAGAGATATGCAAAAATTTGCATTTGGAATACATCGGGGAAAAGGCTGAATTAAATAATGTCATCAAGTCATACTTTGCAGGTGTGGTAATTTCACATAAACCAAAAGCAACAACAAAAAGTAAAGTCGATACGCTAACACTTGAAACAAGTTTAATCGACTGCGGATTTACTTTCGGACAACTGTTTAGAGATTTTTATATACAGATAACGGGAGATAAAAATTTCAAGTTTACGGCCGATATGGTTGCTACTGCAAAGGTAATAAAGAATAATCACAATATCGCTTTTACGCTCGGCGATTTGCTTGATATAAAACTTGGCAAAAAGGCTAATGCCGTATATGATAAATCAAGTTGCCAATGAAATAAGTTTTTGAAAGATTTTTGTGCCGATGAAATAAATAGTGTTTACTCCGACAAATTGAAAACGGCAAGCCGTTTTTGGCAAATTTTGCGTAATTCCGATTTGCCTAAAATATATTCAAGAAAATTTATCGATAATAATAAAAATACAATATAAAATCCCTTTAAGTCCCTACAGTTAAGAAGTTCATTTTTTCCTATTTTCAACGTTTGAGCGACTTTTTTTGCAGTAAAAAAGCATATTAATGTTTTAAAAGATAATCTATGCAAAGAATTAGGTTTTTTAAGCTTGTAAAGGATAGTTTCTAATCAAATTAATTATTAGTATGTTATAACGATATTAATCGCTTGCTTTTATTCGAGTTTTAGAATATAATAAAAATCGTTAGAGGGATAGCGCGTGTTAAGTTTTATGTCGGCAAAAGAAGCGGCGGAGAAGTGGAATATATCTCAAAGGCGAGTTTCGGTTTTATGCAGTGAGCATAGAATTGATGGGGCTATGATGGTCGGCAATATGTGGATTATTCCGAGTGCCGCTGAAAAACCTATTGACAAACGTACTGCGCGATACGAGAAACAACATACTAAATCTTTAAAGCCGTTTGTCAAATGGGTTGGCGGTAAAAGTCAACTAATAGGCGAACTTGAAAAAATGTTGCCGATTTACGGCGAAAAAGTTTTAACTAAGTATTGCGAACCTATGGTTGGAGGAGGAGCTTTATTTTTTTACATTCTTTCAAAATACAATTTTAAGGAAGTATATATAAGCGACATAAACGCAGAACTTATAAACGCCTATCAAGTAATCAAAAATAATGTGGATAATATTATTGAAGAGTTGCAAAATATGCAATTAATTTATTTGTCTATGAAGGCAAATGACAGAAAGCTATATTACTATAAAATTAGAAATAAATTCAATAGTGAGAAATTATGTGAGTCAACGGCTATAAAGAAAGCGGCGCATTTTATCTTTTTGAATAAAACTTGCTTTAACGGACTTTACCGCGTCAACCGCAAAGGTCAATTTAATGTGCCTATGGGGGCATATAATAACCCTATGATTTGCGACGAAGAAAATTTGCGCAATATAAATAAGGTTTTGCAAAATGTGACAATTGTTTGCGGCGATTATTCGCTTTCAAAACAGTTTATAGATAAGAGCACGTTTGTTTATCTCGATCCTCCGTATCGTCCTCTTTCGGAAACATCGGCGTTTACATCATATAATTCCGATAAATTTGATGATAACGAACAAATAAGGCTTGCAAGATTTATTGACGAAATAAATGTGAGCGGCGCAAAGATTGTTTTAAGCAATTCCGATCCAAAAAACATTAATCCCGAAGATTCATTCTTTGACGAACTCTATAAGGCATATCAAATTAAACGCGTAGTGGCAACCCGTATGATTAACAGTAAAGCCGACAGTCGAGGAAAGATAAACGAGCTGCTTATATCTAATTAAGGAGAACCAACCGATGAAAAGAAACTTTAACGAATGGCTTAAAACTTTCAAGTCGAGCATTTGCGATTACGGTTACTATGCTGATTTTGAAAAAGTTTACGGCAATATCGAAAAAATAAAAGTCGAATTGAATATACTCAACTCGCTTATAGGATCGAAAAATATCGAACGCGATTTTGATAAATTGATAAAAGATTATCCGCAAGTATTGAAGTGTATTCCTATTTTGCTCGCTGTTCGCGGTCGTGAAATTTATGCTATCGACGGAGACGGCGAATATCTTTTCAACTTTAACAAGCTTAACTATACTACGAAAGAATACATAATGTTTATGCAAAAGACAGGTTTGTTTGATTTAATCGCTAATCACATTATCAATAATCTTGTCGACTATGTTATGGGTGTAGAAGTTGGGCTTGATAGTAACGGGCGTAAAAATCGTGGAGGTCATTTAATGGAAAGTCTTGTGGAAGATTATCTCATAAAAGCCGGACTTGTTAAAGGGGATACCTATTTTAAGGAAATGAAACTATCTACGATTGAAAAGAAATGGAATATCGATTTGTCTGGCATTTCAAATCAAGGCAAAGCAGAAAAACGTTTTGATTTTGTTGTTAAAAAAGGCAAAACAGTCTACGGCATTGAAACGAATTTTTATACAGGCGGCGGATCGAAATTGAATGAAACTGCACGCAGTTATAAAACAATTGCATTAGAAGCAAAAGATATTGACGGATTTGCTTTTGTGTGGTTTACTGACGGTTTAGGGTGGAAATCGGCTCGTCATAATTTAGAAGAAGCCTTTGACGTTTTAGATAATATGTATTGTATTGCCGATTTGAAAAACGGTATAATCGAAAGGTTGTTTGATTGATATGCCGAAACAAATTTCGTTACAACACGAAAATTTTGAACTCAAACTAAATACGGTGTGGGCGTTCCCCGAGCGCGGTAATTAGTCGCCGTATATTCCGCAAAATATCTTACTGCGCTATTTAAAGAGAGCCATACTGTTTTAGAACGGTTCGCGAGGGTAATCACGTGAAAGTTTGTAAAGTATAATTCATTTATGGAAATAACAATGAAAAACACAATCGAAACACAAAGATTAATATTACGCCAGTTCAATTTAGATGACGTTGCCGATTTGTATGAATATTTGGCTGAGCCTACTATTAATTGTTTTAAAGATATGAAAATACATAATATGCAAGAAGCGGAAAAGGTCATCCAAGAACGCATTGACAATGTAAAATCGGAAATCTATTTTGCAATATGCCTGAAAGACACGGGGAAAGTAATAGGCGAAGTTTTCGCTTGTGTCGATGAACGCGAAAAAGATACGCTTAGTCCCTGTTGGATGCTCAACGAAAAATTCCAAAAGCAAGGCTATGCCTACGAAGCAGTTGCGGCTTTTTTTGATTTTCTTTTTAAGGAAAATTCCGTTCGCAGAATATATATTTTTACGGAAGATTACAATATACCTTGCCAAAAACTGTGCGAAAAACTCGGTATGCGACGAGAAGGACTTTTTATGGAATTTGTTTCCTTCGTTAATAATCCGGACGGAACGCCGAAATACGAAAACACTTATCAATATGCCATATTGTAAAAAGAGTGGTTGAAAAATTCTTTTTAGGTTGCAATCCCTCGCCATAGCCAAGAAGTCGCTTTTAGGCGAGTAACAGAAAATGAGATGAGGATATCTCACTTTTTCTGTTTCTCGATATTCTATTTTTTAATTATAGATATACAGATTGATAATAATGACTTTATGAACTTAGAAAATAAATTTATTAAATAAACTATTGAAATTAATATTTAATTAAAGTATAATATATACTATGAATAATAAAATTAACCTTAACAATATTTCTATTCCAAACGATAATTATGACGAATCGGATATTCTCAAAAACTATTCATTAGATAAAGAATCTATTCACGTTTATTTTAAAAACATAAAAAATAAATTGATTGAAAAAATCAATCGATACGACGTTATTCTGGGGTGCGTCGCTTGGCTGACGGATTTTGAAATTATTGAGGCTTTATCGCATAAACAAACCGCGATTATAGTACAAAAGGAAGATTTTTTAAGACCGGATATAAACGAACGCGGCGGAGAAAAGTGGCGCAGACAATTGAGAAACGCTTATAACAAGTTAAAGTTTGATTATTGTCGGTTTAATTTCAATAATATTATGAATTCATTTTCTTATGCAACAGATTTAAGCGTAGCTCCGGTAAGATGCGTGGGCAACCATAATAGAGAGAAGAAATCGGCATTTCCAAGAATGCATAACAAATTTTTGATTTTTTGCAACGTAAGTAATGGAGTTATCTTTGACGAAGTTAACTGTGACATCATAGTCCCAAAAGCGGTTTGGACAGGTTCATATAATTTTACTAAAAATGCAGGATTGTCTTTTGAAAACGCATTATATATTGAGGATTCGGATATAGCGACGGCATACTATAACGAATTTGGACAAATTGCCGCGTTGTCCGAACAGCTTGATTGGGAAAGCGATTGGGTAGAACCGGAGTGGAGAATCGGCTCGTAAACATTTCATAAATAAAATATACGGTATAAATTTTGTTATTGTGATTATCTTCGACAATAACAGTTTTTACTCGACAAAATTTTTTATTATTTTCCAAAAGAATTACTTTATAATGCTCTGGAAGGAGAATAATATGGCGAGAAAGATAGTTGTGACCTCGGGGAAAGGTGGGGTAGGCAAGACAAGCGTTCTTGCAAGTCTCGGGATATGTCTTGCGGCAAAAGGCAAGAGCGTTCTTATGATTGACGGAGACGTGGGACTCAATAATCTTGACGTTGTTATGGGAATGGAAAATCGCGTGATTTACGATATGGCGGACGTCATCGACAACAAATGTCATATCAATCAAGCGTTGTTGCAAGAAGACGGGCTTGGGTTGTATTTGTTGCCGTCGGCTCACGCTTACAGCAGTGAAAAGCTAACGGCGTCGTCCTTTTCCAATTTGATTTCCCGAATAGAGGAAATGTTCGATTTTATATTAATCGACTGTCCCGCAGGCATTGACGCGGGATTTCACAGAGCGGTCAGCTGTTCTGACGAGGCGATAGTTGTGACGACTCCTCACATACCGGCGATAAGAGATTGCGACAAAGTGCTTGGATTGCTTCGAAGTTATAAACTGAATTCTATTAATCTTATTGTCAATAGAATACGCGGCGATTTTGTCGTTTCCGGCAAGATGATGGGCGGGGGAGAAATATCCAAGCTTTTGCGTTGTCCGTTGATTGGAGTCGTGCCTGAAGACGACGTAATCACGGTGTATTCGCAACTGGGACGAATAGGTATGAACACGTCTTCTTCGCGCGACGCCATAGACGTTATTGCAGGCAATATTTTGAACAATACCTTTAAGTTATATGACGTAACCAAAGGATACCGAGGAATATTCGGCAAAATAAAAAGGCTAGTGTCGGGTAGATGATTATGAATGAAAGCAAGATGATGGAAAAGCGCCTTAAAAAGGTGCTTATGCAGGACAAAATTAATGCCTACGAAGGCTTGATTAAAGCCCTTGAGAGCGATATAAAACTTTTACTGGGCTGTTATATGAGTCTATGCGGCGACGTCAATATAAATATCGATATAGTGGACGGCAGTCAATACCAAATAAACATCTCCGCAAAGGCGGATAATATCAACGCGCCAAACACGATTTAAAAATTTAAAATAATTGTCATATTCGCCAAACAAAGCAAATAAGCTATACTATCATATGTATAGGAGTTTGTTATGAAATACGACGATTGTAAAATTACGGAAAGCGTAAGTTTCCCCAACCAAAATATCACTCGCGCAAAGGCTGCGCCCAAAAAGAAAAAAGTCAATGCTTTGGACGTATTTATCGTTCAGGCGCTTATCTGCGTTGGCATAAGCTGCGGAGTTTTGATTTCGCGTATCATTGAGATGGGCTTTTAATTCGTGAAAATCAAACTGCATCCGCTCTTTTTTCTGCTTGCGGGAGTATTTCTCGTATTGGGACAATTCGAGCTGCTGTGCGGATATTTGATAAGTATCGTTGCTCACGAAGTGGCGCATAATCGAATGGCGAAACTTCGCGGCTACGGTATGGGCGTAATTACGATAATGCCTTACGGAGGTTCGCTAGAATGCGGCGATGACTACAACGATTCGGATAACATATTGATTGCGTTGTCCGCGCCTCTTTTCAATTTGACCGTCGCAACTTTTACCGTAGCGCTTTGGTGGCTATTACCCGACGTATACGCTTATACGCGCGATTTATGTATGGCGAACCTTTCTTTGGGACTTGTCAATCTTTTGCCGTTATACCCGCTCGACGGCAGTCGAGTCGTAATCTCATTGGTGAAAAAAAAGACGCGCGCCGTCAAAATATTGAAATGGTTTACCGTAGTGGCGGGAGCTGTTATGTTTGTAGGCGGAATAGTTGGGGTATTTTTCACTCTTAACATTACTTTGCCGATATTCGGGTTGTTTTTGATATTGAGCGGAGTATTTACCGGCAAGAGTCAAAGTTATTTCCATTTGGCAAACAGTCGTCCGTTTTTAAAGGATTATACGCACGGTTTAAACGAAGAAATCATTTATATTGCGCAAGACAGTCAACTATTTAAGTTTTTACGTTTTTTGGGTAAAGACAAGATTTGCAGATTCATTCTTGTCGATTCAAAAGGCGACAGGGTATGTGAACTTGAGGAGAGAACGCTCGAAAAACTTTGTTTGTCTCACGAATTGAGCGTGACGGCAGTCGAAGCGCTGCAAGATTTCAATTCTTGATATTATCAACAAATACTATAATGAGATTTATATAGTCTGATATTGCATTTTTCTCAAATACCTTGCAAAGGCGAGGTATTTTTGCTATAATAGAAAAACAAAAGGATTTTTTATAAGGCATACGGAGGAGTGTATGTATTACGCGGGAGTGGATATCGGCGGAAAGAATACGAAAATGGGCATAGTAGACGATTTCGGCAACGTGTTGTCTTCGATGACTTACAAGACGCAGATGGAGAGAGGTTATGACGCGATATTGCTGGAAATGATAAGCAATATAGGATATATGTGTCAAGAAGCCGGATTTGATATGAAAGAACTCAGCGGCATCGGCATAGGCGTGCCGGGCATCGTCAATTCGCGCGCGGGACTTGTGATGTCGTGCTCCAACCTCAATTGGAAGGGCGTAGACCTAGCGGGAGACGTCAGAAATTTGACAGGAAAGACGTGCAAGGTGTGCAATGACGCAAATTGCGCGGCATTGGGAGAACAGAGATTCGGAAGCGGAAAAAACTTTAAAAACATTGTTTTTATCACGCTTGGCACTGGAGTGGGCTCGGGAATTATAATCGACGGCAAGCTATTTGAAGGTCTTGGTTGCGCGGGAGCGGAAGCGGGACATATGGGCATACAGGTCGAGGGTGACAAATGCGCTTGCGGCAATAAAGGGTGCTGGGAAGAATTTATATCAGCAAAGGCTTTTGTAGCGCAGACAAAAGAGGCAATTGAAAAACATAAGGATTCTTTGCTTGCAAAAATTTGCAAAGACGGAGTTAGCGGCAAATCGGCATTTATAGCGGCGCGAGAAGGAGACGCAGTTGCAAAAGCCGTCGTTGAAAAGTATATTAAATACGTCGTTTACGGCATCATAGGCTTGACTAATATTCTTCATCCGCAGGCGTTTGTGCTAGGCGGCGGAATCGCCAACGAAGGAGCCGAGTTGATTTTGCCCGTCAAAAAAATGCTCAACGAATATATTGACAACAACGGCTTTTATCCTTACGTCGACGTTGTTGTCGCAAGCTTGGGCAACGACGCGGGATATATGGGCGCGGCGGCTCTTGTAATGTAAGGACATAGCGACAGCTCTTTGAGACAGGGAGCTTTGACGAATTAAAATAATACGATAATAAATTTTGAATGACTTTGCAAAAAGCAAAGTCGCGGCAGTTATATATGTGGGATAAACTAAAGGATATTTTATTGCAGGTACAAAAGCCCGCAAGGTACGTCGGAGGAGAGTATAATCTTCCTAATATGGACAAGCCGTGCGAGGAGAGATTTTTATTGTGTTTTAGCGATAAATACGAAGTAGGTATGAGCAATGTCGGCACTAGGATATTGTATCATATGCTCAACGACGTTGACGGCGTAGTATGCGAACGTTGTTATGCGCCCGACCTCGATATGGCAAAGCTTTTGAGAGAAAACAATCTGCCGCTGTTTTCCATAGAGACAAAACGCGACGCAAAAGATTTTGATTTGATAGGATTTTCCGTTCAGTTCGAACTTCAGTTTACCAACATAGTTTATATGCTTGATTTAATGGGTATACCTTATTATGCGAGTCAGCGCGGAGAGGAGTTTCCGCCTATCGTAGCCGGAGGTCCGTGCGTTGTCAATCCTATGCCATTTGCTCCGTTTTTTGACGCGGTGCTCATAGGCGAGGGCGAAAAGAACTTAAAAGAGCTCACTCTTTTGCATATGGAATGTCGCCGTAAAAAAATCACCAAAGCGGAATTTCTCAAAAGAGCAAGTATGCTCGACGGAGTCTACGTTCCTTCTTTGAACAATCCCACGAAGCGAGCAGTCGTCAAAGATTTGGATAAGGCATACTATCCTACTAAAATTTTGGTTCCCAATTGCGATATAGTTCACGACAGGTCTTCTATCGAACTCTTCAGAGGGTGCGCCAACGGTTGCAGATTTTGTCAAGCGGGCTTTTATTACAGACCTATAAGAGAACGCTCGGTTGATACGTTGGTTAAGCAGGCGTGCGAACTTATGGACAGCACGGGATATGACGAATTGGGACTTTTGAGTTTGAGCACAAGCGATTATTCGGGTTTGAAAGAGCTCGTGGATAGGATAAAAGTCCAAGCCGATAAACGCAAAGTCAAAGTTGCTTTGCCGTCGTTGAGATTGGATAGTTTCGAGGCGGAAATCTACGAAGAGATACAAGGCGCGTCTTTGACTTTTGCTCCCGAGGCGGGTACGCAGAGACTTCGAGACGTGATAAATAAAAATATCAGCGACGAAAACATATTGTCCTCTCTTACGGCGGCGATGAAATACGGCGTAAAGAACGTTAAGCTGTATTTTATTATGGGATTACCGACCGAGACGCAAGACGACTTGCGCGGTATTGTGGATATAGTCAAACTTATCAAACAACTGCACGCTCAATACGGCTCGTCGAAGTTGCTGAATATTTCAGTATCGACATCGGTATTTATACCAAAACCTCTTACGCCATTCCAGTGGGAAAGGCAGATAACTATGGAAGAAATGCTTGAAAAACAAGCGTTTATGCGCGAGAATCTGCGAATAAAAAACGTTAAGTATTCTTGGCACGGAGCGGAATCGTCTATAATAGAAGCAATTTTTGCAAGAGGAGATTCGTCGCTTGCCAAAGCAATCGTCAAGGCTTATGAACTTGGATGCGTTTTTGATTCTTGGAGCGAAAATTTCGATTATGCCAAATGGATGGCGGCATTTGAGCAGAGCGGCGCGGAATATAAAAAGTTCTTGGACGGATTTGACGAAAACCAAGAATTGCCTTGGGATATCATTGACAACGGCGTGAGCAAGACTTATTTGCTTAAAGAGAGGCATAAAGCTTACGAGGGAAAGAGTACTCCCAATTGTCTCGATAAGTGCAACGGATGCGGAGCCAATAGATTGGAGAGGTGCCGCATATGATAATTATCAAACATTATAAGGTGGACGGCGTAAGTTACGTTTCGCACAAAGATATTTTGAGAGTGTTGCAAAGAGGACTCAAAAGAGCGGCTATCGACGTCAGATATTCTCAAGGCTACGTTCCGCATATGCTCACCTATACAACCACGCCCGTGCCTTTAGGGGTACAGTCGGTCGCTGAATATTTTGCAGTCGATTGCGTTGGCGTGAGCAAAGAAGATTTTTTGGAGAGATACAATAAATCTATGCCCGACGGTATGCGCGCAGTGGCGAGCTATTACAAGGACAAGAATCCCAATCTTGCGGGTATCGTAACGGCAAGCGACTATGTCGCGACTTACAAAGACGCGTTGCCTAAAGAGATTGAGAATATTGCGAACGGACAAAGTTGCATTATATCTATCTCGAAAAAAGGCGAGATAATAGAAAAAGACGTAGCGCCTATGATTTACGCATTAAATGTCGAAGGAAATAAATTGAATATGAGGCTTGCGTGCGGCAACGTCAATTTGAGAGCCGATAATCTCATAAATCATATCAACAATAAGTTTGGTTTGGATATTAAGGTCAACGATATATGCCGCACTGCGCAGCTAGTTACGGTTGACGGAAAATTTATCGACGCGGAGGAATTGCTGAAATGAAAGACATACTTATCAGCGTTAATCCCAGCGATACTCAAGTGAGTATTGTTTCCAACGGAGAGCTTGTCGAGTTTTGGGTAGAGCGCAAAAATATGACAAGACTTGTCGGCAATATTTATAAAGGAAAAGTGCAGAACGTGCTCAACGGTATGCAGGCGGCGTTTGTCAATATTGGATTGGAGCGCAACGCTTTTTTATATGCGGGCGACACGTTGGAGTACGGCGAAATATTAAAAGACGTCACGGACAAAAAACTCAATCTTAAATCTGGAGACAATATTCTCTGTCAGGTCACCAAAGAGCAGTTTGGTTCAAAGGGCGCAAGGATAACGATGAACGTTACGTTGCCGGGAAGAGCCGTCGTGCTTATGCCGCAGATAGACTACGTTGGCGTAAGCCGCAAAATAACCGACGAGGTTCGCAAACAGGAACTTATTGACTTTGTAAATAGCGTCAAGCCGGATGGGTACGGAATTATTCTTCGTACGCAGTCGGTCGATTGCAGCAAAGAAGAGATAAAAGAAGAAATTCAAGAACTTGTCGCAAAGTGGCAAAAAATAAAAGAAGACAACAAAACAAAGCCTGCCGGTTCGCTGATTTATAAGGAAGAAGGCGTTGCTATAAGGGCGGTAAGGGATATGCTTCGCGACGACGTCGACCGCATAATTATCAACGATAAAAGACTGCTAGAAGAATTCAAAGTGGCTTTTTCTGCTCTCAATGAGAAAAAACCCGATTTATTCGTGCTTTACGACGGCAAGGAGAGTCTGCATAAGAAGTTTGGGCTTACAAAACAAATAGAAAGTTTGCTTCAACGAAAAGTCGTACTTGCCAACGGCGCGTATCTCATTATCGACCATACCGAAGCGTTGACGGTCATAGACGTAAACACAGGAAAATATATCGGCGAAAAGAACTTGGAGCAGACGGTGTTCGAGACCAACTGTATTGCGGCAAAAGAGATTGCAAGACAGCTTCGCGTGCGCAATATCGGCGGAATAGTCGTAATAGATTTTATAGATATGGACAATCCCGAGCACAGTCAAAAGGTGCTTGACGTGTTGGAAGAGGCTTTGGCTTTGGACAGGACGAAGACTTCTTTGATAGGTATGACGCCGCTTGGACTTGTGGAACTTACGCGTAAGAAGACGAGAAGTATGTTGGAGAGTGTGATGTTGCAGACTTGCCCCTATTGCGAGGGCAACGGTTATGTACTATCCGACGAAGTTATGGCAGGTATGCTAAAAAATAAACTCAACGACGCATTTGCGTGCGATGATAACAAGGCTGTTTTGGTCAAGGTCGCGCCAAGCGTATTCAATAAGATATTTGCTTATCGATTGTTGGAAAAAGAATGCGCGGGCGAATGGCGCGATAAGAGAATATATCTCGCTTCCGACGACAGAATGCATATCGAAAAGCTTGACGTCAAAATATTGCACGGAGCTATTCTCGATTTACCAGATAAAGCAAAAATGCTTTATTAGAATTAAAATAACTTATTCAATTAATATAAAAATTTATTTGTTATAAAATATTAAAAGCCACTCCAACGAGTGGCTTTTAGTGTGTTGAAAACACTGGTAAACCGTTGGACTTTTACCTATTTTCAGATATTATAAAATTACAAGTTTTAGCCAATTGTAGCCATTTTTTTCCGTCAATTAATAAATATCTATTGTCTTTTATTTTATCAACAAATTTTATAGTGTCACTGTGATATTTTCCTTTTGTAACAAATATTGCCTTTGAAGCTTCATTATCTACTGAAAAAACACCGTAAAATTCTCTTACTTCACTCAATGGAACAAATTTTTCTTTATTTTGACAATTCTTTACTTGAATAATAAATTTTTCTTTAAAGCCTAACTTATCTGTAGCATTTATAATTCCATCTATTCCGCCGTCTTTCGGACCGTCTGTGTTCTGGTAGTTCTCAATTCTATAAAATTTACTATTTTCTAAAAATATTTTAAGCATTTGTAATGTATACTCAACAAGTGATTCATCGCTTAAATTATAAAAAAGTATTTCATTATTTGAGTCTTTTGAATTGTATAAACTATAAACTCCTTCTTTGCAAATAATTTCATTATTATCTAATAAATTTTTTATTATTATTCCAGATTTAGATTTTAAAATATTTTCTTTAATTGAAAGAGAAGTGGAAAAAGCGCTACATATTTCCGAAAACAATTCTTTTTTTCTTAAGCTTTTGTTGGTTAAAAGCTCTATAATTTTATCTTGAATTTTTATATCAGAAGCTATTTCTACTTGAATATCTGTTTTTTTGTGAAATTCAAGTTCTTCATTGTTATTTTTTATTATAGTACCATTTTTAATTAATTGTTCTATTGCATCTCCAAATCGACATTTAATAATATTTAAAATCTTACCAGGGGTGTTATCTTTTAATTCTTGTTGCGTAAGATTTTGGGTTTTAACACATCTTTCTAATAATTCCTTTCTTGGTAAAGGTGTAGTTAATATCGTTGCGAGTTTTTCTTTTGCTTGATTGACCGTGATAATATTATCCATTTGTATTTCCTCTTCGATTGTAAGTTGTTTAGAAAAACGGCGTCGCTTTTGCGACACCGTTTAAAAGTTTATTTAGCGTAAACGCTTACTTGCTTTTTATCTTTGCCTTTGCGCTCGAATCTTACGACTCCGTCGATAAGCGCATAGAGGGTATCGTCTTTTCCGATGCCGACGTTGTTGCCGACGTGGAACTTTGTACCTCTTTGTCTAACCAAGATATTGCCTGCCAAAACGAATTGACCGTCGGCTCTCTTTGGTCCGAGTCTTTTCGATTCGGAGTCTCTGCCGTTTCTTGAGCTACCGACACCTTTTTTGTGAGCGAAGAGCTGAATATTAATAAACATTTATCTTACCTCCAATTCTATAAAATCAGAAAAGCCTTCGTGCAAATCCGCAATTCCCAACATCATAGTATTGAGTATTACGTCGCAGTCGTGCCTTGTCGCGTTGTCGAGATTGTCGGGAAGTACGGCTTTGAGATAACCTCTTTTGTCGTCCGTCTTATAGTCAACGTTGACTCCCGCTACGCTGAAGAGCCCCAAAACAGCGGTTTGTACTACCGACGATAGGGCGGAGCATACTATATCCTCTCCTTGCACTCCGTAACCGGTGTGTCCTTCGCATTCTATCTCAACAATGCTATTGTTGCGTTTTGTTACGAATATCTTGGTCATTATGCCTTGATTTCCGCTATCTTCAAAGCGGTGAACGGCTGTCTGTGACCTTGACGCTTGCGCTCGTTCTTCTTGGACTTATACTTGAAAACCACGATTTTCTTTGCCTTGTCCTGAGCGACTACTTCGGCAACTACTTTGGATTTTTCCACTTCCTTGCCGCAAGCTATGTTTTCGTCGTTGTTGAGCATAACAACATCAAGTTCTACTTTAGCGCCGATTTCCTTGTCGATTTTTTCGACCTTGATTATCTCGCCTTGAGCAACTTTATATTGTTTGCCGCCTGTCAAAACTATTGCGTACATTGAATACCTCCTCTTACCAGTCTCGCTGAAACGGGTGGTCATAGACACTTTTGTTACCCTACTCACGCGGCTCAATGAGTATGTTATCATATCCGAGATTTATTGTCAATGAATTTTAACCACTTTATATAAATATATAATAAGGCAAATTTGTATATCGTTTGCCCAAATCAACGCATAGAGAATCAATAGGATAAACGCGACTTTATTAAATGCGGCGGTTGAATGCGCAATAAAGTAGTTATAATTGCCAAAGTCAACTGCGAGCTATATTTTTACCTATAATAATCAACGGTCATAACTGATAATTTGCCTATATTCCGCAATCAAAAAACTATAAATTGCATACTTTTAAACCGAAAAGCTATTGAAAAAGACTGTCGCTTATGCTAAAATTAGACAAAAAGCAACAAAAGGTACAAAAATGCTTATTGACGGTAATAGTATAATAGTGACGGAACTTGAAGATTTTGACATAAGGCATATACTTGATTGCGGTCAAATTTTCAGATACGAAAAGCTTTCCCAAGGGGAATACCGAGTGTATTCCAAAGATAAAACCTGCATTGTAAGGCAAGACGAAAAAGGCGCGGTGATAGAGAGCTCTGATATAGAATATTTCGTCGATTACTTTGACTTGAAAAGAGATTACGGTCAAATCAAGCAAAAGCTTATCGGAAAGCCGTTTATGGACGAGGCTATCCAATACGGTCACGGAATTAGGATTCTAAATCAAGATAAGTGGGAAATGCTCATCAGTTTTATCATATCCGCCAATAATCATATTCCGCGTATCAAGGGTATCATTGGCAGGCTGTGCGCTAACTTGGGAGAAAATAAAGGCGATTATTATGCTTTTCCCACTCCGCAAGCTATGGCGAGCAAGGACGAAGAGTTTTATAAGTCGATAGGGGCGGGATATAGGGCAAAGTATTTGGCGGTCACATCAAAACTTGTTGCCGACGGTTTTGACCTCGACGCGATTGACGGTATGGACGGCAATGCCGCTAATAAAAAGCTGTGTTCGCTTATGGGTGTAGGAAGTAAAGTTGCCGATTGCATATTGCTGTTCGGATATCATAAACAAGACGTTTTTCCCGTCGATACTTGGATTAAGAAAGTCTATAAAGACGTCGTCGGCGACGGCATTGATAACAACAATGTTATAAGGCGAAAACTCATTGATATTTACGGCGATTATTCGGGATATGCTCAACAGTATCTTTTCTTCAATAAAAGAGAAAATTGAGCGAATGTCGCCAATTGAACAATGTTCAATATATGCAAATAATACAATAGCATTGTAATCAAAAGCCTTGTATAAGAATTAGAATATCTTATCAAAACGGGCATAAATCGACACATATGAAAGAAAAATAACAAATTGAACAATGTTCAGTATAAAAATAATAAATTTTTAATTACAAAAGCATAACTATTTATATTCACGTAAGATAAAAATAAATCGAGAAATAAAAGGATATAAATATTTATGAATTATGCAGTATTAGTAGACCTCAACAGTATGCGGCTGTCATATGACAGCTTTTCAAAAGCCGTTGCTAGCATTGACGGCAAAGTGGCTTATGCAAAACTTTACGGTTATAACAACAAGCGAAACAATGATTTTAACGCCTTCATTAAGAATTACGGGGCGGAAGTGGCTTTGCCTGTGAGCAATCGTAAAAAAGTGCGCGTAGATATACGACAGGTAATAGACGCGGTGACTATAGCTTGTACGCGAAGCAATATTGACGCATTCTTTATAGTCTGCAGCGAGCTTGATTCTATTGCAATGATAAACGCCCTTAAGAAGCTTGGAAAACGCGTGGTAATGGGCATAGAGTCTCCAAGCTTTGTTGCCGAACAGTGCGACAGTTACGTAATGATGGAAAGAAGCTTTCCCGACGAAGAAGACAAAAAGCCGATGCCGACGAAAAAATCACAAGAAGATAGCCAAGAGTTTTTGCCTTACAGCGGCGTAAAAGAAGAAAAGAAACTTGACGAAATGAGCAAAATTAAAGACGAGCTATCGCAACTTTTGGAAAACAAACGCCGTCAGAAAAGCGAAATCGAAATGGGACAAAACATATTGCAGTTGGACGAGTTGCTCAAAAAGTATTTTTAAAGATTATCAACGCGCAGCTGTGAGATAATAAATATATGCCATAGATTGCGCGTCAAATCTCAATCGGCTAATAAAAAATGTATATACTTTGTATATACATAGTAGTCGTCTAATTGAATTATATAAAACTTAATTGGATTTGACTTGTTTTTTGCCGCGAAGTTTTTGCAACAGCTCATTTTCTTTTTGCACTATTTTATCTCCCCAAGGAGTGGAGTAATTGTAAGGCGTGACATAGCCGCTGAAATCAGTTTGCACGCGCTCTAATATCAAAGTAATAACTATTACGAGAGCCATACAGGGGTAAGCGATAAACGTGCCGGTGTCCATCATCGAATATCCTTCAAAGCCTACGAATAAAGCCAAGCAGAAAAGATTGAAACTGTTTTTTATGTTTTTAAACAATATCTTCAGTCTTACGGCATAGAAATAAACGTACGCAACGACGCCCACAAGTCCCATACAGGCAATGATTTGGAAGAAGGTGGAGTGGAAGAAATATATGCCTATCGCGCTTGGTTTGACGTTGCTGCCCATATAACCTTTGCCTACGCCTAAAAACGGATGAGCTTTGAAGAGTGCCCAAGCTTCTTTATATAAACCTATACGACCCGAAGAACCCATACCTCTGTCTATAAGAGAGCCGAACATAGCGTTTATGTCTTTCATCAACGCCAAATAAATTATCAACATTCCCACAAGAACGAGCATTATATAGAAGAAATGCAGTTTTTTGTTGGGAGCTTTTATAAAAGTCAAAGCCAACGCTATAACGCCGCTTATCATTCCAAAGATAATACCGCCGCGGCTAAAAGTCAATACAATGCAGGCGTATTGAAAAATTCCAAGCGCTAAATATATCCAACCTTGTCTAAATCGCGTAGACAAATACATTGTCATACAAGAGGTAAATATCAAGTAAGTGGCTATTGGATTTCTGTTACCCCAACCTACGTCCCAAATGACGTTATGCCAATTATGCACGGGCTCGCCGCTTCGAGCAATAACGGTAATAAGTTCGAATGAAATTACCAAGCCGATATACATTAGTGATTTGGCAAAATATAGCGGTATATCTCTTTTGCTATCACGTTTTAGATAGTGATTGAAGAGCATATACACGACGGGAACGCCGATTCCGAGTATTACGAAGTCTGGCAAGGCTCTCAAAAAGTCTTGCTTTATAAGGGTTCCGGCTCCGCCTATAAGCATAGCGTAAGCGATTGCCATAAGCGGGAAAAACATTTTGCCGAAATTAAATTCGTGTCTGCCGTTCTTTATAAGGAAAAACAAAAAACACAGTCCTAGCGGTATCGCCAAAGGCCACATATAGGTGTAATCGTCAAAATTAAAAGAGTAGACCAACAGAGCCGCGCTGAATAAGTTAACTGTAAGCGGAAGGATGTCGTCTATCGCAAGCAAAGCTATACAAGCAATTGCTACGGCGATAGTTATTCCCAACGGCGCGCATTTTGTTGCCCATCCTATATAAGTAAAAATACATACCAAAGCAAGATAAAAGTCGGTATATACGAATTTGCCGACAAAATCTTGGTATTTTTTATATACGTTTTTTATATTATCTACAAATTTAGTTTGCGTCATATTTATTTAAGTACCATTGCTGATTATTAAGACAGTTGTATTGTATGCCCCACAGCAGTTTACTCTATTATAAAGCATTTGTCATAAAAGAGCAATAAAATCAACAGCTAAATTAAAAGTTAATTAAAATATGTAATTTGCCCTCTCTATTTATTGCAATGTCTATAGATATTATATATTCATTGAAAATATTATATAATACTTAATAATTAAAATATTTATCAGTAATATATTTTCTTTTTAATTAAAAATTTATGATAAATTAATAAATTTCCAAAAAAAGTATACTTTTACTGACTGCCGTTTTGCGTACAC
>CAJUOK010000006.1:62423-84020 GCA_910588015.1 uncultured Christensenellaceae bacterium | reverse complement strand
AAGTTTTTACGTCTTTATAGAGCAAGCTTCTGTACAAATTATCTTTAAATGGTTCGTCAAATGCAACGCCCTCGTCAATCGCAACGTTGACAACCGTAGACAGCGACTCTTGAGACGCAATGCTTATCAATCTCGCTCTTTTTACGCCTTCCAAAGTCGCCATTGCAAATCCCGTATCCAACATTCTAAAGTCTTTTACGTTGCAAACAACGCCGTATTCGCAAACGGCGTTTTGCGAAGTAAACTTTTTATATTTATCTTTGAATTTTACTGCAAAAACTTGGTCACCGTTTTTAAAAACGGATTTTAGATTCAACGCGTTTGTTTCGTTTTTAACGCTCAATTTAAATAAACAGTTAGGAAGAATTACTTCGTCAACAATCGGAATAGCAGTTAATTTTAAAATCTCGGACATATTTCTCCTTTGCAAAATCATTGTCCGCATTTATCAAAGCAAGACAATTCCAATATTCTCTCTTTTAAAGAATACGAATAATCAAAACTATTATTCGTATTCTAGAGAATTGTATATTATTGTATTTTAATTAAAGTAGGTTTCTTTTCTCCGATAACAACGTCTTTTGTAATGATTACTTTTTCTATCGTCTTATCGGTGGGCACGTCGTACATAAGCTCAAGCATTATACTTTCAAGCACAGACCTCAATCCTCTTGCTCCCGTCTTGAGTTTTATTGCCATTTTAGCCACCTCAACCAACGCATCGTCTTCGAATTCCACTTGAACTCCGTCAATCTCAAACAGCTTCTTGTATTGACGAATTACGGCGTTTTTAGGCTCGGTGAGTATTTTTACCAACGCGTTTTCATCCAACGCGTCCAGTCCCACGACAATGGGGATTCTGCCTACAAACTCGGGAATAAGACCGAATTTGATTAAATCGTCGGGCTTTATATCGCTAATGATTTCTCCGTAACTCACCTTTTTATTATCGCGTACTTTTGCGCCGAATCCCAACGAAGAACCGTCAAGACGCTTGTCAATTATCTTATCGAGACCCACGAACGCTCCGCCGCAAATAAACAGTATGTTGGTCGTATCTATTTGAATACATTCCTGTTGAGGATGTTTTCTACCGCCTTGAGGAGGTACGCTTGCCAAAGTGCTTTCGATAATTTTCAAAAGCGCCTGCTGTACGCCCTCTCCCGACACGTCTCTTGTGATAGACATATTTTCGCCTTTGCTGGCAAGCTTGTCTATCTCGTCGATATAGATAATTCCCAGTTGAGCTTTTTCTATGTCGTAATCGGCGGCTTGAATAAGTTTAAGCAATACGTTCTCAACGTCCTCGCCCACGTATCCCGCCTCTGTAAGCGTCGTCGCGTCGGCTACCGCAAAGGGAACGTTGAGTATCTTTGCGAGAGTCTTTGCAAGCAAGGTCTTACCGCTGCCCGTTGGTCCGAGCATAAGTATATTGCTCTTATCCAATTCAACGTCGCTGTCTTTATAGTTAATGCGCTTATAATGGTTATAAACTGCCACGGAAAGCACTTTTTTTGCGTTGTCTTGACCTATTATATACTCGTCGAGCTTTTCTTTTATTTCGCGCGGCTTTAAGAGATTGAGTTCTTTAGAATTCTCCTCTTTTTCTTTTACCGCAAGATTCAAACTCTCTTTTTTAATCAAATTTACGCAAGTAGCCACACAGTCGTAGCATATTCCTGCGTCCGGTTCTGCGCCCGGAATAATAAACTCAACGTCTTCATACAGCACTCTGCCGCAAAGTATACACTTTCTTTTAGTTTCCAAACTCAACCTCTCTCATAAAAAATTTTGTCCACAAGCCCGTATTCAAGAGCTTCTTCCGCAGACATATAATTATCTCTCTCGCAATCGGCAAGCACTTTTTCAAAAGGCTGACCGCTGTTTTTTGCAAGAATTTTGGTAAGTTTTTCTTTTGTTTTTTGAATATGATTGGCAAGGATTTGAATTTCGGTAGCTTGACCGCTTGCTCCTCCCAACGGTTGATGAATCATAACTTCGCTGTTGGGCAAAACAAATCTTTTTCCCTTTGCCCCCGAGGATAGCAAGAACGCGCCCATAGAAGCCGCCATACCTATGCAAATCGTACTTACGTCGCATTTGATATAGTTCATCGTATCGTATATCGCCATACCCGCGGTCACGCTTCCTCCCGGACTGTTTATATAAAGACTGATGTCTTTTGTAGCGTCTTTAGCTTCCAAGTATATCAATTGGGCAACGACGGTATTCGCAAGCGCGTCGTTTATCTCTCCCGTGATAAAAACTATTCTATCTTCCAACAATCTGGAATATATATCGTAAGCTCTTTCTCCGTTTTCCGTTCTGTCAATTACGTTGGGCACCAATGTTGCTTTCATTGCCTTTACCTCCAAAATTTATTTCAAATATGAAGTCCGACATTTTGAGTGTCGGACTTATAATTATGTCGATATCCAAGTCCACACTTAATTATTTGCGTGTTTTTTCAATAATATTACCGTCTTAATACCGATATTTTGTCAATTATTTGATTGTATTGTTGTTTTTGAGATACTCGAATAATTTAGACGTGATAATATCTCTCTTCAAATACTCTCTGTACTGCTCGTTGATATATCCCTTATATTCTTCGAAGGTCTTGCCTGCGCTCTTCGCCATTTCGGAAATTTTATCGTCGACGTCTTCTTCCGAAACTGGGATTTGAATTGCCTTGAGCAAAGCTTCGAGCGTAAGTCTCATTTTGACGGTTTTAGCGGCATTCTCTTTATAACCTTCTTTGAGTTTATCTTGAGTCATACCCGTGTATTTATAGTAATCTTTGGCATTGAGACCTTGATATTGCAATCTCTGCTCAAATTCTTGCACCATATCGTCAACCTGCTGGTCTATCATACATTGCGGAATCTCAACCTTGCTGTCATCGGCAATCATTTGAATGAGGTCGTTTTCGAGTTTTGAATCGGCTTCCGCGTTCTTTTTGTCCTCAATATTCTTTCTGACGTTTGCTTTGTATTCGTCCACGCTGTCGAATTCCGAAATATCCTTTACCGACTCGTCGTCAAGAGCGGGAACTTCTTTGACGTTAATCTCGTGAAGTTTTATTGCAAAAACAGCTTCTTTGCCCGCCAAAGTTTTCTCGTGATATTCTTGCGGGAAAGTAACTTTTATATCTCTGTCTTCGCCGATATTCATACCCTCAACTTGCGCTTCGAATCCGGGAATAAAATTGCCGCTGCCAAGCAAAAGCGTCTGTTTTTCAGCCGTACCGCCGTCGAATTTAACGCCGTCCACGCTTCCGCTGTAATCTATGATAACTTGGTCTCCGTTCTTTGCAGGTCTGTCCACAACGGGTATCCAAGCGCCGGCTTCGTCAAGTTTTGCATTGATTTCAGTCATTACTTCTTCGTCGCTCACTTCGACTTTATCTCTGGTTATTTCCAATCCGGTGTATTTTCCCAACGTAAAATCCGGTTTGCATTGCACAGTCAACGTGAATTCCAACGTAGCGTCGCTGATAGCGTTGATACCCACTTCGGGAGTATCGACAGGCTCGATATCCTTTTCTTGGTCGAGAACTTTGCCGTACTCCTGAGGCAAAATAATATCCAATGCGTCGTTTACGAACACTTCTATGCCGTAAGCGTTTACTATTACTTTATACGGAACGTGTCCCTTTCTGAAACCGCCGATTTGATACTTGTTTTTTGTCTTTTCATACGCCTTTTGAAGAGCGTTCTGCCAATCTTTAGAGTCAACCTTGACAGTGATTTTCGCCTTATTTTTTTCGAGGTTTTCTACTGTGTAATTCATTTGATTTATGTCTCCTAAAAAATTATATTCTTATAAGTGCTTAATAGATTTTAGCACACAAATTAAAATAATGCAATTATTATTGCAATAATTTGAGCTATAATTTATAATAAATATAAATATATATCAATACTTGACGCAAATTCATAAAAACCGTCTATGTTTTGCCGAATAATTCGGCATACAGAGGAATTAATATGCCCAACGACTATATAACGCTCAAAGCGCTCGTCAGCGAAATCAACGATTTTGCAAACGGCGGAAAAATAGACAAAATAAATATGCCTGAAAAAGATGAAATCTGTCTTTTGATACGCAATCGCGGTCAAAACAGAATTTTGACGGTTTCTTGCAACGCCAATAATCCCAGAATACACCTCGACGGAGACAAAAAACAAAATCCTATGACCGCGCCCTCTTTCTGTATGCATCTTCGCAAACATCTTACAGGCGCAATTATCAACGAAGTTGCCCTGCTCGGCGAAGACAGAATTGTATGTTTCGACGTTACGGCGCACAATGAAATGCGCGACAAAGTAAAACTTAAACTTATCGCAGAAATGATGGGAAGATATTCGAATATTTTGTTGGTAAAAGAAAATTCGACCATATCAGACACACTAAAGCAAGTATCTTACGACACCTTGACAAAGCGCTGTCTGCTTGCGGGCGCCAAATATGAATTGCCTCCGCAAAATAAGCTTTTGCCTACAAACGTCAAAGAAATGTCAACGCTTTTGAGCGGCTATAACGGCACAGATTTGGCAAAATTCATAATATCCAACGTGTCGGGTCTCGCGCTTACGACGGCAAGACAGATAGTAATAGAAAGCGGAGTTGCCAACGACGCAGTCAGTCTCAACGAAGCCCAAATAAACGCTTTGACCAATACTCTTTTAGAGTATTGCGATATTGTGCACTCCCCAAAATACTCACCGTGCGCATTAATTTCAAAAGATAGCGGCGGAGATTTTTTTGCCGTCAAATACGCCGAATACGACAACTTAAAAAGCGTAAACTCTCTCAACGAAGCCGTTGTGATGTGCACGGTGGAAAAAGACAGAACCGAAAGAAGACAGGAAAAGACCAAGTTCTTGCAAAAAGCATACTCTTCTCACCGCAAAAAATTGCTTACAAAACTTGAAAAAGACAAAAACAAGCTTGACGAATGTCGTCATACCGAAGAGATGAAAAAACTGGGAGATTTGATTTTATCCAACGCTTGGGCAATCAAAAAGGGAGACAAAATCGCCAAAGTGACGGATTATTACAATCCAAACTGCCCCGAAATCGAAATCAAACTCGACGAAAGGCTCACTCCGCAGCAAAACTCTCAAGCATACTATAAAAAATACGCCAAACTCAAAAGAACTTACGTTGCCGTCAATGTACAAATAGAAAAGTTGGAACAGGAATTGGAATATCTTCAATCCATTGCCCCCGCCATAGAGCTTTGCTCTACAAAAGACGAAATAGCCGAACTCGAAGACGAACTTATGTCATTGGGCGCGCTCAAAAAAGTACGCAAAGATAAAACAAAAACCAAACCGTCTCAACCCATTGCTTACGAAGTGGACGAATTTGTAATTTTGGTTGGCAAAAACAATTTGCAAAACGACAAATTGACCTTTAAAGTCGCCAACGGAGGCGACCTTTGGATACACACAAAAGACGCTCACGGAAGCCACGTCATTATCTTCGCAGAAGGACGGGAAATACCCGACAGCGTAATTCAAATCGGTTGCGAGATAGCCGCATTTTATTCTTTGGGCAAAAAAGACGGCGGAAGTAAAATTCAATGCGATTACACTCCCCGACGCAATCTAAAAAGACACCCGTCGGGAAAATTGGGTATGGTATTGTATTCTAGCTACAAGACTGCCACCGTAATTCCAAACGAGCGCAAAGAATATCTCTCTAAATCTTAATAATCAATTTTAACGTTGCGCCTCACCCTGTTGTTGCGCCGAATATTTTTTATCTTTTATTGCAAAAATAATAAATCGCGTGAGAGAATTGACAAACAATACTACGCTTACGGGGACTACTATATCGACAAAGTCGGTATCCGGTTTGGGAATTTCTTGCAAATCGTTCATCGATTCCAAAAACCCGACATTTTCGTCGTAATAAACTTTGACTTTGCTACCGATAGCCGCTTCGGCGTCTTCTTTGCTGTTGATATCGTTTTGCCAAAAACCTGTAAACTCATCTCCGTTGGGAGCCTCGTATTTATAAAACATCGCATAATATAGCAATCCGTTTTTCTCAAATTCTTTATATTCATAAAGAGTTGCTTCGACTTCTTGAAAATCGGCGTTTATAAACGTTTGATAGCTCTTCTCCATATCTCGCGCGGAAAAAATCGAAATGACGCAGGCAAATATCGCAGCCGTAATTATAAAAAAATGTAAAGTGCAAAAATTTTTAGGTTTACGCGTTTTTTCTACTAAACTTTTGTCTGATTTTCTTACTATCTCTTGATATTTTCGCAACCGCTTAATAGAAATCACGCTGGCAATCAAAAGACAAACTACGAAAAGCAAAAATACCGTCCCTAATACCGTCCCCACTGTAACTCCGCTTCTGTCAAAATCAAGAGATTTAGTCTGCAAGTTCAGTTCGTCGTCTATGTAAACAGTCACTTTCATTCCTATTTGTCGTTTTGCTTCTTCTTCAGTGTTAATTCTTGTTTGCCAATATGAAGAATAAACTCCGCCGTCGGGCGCTACATATTCGTAAATCGTGCAATAATTAATTATTTCGTGATTTTTATTTATGCCGTTGCTATAAGTTTCCCAATGAGAATCATATACTTTCTCATACCTTACGACAGTCGCTTCAACTTCGACGAAATTTGCGTTTTCCTTGATATCCAATGATTTAGCGGCGCCGGATACCGCATTTAATATGAGAATCGAAATAAATGTCAAACCTATCGCCATACATATAAAAACAAATATGTTGTTTTTTAATTTCTCTATTTTCTCTATCATAATTTGCTTCCTTCAATCAAAGGCAATATTTACCGACTTTATTTATCGCCTCTTAAAGCATTCAATACTTGCAAAAAATAATTGGGTAACGGAGCCGAAAATGTCATTATTTCTCCGCTTCTCGGGTGCGTCAATACCAATTTATGCGCGTGCAGCAACTGACCATTTAAGCAAAACTTATTACTGCCGCCGTATTGCTTATCTCCAACCACCGTGTGCCCCATATGCTTGCTATGAACGCGAATTTGATGAGTTCTACCGGTCTTAAGTTCGTATTCCATAAAAGTGTAATTTGGAAATCTTTCAACAACTTTATACAGAGTTATAGCTTCTCTTCCGCAGTTATTCCTTGACACAGCCATAAGCTTTCTATCTTTAGAGGAGCGGTCTATAAAGTTGCGAATAACGCCCTCGTCTTTATTCACAACCCCGTCGACAAGCGCGTAATAATACCTCTTGGCGGATTTTGACGCTATTTGCTGTTGCAAAGATATATGCGCAAAATCATTTTTTGCCACGACCAAAAGCCCCGACGTATCTTTGTCCAACCTGTGAACTATTCCCGGTCGAACGACGCCGTTTATAGAACTCAACGATTTGAGATGATACAAAAGCGCATTGACCAAAGTGTTGTCATAAGAACCTGCGGCGGGATGCACAACCATTCCCTGCGCCTTGTTGATAACGGCGATATCGTCGTCTTCGTAAATAATATCTATAGGCAAATTTCTCGGAGTAAGGTCGAGTTGTTTGATTTCTTCTTGCATAACGGTAATTTCGTCGCCGAGCTTGAGCGTATAACCGGCTTTTTTTACAACGTCGCAATTGACAGTAACATTGCCTTTTTCTATTAAATTTTTGATATGAGAACGGCTCTCTTTGCAATAAGAACCTAAAAAAACGTCAAGTCTCAAACCTACGTCAGACTCGCTGACGGCAATCTTCGACTCGCCGTATTCCATAATATCGTCATTATCGTTAAATTCTTGCATTTTTACCAAAATTATTGTATATGTGTCGATTACTCTGTTTTATTGTTTAACTTCGCCGTCGTTTTCCGTCGGAATTTCTTGAGAATTGTTTTGGCTTGCTTCGGACGAGCTTTGCTCCGAACTCACATCTGCGTTATCGGCGACAACTTCCTGCTTTTTGATTTTAAAAATTCCCAAGTCGCCTTCCTTGTAGTCAAATACAATATACGCGCACAGCAAGAATATTCCAAGCACAAGATATATATCCGCCACGTTGCCCACGCCGAATCCGGTATTGAACAATTTCTCGAATATTCCGTCCAAAAACAGATACTGTATAAAATCGCGCACAAGTCCGTCGCAAAATACTCTGTCAACGAGATTCCCCATACCGCCCGCTATCAAAAGCATCATCGACCACCTGAAAAGCCAAGAGGTTTTGGGACGTTTGATTGAATTAATGACAACAAAAACTGCCAAAACAAGCATCAATATTGCCGTCAAAGCTATCAAAAATCCCGTTTTACCCGACAAAAACGAAAACGACGCACCGTCGTTAAAACACGGATAAATAGCAAAAATACCATCAACCAACACATAACTTGTATACGTCTTTAAATCCAGTCTGTTGATAACTATATCTTTTGATATCAAATCGCTTGCAAGCAACAACGCAAATATCAAAAAGTCAATCAAAACTCTCTTAACAATGTTTTTCTTATCATTAATTTGCAGCATAATTTACTTAATCTGTCCTTGTATGGATACTCCGCCCGGCGTAAATAGGAACATATTGTCTGCGATTCTTTGCTCGCATCCGCCCAAGGCGTATATTGCGCCGTTGAGAAAATCCAATATTCTTTGCGCATATTTTTCGTTGATTCGGTTGAATTCCACTATAATTGCTTGCCTGTTGCGCAAATTGTCAATTATATCCTGCACTTCAGACAGCGTTTTAGGCGTAACTATCAGAATATTTTGCATATCGCCGTTGTAATACTGCGTTTGCTTTTTATTCCTAAAAGAAAACAACCCCTTCTTTTTGGGAGGTTCCGCCATTTGCGGACCCCTCGCGTCAAAGTCCATACCGTCGTCTTGATACTGATACCCCGACTGCCCCATAGGCTGCTGATATGAATTTGGCATATTAGGCTGAGGCGCATATTGAGAAGAATACTGCGGCGGCGCGTATTGAGGCGCTTGATAAGTCGGTTGTTGAGGATAGACGGGAGGTTGCTGTTGAGGTTGATATTGCGGATTTGGTTGATAATTGGAAGGCGAATACGGCTGTTGATAGACTTGTCCGCCGCCTTGAGCTCCGTTATTTATGCCGGAATTGGAGACATTTTGATAATCGCTTCGCGAAAAATTAAATCTTCTGCGCGGAATAAAGCCGTCGCCTCTTCCGTCGTTGTTAAAAACTTCCCTTTCTTCGTTGTTGTAATCGCGTCTATCCATCTTATCTATCTCCCAAATTATAATTCCGTTCCCCGAAAAGCACTCTTCCCAGTCTAACCATCGTAGCTCCGCCGTATTCTATAGCCATTTGATAATCATTGGTCATTCCGCACGACAGCACGTCGATTTTGTGCCGCGCAGACGCTTTACCCGCAAATTCTCTATAAAGCTTGTTGAAATCAGCATACAACTTCTTTAGCGCAATTTTGTCTTGCAAATTGGGCATAACAGTCATCAAACCTCTTAATCTGATATTTTTCTTCTGCTCAACGTATTCAAGCAACCGATAAATATTCTCGATTTCTATACCGCCCTTGGATATTTCGTTGCCCATATTGACTTCTATAAGACAGTCGGCAATTAAATTATGCTTCAAAGCCTGCTTATCTATTTCGTCCGCCAAACTTTGCCTGTCCAAAGAATGAATCAACGCGGTTTTATCGATTATATATTTGACCTTGTTGGTCTGAAGTTGACCTATTAAGTGCCATTTTAGATTTTTACCAAATTCGAATTTTTCCACCAACTCCTGAACTCTATTCTCTCCGACGTCAGTCAAAAGTCCGTTAGCGTCAATATATTCTATCAATTCTTTTGATTGAGTTTTCGTCGCGCCGATAAGCGTAACTTTATCGCTTCTGCCAGCTTTAAGTTTAGCATCTTCGATAAGCGACAAACACTCTGATATATTGTCTCTGATTTGCTCGAATTTCATAATTCTCCAAAGTAAACTCTTATATTAGTTATTATTATAACATAAAAATTTTTAGATGTAAATAAAATAATATATAATATAAACAAAGCGAAAAGCATTTGCAAATTAATATATCAAACCAAATTTTGTACCATTTTATCCATATAATATTTTATTTATTTGTCAATTAATATCACTACAATGTAATAAAAATATATCGATACTAATATCGAATCCAAAACACTAAACTATGGCAATAAGAATTCATTTATAATTCAGAAAATTATCAAATATGCACAATAAAAACTTGCCTTGAAATATCGGCGCACAAAACATAAAGACGGCAATCTTAAAAGTTAAGATATGCCGTCTCACCACAACCTTTTGTAACAAAATCCTAATTTAAAATTTAGCGGAAGTAATTTTAAATCAACTACGAATACTAAAGTCGACTTCTTCTAGCTTAGTACGATGAAATATACTTTATGATTATATTTTAATGCGATTTATTAGATAATTCGCATTAATTTGTAATTATACTCAATCAAAGTGCTTTAATCAAGAATAATTTTACTCAATTTCTGCGCTTGCAATTTCCATAGCGTCAAACGAATCGCGGTCCAGCGGATTGATTTTGCTTACCGATACTTCATAGGCAACCCTCTCTTCGCTTTTTTCATCGCCGAGATTTTTGACATAAGTTCTGCTTTGTATTCTGCCTACTACGGTCAGCTTTTCTCCGACTTTCATATTCTGTACAAAGCGAGCGTTTCTTCCCCACATAATGCAAGGAATATAGTCCGATTTATTATATGCCCTGTTGACGGCTATCAAAACGTCGCATATCTCTCTCTTGAAGGGAGTCGTTCTGTATATCGGCTGTTTGCATATGTATCCCGTTATCTCGATATTGTTGGGAGATACCGTTTCGTCCATAGGCAATAAATCCCTTACAAAAGCCGTCAACAGCAATTTAGAGCGTTCTCCGTCTATTTTATTGTAACTTCTGAACTGCCCTACGAGATTTATCCTATCTCCTACCTGCACTTCGTGCCTTGCAAGCAGTCTATCAGAAATGGTTATGGGAATATAGTCCTTTTGCTCAGACAGTCTTGGGACTGCCACAACAGTTTCGTAAAAGCCTTCTCCGAATACTTCGTGGGTGTAAACCGGCTCTTTTACCACAGTGCCGATTAATTGCAATTTATTGTTGTTCATCTGTTCGTAGTTCATATCTACCTCCAATTGTGTTTTATTGTATAAACAACGTATTTCTATATTTAACTCACTTTATGCTGTATGCCGTTACTGTCAATGCTGTAAGCGTCTTGATAAATCAGCTCCGACAGTTTTACCATCTTATATCCTTGATTTTTTAGGTTGGCAATTACCAAAGGTAAAGCCTCCAATATATTGTCGCTATTGTTATGAAAGAGAATAATCGAACCGTTTTTTACTCCTTTATTTACACGCGACAGTATTTCAGTTGCGCTCAACCCCTTCCAGTCCAAAGAATCAACCGTCCATTGCACGCCTATCATACCCTTTTCTTCTACAACTTCCAAAAGCGCGTTGTTATAATCTCCGAAAGGCGGTCTAAAAAACTTTGTTTGCGCTCCCGTCAAATCTTTAACTTGATTTGTAACGTAATCCAGTTCTTCTGCAATCTTATCTTTGCTCAACGTGCTCATATTGAGGTGATTATTGCTATGATTGCCGATATCGCAACCGCTTTCGGCGATTTTTTTGACCATTTCCGGATATTTATCTATCCAAAAACCAACCAAAAAGAACGTTCCGTCAACTCCGTGTTTGTCCAATATATCCAATATCCCCTGCGTCTTATCGGCTCCCCAAGCCGCGTCAAACGTCAATGCGACAACTTTTTCTTGCGTATCCACTCCGTATACCGGCACCTTTCGCAAGCTGCGATTATTAAATACCGCGCTCACCTGTTCGTTTGCCATTCCCGTCATACAGACAGCCGCCAATACAAGAACGGCTATCACTGCTACAATTGTTTTTCTCTTTACCGAATAAAACATTTTTCTTGCCCCTTGATAATAACATTTTCTTCTTTGCTAAATTTGTAAGCTTTTGTAGAAATTTGTCGATTTTTGTCGAAATCCGACTATTGACGTATTTTGCACGCAAAATTGCGTCGATATAATTTTTCCGACATTAAATTGTATTAGAAAAGATATAGAAATATAACTTTATTTGGTAATTTTGAGATAGGAGCAAAATAATTTAAATAATTATGACATTTTTACGTCTTTATTGTCGTTGTAAAATAAAAATACAATTACGCCTTGACTTTTTCAATAATTTAAATTATACTGATAATGCTGCGCTAGGTGGGGAGCTTGCGGTGCCCTGTACCTGCAATCCGCAACAGCAGGACTGAACGCTGATATAGGCTTTGACTATGTGAGGTCTGCCTCGAATAAGTAACGTTGATACCAAGGTCTTGTGCAATCATTCACTGTGAACCATGTCAGGACTTGACCGTAGCAGCATTAAGCAGACCGTTTGATGTGCCATAAGGTAGCTTTGGAGGAGTCAACTGTTCGGGTTACGCTTGGGTAGCCACTGTCGAAATCAGATGCGCAGTTTTTTAGAGAGAATCGCCACCTCAATCAAGGTGGCTTTACTTTTAAATTTATAATAAAAGACCGCGTATATGTCGATTATACATATGATACGGCTCAAAATAGGAGAAATATGAATCAAGATAAAAAAATCGCGTTGCTGATAGACGCCGAAAATATATCCAGAAACTATCGTAAAACGATAATGAACGAACTGGCAAAATACGGTACGACGACGTACAGAAGAATATACGGAGATTTTACTTCAAGGACCATCAGTTGGACAAGCGAAGATATGCTCAAATATTCGCTTACGCCTATCCAACAGTACTCCAACACTTCTCACAACAATAAAAACGCAGGCAAAAACTCTTCGGATATAACTTTGGTAATAGATGCTATGGATATACTCTATTCGGGTAACGTAGAAGGCTTTTGTATAGTATCCTCCGACAGCGACTTTACAAAACTTGCTTCGAGATTAAGAGAAGCGGGAATGTTGGTAATAGGAATGGGCGAAGAAAAAACGCCGCTTGCTTTTAGAAAATCTTGCGAAAAGTTTATTTTGCTTGACGTTTTAAACAAGAGCTCGGACAAAAAACAGCAAAGCGATAAAAAGATTGATAAGAAAGTAGATAAAAAATCAGAAAAAACCGAAAAACCAAAAAAGACTGCCAAAAAGGTAAAAGAACAAGCTGAAGAAGTTATCGCCGAAAACCAAAACGAAAAAGCTGAACAAATTATTAGCGACGACATAGAGGAAAAATCTACAGATACTCCGACGTTAATGCCGCTTGAGAGCATAACTCAACTGATAAAAACAGAGATATTGCCCGAACTTGCGGACGAAGACGGCTGGGCAAGTCTTGCCGATATAGGCAATTGGCTGTATAAATTATACAGCGACTTCGATAGCAGAAACTACGGTTTCTCAAAATTAAGCGCGTTGTTCAAGTCTTGCGAAGACTTCGAAGTTAAACCTCAACCGCAGACAGACCCAAATAGCAATATCGTATATTATTTGATAAAAGAAAAAACAAACGTTTAAAAAAAGCGGCGCCGAGTTTTTAACAAAGCGCCGTTTTTATTAAGAATATATACGTCAGTTGCTCAACGTCGATACCAGTTGGCGGTAATTTACTATTATCTGCACTTTCGAATATCTGATATCGCAGACAAGATTAGGTCTGGATACGCTTGAGTTCAAAAGATTTTCCAGTATTCCCAACGTAGCGTTGACGTCAGCGACTAATAGCGCGACATTTTTGTTTTCGCCAACCTCCGCAGAAAGCTCGTCGTATTGCATCTTCAGATTCTCTTTGATACCTTCGATTTTTTCCAATGCCTTTGCCTTGTCTATTTCAGAGCCGCTCAATTCGTCGGCAACTACCGCCAATTGCGTAACAATGCTGCCGCTATATCCACCCATACTTTTGAGAAGTTGAGAACTTCCCTCGAATAAAGTATCGAAATCAACCTCTTTTATTTCTATATTTACTATTCTGCTCCCCTCATTGTCTTCGACAACGCTGTTGGCGTCTCCCAAATCGTCGTATATATCTCCCACAAGAGCATACTTTTCGTTTTCTTTCAATATGAATCCTGCGCCGCCCCTCAACCTCTGTTGCTCGGCATACATTCTGGCGACAGAATAACTGTCGCAAGTCTTTAAAACAACCGCGTAATAACTCACCGTAGGCATTGCTTTATCCTGCTTTGCTCCGCCGATTCCCGCAAGCAACGCTCCTCCTGTGGCAAAATCGCCCACAACCACCGTCAGCAACACGCAGGTTATAATAGCAAGAGTCATCAGCCACCCCTTTCGACGCGCGCCGTATCTGTCGTAGGACTGCGGAATTATATCTATAATGGGCGATTCGTAGTCGTCGACACGGTAATTGGTCTGCACCATTCCCGTCAACTGCGGAGTCACTTCGATTTCGACTTCTCTGTCAAAATTTTGTTCCTCCGATTCAAAAGAGCGACTGCGCTCGCCGTCGGGCAAATCGCCGACGGAATTCCCCTCTTCGCGCCGCTCTTCTCCGTTTAAATTTTTTAGATAATTTTTGAGATAGTATTTGCTGTAATCCATAGTAAATTATACTGCGCAAATCGACAATTTATGCTAATTATTATGCTATCTCAAAACAAAAACGGAACTGACGTTCCGCTTTGGCAATCTTTATTTTAAATCTTCGAACTTCTCGACTTTGACGTTGGACTGCTCGAATAAACTCATTGAAAATTCATCGGGATAACCGTATTTATAAACAACTCTCTTTATACCTGCGTTGATTATCATCTTTGCGCATATAGTACACGGTTGATGCGTGCAATAAAGCGTAGCTCCGTCAACCGATACTCCAAGTTTAGCTGCCTGTATTATAGCGTTTTGCTCGGCGTGAACGGCATAGCAAATCTCGTGTCTCGTACCCGACTGAATACCCAATTTTTCGCGCAGACACTCGCCCTTTTCCACACAGCTCAATATACCCGACGAAGCGCCGTTGTATCCCGTCGTCAATATTCGTTTGTCTTTGACTATGACCGCGCCGACTTGTCTGTCGGGCTTATAACAACTGGACCATTTGGCGACAGTCTCCGACATATCCATAAATCTCATATCCCACTTATTCATACTACCTCCAAAGACAGAAATACCTTAATTTCGTCATTATTTTGCATTAATGTATATATATGATAACACAGCTTGGGAATAATATCAACCGTAAAATATTTTTCACCAAAAAAACTCAAAATATTGTTTAGATTTTACATAAAAATATTTACATATTTTGGAATTGGTGCTATAATAGCTGTATTGGCAGTCGGAAGCCCCGAGTGCTAATTAAAGGAGGCGTTTTTATGAAAATCAAACCATTATTCGACAGAATCGTAATCCAAGAAGTTCAAAGTCAAACCAAGACTGCAAGCGGATTGGTTTTGCCCGATTCGGCGCAAGAAAAACCACAAATGGCTAACGTTTTGGCTGTTGGTCCCGGCGGCGTCATCGACGGAAAAGAAATCGTGATGCAAATCAAAGTTGGAGACAAAGTTCTCTACAACAAGTATGCCGGCTCGCAATTCAAACTTGACGGCGAAGAAGTAACGATTTTGAAACAAAGCGACGTTCTTGCAATTGTCGAAGAATAATAAAGGAGTGTGAATTTTATATGGCAAAGAAATTTAAATACGGCGAAGATGCCAGAAGAAGTCTCGAGGCAGGCGTAAACGCAGTTGCCGACGCAGTAAAAATAACTATCGGTCCAAAGGGACGCAACGTCGTGCTTGACAAAAAGTACGGCTCCCCGCTCATCACCAACGACGGCGTGACTATAGCAAAAGAAATCGAACTCGAAGATTCTTTTGAAAATATGGGCGCGCAGCTCATCAAAGAAGTTTCTATCAAAACCAACGACGTAGCGGGCGACGGAACGACGACGGCGTGCGTGCTCGCGCAGGCAATTATAAAGGAAGGACTCAAGAACGTAGCCGCAGGCGCTAACCCTATGATTCTTAAAAAAGGTATTGCCAAAGTTGCGGACGCAGTGGTCGAAGAACTGAAGACCATATCCAAGCCTATCGATTCCGCAGCTGCCATAAGCCAAGTGGCAAGCGTATCCGCAGCTGACGACACAATAGGCGAATATATCTCCAAAGCTATGGAAATCGTGGGCAAAGACGGCGTTATCTCCGTTGACGAATCCAAATCCACCAATACGGAACTTCTCACCGTCGAAGGTATGCAATTCGACAGAGGCTATATATCCGCTTATATGGTAACAAATACCGAGAAAATGGAAGCCGTCCTCGACGACGCGTATATCCTCATCACCGACAAAAAGATATCTTCGGGCAAAGACCTTATGCCTATTCTCGAACAAGTCGTGCAAAACGGTCTCAAGCTTTTGATAATTTGCGAGGATATGGACGGAGACGCTTTGACGGCTGTCGTTCTCAATAAGCTCAAAGGTATTCTCAACTGCGTTGCGGTAAAAGCGCCGGGATTCGGCGACAGAAGAAAGGCTATGCTTGAAGATATAGCTATACTCACAGGCGGAACTCTCATCTCCAGCGAATTGGGATATGAGCTCAAAGACGTCAATCTTTCGCTCCTCGGAAAGGCAAAACAAGTCAAAGTCGACAAAGACAACACTACCCTTGTCGGCGGCAACGGAGACGAAATGGCTATCGCAGGTCGCGTAAATTCCATTAAAGCGCAAATTGCAGAAACGACTTCCGAATACGACAAAGAAAAATTGCAAGAAAGACTTGCCAAGCTCGCAGGCGGCGTTGCCGTTATCAACGTAGGCGCGGCTACCGAAGTTGAAATGAAAGAAAAGAAATTGAGAATCGAAGACGCTTTGGCGGCAACTCGCGCAGCAGTTGAAGAGGGCGTAATCCCCGGAGGCGGCGTTGCTCTTCTCTCCATTATCCCCAAAGTTAAGCACATTGTAGACAAAATGGAAGGAGACGAAAAGACAGGCGGAGCTTGCGTACTCAAAGCTCTCGAAGAGCCTATCAAACAAATTTGTATCAACGCAGGCGTTGACGGCGGCGTGGTTATCAACAACATCGTCACAAGCAATAAAGGTTATTCCTACGGATACAACGCGTTGACCGACAAATACGTCGATATGATTGAAAACGGTATTCTCGACCCAACCAAGGTTACTAGGTCCGCGCTCCAAAACGCCGCAAGCGTAGCGTCGACTTTGTTGACCACGGAAGTGCTCGTAACAGATATCCCCGAGCCGCCCGCTCCCGTAGCTCCAAATATGGGCGACGGAATGTATTGATAACAAATCATCGCATAAAAAAGTCCTCTAAAGAGGACTTTTTTCTTGCAAATATTCGTTTATTAATCGCCGTATCTTTCAACGTATTCCAATGAGCTTTCGAGGACTCTGTCGATACGATTTTCAATATCTTCCCGACTATATATTTTTATATATTCGGCGTCTACCGAGACCGTTATCTTAAGTCTGCTATACTTTTTAATCAGTCCGGATTTCCCTACCTGTCCTTTTACTTCGTACGATTTGCCCAGTCCGTTCAAATACGGCTCAAGTCCGTCGTCCAATATCGCATACTTATCGCCGTTTTGCATTTCACAGTCGTAATTATGTTTCTTATTTGCGCCAACCGCGCCCATAATATTAACTCTTATCGGTATCGAGCCGTCGTTGTTTTCGCTTATCATTTCGTATCTATACAAATCTATATTTTCCACGCGTTGCGAAAAGTTCTCTGTCTTTACCTTTCTTCCGTCGTATTCCAAATAAACGTTGCCGAAATATTCCCCTTCAAAAAACAACACCCCGTCTATTTCCTCATATCCCTCGCTGTATATGGGCATTATTTTAAGATTGTTATTTTTAATAAAATCATCTGACAAATATAACACGTCGCCGCGCATAACGTTTTGGAGTTGATTATATTCAATAACCATATCGCCGTTTTGCAAACTTGTATCGAGAAAGAAGAAACATAGCAATAGCGCCGATAACGTGATTAACGATATCAACGATAATGCTATACTTACTTTAAAACCCACATTTTTCCTCTTGGTCTTTGACATATATTTCCCCTCCCGTTAAATATTCCTATATACCACGTTGTCTAACAACGAATAGAATAAGCTATCGCATTCTTCAGCATATGCCGAGGACGGCACGTCTTTGAAATGATTAATTTGTATATTCAATATAAACTGACACTTTTTGCCCGTATCGTAATTACTCTTTAAATTAACTCTGTAACAAAACGTCGTTTCGATTATATCCTCATCATTACGGCTTGGAAACTCTTCTAAAGTCGTACCAAAGGTATACCCGTTGTACTTTCTTTTGTTCTCCAAAGATTTCATATTCACAGAAATACATACTCCACGAAGTTTAAGCTGACTCTGATTTTCGTCGATTTTAACCTTTTCTGTTTCAAAACCATATCCGAGATACTCTCCTCTTCCTAATATAAAACAGCCGGAATCATTGCTATAATTGTTGACATTATGTTTATCTGCATTGTTAAGCCAAACTTTTTGCGGAATAACCAAATCATTTTCAACAAAAAAAGTTTTTGAAATATATATTCCATAATCCCCGACCACATTAGGAAGATTATAATATCGCGTTTCTACATCAATAGGTACAGGAGTTGCATTTAAAAGCACGGCATAAACTATGCCAAACGTCAAAGTAGATAGCACCAATAAAGTACATATGATTCCTGTAAATACTTTTATAAATATCTTATTTTTCATTTATTTTGCCCTCCTTTTAGTGTGATAAATACACATTACCTGCTGCGTAAAATTTATTTACGAAAAGCTTTGCACACTCTGCAATTGGATTATTATTTATATCATATCCCATTTCCCTATGCCAGCTAGCGTGACACACAAACTCATCTATTACGCCTAAAGAGTTTGTCGTATATCCATAAGCTACCACATTGTGTCCACTTAAACCTTGTTCTATATTTCTATCATCAAACCCTCTTCCTGCACCTATTGTCATAATAGCTGGAAAACCATCGTCTATCGCTCCTTTCATATTTGTATAACTCGTAAAATGTGTAGAAGTTCCATTTAATCCATAATCGTCAAAATATCTTTCAAATCCAGCATCAATATTTACATAAGTAGCTGCGCCTGAATGTGTCTCGTCAGTATTCAAAACCTTAACATAGTTCATTAAATCTCTATGTATAATTTCAGTAAAAGAATGTTGAGGAAATCTTTGCACATCCACTCCCGTCAAAGCTATGTTCAACAAATCAGAATCTATCAAATATATATTATAATATGTGCGATAAAAAAATTGCAAAAGCATTGTCATAGCAACCAAAGAACAAGTGTTATATAGATTTTTAGGATATAGAACATCATAACCATAATGAAATTTTCCGACATAGGCATAACCGTATTTTTCACTTGTCATACCACTCATAGAAGACAGTACCTCATCTATATAAATTTTTTTTAAATTATTTGAAATTTTACTCAATTGATAATCAATATTTATTTCTTGAGCAAAATAATTATATAAATAATCTTCGCTTCCAAAAAATGACTCAATTATATCTTTTCTCCCATTCCCCAATTTTTTTATATTTTTGCGATTCTCCGCGCCTAGCGGCATAGGAGTCGATATAGATTCGATATAATCATTATAATCTAATTCTCTCATCACTTGCATTCTTGATTGCATTTCAATAAGTTTAGATTGTTCTGCTGTTTCTTCGGAAAGTATGCTTATGTATTCTTCATCTCGACATATATAATACTCCCCATAACCGCCATAATATTTAGTGCCGTCGTTTTTGCCGAAATATGCGGAGTTGCCTTCAGACCTTTCTAATACAGAACCTGTAGAACGTATTACTATCATATAATAGTCTTCAAATTCATACAAACAATATAAGGGCAGCTCGTTGAAATCGTAAATTTCCTCAACTCTTATCAATCTAGGCAAATCCTTCTCTAACTTAAATTGCAAATTAGATAATGCAAAATCTATTTCTTCTTGCGAAATATTTTCGCTACGATAACTCAATAACGCTATATTGACCTCTTCTGCAAATGCTACCCCTACCGTACCACAGAGAGTAAGCGTAATTAAAATGCTTAACAAAACTATTGTAATTACTTTTCTTTTCATTTTGCTTCCCCCCTTAATAATTATTATTAAATATATGACATAAAGTCATTTATTTTTAATATTTTTATTCTCATTGGATAAATCAATAAATAAATCTTTTTAGTTTTTATAAAAATAATTTAGTTATATCTTTTATCTTAGTACATTATAAATTTTTTTATATAACCATTATAAGACAAATTTTGAGAATTGTCAACCTTTATTTGCAAATAGCCATAAAATTGCCAAAGTCACCAACTTAATGTCGGCGACTTTGACAATTTCGGAGTGTGCTGTAAATTGATTAGTTATTTTCTTTTAAGCCGACGGCTTTCGGAAAAAAAGTCTTGGTCTGCTTCGTTGACGTAATCGCTGATATTAAGCTCTTTGCTCATAAGCTCGGTGAGTTCTTCTTCGTACTCTTTGAGTCTAGAAACCACGCCGTCGCGTTGACTTCTGTCTATAGTATTGATATTTGCTTTGCAATACGACTGCCATTTGGATGAAAAAATTTTTATTCGTTCCCCTTCCAAAGCAAACTTAACCTTGGAAGAATATTCTATATTCCTCGCCTTTTCAATCGCCTGCGTAAGAGCGATATTGATATTGTCTTGCTCTTTTTTAAGCTCTCCGACTTTTGTCGATAAATCTTTGTTCTCTCTCGTCAGTCCCTCAATCCTATCGCGCAGCCCTAAAATAGTGCTTTCGTATTTATCTTGCTGCTGTTTTATGTATTCCTGCACTTGCGCTTTGTCATAGCCTTTTCTAGCTTGCGAAAAATTCATACTCCACCTCTTTGTTTTGATAGTTAAATTATACAATAAAAATAGGTCATCGCTTTTGACGATAACCTAATATTTTTTCTTTTTATAGCGATATATGTCGAATTCGCTATTGCGTATTTAGGACTTCTTATTTTCTTTGATAAGCTTTTGTTTGAGGTCATAAAGTTTTTGCGACAAGTCGACTTTATAGATATGCGGATTAAGCATACGCTTATACTCATTCCAAAACTCTCCGTAACTTTGCTTATGATAAGCGGCAATTTCCATTACGCTAGGCAGTTTGTAGACCAACTTGCCGTCTTTTATTATCTGTCTACCCAGTTCTTTTGTATAAAAGCCTGTGACTTTCTTTCTCTTCCAGGCGAAATCGGGATGGAAAATTTCCAACTCTTCAAGCCCGTCGAAATTCTCTTCTTGAAGCGCTATTAAATCGGCGATAGCTTTATCGGTATTTTTATCATAAAGTCTGACAATCTTCTTATAGCCGGGATTGGTTATCTTGGCGGGAGTGTCGCTCATTTTCATTTTGGGTTGCAACACGCCGTCTATCTCTATTCCCGCAAGCTTATATACTCCGCCCAAGCTCGGACAGTCCATACTTGTTATTAGCTTGGTACCTATGCCCCAAGTGTCGATACAAGCGTTCTGCGTGGCAAGCGACTGAAGA
>CAJUOK010000006.1:8541-62403 GCA_910588015.1 uncultured Christensenellaceae bacterium | reverse complement strand
TCAATATCTCCGCTTGCGCATATCTTGGCGTTGGGAAATCCCGCTTCGTCAAGCATTTTCCTAGCCTCTCTGGACAAATATGCCAAATCGCCGCTGTCCAATCTTATACCTATTGGTTCGTGTCCTTTGGCTCTCAATTCTTTAAATACCGTGATTGCATTGGGAACGCCGCTTCCGAGAGTGTCGTAGGTATCGCAAAGCAACATACATTTGTCGGGATAAATCTCCGCATAGGCTCTGAACGCCTCAAGCTCGCTGGCGAAACTCATCACCCAACTGTGAGCGTGCGTACCTGATACCGGAACGTTGAACATCTTGCCCGCCAGCACGTTGGATGTCGATTGACAGCCTGCTATCATAGCGGCTCGCGCGCCGTATATACCCGCGTCGGGTCCTTGCGCTCTGCGCAAACCGAATTCCGCGACGGCTCCGCCCTTTGCCGCATACACCACTTTTGCCGCCTTGGTGGCAATCAAAGTCTGATGATTGAGTATGCATAGTATCGCAGTCTCGATAAACTGCGCTTCAAACATATTGGCTCTGACGGTAAGTATAGGTTCTTGAGGGAAAATCACAGTTCCTTCGGGTACGGCATAAATATCGCCGTTGAATTTAAAATTCTTCAGAAGAGTCAAAAAATCTTCGTCAAAGATATTCAACGAACGAAGGTAAGCAATATCCTCTTCGTCGAATTTTAGATTAAGCACATAGTCAACGACTTGTTCCAATCCGCACGCGACCGCGTAATTATTGCCAACACCTCTATAAAAAACGTCGAACACGGCAGTTTCTTGCATCTGCTTGTTTTTGCTGTAACCATACATCATAGTCAACTGATACAAGTCAGTCAATAAAGTTAAATTCCTCATTTTAGCTCCATATTTTTTATGCCGACTTCTCGGTGAGGCTGAACAAATCCGTCCATTGCCGTTGTCTAAACGCTTCTCTTTTGCATAAATTTACGGCAAAATTATACAACTTTGCCGTATTTTTGTCAATCTATTGTCTATGTTTTCGCTATTTTTCTTCTTGGCTCTTATCTTTTGACGTTCCGGTCAATAAATCATTGCCATTTCCGTCGGAATTATCTGCTTTCGAATAAAGGGTTTGTGAAATTATCTCCATTTGACAAATTGGAATTTCCAACGGAGTATCCGTAGCAGAAAGCATACGCGCGCCGCGAATTCTTTCTTCCGCCGACTTCATCTTTTTATCGCACATATCGGCAAACCATTTTGTCTCGAAATTTATCTTGCCGAGTTGCAAAAGCACCTGCAAAACTATAGTAACTGCAAAAACAATATAACATATTACTTGCACTACTTTTACGTCGGAATCACCGAACGTCACAGGATTTCCATCTTTTATAAACTCCAAAGAACCCCTTACCAAGCCGTACCAACCGAGATAAAATACGGAAAACGTACCGTTCTTCAAAGGTTTTTTTGGCACAAAATACAACGTAAGAGCAATGGCAAGACCTATTGCGTTGAGCGTACCTTCAAAGAAGAAAGACGCATAATGCCACTTGCCGGTGCTCTCGATAAACACTGCAAAAGGCAAATGCTGAAGCGCCTCGTTGGTCACCTCTATTCCGTATAGCTCTTGATTGAAAAAATTGCCCCATCTGCCGATAATCTGCCCCAACAAAACCGCCATAACAACGCAATCTGCGACGCGCATCAACGAATATCTTCTATTTCGCAAGCAACAGAAAAATACGCCCAATGCTCCGCCGAATATTCCGCCTATAATAGTCAAACCGCCGCCCGATATGTCTATCATATCCTTGAAGCCCTGCCAAGTTGAAATATCGTATTCGTCGCCAATTCTCGGCACAACGTAGAAAATACGGCAAAATATAACAGCCATTGGAACTACCCATATGAACAGCTCCAACGAAAAATCGAAATCTATCCGTCTTTTATAAGAAAGCAACAAATACAAACAGAATGCAAGCACTATTCCGAAAGTTATGACAATACCGTACCAATATACCGGTCTGCCGAAAAGCTCGAATGCAACTCTGTCTATAGCTAGTAAATTAAGCATTAAAATACCCTTCTCGTCCCGTCGTTGCGCACGCCGATAACAAATACGTTTTCATTGCCGAAAACGCGTTTCATTTTTTCTACGTAACTATCGCGCTTCGCCTTATCGACATAAGCGATAATTGTACCTGCAAAACCTCCGCCGTGGACTCTTACCGCCCTAACTCCGTCGGATTTTTTGCTTAAATTAATACCTAAAGGAATTCTTTGCACCAAGTCGCCGCAAGGATAGCAGTTTTGCAACATAACGTAAGAACTCTCGCCCGACGCGTTTATCATATCGCAGAACTTCTTATCGTTGCCCTTTTTTACGGCTTTTGCGCATATATCCACGCGTTTATTTTCGTCAAAATAGTGCATTGCGCGAAGAATAGCTCTTCCCGACAGTTTTTCTTGAAGTTGAGAAATATTTTCATAAAACTCTTCTTCCTTGACTTTTCTCAATTTTTTGCATCCGAATTCCTTCGCAACGTCTTCCATTTCCGTTCTTATACTTGCGTATTGGTCGGTCAAATCGCTGTGGTCGCCGCCCGTGTTTATCAAAACTATGTCTATACCTTCGAAATTCCAATCTATCGACTTAAAAATCGGAGATTTGGTAGATTTGAAATCTATGTAACTCACGCCTCCGAAGGAAATCGCGCTTTGGTCCAAAAGTCCGCAAGGCTTCCCGAAATATATGTTTTCTGCAAAATGAGAAGCTTTGACTTTTGTAAATTTATCTATCTTTCCTTCGTTGTACATCTGATTGAGAATCTCCGAAATCAGCACCTCGAAACACGCGGAAGAAGAAACTCCCGCTCCTCTGAAAACGTCGCTTGTCGTCGTGGCGCAAAAGCCGCCCAATTTCAGACCGTTGGATTTGAAATATGACAAAACTCCTCTTACGAGAGCAACCGCGCTCCCCTCTTCTTCTTTTCTTGCCGCAAGGTCGTCAAGCGAAACGTCGATAGGCGAAAAACCAATTGATTCCACTACTACTTTACCTTCGCAAGGCGTAACGCAAGCAAGCGTATCAACTGTAATAGACGCGCAAAGCACTTTGCCGTTGTTGTGGTCTGTGTGATTGCCGCAAACTTCTATTCTTCCGGGAGAAGAATAGAAAACTCCGCCTTCTCCGTATTTTTTGCTATGCAAGTCGTATAAATTACGGTATCTATCGATTTGATACTTTAATTTATCTTGACCGTAAAGTCTATTGACCGTGTTTTCAAAGTCGGAATAAGTCTCCAACTTATCTATAATTTTCCTGTCTGCCATATCTACCTCTCTGACAAAAATATAGGAGCGTTTGCTCTAAATTATTATAGCACAGACGACGTTTTTTGTAAATAGTTTGGAAAAATATATTTATCGGCACATTCCCTTCGTCAAGCTTTGTTATATCTGCGATTAACATAATACAAAGTCGCAAATTATAATAATAACAAATAATTTGTCGGCGTTTTGTATTGCAAAATTTCGCTCGTTGTAATATAATATAAACAATATAAATTTGTACTTTTGTACGTTTAAAAAACTTGCGAGGTTTTTATGATAGAACAAAATACTTTAAAACTCAAGCTCAACCAACTTGTCGATTATGCAAAAGCCAATATTTCGTTGCGCGCAGAAGACGAATCTTTCGTCACCAATGCGTTGCTGGATATGTTTTCGTTGGGCGCGCCGTCTCAAGAACACGCTGCGTTTGAAGATTTTCAAACCGACGTCGTAGACGTAATAGTAAATTATGCGATTGAAAACGGTATGACTAAAGAAGAAGACAGAATCTTGTTTGAAACAAAATTGCTTGGCATAGTAACGCCGTCTCCGTCTTCTATAGTTGATAAATTCGACGCTATTGCCGCAAACGGCGGGATTAAGGATGCGACCGATTGGCTTTTTAAGACGTCGATTGCAAATAACTATATTCGTATGCCCGATATCAGAAAAAATATCAAATGGGAACATAACGGCAAATTTGGAAAAATCGAAGTTACGATAAATCTGTCAAAACCCGAAAAAGACCCAAAGCAAATTGCCTTGGCAAAACTTATGCCCAAAACAGGTTATCCGTCCTGTCTTCTCTGCACCGAAAACGTCGGATACGCGGGCAACGTAAATCATCCCGCCCGTCAAACATTGAGAATCATACCTATAAAACTAGGCGGCGAAAACTGGTCTATACAATACTCTCCGTATCAATATTACAACGAGCACATTATTGCGCTTTCCAACGAACACCGTCCTATGGCGGTAAATAGCGATACGCTGTATAGACTTATGGATTTTGTCGACCTTTTCCCCCATTATTTCATTGGCTCCAACGCCGCTTTACCTATTGTCGGCGGTTCGATACTCACGCACGACCACTATCAAGGCGGCAGCAAAGTGTTGCCTATGTTCCAAACTGGAATTCGCAAAAGCTATTGCGGAGATAAATATAGCGACGTCAAAATTGATATAGCCGACTGGTACAACAGCGTTGTCAGAGTCAGCGGCGTCAACAAATTCAGAGTTCACGAAGTGGCGAGCGACGTGCTCAAAGCTTGGGCGGTATGGAGCGACGAAAGCGTCAACATAATCTGCAAAACGCAAGAACAGCACAATGCCGTAACTCCTATAGCTCGCAAAGAAGGCGACGTCTACGTAATAGATATGATACTTCGCAACAACCGTACCGACGACGCTCATCCCTACGGCATATTCCACCCCGAAGAGAGATTGCACAATATTAAAAAGGAAGGTATCGGCATAATCGAAGTAATGGGATTGTTCATACTCCCCGGAAGGCTCAAGTCAGAATTGGAAACAATAAAAGATTATATCTGCGGAAACAAAAATATCGACTTTAAGGAGCTGAACGACACGGAAAATCCAATGTTCAAACACGCGCCGACTATCATTCAGCTTGTAAACGACCACGGAGATAACAGAGACAGAGTTTATGCAGACAAAGTTGTAAAAGATTACGTCAACGACGCCTGCGAACAAATTCTCGAATGCACCGCCGTATTTAAAAACGACGCTCAAGGTCAAGAAGCTTTTGACAAGTTTATGACGCAAGGTTTGGGATATAAAGAAGCGTAAAATATCCCTGACAATTTAGACTATATAAAAAGAAATCATTCTTTTCGAATGATTTCTTTTGTTTTATGTCGTTATCAATTAATTTACAATCAAAGTTCAGCGCGGATTTTATATTAAAAAATTAATACTCTTTTCTGTCAGCCAAAGCGCGAGAAAGCGACACTTCGTCCGCGTATTCTATATCGCTGCCCATAGATATTCCGCTGGCAAGTCTTGTAACTTTGATACCCATAGGCTTAATTAGTCTTGCAATATAAGTAGCCGTAGCTTCTCCGTCTATGTCGGGATTGGTAGCCATAATGACTTCCTTGACTCCCACCAATCTGCTCATCAATTCTTTGATTCTTATGTCGTCTACGCCTATTCCTTGCATAGGGTTGAGTGTCCCCTGCAAAACGTGATATACGCCGTTGAAATCTTTTATCTTTTCAAAAGCTATAACGTCTTTAGGCTCTTTGACCACACAAATTACGGAAGAGTCTCTTGTCGAACAAATCTCGCATACGTCGCTATCTGTATAATTGCCGCAAATCGAACAATAATGAATATTCTTCTTTGTTTCCAACAGAGCTTCTGCAAAATCCGCAACTTCCTCTTCGCTCATATTGATTATCTTATACGCGTAGCGTTGAGCAGTCTTGGCTCCGACTCCCGGCAATTTGGAAAACTGCGCGACGAGTCGCGACAGCGGTTGAAAATATCCCATATTAGATACCCAGTCCGGCAAACTTGCCGAGTTTTTCTTCTCTCACTTCTTCAGCTTTGGAAACCGCGTCGTTAAACGATGCGATGATGAGGTCTTCGAGCATTTCCAAATCGTCGGGGTCAACTGCCTCCGGTTTGATTTTTAATGCGACAACCTGCTTTTCACACGTCATCGTCACTTCGACCATACCGCCGCCGCTTACGCCTGTGACTTCTATAGTCTTAAGTTCTTCCTGCGCGTCCATCATTTCCTGTTGCATTTTTTGAGCTTGGCGCATAAGCTGTTGCATATTGCCCATTCCGCCGCCGAAGCCTCCAAATTTAGCCATAATTTTAGTCTCCTTTTATTATAATTATAAATCAATATTTTAAGTATATTATTCTCGACTTTATTAGTGAAAATATAAATTATTAATTTCATCAAATAAAGCTTTGCAAGTCTGTTATAATACTATATCAAGATTCTATATTCTTGGAATTTATGATATTCACCATCTCTTCGTCAAATAAATCCTGCACTTTTTTCACGTCGTTATTCAACGCTTTTTCTTTATCGAAAAAACTTATCTCAACGCCTGTGATTTCAAAATATCTTTTGCGTATTATGCTTTCAAACTGCTTGACGTATTGCCTAATAACCGGCAAATTCTTTTCGCTGTCAATCTTTATATACAAAACGCCGTTATCGAAAGACAAAGACTCTCCCGTTATACCGGCTGCGCAAGTATAAGCTTGCTGCGAACCGCCCGCCTTGACTGTGTTGAGCAAATATCCCCAAACTTCTCCCAAATCAAGTTTAAGTTCGTCGCTATCGCCCAAATGTTTTGCCATTGTTCTGATTTTGGCTTCAACGTCTTTTAATCTTCTTATAACCGTGTCGCCGTCAAGGTCTATCGTTAAGTCGCAGGCTTTGACAACGCTCATTTCCAAAGTTATCATTGGAGACGCCGAAACTCTCAATTCGTTTTCTATGTTGACAAATATCTCTATGATACGCACTAAAGTACCGTTGTCGGTATCGTTGGAAATGGCAACGAGCGAATCGAATATATCCTTTGGAAGCGACAGAAAAGAATTTGCGTTGGAACAGTTGAGCACATACAGCATAGCTCGCATCATTTTGGAAACGTCTCTTGCAAGCAACGCTACGCTTTTGCCCAACGATATTATTTTATCGGTCACCTCGAGAGCTTTTTTTGCATTATGGTCTATAATTGCCGCGCACAGCTCGACAACCAATTTGGGAGAACTTGCGCCCAAGACTTCGAGCACGTCTTCGTACGTCAGTTTTTCCGACGTATACGACAAACACATATCCGCAACAGACAGCATATCTCTCACGCTTCCGTCGCCCGCTTCGGCAATAGCTCTTATTGCTTCCTTTTGATATTCTCTGCCCTCTTTGTCAAATATCTTCATCAAATAATCCGTCAATTCCGACGTCGAAAGAAGTCTAAAATCAAAACGCATACAGCGCGAAAGAATTGTCTGCGGCAATTTATGAACCTCTGTGGTCGCAAGAATAAATACCGTATGCTCCGGCGGCTCTTCCAAAGTCTTGAGAAGCGCATTGAACGCCTGCATTGTCAGCATATGAACTTCGTCTATGATATAAACTTTGTATTTGGAAGCTACAGGAACGTACTTGACTTTTTCTATCAAATCTCTGATATCGTCAACGCTATTGTTGGAAGCGGCGTCCATCTCCAATATATCCATATTGTTGGGACTTGAAAGCGCCTTGCATACTTCGCATTCCCCGCACGGCGAACCGTCGGCAAGAGGCGATAGGCAGTTGATTGCTTTTGCAAAAATTTTGGCAGTAGAAGTCTTACCCGTACCGCGCGTGCCTGTAAACAAATAAGCGTGCGAAATTTTGCCCGCCAGTATGGTGTTCGACAAAGTCTTGATAATATGTTTTTGACCTAACATCTTATCAAAAGTGTCAGGTCTGTATTTTCTATATAAAGACGTATACGATGCCATATAAACCTTATATTCTGTAGGACAATCTAGTGACTGTCCTACAGAATTTTCGTATTGTTATCTTATTTATTATCGTCGTCGAAATCGGTTTTTACTTCTTCCTCGACAATATTATCCTCTTGAGCATTTTCAATCGGCTGACTTTCAACTTGAGAATTTAAATCGGAAGAATCAAAAACGTTCTCCACTTTCTCTTCGGAAGTATTGTCTGCCGTAGCCGCATTTTTGGAATTTTCTGACGCTACGATAAATTCTCTGACCGCGTCGGAATTTTTCCAACCGAGAATCTCTGCGATTTCGGTATACGTTCTCTCTTGGGTCTTTGCGTCGACAAGCTTAAGCTCTTCGATAAACTCACCTGCTTCCGCCTCGTTCATTGTGCCTGCAGCTTTCTTTCTCGCAAGAACTCTCGATACAGCTTCGACCTGTCTCTTTTCCGTAAAGGTATAGAAGAAGAGAGGAATTGCGCAAGCCGCCATCGAAAGACCGCAAAGCAACGTTGTTGCCATCCAGTTGTTTTGGATAACGCTGTTGTAAGTTGCAAGCTCGTCTGCGGTCATATTATTGATAATATCCTGCGTAACTACTTTATCTGCGTTGTCATAACCAGCCAAACCGAGAACCAACAAGGTAACGAAAGCCGTAAGCGCCATACCTATCTTGGATATGAGCGTCTGCATAGAGAAGCATATTCCCTCCGCTCTCTTACCCGTCTTATCCTCGAGGTAGTCGATTGAGTCTGCAATCATAGAATACGTAAGGATATTGCTGAATCCCGACGGAATACCTGCAATGATAATTATTATGTAGAACGCAACTTTTGCCGCCGTCGACGTACCGCTCGACTCCAAACCGATAAAATACAAGAGCACAAGCAATACTCCGCCGATGATATGCGACCATATCATTATATCTCTCTTACCGAATTTTTTGGAAAGTATCGGGGTGAGCAACGTAGCTGCAAGTCCGCCCGGTACAACCAACAAGAAGATAGCCGAAGCCAAGTTTTGATTGAGGAAGTTGTATTTTGCGATATACATAGCAGTCGTCATATATATCGTGCGGAGTCCGCCTAGTACTCCTACCAAAATCATTATAAGAACCGGTTTGTTTTTAGCAAGAAGTTTGATATTGTCTTTAAGCGAAGCTTTTTCTTTGTCCTCGTAGAATCTCTCTTTGCTGTTTTTAAAACCTAACCAGAACGTAGGAACGGAAACTATAATACACACAATTGCAATCACGGGATAAATCCACTTCAAAGCTTCTTCCGATATAGGCAAACTTTGAGTGTCGGGATTTGCGTCCGTAAAGATAGGTATTGCTATAGAAATCAAACCGCTGCCGATAGTACAGAAAAGACGGGCTACGGTCAAAAGCGTATTTCTCTTGTCTGTATCGGAAGTCATCGACGAAGCCAAGCCCCAGTAAGGAACGTCAATTGACGTGTATGCAATCCCCCACATCAAATAAATAATCGTGGAATATGCGAATTTTGCGTTTGGCGACCAATTGGGGAATACCGTAAAGAGCAAAATCGTAAGCACAGCTATAGGTATCGGAGAATATAAGAGATAAGGTCTCATCTTACCCCACTTGCTGCGCGTTCTGTCTACAAACGTACCCATAACAGGGTCGTTGAATGCGTCAAAAAGTCTTGCCGCAAGAAACATAATAGCAAGTCCTATTGCGTCTGCGCCTACGACGTCGGTCATAAATACCATAAAGAACGCCGTAACCAATTGGCAGATAATGTTTTGTCCAAGTCCTGCTACGGAATAAGACAATACTTCTGACGGTTGCATTTCTTCTTTTTTATTCGGGTCGGTACCGAAAAATTTGCGAAGAAGTTTGTTTTCATTTAATGAAGCCATAATTTCCTTTCCTTAAAATTTACATTATATTTATAATACCATACAAATGCTTTTCGGTCAATAACTTATCTTAAAAATATATTAAAATTTATTATATTATATAGATAGCAATAGCATAGGTAATAAAGTATTACGGCGTTGTTATATTTGCCTTATATTTTTGAAATACAAATTGAGAATTTTGTCGATATATAGCAAGTGCAAATAAAACGCCAACTCTTTGGCAACAATAACATACGACTGATAAACGGCATATAATTTATCAGGACTAACGTTTTGTGGAGACAATTATGATAAAAAGAGGCGAATTATATTACGCAGACCTTAGTCCGGTCGTGGGGAGCGAGCAAGGCGGCATCCGCCCCGTTCTCGTGGTACAAAACGACGTGGGCAATAAATATAGCCCGACCGTCATTGCCGCCGCGGTCACAAGTCAAATAAATAAGGCAAAATTGCCTACGCACATAGAACTGTCAGCCAACGAATACGGACTGCAAAAAGACTCTGTCGTACTACTCGAACAGATACGCACGCTTGATAAAAAGCGGCTTAAAGACAAGATAGGCGAAGTACCTATCGACACTATGCAAAAAATCAACCAAGCCCTTATGATAAGTCTTGGTTTCTATTGAAAAGAGATATTCGCTTTTCGCGAATATCTCTTTTAGTATTGTTGTTCTTGAGTTTATTTATTTGTTATATCCCCAATGAACGTCGCCTACGTTATACTTCCAGTATGTATCCCAACCGCTCGGTTTACTCTGCGCTTCGCAATAAATATTCAAATAATAATTATAAGTAAACGCATATTCGCCTACGCTTGTTATGCAATCAGGAATATATATGCTTCTCAAGTTGCTGTTATCATAAAAAGCTTTAGCCGCTATACAATTAACATCATATCCATTAATCGTCTCCGGTATTGTCAAATTCGTCGACTTGCCACTGTATCCGACAATCGTTATGGTATTAGAATTGGTTAATGCCCAGCTGAATCCGTCTGTAAAGCCGCGCGATTTATAATTCCAAACCACAGGACGTCCTTCGTTATTCCAATTGCTACTCCATCCGCTCGGTTTAATTTTTGATTCGCAGTATATTACCAGACTATCACAGTCGCTAAATGCTTCATACTCTATAATTGTTACCGAACTTGGAATTACGATACTTTTCAATTTTGCGCAACCTTCGAACGCGCCTCTCTCTATTGATGTAACGTACGGCGATACGGTAAACTCGGTGAGAAGCGTCCTATCAGAGCTGTTATATTTGCCCTCAATATAATTGTCTATATCTTCGTAAGTTAAATTTGTGTTAGCTTTAACGTTAATTTTATAACTAAATTCGTTGCCGTAGACATCTTTCCATTTAACGCTTCCTTGATTGATATCGGAGCAAACTTGATTTATGCCAACTTTATAAAATCCTCCGTCTGTATAGTATATTGAACAAGTCAACTTAAGCTGTTCATAGAGTTGAACGGTCGTTCCTCCAAAAACGTCATAATCTTTAACGGTTTTCTTGTTTTCTTTACTATCGCACCTATTGGTATCCAATAAAATCGACGACACTTCTTCCTTTGAATCAAACTCGACTCTTATATACTTATAAGTCAATTTTTCCATTTTTTCCAACAACTCTTCCAACTTATTTAACTGGTTGTCATCGTTTATTGCTAAATTTTCCAACTTATCATTTTGCGAAGTATCGACATTAACGGAATATTGCCCGAATTCTTTTTTTATTTGGTCGACGAGTTTGATATAATTATCGCTGTAATACTCGTATACATATTCGCTCATTTCATAAGGCTCTCCAAGCACATCCGTAACAAAGGCTTTATTATCGCCTATGTATATCATATCAACCTTTCCGACTCTGAATATATTTCCCGATACCATTACAGTCGGAACGATAATTGCAGATAATACAGCAGCCGACAATAAAGGTATCAACACTTTTTGTTTAAGCGACAATTTCTTATTAGGATACGGGGCAACCCATTTATAAACCAAAACCTCGCTAAAACATCTGACGAGAATACATAAGAAAAACAGAAATCCCATACTAGCGCCGCCAAATATCAAATATTGGATTAATAAAGGCATTTCTTCTCCGTCATACCTTTGCGGCACAGACATAATTATCAACATTAGAATTACGAATATTATCGGAATCAATGCAATAATCAAATCCAACGTCAATATTAAATGCTTTCTTTTCTTTGACGATTCTATTTCGGGAGTAATTACTGACGGTGTTTGCGCGAAATGAGTTTGCGATTCTGTATTCCTTTCTTTGCGAACTCTCTGTTTTTTAGGTTTTTTCTCCAACGACTTTGCCATCTGTTCTTCACTCAGACCCGTATCACTCCATTTAAATACTTTAAGTTCATAATAAATTCTGAGAGCTAAAAATATAAATCCAAAAACTCCCATAACTATACACATAGCAAATCCAGAGCCGGCTTTACCGTTCATTCCTTCTTTTGACGCAGTCGAAGAAACTACCCCGCCTAAAATTATTAATATAAGCGAAATGACTCCGTCCGCAGCCCAATATTGATATTTTTTTACTGTCGAATAAGGCTTCTTTATCGCCAAATATAAAAGCCAGCCGCCGTAAATCAAAGCGCAGAAAGAAATAATGAGCAACATTCTGCTTGAATTTATTATCGCAGGCGGAACGTCGGCGCCTCCGATAGCCGCAAATCCGCTACTCCAATCAGCTTTAATACCCAAAAGCTCTTCGGTAACCGTCGGCGAAGTAAGACATAACAACGATATAAGTCCGACAAACAACATTCCGCCGGCTAATAAGTATCTGTATATTTTGGAAATTATGCCCATTGCCGAATTGAAGTTGAATTTAATTTCTTTTTTATGTTTATAAAGGGAATAATTATTGCGCGAACTTTTTTCATCCGATTCGGGTTGCGTTTGACTTTCATAATTATAACCGCAGTTTACGCAAAATTTTCCATCCCCCAATCTCTCCTGTCCGCAATCGGGACATACTAAAATTTCCGCTTCTTCATTTTCTTCACTCTCTAAAACTATGTCTGTTGTTTGCTCTTCAACGAATGTTCCGCAATCGGGACAAAACTTTCCGTCAAATTCTCTACCGCAATTTCTGCAAACCATAATGATTTTCTCCTTTTTAAATAAATCTTGGGCATATTGAGTATAAGTTCAATTTGCCAGTTCATAATTAATGAACAATTATATAATAGTTCATATTTTATGAACTGTCAAGAAAAACTAATAAAAAGTTTATAAAATATGAACTAAAGGGTGTTATGACAGAAATATTCGGCGCAAGAGTTAAAAAAGAATTAAAAGACCAAGGAAAGCTGCAAAAAGAACTTTGCAACTACCTCGGTGTAAAAAAATCTACGCTTTCGGAATGGTTAAACGGAAACAATGAACCCAGTATGAAATATATTGTCGGAATAGCTATATTTTTAGACGTTTCCACCGACTATTTATTAGGACTTGAAAATTACGACGGAACTAAAAACACATTTATATCATTTCAACCTAAATAATTAAATTTCAAATTTTGATAAAATTCGTCCTTACTCCGCTCTCGTTCTTGGGCGGCTCGACGCCGTTTTGTTTTCCAAGCTCTATGCACTTCATAAGCCAAATCAAATTGCGGGCGGCATTGCGCATAGTCTGCAATCCTTCCAAATCGCTTTCGACTTGTTCGGGAGCGTTGCCGTGAACCATATTCCAATAACTTGACGAAACCACAGGCATTTGAGCAATAGTAAAATATTTGTTCAAAACGTCCAAAGACGCGGTCGTGCCCGCTCTTCTCGCGCTTGCAACCGCAAACGCAGGTTTGTGCTTAAAAACTCTGCTGCCCGCATAAAAAACTCTGTCGAGAAGCGAAAGAATTCTGCCGCTGGGATGAGCGTAATAAACTGGCGTGCCGAAAACAAAGCCGTCGCATTCGCTAGCTTTCTTGATAAGCGTATTGACTATATCGTCGTCGAATATGCAAGTGTTGTTTTTGAGTTTAATTGCGCACTGCATACACCCGATGCAATCTCTTATAGGCGCCGCGCCTATTTGGAATATCTCGTAATCTATTCCGTTTTCGACAAGGACTTTGGCAACCTCCTCCAAAGCTCTGTTTGTGCAACCTTTTTCTCTGTTACTTCCGTTTACAAGCAATACTTTCATAGCTATATTCTCCTTTAAATAATCTATATCTTACCGTTTTGTCTATCAATAATCATTCTTATTTCTCTTGCCACGTCGCTTGGCAATACTCCGTACTCGCTGTACTCCCCAACGAGTTTTCTTGCCGCAAACGCCGTAAGATATGACGCCGAATAAGCGCTTTCAACCGTCGGTATACCTTGCGAAAGCATTCCTAACATTACGCCGCTCAACGTGTCGCCGCTTCCGCCTTTTGAGAGTTCGGCTCCCCCGTTGACAGTCAGATATACTTCTCTGCCGTCGGTAATAACGCTGCTTGCGCCTTTGAGCAACACCGTAACTCCGTACCGCCCTGCAAAATCTTTTGCCGCTTGTATAGGCTCGTTCAATATATCTTGGACGCTCTTACCGCTCAGTCTCGACATCTCTTTTACGTGCGGCGTGAGTATTATATCGGCTTTTGCGCATTTGAGCATTTCTACATCAGTCGCCAAACTGTTGAGTCCATCTGCGTCGATTATTACTTTTATGGGATAATTGCGTATAATATAATCTATTATCTTTGCGTTTTCGTCATAACGACCGCCCATTCCCATACCTATAGCCAACGCGTCGACTCCCTTGAGCTCTTCGTCAATCATATCTTTGTCAAATAGGAAATAACCGTTGTCGTCGGGCAACGTCAAGACCGTGCTTTCCACAACAGTACCGAGCATATGACCTCTGTGCGATTGAGGAACGATAACGGCATTTAGTCCGCCGCCGCTTCTCAAAGCGCAAAGTCCCATATTGGCAAGCCTAACCGCGCCGAGATAATTGCCGCAACCGCCGAGCAACGCGCTTTTGCCGAACGTACCTTTGTGTGTATTGCGTTTTCGCTTTGGAAAAAGAATAGCGACGTCTTTATCTTCCACAACGTTGACACCGTCGACAAACAAGCCTATCCCGACGTCGATTATCGACAGCTTGCCAATCATATCTTTGCCGTCGTTGAGATACAGTCCTGTCTTTGCATACTCAACCGTCACCGTTTCGTCGGCAACGACGCACGTCGTATACCTTCCGCTGTCGCCGTCAAGTCCGCTTGGTATATCCACGCTGATTTTATAAGCCCCGCTATCGTTTATCTTTTTGATAATATCGGCATATTTGTCATTGGGCTGTCCTTTAAATCCCGTGCCGAAAATGCAATCGACGATAATATCGCAATCATAATCGCAGCTTTCCACCGGATAGATATCCTTGAATCCTTTCGACATTAATATATCCTGATAATATCTGCCGTCTTGGCTAGCCTGCGAACAAAGAAATACTTTTGGAAAAATTCCGTTGTCAATCATTACGCAAGCAAGCGCAAGACCGTCTCCTCCATTGTTACCTTTGCCGCAAACAATATATATAGTGCCGCTCCATTGCCTGCCGCCGTAAATTGCATCGGCAACTCTGCGCATAAGCTCTCGCGAGGATATTCCCCCGTCGATGGTCTTGCCGTCGCAATATGCCATTTGTTTGGTAGTAAGAGCATTCTTCACTTTTTAATCCTCGTCAACAATCTTCAACGTAGCCAGCGCTTGGGATATATCTTCCCACTCATAGCCTCTGTACTGCAAAAATCTTATTAATTTCGCCCTATATTTCGGGTCGTGAATATCTTGATTCTTGCTGTGCTTTTGGGCAAGATTTTGGCAAGCGTCGTTTTGAGGCATCTGCTCAAGCGCCCTGTCTATCTTATCGTCGGATACGCCCTTATTCCGCAACTCCATTTTAAGCCTTGTCTTTCCTTTTATAGCGGCGTTGAGCGCAACGTAAGAACGCGCATATTCTTCGTCGTTGATATAACCGTAATGCTCGCACTTCTCCACAGTATAGTCTACTATTATCTTTCCGTAACCTTTCTCGTAAAGCTTATTGGTAAGAATCTTTGCAGTGGGAGTATATTTGCTTATATAGGTCAAAGCATAATCGAAGGCTTTGTCTTTATCGCTATCGAATATCAATTTGTCCAACGTCGATTGCTCGATTTCCATCCCAACTTCCAATTTGTTATTGTATACGGCAATGCGACTGACTCCGCAATAAAACGCTCCGTCAATATAAAGATTGACTCTGTCGATATTCTTTGACTGCATAGTTATACCGGTTATCTTCATCTCGACTTGGCTCCTTTTGACTTGCTTTTGGAGGAATTGTTTTTGACAAACTTATGCACTTTGCGATTATTATTGTCTTTTGTCAGTATTTTATCTCCGCTCGACTTGGCAATTGCCTGCTCTTTGGTCGGCTTGACCAAACAACCGTCAGTAAATCCTATCAAATCTTCTCTACCCGCCTCTTTCAAAGCCTCGACTATAATATCGTAATTACTCTTCTTCCTGTACTGCATAAGAGCGCGCTGAAAAGTCTTTTCCTTCTTGGTCTTTGCGACGTAGACGCTTTGCATTGTGTCGGGGTCAATCCCCGTATAATACATACAGGTGGATTTGGTCGACGGAGTGGGATAAAAGTCTTGCACTTGCTCGGGCATATACCCTATCGACTTGAGATACTGCGCAAGTCTTATCGCGTCTTTAAGCGTACAGCCGGGATGCGAAGATATGAGATAAGGCACAAGATATTGCTTTTTGCCGAGTTTTTTGTTTATCTCGTCATATTTTTCCTTGAACTTGAGATATACGTCAAACGACGGCTTGTTCATATATTTGAGAGTCGCATCGGAAATATGTTCGGGAGCAACTTTGAGCTGACCACTGACGTGGTGCTTTATAAGCTCGTATAAAAATTCGGGATTATCGTCGTACATAAGGTAATCGAAACGTATGCCCGACCTTATAAATACCTTTTTTATTCCCTCAATCTGTCTTAAAGTCTTCAGCAAGTCGAGATATTCGCTGTGGTCGACTTTCATAGCCGGACAAGGCTTGTAACCTATGCAAGACTTATCTTTGCATACTCCCGCAGTCTTTTGTTTTTCGCAAGCAGGGTCGCGGAAGTTTGCCGTAGGTCCGCCCACGTCGTGAATATAGCCCTTGAAATCTTTGTCGGCAACAAAACTTTCGGCTTCTTTTACTATATTTTCCTTACTTCGCTTCTGCACTATCCGCCCTTGATGAAAAGCTATTGCGCAATAATTGCAAGCTCCGAAACAGCCTCTGACGGAAGTCAGCGAATATTTTACCTCTTCTATTGCAGGAACTCCTCGGGTATAACTCGGGTGGTACGTTCTCTCGTAAGGCAAGTCGTATATTTCGTCCATTTCTTTGACGGACAGCGGATATTGCATAGGATTTTGCACCAAATATTTATCGCCGTGCTTCTGAAGAAGCGTTTTCCCCGAATAGGGGTCGTTGTTGGAATATTGGGCGTTGAAAGCTTTTACGTATTGCAACTTGTCGGACTTTACTTGTTCAAATGACGGAGAAAACTCCACGGTATGCTCTTCTATGCCCTTTTTAAGCTTTGCCGACAAATCGTCAAAACGCGACAGGTAGCAAGTACCCCGCACGTCTTTAACCTTATCTAAAGGCACGCCCTTTTTTACCATTGCAAAGATTTCTTTTATCGGACGTTCTCCCATTCCGTAAATAAGCAAATCGGCTTTTGACGAAACCAATATACTTGGAAGAACTTCGTCTTTCCAATAGTCGTAATGCGCAAATCGGCGAAGCGAAGCCTCTATTCCGCCTATAACCACAGGCGCGGTCGGATACAACCTTTTCAAAGCGTTGCAGTATACGTCTACGCACCTGTCGGGGCGCATTCCTACGTCTCCGCCCTCGCTATACACGTCTTTAGTACGTCTAATCTTTGCAACCGTGTAGTTGTTGACCATACTGTCGACAACTCCGCTGGAAACCATAAAACCGTATTTGGGCTGTCCGAAACGCATAAAATCCGCGTCGTTTTGCGGCTGAGGAATTATCGCTACGTCGACGCCCAAAGATTGCAAAAGCCTAGACACTATTGCGTGCCCGAAAGACGGATGGTCGACGTATGCTTCGCCTATGACGTAGACAATATCGACCTGTCTGTCTCCAACTTGACTTTTGGTTATCGGTAAAAACGACATAACGCTCCTTTGAAATTTGTATTTTCAAGCGGCTTTCTTAATTCCACAACGCAAACGACGTTAAAGACAATTTAATAAGCCAATATTTTTTATTTAGTTAAATACGCATATCGTTTAAATATGCGTACTTTTTTATTTAAACTATAAGTCTGATAAGTTTTACTCCGCCGCTATATTTTTACTTAAAGTATGCGACTCCGCTCTCAAAGAGTTTCATATCGTAGTTTCCTTCGACGTTCTTATAAAGATTTGCGTCTATTCTCTCGGCGTGTCCCATCTTTCCGAGCACTCTTCCGTCGGGAGATATTATACCTTCTATAGCGTACATACTTCCGTTGGGATTATACGGAGAAACCATTGTCGCGCTGCCCGTCATATCTACGTATTGCGTTGCGACTTGACCGCCCTTAATAATCTTATCGAGCTCTTCGGCGCTTGCGACAAATCTACCCTCGCCGTGACTTACGGGCACTGCAAATACGTCGTCAACCTTTACTCCGCAAAGCCAAGGCGATTTGTTGGTTGCCACGCGCACGTTGACTATAGTCGAAACGTGACGGGATATATTGTTGAAAGTCAAAGTTGGAGCTTTGCTCTGTTGCTCCCTTATATCTCCGTAAGGTACCAGTCCGAGTTTGATAAGAGCTTGGAAGCCGTTGCATATACCCAAAGCCAAACCGTCTCTTTCGTAGAGAAGCTTCATAACCTGCTCTGCAATGCGGGGATTGCGGAAAGTAGTGGCAATGAATTTACCGCTGCCGTCCGGCTCGTCTCCTCCGCTGAATCCTCCCGGAAATGCAAGAATCTGCGACTGCTCGAGAGCCTTGACTATTGCTTCTGCGGATTCTTCTATATCCTTGGAAGATTGATTCTTAATTATCAGCACGTTTGCTTTAGCCCCTGCTCTTTCGAAGGCTCTTGCGGTATCGTACTCGCAGTTTGTGCCGGGGAATACAGGGATTAATACTCTCGGCTTGACTATATTTCTCGGCGCTTTGTCTATTTTTCTTGCGCAACATATGAGATTTTTGACTTCTCCGCTTGCTTCAGCCGTCGTCGGAAAAACCTTTTCCAACGTGCCCTCAAACGCCGTGGCGGCGTCGTTCATCTTGAGTTGTTTTCCGCAAATATCCGCCGTATAAGTGCCGTTAAGACTTGCTATCTTTTCTACGTCAAATTCCTTTAAGTCGCTGACGTCGTCGGCAAGTATGACGAAATCGCCGAATGCGGGCGCAAACATATCCAAAGATATATCGTCCCAATCCGTGCCCAACTTGTTGCCCATACAAGCCTTAAAAACGCTTGCGACAGCGCCGCCTTCCTCCACGACGTTGCACGCCTTGATAGCGCCGTTTTGCATAGCCTTGTTGACAGCCGCGTATAGCTCCAAAGTCTTTGCAAAATCAGGAATAGAATATTCGTCTTTGGGAATTGCCACGCGATAAATATCTTTTGCTCCCATATTCTCTGCAAATGTATTGGTGACAATTTTGCTTGCTTTGCCAACTCCCATCGCAAAGGATATAAGCGTCGGGGGCACGTCTATATGCTCGAAAGTTCCGCTCATACTGTCCTTACCGCCTATGGCTCCGACTCCCAAACCTATTTGCGCGTACAGCGCGCCAAGCAACGCCGAAAGCGGCTGTCCCCATCTGTCTTTATCCTGTCCCAATTTCTTAAAAAATTCCTGCAATGACAGTCTGACTGTGTCCACGCTTACTCCGCAAGCGACTTGCTTTGACAGCGAAGTTAATATCGAGTATATTGCGCCCGTGAACGGCGACGAACTCATAAGTTGAGGCGAGCAACCGTACGTGGATACGGTAGCCGTATCCGTACTTCCGCTGACGGGAGGTTTGCACGCCATAGCAATTGCAGGCGTAAGTTGATATTTGCCGCCGAAAGGCATAAGCACACTTGACGCGCCAATAGTGCCGTCAAACATTTCGCCGAGGCCTTTTGTCGAACACACGTTGAGTCTTGCCAGCTCGTTCTTAACGGCTTGGTCAAATTCGCCTTTGTCAAAAAGTCTTTGAGTCTCATCGTCTACTATGTCCATATAGTCCGTAGCGTTGTCAGAAATATGCGCTTCCTGCGTCTGCTTAACGCCGTTGGTATCGAGGAACTTACGCTTGAGGTCGACTATGCAGTTGCCTGCGTAGAACATTCTCATTCTGCCGTTGTCTGTGACTTCTGCGACAGCCGTTGCGGCAAGATTCTCCGTCTTGGCGAATTCGATAAACTTATCTACGTCTTTTTTATCCAATACGACAGCCATTCTCTCCTGCGATTCGGAAATTGCAAGCTCTGTGCCGCTCAAGCCCTCGTATTTTTTGGGTACTCTGTCAAGGAATATATCAAGACTGTCCGCAAGCTCGCCTATTGCCACGCTCACGCCGCCCGCGCCGAAGTCATTGCATTTGACAATGAGCGTCGACACGTCTTTGTTGCGGAAAAGTCTCTGAATCTTTCTTTCCGTGGGCGGATTGCCCTTTTGTACTTCTGCGCCGCAAACTTCGACTGATTTTTCCGTATGCGCTTTGGACGAACCCGTTGCGCCGCCGCAACCGTCTCTGCCCGTCTCGCCTCCGAGAAGCACTATAATATCTCCCTCGACAGGCTTTCTTCTGACGACGTTTTCTTTAGGCGCGCCGGCTATGACGTAACCCGTCTCCAATCTCTTTGCTTTATAATCGTTATGATACATCTCTGCGACGAGTCCCGTCGACAAACCTATCTGATTGCCGTAACTTGAATATCCCGCAGCCGCAGTCTTTGTGATGACTCTCTGCGGCAGTTTGCCCTTAAGCGTTGACGATATATCTTCGGTGGGATTGGCGCAACCGGTAACTCTCATTGCTTGATAGACGTAAGTTCTGCCCGAAAGCGGGTCTCTTATTGCGCCGCCAAGGCAAGTTGCCGCGCCTCCGAAAGGCTCTATCTCGGTGGGGTGATTATGCGTTTCGTTCTTGAACATAATCAGCCACTTTTCATTCTTGCCGTCGTTGTCTACGTCGACTTCTACCGAGCAAGCGTTGATTTCGTCGCTCACGTCGAGATTATCCAGCTTGCCGAGTTTTTTGAGCTTCTTGACTGCAATCGTAGCAATATCCATAAGACAGGGATATTTATCTTCTCTGCTCGCATTGAATTCGTTGTATAAACCGTTGTATAATTCCAAAGCTTTGGAGACGTGCGGATTGTTGCTATCCACGTCTATTTTGGTCAGCTCTGTCGAAAAAGTCGTGTGACGGCAGTGGTCGGACCAATACGTGTCAATAACTTTTATCTCGCTTTCCGTAGGATTGCGACGCTCCCCTTTGAAATAGTCGCGGACGAATATCAAATCCTTTTCGCTCATCGCAAAGCCTACTTTCTTGTGATAATCGCAAATCTGCATATCGCTCATATCGATAAATCCGTCTACGGTCGGAACTGTGAGATTTTGCGCCACTTCCTGTTGAAGCGTGTCGGGAATTTGCATAGAGCCTTCTCTGCTCTCCACCGGATTGATAAGATATTTGCGTACCCTTGAGAACTGTTCGTCGCTTACGCCCTTAAAAGCATAGAGCTTTGCGCATTTAATCAAAGGTCTCTTGGACATCGAAAGAAGCTGTACGCACTGCATAGCGCTATCGGCTCTTTGGTCGTATTGACCGGGAAGATATTCCACAGCCAGCAATTTATAACCGTCCAAATTGGGAAGCGTTTCAAACAAATCGTCAACGGGAGCCTCGCTGAATATAGTCGTCTTTGCGCTCTCGTATACTTTTTCGTCAAGGTCCTCTATATCGTATCTTATAAATTCTCTAACGTCTTCGACATCGATACCCAACACGTTTTTGATATCCGACGAAGTCTTTTTCGCCGATACATTGTACCCTTGCTTTTTCTCTACGAAAATTCTCTTTACCATATCTTTATCCTTTAAATTTATTTTCTCTTATTCTCTAAATAATTCGCTGTTTTTACAGCCGCCTTGTTATTCGAAAGTATATTGATTTTTATTTATTAACAACTCCGATATAATGCTTTTTCTCTTGCAAAATAAGTCGGCGGATTATTTTTTTATACCTATGTCTTTGCGGTAGAACGCGCCGTCGAAACTTATGTTGCCGACAGCCTTATAGGCTTTTGCTCTCGCCTCGTTGATATCCTTACCCAAAGCGGTAACGCCCAATACTCTGCCGCCGTTGGTCACAAGCTTTCCGTCCTTGACAGCCGTACCCGCGTGGAAAAGCAAAATATCTCGGTCAATATCGCCAATGGAAATTTCCTTGCCTTTTTGGTAGCTTTCGGGATATCCGCCGCTTGCCATAACCACGCATACGCAAGCGTCGTCCGACCACTCAAAGCGTATTTTATCCAAAGTTCCGTCGATTACCGCATTGAAAATATCGCACAAATCCGTCTTAAGCCTGGGCAATACGACTTGCGTCTCGGGGTCGCCGAAACGAGCGTTATACTCCACGACTTTTGCGCCGCTGTCGGTCAGCATAAGACCGAAATACAGCACGCCTTTAAAAGTTCTGCCCTCTTTGTTCATTGCGTCTACTGTCGGCAGAATTATATTGTTCAAGACCTCGTCTTGAATTTCTTTTGTATATATAGCCGACGGAGAGAATGTGCCCATACCGCCCGTATTAAGCCCTTCGTCGTTGTCGTAAGCTCTCTTATGGTCTCTCGCATTGACCATAGGAACAATCGTCTTGCCGTCGCAAAAAGACAAAATGGACACTTCCTGACCTACCATAAATTCTTCGACGATGACCTTTTTGCCCGCATCTTTGAATTTGCTGTCGACCATCATTTCCTTTGCCGCTTGCAAGCCCTCTTCCTTGCAATTGCAAATTATTACGCCCTTGCCGAGCGCAAGTCCGTCAGCCTTGACGACAAGAGGATATTTTGCTTTGGCAAGGTATTCCACTGCCGCGCCGTAATCGTCAAACTCTTGATAATCGGCGGTCGGTATTCCGTATTTTTTCATAAGATATTTGGAAAAGCCTTTGCTAGCCTCGATTATGGCCGCGTTAGCTCTCGGACCGAAAGCCCTATGTCCTCTCTCTTCCAGCCTGTCCACAAGACCTGCCGCAAGCGGGTCGTCGGGAGCCACAACCGTCAATTGTATATCTTTGTGAGAGTCGACGAAATTCAATATTGCGTCGAAGTCCATAACAGAGATTGGCACGCATTCTGCTATCTCCGCTATACCGCCGTTACCTGGCAGACAGTATATCTTGTCGACGTTGGGACTCTTTGCAAGCGACCAACATATCGTATGCTCTCTTCCGCCGCTTCCTATTACCAATACGTTCATAAAAACTCCTCTTTATTGTCGCTGTGCGACAGTTATATATGCATTTAAATTTTCTTCGATTTGCTAGAATCGTAATGACCTAGAAATTTCTTATCAAACCTTGGAGAATAACGCAATCTCGTCTTATCCGGTATGAGCGACACATCAAGCGTACTTGCCGTATGCGTCTGCGTTCTCATACCCGACGATTACACAAAAATTGCGTTAATACAAGATTTAGTGTTTGAAGTGACGGTCGCCCGAGAATACCATAGCTATGCCGTACTTATCGCAAGCGTCTATCGAAAGTTGGTCTTTGATGCTTCCGCCCGGTTGCATAATAGCGACAATACCGCCGTTGTGCGCGGCTTCTACGCAATCGTCAAACGGGAAGAACGCGTCGGACGCGAGCACCGCTCCGCGAGTATCCGTAAGCGAATGTTCTATCGCCTGTTTCGTAGCTCTGATTCTGTTGACCTGTCCTCCGCCGATACCGAGAATTGTTTTGTCCTTTGCAATAACTATAGCGTTGGACTTAGTGTGCTTGACGACTGTCATCGCAAAAATCATATCTTCGATTTGAGCCTGCGTCGGCTGCGCCTTTGTGACAGTCTTGCACTTGTCCTTATCGACTACCATTCTGTCGAATTCCTGGACAAGCAAACCTCCGACGACTTTTTTCATATCGTAACAGTTCGTAGGAACTTTATCCGTTATCGCAGGCAATTTCAAAAGTCTGATATTGGCTTTTTGCTTGAGTATAGCAAGAGCTTCTTGCGTGAAATCAGGAGCTACTACGATTTCGATAAATATCTTGTGTATCTGCTCCGCAGTGTCTTTGTCAATCGTACGGTTAGCCGCGACTATACCTCCGAATATCGACGTCGGGTCAGCCGCGTTGGCCTTGAAGAAAGCTTCGCTTATGGTCTTTGCCGTGGCGACGCCGCAAGGATTGGCGTGCTTAACGGCTACTACCGTCGGCTCGGAAAATTCTCTCAAAAGGTCTAATGCGCCGTTGGTATCGTTGATATTGTTGTAAGAAAGTTCTTTGCCGTGCAACTGCTCTGCCACTGCAAGCGAACAAGGCACGTCGAAGGCTTCTTTATAGAATACCGCGTTTTGGTGCGGATTTTCGCCGTATCTCATATCCTGCGCTTTATCAAACGCCATTGTAAACTGATTTGGAAACTCTATATTAAGCTTTTCGCGCAAATAGTTAGCTATCAAAGTGTCGTAATAAGAAGTATGTTGATATACCTTATACATCAAATAGAATTTGGTCTCTTTTGATATTCCGCCGTTTTTAAGCTCTTCCAAAACTTTGGAATAATCAGAAGGGTCTACCATTACGGCAACGTCTTGATAATTCTTTGCGGCGCTTCGAAGCATCGTAGGTCCGCCTATATCTATATTTTCTATAGCCGTCTGCAAATCTATATTAGGCTTTTTGACCGTCTCTTTAAACGGATAAAGATTGACTACGACAATATCTATTGGGTCGATGTTCATACTGGCAAGAAAATCCATATGTTCCTTGTTGTCTCTCATTGCCAAAAGTCCCGCGTGCACCTTTGGATGCAAAGTCTTGACTCTGCCGTCCAAACACTCGGGAAAACCCGTAACGGAAGTTATGTCGACAGCCTTTATTCCCTGCGCGTTGAGAACTTTCAACGTGCCGCCTGTCGAAATGATTTCGTAACCGCAATCAATCAAACTTTTTGCCAACTCTACTATACCCGTCTTATCGGATACGCTTATAAGCGCTTTTTTTGCCATATTAATACTCCTGTTATTTTATCTTAAATATATTTGCTTAATTTGTCTTGCCGCCTAAACGCGACTATTGGAATGCCTATTTACACAGTCTTGCGACCACGCTCGGCAGTAATTTATGCTCGACTTCCAGCACTCTTGCCTGCAAACTTTCGGGCGTGTCGTCCAATCTCACTTCGACCTGTTCCTGCGCGATTATTTTGCCTGTGTCGGCGCCGTGGTCGACATAATGCACGGTGCAACCGCTCACTTTGTCTCCGCTTTCTATTACGCTTTTGTGTACGTTGAGACCGTACATACCTTTGCCGCAATGCTTTGGAATAAGCGAAGGATGAATATTTATCATTCTTCCCTCGTATTCGTCGACCAATACCGGAGTCACAATGGCAAGATATCCCGCCAAAACTACAATATCGATATCGTAACCCTTGAGAAATTCCAATATCGCTCTGTCTCTCGTCTCGTTGTCGCCGTAATCTTTTGTCTTAAAGGTCTTGCAATCAATAGAATGTTTTTTTGCTCTCTCAATGGCAAAAATTCCCTCTTTGTTAGTGACGACAGCCACCACTTTGCCGTCTATAAGCCCGTTCAACGTGCCGTCTATCACCGATTGCATATCGCTGCCACTACCCGACGCAAAAACCGCTATTTTTTTCATATGCTCCAAAATTTAATTATAAAAACGAGATATGCCCGCATAATGCAGGGCATATCTATCAAAGCTCTACCTTTCCTTCTTTGTCCGTCACTTCGCCGATAACGTAAGCTTCTTCGCCGAGAGCCTTGAGCTCTTTGACAACCGCCGAAGCTATAGACTTGTCAACCGCAAGCACCATACCGATACCCATATTAAAGGTATTGCACATCTTTGTATCGTCAATTCCCGCGATTTCCTGTAACGCCTTGAAAATTCTCGGAAGCGGATAGCTGTTTCTGTCAATCTTCACGCCCATTCCGCTCGGAATTATTCTCGGCACGTTCTCTATAAATCCGCCGCCCGTGATATGAGCTATACCCTTTATCTCGAACTTCTCTATCAAAGAAAGAATTGTCTTGACATATATCTTCGTGGGAGTAAGAACGAGTTCTGCGGGAGTGCAGCCGAGAGTCGCGTTGAACTTATTGAGACTTTCTTTGTTTTCGCCGAAAAGCTTGCGCACAAGCGAATATCCGTTGGAATGAATTCCGCTGGAAGCTATACCCACCAAAGCGTCGCCCACCTTGATGGTTTTGCCGTTGATAATCTTATTTTTCTTTACGATACCGACGGAAAATCCTGCTATATCATATTCGTCTTGAGCATAAAATCCCGGCATTTCGGCTGTTTCTCCGCCTATCAACGCGCAACCTGCCTGACGGCAGCCTTCGCTTACGCCCTTTACTATTTCAGCAACTTTTTCGGGCACAAGCTTTGACAGCGCAATATAATCGAGGAACAAAAGCGGTTTTGCGCCTTGACAAACGATATCGTTGACGCACATTGCAACCGCGTCGATACCTATGGTGTCGTGCTTGTCCAACACGAAAGCATATTTGAGCTTGGTTCCCACGCCGTCGGTACCTGCAACCAAGCAATCGGAATCCTCTTTGTCGCCCAAAGCGTAAAATCCGCCGAAACTTCCCAAGTCGCCCAACACGTTGTCGTTGTAGGTCGTCTTGACGTATTCTTTCATCAACTTAACGGCTTTGTAGCCTGCCTCTACGTCCACTCCTGCGGACTTATAATCTATAGCCATATTTACTCCTTTCTTATTTGGAAAGCCCCATTCTCTTCATCATTTCTCTGTAGCCCTTGTCTACGTCGTCCATATCTCTTCTGAATCTGTCCTTGTCGAGTTTTTCGCCCGTCTTCAAATCCCAAAAACGGCAAGTATCGGGAGAAATTTCGTCTGCAAGTATGATTTGTCCTTTAAATCTGCCGAATTCAAGCTTGAAATCGATGAGCTCTACGCCTATCTCCGCAAAATACTTTTTCATAAAATCGTTGACTTTGAAAGCAAGCTCTTTTATCTTCTCAATCTCTTCTTTTGTCGCAAGCTTGAGAGCCAAAGCGTGATAATCGTTGATAAGCGGGTCGCCGAGGTCGTCGTTTTTATAGCTGAATTCGATTACCGTCGTCGCGAGTTGCGTACCTTCGGCTACACCGTATCTCTTGGAAAAAGAACCTGCAGCTCTGTTGCGAATAATGACTTCGAGCGGAACAATCTCAACTTTTTTGACGTAAGTCTCTCTCTCGTTTATCTCTTCGACGTAATGCGTCGGCACGCCGTTTGCCTCCAACAGTTTGAAAATGTGATTGCTGCAAACGTTGTTGACCACGCCTTTGCCGATAATCGTACCTTTCTTAAGTCCGTTGAACGCCGTAGCGTCGTCTTTATAAGATACCATAACTACGTCCGGGTCGGTCGTTGCGTAAACTCTTTTTGCTTTGCCTTCATAAAGTTGAACGGTCTTTTCCATAACTAAAATAACTCCTTTTGCAATTTTTCGTCATCGCTTTTAATTTTTTCTGCCATACTGTTTTTATAGTCTTGCATTTTTTTCATAAGGTTGGGATATTTGACGGAGAGTATCTGTATTGCCAGCAATCCCGCGTTGAGTCCGCCGTTGATAGCCACGCAAGCCACGGGTATTCCCGACGGCATCTGCACCATTGACAGCAGGCTGTCAAGTCCGTCCATAGTAGAACTCTTTACCGGCAATCCTATGACGGGTAGCGGCGTATACGCGGCGATAACTCCGCCTAGATGAGCCGCTTTGCCTGCGGCGCAAATAATTACTTCGATATTGTTTTCGATTGCGTTTTCGGCAAAATTATGAGCCGCTTGAGGCGTACGGTGAGCAGAAATCACTCTTGCTTCCACTTCTACGTCGAATTTTTTAAGAATATCTATTGCGGGTTTTACTACGTCAAGGTCGCTTACGCTTCCCATTATTATAGCTACTTTTGGCATAATGATTTTCTCCTTGGTTTTATGAATATAAATATTTAAAAATTACACCACTATCTTATCACATAGACGCGTCGAAATGCAAGAGTTTTGCCGATATAATTGTTTGCATTTTTTCGTCTGCATTTTGGATTTATAGACTAAACGGATAAATGCCGCGCTTAAGCGTCCGATTGTTACAAATTTCGCATATATACGAGCATTTTTGCCACTTATCCACATAGTTATCCACATCGACATCGAGTTATCCACAGATATTAAACCTCGATTTTTTGACGCTAGGGTTGATTTTGCGATATTATTTTTCGTTTTACGCCAACAGAAAATATGGACAAAACGGTAGAAAAAATTTGCGCGGCATTTCGCCGCGCTTCATTTTATATTCTCTTTGCTATCTCTTTTAAAAACTCTACGGTATCGAGCTTTTCTACTCTTCTCTCTCCCTTGTAAATCGCCGCGAGGTCTCCCGTCATTTTTCCGTCTTCTATAGTTGATATCGTAGCCTTCTCCAACCTGTCGGCAAATTCCTCAAGGTCCGTTATGCCGTCGAGCTGCCCTCTCTTTCTCAACGCGCCCGTCCAAGCAAAAATCGTAGCCACGGGATTGGTGGAGGTAGATTCGCCCTTTAAGTATTTGTAATAATGCCTCGTCACCGTGCCGTGAGCGGCTTCGTATTCGTAATTTCCGTCGGGCGAGACAAGCACGGACGTCATCATTGCAAGAGAGCCGAACGCCGTAGCTACCATATCGCTCATAACGTCGCCGTCATAATTCTTGCAAGCCCATATCATTCCGCCGTTGGACCTTATTACCCTTGCAACAGCATCGTCTATAAGCGTATAAAAATACTCTATGCCCGCGCTTTGGAATTTTTCTTTATATTCTCCGTCGAATATCTCTTGAAAAATATCCTTAAATCTATGGTCGTAAGTCTTGGATATGGTATCCTTTGCCGCAAACCATATATCCTGCTTTGTATCCAAAGCATAATTAAAACAACTGCGCGCAAAAGACGAAATACTCTTGTCGGTGTTGTGCATACCCATAACCACTCCTGCGGTTTTGGAATAATCGAATATCTCGATTTCTCTGCTGCCGTCCTCGTCTTCGACGACAAGTTTAGCTTTTCCGCCCTTTTTAACGTAGCCCTCTACGTCTTTATATATATCACCGTATGCGTGACGCGCAATTGTAATCGGCGACGTCCAAGTGGGAATATACGGAGTAATTCCTTCTACCATTATGGGAGCTCTGAATACCGTGCCGTCCAAAATAGCTCTGACCGTGCCGTTAGGACTCTTCCACATTTGGGATAAATTATATTCTTTTACTCTCTGCGCGTTAGGTGTTATCGTCGCGCATTTTACGCCGACGCCGTATTTCTTTATAGCGTTCGCCGCGTCTACGGTCACCTTATCTTTTGTATTTTCTCTATTGACAAGCCCCAAATCATAATAGTCGCTCTTGAGTTCGACGAACGGGCTTATAAGTATATCTTTTATCCAAGCCCATATATGTCTTGTCATTTCATCGCCGTCAAGCTCGACTATTGGCGTAGTCATTTTAACTTTTTCCATAAAACTCTCCGAAAAGTATTTTACCGCGCCAAAATGCTAATAAAAGCACATAGGCAAGCGGCAATATTACTTTTTGATTATACCCCCTTCGGGGAGAGTTTGCAAGCGTTTGTCTTGCTTTTGGAGTAATATTGCAAAACTTTGGAAGAATACGCAGTTTTTTTATCCTGCTTTTCCGACTTTATGGCTTCTTCTATCATAATATCCGTCACTTCTTTAAGCGAAAAGCCTCTGTCTTCATACAAATACCCCGCCAAAGAACCGGGCACGGTGTTTATCTCATTGAGATAAATCGCGCCGTTTGATTTGTCAATGAGAAAATCGCAGCGCACGATACCTTTACAGCCCAAAGCTTGATACAACTTAGCCGTTATCCCCTGTATTCTGACGGTATCGGTTTCGCTTATCATCGCAGGGAATATTCTCTTCGCGCTTGCCTTCGAAGTTTTTCCTCCCGACATATATTTGTCTTCGAAAGTCAAAAACTCCTGCCACCCAACAGGCTCTTCGGGCGTAGAGGGATAGACCTTGCCGTTTTTTACCAAACAAGCGCAATTTATCTCCTTAAAATCCGTCAAAGCCTTCTCCAACACAACCTTTTTGTCATAATAAAACGCCGCTTTAAGCTTTTCTTGCAATTCCTCCGCATCTTTGCTTATTCCTATGCCTATCGAAGAACCTTGATTGGCAGGTTTTACTATAATCGGAAACCCCAGTCTTTCGATTATCCTCTCCAAGACGTCCTCTCCGTCGCCTTCGTTAATTATACCGTAAGGCAACACGGGAAGCGTAAGCTTTTTGCAAAATATTTTGAATATCCCTTTATCCATACCAATTCCGCTTGCAAGCGGCGGCGACGAAGTGTACGGCAAACCGTTGATTTCCAAAAATCCCTGCAACGCTCCGTTTTCCCCCGCTCCGCCGTGAGTGCAAAGCAAGACGCAATCAATGTCCGAAAGCAATTTAAGTTTAGAGCGTTTGACGGCAAAAAGACTCTTGCCGTCGAATATGACTTTCTTACCTTTAGGCGCGACGTTATCCGCATAAGCGTATATATTTTTGTAATCGTCAAGTATGTAAAAATCCTCTTTCCAAAATATCGGAAACATCTTGTACTTTGTTTTATCCAACGATTCTATAGCTTGCAGAGCCGTGATTATCGATATATCTTTTTCGCAAGAATTTCCGCCGTAAATTACCGCAATATTTTTCATTTTATATTCTCCTGTTCAAATTTATGACACAAGTGTTTTATGCGTTAAACGCATAAAATGTTTATTACCGAACAATGTTCAATAGTTATCCGGCAAGTCGTTTTGCAAAAGCAATACGTCTCCGCTTTTCAACATAGCTCCAAACAGCTCTTTGGCATTATCCAAATGCTCCACAAGATATATATTCCTGTCGCAGAAATTGCCGGAAAGCATTCCCAATCTTATATTTTCTTTATTAATACCTATCAAAATAGCCACGTCGGCAACTTTTGCAATACTTTCTCCTAGTTCGAAATTGACCCGTTCTTGCTCCGCTCCCATCTCTACTATGCCTTGCGTAGCCACGATTTTTCGCCCTTTGAACATTGCAAGAGTTTCTATCGCGATTTTTGCGCCGCTCTCATTGGAATTATAGCTATCGTCGATAATTGTTATGCCCGTAGGCAACTTTATCGTCTGCAATCTGTGTTCTATAGGCGCAACCTGCGATATACCTTTTACTATTTGAACAATGTTCAACCCAAGCGACGCCGCCATTTGAACGCTCATCAAAATATTAGTCAGATTGTGCCGACCTATCAATTTACTCTCGCAAACTGCGCTATCTTTTCCGATATTAAGTCTAAACTTCAAACCGTCGTTTACGCATTCGGCGTCGCTTATAGATATTTTATTTTCTTGAGAATCCGACGACAGCCACTCCTTATCCGACACAGCGCTTCCGCCGACGTAATCAAATTGCCTATACATCTTCAAAGTCAAATCGTTATCGGCGTTAAAAACCAATTTACCTCCGACTTTTACAACATAGTCGGCAAGTTCTTTTTTCGTATTGTAAATGTTTTCCCTAGTTTTAAAAACGCCCAAGTGCTGCGTGCCGACTCCCGTTATTATGCCGTGATTGGGGTTGACTATTTCGCACAGCTCGGCAATATCCCCCGTTTTACGCGCTCCCATTTCCGCAACGAATATCTCGCAATCTTTAGGAAGCTGATTGACTGCCTTGCATATTCCCATAGGAGTATTGTAATTGGCGGGCGTACAATATGTATTATATTTTTGATTAAGGATAGTTGTCAGAATATTTTTTACCGTCGTCTTGCCGAAACTACCGGTAATTCCTATCTTTATCATTTGCCTACTTTCCAAGGTTTGCTTGCAACGTCTTATATATTTCTTGGCGATACGAGCCTCAACCGGTCTATTCAGTAAAAGCGCAAATCCGACGATTTCGGGTATAAGCATAAACGCCAAAGGTATAAATATATAAGTAAGATTTATTCCGTCGATGTTTATTAAGTGTCCAAACAGCCCCATAGTAAATATCAATATCGAGACAACTACGGTATAAGAGGCTATCAGTCTCTTGGCTCTGGGCGTATAAACCAACGGCTGATGCGCGCACTTATCTCTTTCGTCAGTCAAACTCACCAACAATACCACAGCGTATACCCCTTGAACTATCAGTTGCAAATAATAGTTAAATACGTAAACCGAAATAAATATAAATATCGCGTTACACAATGTAATACAAATTCCAGAACCGTATAACTTAAGCCTGATGTTCTTCATTTTCTTTGAGTTTACGACTCTATACCCTTCCAACTGAACCAAATTGATTATTCTCAACGACAATACCGCCGCTAAAACGCAATATAAAATTTCTGTAATGATTATAACGCCTATCTGCATATATCACCAAAATAACTTCTTAAAATTGCCAAAAACTGATTATAGCAATCCAAATAGCTATAATGACCTCCCCTCAAAAATACAATGCCACTATTATATATGCGCTTATGCAACCGTCTTGCCATATAAGGAGGAGTATCTTTATCGTACTTTCCCCAAATAATCAGCGTTTGACATTGAATTTTATCAAGATATCCGTCTAAATGGAAATTTATTACGTTTTTAAAAGTCTGCCGCATATCGCCGCTCAACTTTTTATAATCTTCCGAACCGCAATTGCTTAAATCCATTCTTAAAGCCTTTTTTATCTTAAAAATCAGCTTTCTTTTAGCTTTTTTTAGCGAAAATCGAGGTTTTAATCCCGCGCTGTCAACCAAAACAATACTTTTGATATTCAAATTTCTAGCCGCCAACAAGATTGCAACGCGCCCGCCGAAGGAGTGCCCGACAAGTATCACGTCTCGCATCGAGTAGGTTTCCATTATCTCCTCTATAGCGAGAGCATAGTCGTCAAGAGTAAGGACTTTTGGCAATTCCGACGCTCCAAAACCGTAAAAATCAACTAAAGTGCATCTATAGTCTTTGGAAAAATACTCCGCAGCTCCGCGAAAACTGTCTACGCTTCCGCCCCAACCGTGCAAAAATATTACGTCGCGCCCCTGCCCAAGCATAATATGATTTAAAATAATAACACCTCCGCAAAAGCCTATATGACATAAATATGCCGAAAGTGTCGATAAATACACAAAATCAATAAAAAAACTCAAAAAATATAATTAAATATCCAAATTTATAATAAAATATACTTAAAGCTCTCTCTTCCACATAATCAGAGCGCTTTCCTTTCCGTAAAAATTACGACGTATGCCTTCGATTTTAAAGCCGAATTTCCTATATAACGCTATCGCCGCGCTATTATTTTCATTAACTTCCAAAGTAACCGCATTTATATTGTTTGATTTTGCCGTACGCAACAAGTCTTCAATCATCGCAGTTCCCACGCCTTTGCGCCTGTAATTTTCCTCAACAGCCAAATTATTTACGTTAGCTTCGCCGCAAATATCGTAATAGCTATAATAACATACGGCTTTGCCGTCTATTATCCCAACTCTGAACTCTGCGTCGGATTCCAGCAATTGCGTAAGTTGATTTAACGACCAAGCTTCTTGCACGCTTGCTCTTTCTATTTCGTACACCTGTTTTACAAAGGTCTCCGTCATATCTTGAAAAAATAAATCCATATATTTTCTTAAACCGTTTTGTCCATATTTTTTGATTCATATTCTCGCTCTGCTTGCGACTTTTTGAGATAAAGCGGAGCAAGTTGAGAAAATTCTGCGCGATTAATTTTATCCAAACAAATAGCTATAAGATTATTTGGATTGGACTCGCCCGTCTTCTTGACGACAAGGCAATTAGTGCTCTCTAACTCTTCACTTGTCAGCTCTCCTATATTTTTCATATTAGAATACCCGCCGCAAAATTCGGCGAAATAATAGCTGTTGTGACGACAGTCAATCGCCGCAAAAAACCTATCTTCGCAGTACGGGTACGCAAGTTCTTCGAGAGCATTGATAGCAATGCATTTTTTTCCGCAGGCAAAAGCCAAAGCGTTTACGCACGACACGCCAATTCGGATTCCCGTAAATGACCCGGGACCTACGACCGCCGCAAAATAATCTATTTGAGATATATCAACTTTCGCTTTTGTCAGCAATTCTTCAATTGCCGGCAAGAGCAAAGAGTTGTGCTTTTTTGCTCCCTCCGCAACGCTTTTGCCATACACCTTACCGTCAACGTAAAGCGCAAGACTCATTATTTCCCAAGTTGTATCTACCGCCAATATGTTCATAACACTAATAATCCTTATTATATTACAAATATTTATATTATTGTCTTAATTTAAGCGTTTTTGTAGAATACTTCTAAAAATCAACTTAAATAAGAATACATTTCGGCTTAATTAAGAAGTATCTTCTACAAGACGATTATCATAAATCGCCAAGATTCTCGCGCAAGCGAAATTCTAAGCCTCCATCGCATTTTAATCGCATTGCCGTTTTCTATTAAAATACGTCTTTTATATGCCGACTTCCCCTGATATTTTCGACTTTTACCCGCAAGTAAAATCAAATGATTAAATAAAGACAACGCTTGATTTATATTCCGCTGATTTCAAATACCCTATCTTCATTATCATTAACGGAGACGTTAATAACAATAGCCTTCGATACGTCTTGGAATTTATTCCACTCTATGACGCAAACGCCGTTCATATATAAATAATCGTTGAGACCAAGCTCGTAAAGCTCCTCCTCATCTTGCACTCTATACATATCGAAATGATAAAGCGGCAGTCTACCCTTATATTCTTTCATAAATGTAAAAGTAGGAGAAGTTACAATATCCTCTACACCAAGACTTTTTGCCAAACACTTTGTAAACGCAGTTTTACCTGCCCCAAGCTCTCCGTTGAGCAAGATTATCTCTCCCCCTTTAAGCCCGTCGGCAATACGTTCGGCAATATCGGCAGTATCTTCTAAATTGCGCGATATATAAGTATATTTACAGTCTTTATCGTTGTTCATTTTATCCATATAAATAATTTGTTTGAATTATTGTCAATTCAATGATTTTTGCACTTTTATTATATAATAGTTGACAAGTTTTTGCAATAGATTTATAATTGCGATAAACAAATAATTCTTTGAGGGCAGGTGAAATTCCTCACCGGCGGTACAGTCCGCAAACGCCGTAAATCTTATATACGGCGCCGAGCAAGCGCAATTCTTGCACCGACAGTAAAGTCTGGATAGGAAAAGGATGATTTATATGACAAAAAACGTTTCAAGAAGCAAATGGCTTGCTCTTACCGCTATTTTGGCGGCAATGTCAAGCGTTCTCTACTTTTTGGAAATGCCGGTTCCGCTAATGCCGGCGTTTATCCAATTTGATTTTTCAATGTTACCCATATTTATAGGCAATATAGCATTGGGACCTTTGAGCGGAATAGTTATTACCGCCGTTAAAGATTTGATTCACCTTATTATAAAAGGCGCAGGCGCGACGGGCGGAATAGGCGACTTGGCAGACTTCTTTACTTGCTTATGCTTTATTTTACCGTCGGGACTTATATATAAAAAGCTCCCCAACTTCAAAGGAATGATAATTGGGCTTATCACGGGCTGCATAGCTTCCGCTTTGCTTTCGGGACTGATATTCAACGCTTTGGTAGTCTACCCGCTTTATGACAAATTTATTTTACCGATGACGGCAATAGTAGGAATGTATAAGCAAATTCGCCCATCCTCCAACGGTCTATGGGAAGTGCTGGCAATATTCAACGTGCCTTATACGTTTTTGAAGTGCGTAATAATAAGTATACTTGCGGTTATAATATCAAAACCGCTCGAGTCGTTTTTAAAAATTAACAAAACTTGATAAAAAGTCTTATACGCAACGGCATTTTTTGAGAATTGTTTGTTGCCGCGACGTATAAGACTTAATTTTTAAATATTTCTTCTGACTTTTACCGAATAAAAGAGGTCAAAAAGTCTCTCGTCGCTTACAGATGACATTTTGTTGAGCTTATTTATCTCATAAATAACGTCAACATCAAACGAAACGAGAATTTCTTCAAAACCGTAAACATCGCCTATATCTGACTTTACAGCGGCAACCAACGCGTCGCGTTGAGACCTACTGTATAACGGATACGGTATTATGCCCACTAAAACCTTATTTCCCCATATCAATACGCAACTCGATTCTATAGAAGCGTTTTGAGAAAGAATCAATTCTACGCCTTGCTTCGCCAACTCTGCGTCTTGATGCGCATAATCGACGTGCGGTACTTCTTGATAAAACATATCTTCATCCTCCGTTTTCAATTATATTTTGGACGAAGTATATCAATTATATTCACACAGGCTTGCCATCGGAGTGGATTTGTTTAAATCCGTCCACGCTTTGCTCTCCGTAATATGATACGTTGGCGCCGTTGGACCAAAGATTTTCCAAAGAATAAAGTCTGCGCGTCTCCTCATAGAAAATATGAACTATAACGTCGCCGTAATCAAGCACTGCCCAACGCCCTTCTTGCTTTCCTTCAACCCTTAAAGGTTCGACTCCGACCTTTGACATTCCTTCTTCGACTATATCCGCAAGCGCTTTAACTTGAGTGTTGGACCTTGCCGAACATATTACGAAGCAGTCTGCGATTATCGTCAAGTCCTGCAAATTTACAACAACGATATCTTTAGCTTTTTTCTCATCGAGTAGAGAACATATTAATTGAGATTTTTCCATTTTACTCCTTTTATCGCGACATATTATTAAGTCGCATTTTATATTATATTAAAATTGAACAGTGTTATTGAACATTGTTCAATCGAACATCTTGCACCGCTTCAAGCGTCAAGGGATATATATTTCCGCCTTTTTGCTCCAAAAATCGGTATTGCGCCAATACGCATTCTCTATATCCCAAGTCAAGAGATTTATTTATACAGTCTCGCAAATAGCAGACTTCGGGATAATTTCTCCCCAATTCCAACATATCCGCGCAAAAAATCAATTTTTGCAGCGTATTCATATGCCTTTTGCCTGTAGTATGATATTTAATCGCTTGCAAAACGTCTATATCGTCTACTCCATATTCTTCGCGTGCAATTATTGCCCCCATAAACTGATGCTCAACGGGCGTATCTATAGCGTCATTAGGCACTCCAACCGTCGAATGCGGCGCTTTGCAAAGCCATTTGGCGCAATCGTGAAAAAGACCCGCAAGCAAAACTTTGTCGTAATCAAGTCCAAGTTTGAGCTTATAATTGATTTGTAAAGCATATTTTGCTGTTCTTGAACAATGTTCAAACGTGCAAGCGGGGATGTTATTTTCAAGTTTTCTTATCCTATCTTTATATTTTGAATAAAGTCCTTGAGCCTTTATATAATCGGATACTTTGTCGTCCACTTTTTCAAAATCTCCGAGCTCGGCAAAATATCTAACCAACGTGGAACTTACGTCGTCGGGCTCATAATCGCATACAAATATCTCCGCGCCTTTGTCCCGCCAATATTTAAGCGCTTCGTCAAATCCGTCGCTTTTGCCTCTTTTGAAAACAATCAAGGGACATATTTTGACGATATCTTGAGGATTCTTCCAATTATTGAGTTGCTCCAAACTGTCTCCGCCAATGACGAAGGAAATTTCTTTATATTTAGCTTTTAATTTAGGAAGCACCTCGCAAGTATAATGTTTGCAAGTATCTTTGCTTTCAATATCACAGATTTCGACGTCGTCTAACCCGTCTAAAGCAATATCGAGCATATCTACGCGTTGAGAAAACAATGTTCCGCAATTTTTGTGCGGCGGATTCGCCGAAGGCAAAACGATAACCTTGTCCGCAATATCAAGCGAAAGTAAATACTTAATCATATTGACGTGTTCGTTGTGGACAGGGTCAAAAGCCCCTCCGTAAATTATCTTCATATATTCCTCTTTAATATTTTACACAATAAAGTGAAATTTAGCAACAATATCAACCTTTTAAACGCAACGCAAGTATAAACGGCATAATATAGGAAAAAATATTACATATGGCAGTGATTCTCGACCTTATTTTATTGACTTTAACAGGTTTTGCAGGAGCTTACGTAGCGGTATATTTCTTACCGTTGAGTCTACCTTTTCGTTTGATTTTGAGTGCGCTTATAACAATGCTGATAGTCGGCTTTGCAAGAAAGCTGATATTCAAGCCAAACGGCGGAAAAATGAGCTATAGAAAATACGTTACATACCTTATATGGCAAGGCGAAGATTGCGCAAAAAATGCTCTGAAATCTTTATGCGCCGATAAGCGCGACTTTCGCGATATGGGCGAATACGTCACAATCGACGACAAAGCTGTGTTCTTATGGACAAAATACGGCGCCATATCCGCCGATACTATGGTGAAATTCTATAGAACTTGCAAAAGCAATAATATATCAAAAGCCTATATTCTCACTACCAACGGCGATAAAAAGACTACGGCTTTTATAAAAAATTTTGGAGACGTCGCCTTGATTTACACCAATTTCAAACCTATTTATAACGCACTGAAAAAACGCGAAGCTTTGCCGCCTGACAGCAAATATAAAATATCGGCAAAACAAACGCTGTCTATGATATTGCAAACGGCTTTTACTCGCAAAAACGGGTTTAGATTTATAGGCGTAAGCCTGCTGTTGCTTGCGATAAGTTTTGTTACGCCTTTTGCAAATTATTATATCGCTATCGCAAGCGTAAATCTATGCTTTGCAATAGCCTGTATGGCTATAAGCATTAAAAACAGTTGAAATCGCATCAAAAATTATCCCTACGCCTAAATAGGTATATGAACGGTAAACGTCGTACCGGCGCCCTCTTTGCTGTCCACTTCGACTTTGCAATGGGATATATCCAATATTTTTTTGACAAGCGCAAGCCCAAGACCGTTTCCCTCTTTTGCGTGCGACGCGTCGCCTTGATAGAACTTGTCGAATATGCGACTTTTTACTTCGTCATTCATTCCGATTCCGTTGTCTTTTATAGTAAATACGGCTTCATCATCGTATTTTTTTAGCAAAATATTGATTTCTCCGCCTTCGTCGGTAAACTTGACGGCATTTGAGATTAAATTTTGCCATACTTGCATAAAAAGTCCTTCGTCATAAAATATCGTGATTTCGTCAAGGTCTATGTTGAGATTTATATTTTTATCCGACCACTTGCCTTCGCAAAATATTATAGCCTGTCTGATTTGTTCGTCAAGCCTGAAATCGTTGGGTTGAAGTATCGAATGATTTTCCAGCTTACTCAAGCGCAAAATATTGGACGTGAGAAAGGTCAAGCTCATTGACGCTTCTATTATATTGTCGCAATATTCGTTTATCTTTTTCATATCCTGACAGTTCTTAATAAGCTCTGCGTGTCCTTTTATATTGGCAAGCGGAGTCTTGAATTCGTGCGATATATTGGTGACAAAATCGCTTTTTAGCGTTTTGTTTTTGTCAAGCTCGTGAACCATAACGTTGAAACTGTGCGTGAGCGTCGCCATTTCTCCCGATTTCAGCTCGCCGTTCTTCTTTTTATGCTCTTTGAGCTGTACGGAAAAATCTCCTTTGGTAACTCTATCCGTGACGTCAAGCAAATCTTTTATGGGATTGAAAAACGCCATATTGACAATTATCGACAGCACGATGCCTATTACTATGCTCGCAACCCCCGCAACGATAATCGTCCACCAGCTTTCGTCAATCTCTACGGCAAAATATGCCAGTATATAGTACGCTCCCGAAAATATGCCCGAAGCAGTCAAAATCGACACAAAACTCGCCAAACTCAATTTAAACAGCAATGAATTGTTGTTTTTCTTTTTTTCTTTCATAATACTCCTCAATCGCAGTTTACTTTTGCTTTTTGACAGCTTTATAACCAAGTCCTCTTATGGTGACGATTTCGAAATCTTTGCTGTTTTTGAACTTTTCTCTTATTCTTGTGATATGCACGTCGACAGTACGCTCTACGGTATCGCTGTCAACTCCCCAAAACTCTTCCATCAATTGACTTCTGGTGAAAATCTTGCTTGGAAAAGATAGCAATTTATACAAAATATAAAATTCTTTTTGCGGAAGCTCGATTTCACCCTCCGGCACCTGCGCAGTCAATGAATCGTATATCAACGTAGTGTCGCCTACAACAAGCTTTCTTTCGCTGACGATTTGAGAACGTCGAAGCAAAGCGCCCGTCTTAAGCGCCAACTCCTCCACATCTATAGGCTTGACCATATAATCGTCTATACCGAGAGAATAGCCCTTTTTCTTAGCGTTGAAATCGTCTATTGCCGTCATAAACAATATGGGTACCGTCGGACTGATTTTTCTGACGTTTTCCGCAAGACCGTAGCCGTCCATAACCGGCATCATTATATCTGATATTATCAAATCGTAATGCTTTTCGCCAAACATATCCAACGCGCTGCGACCGTCAAGCGCCATATCGGCTTTGTAACCGTTGCTTTCAAGCACTGTTCTGACAAGCTTGTTGAGTTTTATATCGTCTTCGGCAACCAGAATCTTTATCAAGATATCACCTCTTTGCTATTATCTTTTATCATTATATCACTTAAGCTCACTGTTGTAAATATGTATTTTGTCGCAAAATAGCAATAAAGCCAAAGTCTGCAAAAGAACTTCGGCTTTATATAAATATTTAAACTATATTAAATGATTACCTATTTGCACTAATATAACCGTCCGCAATTTCCTCGGCTCTCGTCAAAGTCGGCCCCATTCCCTCCGAAAGCAACGCTCTGTTGAAGTCTACTTCGTTATAATTTTTGCCGAGATATTTTTTTGCCTTATCGTGTATATTGAATACCGCAACCGAACCGTAGCCGTAAGGAATATATACTGCAGGATTCTCCTTGAGCATATCCAACATTTCCCTTAAACTCTCCTCGTTTACACCGTCTCCCAAAAAATCTTTGACGGAATAACCCAAATAATTGAATTCAATATCGTATAGCGCGCTTTCCGCATATCCGGCAAGTATATTGCAAGCGTTGAATTGACAAAACAAGCTCAATGCCTCGTCGTCTGTGTTTGCGGCGATATTCTCCAACACGGCTATGGAAGCGTATACCGCCCATCCCTCGGAAAAAGCCAACGTATCGCTGACCGCCGTGAGCAAATTAGCATTACTCTCCTTTGCATTGACGTATGCGTATAAGTGCCCCGGATAGCCCTCGTGCGCCATTGTTGTGAGCAAATTGACAGGCTGATTTTGCAGATAATGAGGATTTAGGGTTATATACTCCGCGGAATTACTTTCGTCTATTGGCGACTTGAGATAATAAGCCATAGTACCGGTTCTATCTGCGACCGTAGCGTCCATATATTTGAATTGAATCGACGGCATTGCCTGAAGGTCGGGAACGATAGACTTCGCCGCTATCTTTAGATAAGAAAGTATTTCAGAAGGCTCGCTCAATCCCATCAACGCCTTTTCTTCATTGAGATAAGCGTCGAAATCTTCGGCGACTTGAGGTCTCAACGGCGCTATCGAATCAACTTTGTCAAGAATATTCAGCATCTTGGTATAACTGCTTTTTACAGCGTCGACCAATTGATTGTATACGCTCATCAAGTTAGCGTTCCTTATGCCCGTTTGATACTCAAATCTCCACTGATAATATGCCGCGCCTGCGTTGCCGTAAGCTGTTAGATAACTCTCTTCTCTTTCGGGAATCACGCCCCTAAAATCGTCCAAACCTGCGCAAAGAACCTCGACGCCTCTCATAAATTTGTCGGTAAGAGCCGTCTCGAACGCGTTTATGTAATTGCTTTTGGACGAGTCGTCCAAGCACTCCGCTGCATTGATTTTGTTTCGGATAAATTTATAAAGATAATAATTATCCTGTTGCTCCAAAACGGAAGTCAAATAATCTTGCATTGCCGCAACGGTCTCGTCCCACAAAGGATATCCTGCGTCAACTCTGTCTTCCATATAATCCATATATGTCATAAAAGCAGTCTTGGTAGATTTGGTAATCTCAAGCAAATCTTTGACATCCTCTTCGCTTCTGAATATATAATTTTCGACGGTACTTGCAAAATCCGCAACGTAACCGCCCTCCGAACTAATATACGAGCTTCCTATCAACTCAAAATCAAGCGCATAGGGAGAATCGTAATAGGACATATATGAATGAAGCGCATTGTCAAGATAACGGTAAGTTACAGCTTCCGCTTCGTTGAGTTTGGAATACTTGACCTTCAAAAACTCATTTTCGAAAAGATGAAAAGCGTCGCTGACTTCGTCTATATCTCTTTTTGAAGTCTTATGATACGCGTACCAAGAATACTCTCCGTCTTTGACGTATCCGAACGACTTTTCGGGCGAAACTGAAAGCGCGTTCCAATTTGCAGCTCCATTGCCCATAAGCATCAGCGCAAAATCATCAGCCAAAGCTTCCAATAGCGCCGAATTATACCCATTGAACAAACTGCACGCCATCAAACTTAACGGCATACAAGTCAAAACTACAATAATCAACAATACTGTCGATACATATTTTATTCTCATTTTCATAATAATTTTATAATAGTCTCACTTGATAATTATGTCAAACGAAATTGTCGAAATGTATAGAAAAATGTAAAAACGGTATGACATAATAAAGCCATACCGTCTGTCATTCGCGATACTTTTAGCTAACGTATACGATTATACGCTTAACTGTTTTACAGTCAAAGTCGTGTTCACGCCGCCGCCCAAAGTTATGCCCACTGCGAGCAATGCCGACAACGCCATATCTATTACGTCTCCCGCATTCAACGCAATTATAAAACTTCCGTTGTAAAGAGAACTTACGCCGACCGATAATACTCGCGATATAGACGCTTGCGGAATTGCCGTTCCGTTTCTGCGCACCGACATAGTAACGGTTGTACCCAAAGCTGCCGACACATTGGTATAGTAATTGATTTCATATATACCTGCCGTTGCAACAGTAAGACTGTTGACAGGCGCATTGGTCACGTTTTTCAACGGCATAGCTGTCGGAATAGGCAATTGCGTCGTTCCTCCAACTGTCAAGTTGAGCGTTTGCGGAGTGGTATTGTATAACCCGCCGTAAGCGTTTAAATCAGTTGTTCCTGTCGCTCCCGTGGCGCCGGTTGCGCCTACTACGCCTGCCGGTCCTGTCGGTCCTGTTGCACCAGTAGCGCCGGTAGCTCCTGCTACGCCTTGCAATCCTTGCGCTCCCTGTATACCTTGCGGTCCTGCCGGACCAGTTGCTCCTGTTACACCTTGTACACCTTGCGGTCCTGCTGGACCAGTTGCTCCTGTTACGCCTTGTAGTCCTTGAGGTCCCTGTATGCCTTGTAAACCCTGCGGACCCGTTGGTCCTGTCGCTCCCGTGGCTCCCGCTACGCCTTGTATGCCCTGCGGTCCCGTCGGTCCGGTAGGTCCTGTTGCTCCCGTAACTCCCGCTACGCCTTGTGACCCCTGAGGTCCCGTTGCGCCTGTTGCGCCGGTAACGCCCGGTAATCCCTGCGGTCCCTGTATACCTTGAATGCCTTGAGCACCCGTTGCGCCTGTGGCACCCGTTGCGCCCGGTAAACCTTGCATTCCCTGTAAACCTTGTATACCTTGCGGTCCTGTCGGTCCGGTTGCTCCTGTTGCGCCAGGCAATCCTTGCGGTCCTTGTATGCCTTGTATACCCTGCGGACCCGTTGCGCCTGTTGCTCCCATTACGCCTTGCAATCCTTGAGGTCCGGTTACGCCGGTTGCACCTGTTACGCCTTGCAACCCTTGAGGTCCGGTTGCGCCTGTTGCTCCCGTGGCACCGGTTGCTCCTGTTGCGCCGCCTTGCGGTCCTGTCGGTCCGGTAGGTCCTGTTGCGCCGCGAGGTCCTTGCGGTCCCACTACGCCTACGCAACACGTCGGTCGCGGCTGGCATTGACAATTGCATTGGTTAGGGCAACTAAAACCGCAACCGCATTGTCTGTTAAAGAAATTGTTAACCATAACGATTAGTCTCCTTTGTATAATAAATTTCATTTGTATCCCAAACGCTCGAAATACGCTTGGTTAAATACGACACTTTGATGGTCGGGACGCAATTTTTTAGCGCGCAAATGATATTCATACGCCTTATTTACATCTCCCAGTCTGTCATAACAAACGGTAAGCCAAACGTAGGGAGTAAAGCCGTAAGCCGAAAAATCGACAAATGCTCCCGAATCGATATCCGGCGTAGCTCGCGTAGCGCATTCGTACCAATAGGCGGCTTTGCCGTAATCATTATTCGATAAATATATGTTGCCTATCTCGCAGCACGCCTCGCCCGTCGGCAAACCGTATACAAAACTTTGAAACGCCGCCGATAGCGCCGAATCTATATCCTTTGTTTGCAAATAACAGCGCGCAAGCATAATGCAAGCGTCTATCTTATTGACGTAAAATCCGTTGGGCATATCGAGAAAATTTTTGAATTCATCAATTGATTGGGATATAAATCCGTTGTAAAACAGTTCTCTGGCAAAATAATATCTTTCGCGCGCCGACAAAACGTCACCCGAAGCTACAGCCGCGCGATAGATGTCAAGATTTCGCGTACCGCTTCGCCTATCTTTAGGTTTGGAATGTACTATAGGAAATGGCAGTCGCGCTATATTGCCTCTCGGCTGAACGACTTCGTGCACTCTTCCCTCCCATAAAAAACCCGATTTATTTTTAAGAATACGTTCGCGATAATATGAAAATATAGGCTTGCCGTCCGACGTCGTCTCAACGATATAAGGAAGCATCGCAACGTCTACCGAAGCGTCGGAAGTACGCATAAATTCCGCTATTCCCGTCGCAGTGTCAATGGGCACCATATCGTCTGCGTCCAGCCACATCCAATAATCCGACTCGACTTGCGATAACGCAAAATTTCGCGCGGATGAAAAATTGTCGTTCCATTCGTATATATACACCTTGTCGGTAAACTTACGCGCTATTTCCACCGTATTGTCCGTCGAACCGGTGTCTACAATAACTATTTCGTCCGCAAACGTTGCAACATTTTCGAGAGCCCGCTCAAGAACCTTGCTTTCGTTTTTAACTATCATACATAAACCTAGCGTCATAACCCCGATTTCTCCTTTGTGTCTACTTAAAGATATGCCGACAGTATTTGTTTAGTGTATAATCTACGATTAATTTTTTATTGAAATTTATCTTTTTACAAAAATATCTTTAAATCGTTTTTTGGTAATGCTATCATAATTGGTTTCATATGTCAGTTGCTTATGGGAAGTCTATATGCCATAATTGACAATCATATTTTACATACGTTATAATTAATAAGCGAGGTAATTATGGAATTAAGAGAATTGAAATATTTTTTGGCTGTCGCGAGAGAAGAAAGTATTTCCAAAGCGGCGGAAACCTTGTTTGTTACGCAGCCAAACCTGTCGCGGCAAATGCAAAATCTGGAAAAAGAAATCGGACAGCAACTCTTCATACGCGGCGCGAAAAAAATTACTCTTACGGACACGGGAAAACTTCTTAAAAAACGCGCGGAAGAAATAATGGAACTGTATAACAAAACAGAAAACGAATTGAACGCGCCGACAACAAACGTCAGCGGAAATATTTATATAGGAGGCGGCGAAAGTTACGTTATGGGACTTATAGCTAAAGCCGCTCGCTCCGTTCAATGCGATTATCCAAATGTCAAATTTCATATATTCAGCGGCGACAGCGGCACGGTATCAGAAAGACTCGATAAAGGTCTTATAGACTTCGGCATTTTTATCGAACCCTTCGATTTATCCAAATACGACCATATGCGACTGCCGCTATACGACACTTGGGGCGTAATTATGCGAAAAGACAGTCCTCTCGCGCAAAAAGAATATATAACCCCCGAAGATTTGTGGGATAAACCTATTATTCGCTCCCGTCAGTCGATAGGAAAAAACAAAATAGGCGAATGGTTTCAAAAAAGCGAGGAAGAACTCAACATCGTCGCAACTGGCAATCTTTTGTATAATATGTCCTTGCTTGTGGAAGAAGGTCTAGGATATGCGGTCAGCTTGGATAAAATATTGAACACGACGGGAAATTCCAATTTATGCTTCCGTCCGCTCTATCCCGAGCTTATATCCCATCTCGATATTGCTTGGAAAAAATATCAAGTATTTCCTAAATGCGCGGAAATATTTTTGAAGCGATTGCGGGAAATAATCAATTAAATTTCTTTAAATATATTACCTTATAATTCTTTAATGACAAAATCAATAATGACGCAACTATACCGACAGTATTACCAACGCATAAAAATTCATTTACCGTTATTACCGTCGCTTGTCTTTATACTCCGCTCAGTTGCAAGAATAACTATTATAAGAAATTAGCCGTTGTTAACGCGCTGTCCGAATTTCCCCGTTGTTATTATAATGAAGCGCGCTACTTTGAACGCATATTATACATTGCAGTAAATACGCTAACGTATTATTCTTTCGATTTGTAACATTGCTTAAAATGTTTCATATATTGTAGTAAGAAATATTCAATATTATTTTACTACATACTTCGCCTTTTGAGAGGCAGTATGTAGTATTTTTTTATGGAGCGTGGAATATGAATATATCCAATCAATCAAATGTAAACTATAACGCCGTGCCGCCAAATCAACCCGGCGTTCCCGGTAGCCTTATAAGCAATACCGTTAACACAGAAGTATTATCAGACGAAATATTAACAGAGATGCGTTCCGACAAGACTTTTGCAAAAGAAGGCGAAACCGTTCGCAATACGGTAACGATTACAAACAATTCATCTGCGGTTTTAACTCCGGCTTATATTATAAATCAGGCGCTCGACGGCGCAACCTTTGTTGACGGAAGCGTCAAAATAAACGGAGTCTCAGTCCCGGCAGACGCCGTATTGGGAATCACTCTTCCCGTCATTAATCCCGGCGATTCTATAACAGTCGAATACGATTTAAAAATAAACAGCCCTTCGACAGTAACCACTGTAACCAACTCTGCCCAATTCCGTTACGACGTGGGAGACCCTATAAGCGGCATCATCAAAACTTATACCGAACCCACAAACGCCGTTACGATAAACGTTGTTTCCGAAAACCTCGAGGTTGTAAAAAGCGTAGACAAGGCGTTTGCCGTCAAGGGCGAAACTCTGACCTACACTGTAACGTTTACGAACAAGGGCAATATCAATATAAATGATATTTATTTTACGGATAATATTCCGCAAGGCACTACTTTCGTGGACAAATCCGTTATGATTAACGGTCAGAACATCGCCGCCTACCGTCCTGACATCGGATACAGCGTAGCAAATTTGCCGCCCAACAATAGTGCGACAACAAGCTTCCAAGTAACGATAGATTAGACTATTGACGATTATTCAGCATAGTAAATATTAAAATTATATTATCAATACTGCTGAAATTATATAAGCGCTTACTCCATTTTAGGTTGTAAGCGCTTATTTTATCGGTTATCATCCTTAATTTGCCCCGAAAAGCCGTTTATTTTGGCTGTTTTCGTTTAAGACAAATTAGAGTTTCGATATGCTTTGTATTAGGGAACATATCGTATGGTGTTATAGATTCCGCTTCGTATTTTTCAAGCAAAACTTTGACGTCGCGCGCCAACGTCGCAGGATTACACGAGATATAAATAATTGTGTCGGGTTGCGCAGTTAATAATGCCGACAGCACCGCGCTATCGCACCCCTTACGCGGCGGGTCGATAACAACTATTGACTTACCTATTTGCGCCGTCAACTTGGGAAGTTCTTTAGCGCAGTCGCCGCATATATTTATTATTTTTTGGCTGTTGCCGTTGATTTTCGCAAGTTCTTTGGCATCCTCAACGGCTTCGTCAACAATTTCAACGGCATATACCTTATCGGCATATTTCGCGAATATATTGCTCATTATACCTATACCGCTGTATGCGTCGATAACGTTGACTATACCGCCGGACTTTATAATATCCCCCACGCGAGAGTAAATCATATCTCTCACGCCGTCGTTTATCTGCATAAAAGATTTGGGAGAAACAAAATATTTTATACCCGACATTTCTCCTTGCAAACGCTCTTCTCCGTATAGCGTAATCACGCGACTTCCCAATATAACGTTGGTCCTTTGGGTATTTGGAGAGATATAGAAAGAAAATTCAAAACCTTGTTTTTGGAGCATATCCGTAAACAATTTATAATTTTTTAAACTTTGCGAATTGACAACGGCGCATATGGCATATTTTTCGCCTACTTTGCGTATTACAAGGTGACGGACTATGCCCGTGTGGGATTGCTCGTCATACGGACTAATATTCTCGCTTTGCATATAGTCGAGAAATATATCTATAATTTGTTGCATTCCGTCGCTGTTGAGCAAGCATTTACCGCTCTCGCCTTGCCTGCAAAACGGTATGACCTTGTGAGAATTGGGCGCGAAATAACCCCCTGCCAACTTGCCGTCGACAACCGTTATCGGCACTTGAATTTTGTTGCGATATCCAACCGTTAAAGGACTGGCGACAGTGTCGTCTACGTCGAATTGCCTTTTACATTCGCGCTCCAAACAGTTCTTAACGTTTAGCCGCTTAATTTCCAACTGTTTTTCATATCGGATATGCAACATCTCGCAACCGCCGCATTTGAAACATATCGGGCATTGAGGATTTACTCTGTCGGCGCTGGGAATCAATATTTTGATTACCTTGGCAATGCAAAAAGACTTTTTTATTTGCGCGATACGCGCTTTGACTTTTTCGCCAACCAACGCGCCGTCTATGAATACGACGAAACCGTCGACTCTGGCAACTCCCTCGCCGTTCATTCCGACGGAAGTTATATCCAACTCCAATATATCCCCAATCTGCATTGCGCATCTCCAAACTGTAATATAATGATATTTTAATTCATATTGAGCCGTATGTCAATCTCGGTCGTTTATTTATGCGGTTAATGAGCAATAATTTTTACGGAGGTTATTATGAAAAAGAAACTCGATAAAAAACAAAAACAGCAAATTTCCAATCAAAGAGTCAAAATGCGCTCTTTAGACGAAGCCAATATGAAAATGTCTCTCAAAGACGAGGCTGACGACAACGGAGAGCCTCTTACTTGACATAAATCGCGGTAATGAGTTAAACTTGTGGTATGGAAAAATGTTATCTATGCCCAAGAAAGTGCGGCGTCGACAGAAAGACTTCTATCGGATACTGCTCTCAAAAAGCGTTGAGAGTCGCAAGAGTCTCTTTGCATAAATGGGAAGAACCTATTATATCGGGAAAAAACGGCAGCGGAACTATATTTTTCAGCGGCTGTAATCTCAAATGCGTATACTGTCAAAATTATGAGGTATCTAGGGGCAAAGGAAAAGATATAACTCCAAAAACTCTTGTCGAAATATTTAAAAAAATCGAAGACGCGGGAGCGCATAATATCAATCTGGTAACTCCTACGCAGTTTGCAGAAGACATTGCGGAGGCTTGCAGTATATATAAACCCAATATTCCCATAGCGTACAACTGCGGAGGCTATGAAAGCGTCGAAACTCTTAAAATATTGAAATACACAATAGATATTTTTATGCCCGATTTTAAGTACTCCGACAATGCGCTCGCAAAGAAATACAGCAACTGCGAAAATTATTTTGATATATGCTCCAAAGCCATTTTGGAGATGAGAAAATTGCGCCCTCAAGATATTATTGAAAACGGATTGATGAAAAAAGGCTTGATAATCCGTCACTTGGTTTTGCCCAACGCTCTTTCAAATTCCAAAGGCGTGATAAAGTGGATAGCCGACAATATGCAAAAAGACACGTATCTTTCCCTTATGGGACAATACGTGCCTTTCGGCGAAGCCGATAAATTTACCGAAATCAACAGAAAGCTCAAGCCTTTGGAATATAAAATCGCAGTAAATTACGCTATGAACTGCGGACTTGAAAACACTTTTATTCAAACTTTGGACAGCGCAAGTCAAGATTTCATTCCCGACTTTGACGAAAGTCCGATAGCCTTTTAGTTTATTTCGTCATTGCGCGCCAATTCAAGTATTACCTCTTTTAATTGAGCGTAATTATCAAGAAAATATTCGACGTCGTCAACTTTTAACGCAAAGCAGTTGAAATTAAGAGAATCTTCGCCGTAAATCAATTCGATATATACTCCAACACCGGGAGGAGGCAGTTCCATTTCTTTAGCCCTGTCGATATAGCAAACCGTACTGTTGAGAATATCCGTAATACGATTAATCTCGTCTTTTTCCGTTATTTCAAAATCTTTAGACTTACCATCTTTGTAATAATTGGTAAGGTAAATTTTGATTTTTTGCGGCGTTTGAGACAAAAGCGAATACTTATCGGAAAGTTTGAAAGACTTCTCTTCATCACATCTGTCTTTTACGCACGCCGTAAATATCGATACAGCCACTACGATTACTATCAAAATTAAAATTAAAAATTTATATTTCATTTTCCGCGCCTCTCATAACTGTAATCATATTGTATTTTATTAATAAAACGGCGCGTCTTCCATTAGGGAGCAAACGCGCCGTTGTAAATGCATATTCATTTTGAAAACGAATTTTTTATTGCGTTACTCCGCCGTTTGCGGCGCTGTCGGAAGTCTGTTGAGCGTCGTTTGTTACGCTTGCCGTATCTTGCTGCGAAGCGACGGCAGAAGTCTGAGCGTTGTCGGCGCCAACGGTTTGTTGTTCAACGGAAGGTTGAGCTTGCGCTTCAGCGGTCGTAGCCGTCAGTTGAGGCACCACCGTCGTATCGGTTGCTACTGCCGACTCGACTTTCTTATAATTGGACATAAGCAACGTATACTGACAAAGCATAAGCCATATTGCTCCTACTACGGCGCAGCCTATAGCTATATAAAGTATCATATACGTTTGTCTTGTGATAAAGTATACCAAACCGCCGATAGCAACCATAAACAGCATATAAGGCATACAGTCTACAACGTTGGCTCTGCCTCTGACGATACGTATAAATATACCGACTATCATAAGCACTGCAGCCACTGCCGCAAATACCAAAGTGACGATTTTTTCGGTATTACTTGCAAGATATTCGAAATCTTCGAAAATGTTGGACTTCGTGATTATAAGTATCAAAAGAGCTCCTATAACGCAAAGCATAGAAATAAAGAAACCGTATTTGGCAAATATAACCCTAAAATACATACCTAATTTGTTTTTAGCAACATATTTTGCGTCGTCGTTCTTACGCTGTTCGCTCGGTTTGAAAAGAATGAGTCTTACTGTCAACAGCACCAATACAGCCGCCGTCGCCGCGACGGTCATAATAGCTATCTTGTCGAAGTTCTTAAAATTACCGAAAATCACACACTGAGCAATCATACTGCCGCACAGCATAAGCGCCAAAAGTAAAAATGCGTCCAGCGAACATACTCTTCGCTTCTTCAAGGTGTCTATGAACCAAGCAATCATCACCAAAGCCGCAAAACCCACTATAATACCTATCCATATTAGATTTTTTTCAAACAAATTGCCTTTGTCGACGATATAAGACGAGAAGAACACCGCATACATCAAAAGCGCAAACGGCAAAATAGTGATTATATTAAAATATTTGAAAAGCGATTTGACGTAAAGCCCGACTTTTGCTTCTTTCTTGGGCTTATCTTCTCTCTTCTTCTTTTCCTTTTTCTTCTTGTTATCTGATACTTGTTGCGATTGAGATAGCGTTTGGTCAGCAATGAGTTGGTTGTCAACTTCATTAGACGTTGTAGGCTCTTCTGTTTGAGTAGCCGATATCTCGTCTCCGGAATTTTGTTCTGTTACGGTTTGCTCGCCGCTTTCCTGAGGTTTTTGTTCAACGTTTTCGACAGCCGCCGGCTCCGATTGAACTACTTCGGCAATGGGCGCGGATTCGGCGGTATTTAATTCCGTTGCATTGCTACCCGCTACAGCAACGTCTACTGCCGTAGGTTGAGAAACAACAGTTTCTTGCGCAGTCTCTTGCGACGAAGCTTGTTTTTCTTCAAACTGCTCGCTTGCAACTTGGTTTGTAGATTTTTTCATATTTCCCCCTTTCAAAAAATATTCAATGCTGTTTTTGAAAGTATCTTAAATATATTATATTGTATAAAGCTAACTAAAATCAATACGTTTTTTAATTTTTTTTACAAAAAACCTATATTTTTTTAATTAATTCTTAATTTTGATGATAAAAATCAGTAATTATAAACTCAAAAAACAAACTTCGCTATATCAAGCGAAGTTTTAAATATTTCATATTAATTTTTTTCACAACTCTTTCGACTCATCATAACGTCGATAATTTCGCACACTTTTCGCGCGCACAAATCGGATTTGATAGGTATCATTGCAGGAACTTCGTTATACGCGGCAGATTGCGACACGTCTCTGAAACGAAGTTTTTTTTGCAAAATCTCCTCGTCTGAAGCGTCTATCGCAAGATATATTTTAAGCGAAGCTCCCCCTATTGCCAATTTTGCAAGTAACCGACCGTCCAATCTATAGCTGTCGCACCTCAAACTCAATCTGTTTTTTACTCCTTTATATTGGAGAAAACAGTCTTTTAATTTATTGTAATAGCCGACGGTTTTTTCATCCATCGACTTTAATCTCTCCTCGAAACTCGGTCTCTGTTCTGTCACTATTTCCCTCCACAGTATCCGCTTGACACTTCCTAAAATATTATAAAATAAATGTCACATTTTGTCAACACTTATAATTATAATAATTAAAAAAACATTAAAATATATAAATATTATAATATTTTAATCTATACCTATTTAATTATCCCTAAATCTTACCTTCCAAAACGCTCTCGCAAGCTCTTGCCAATTGGTCCGGACAAGACGTGCTTCTCGAACCGCAGGTCGTATTTTTGAGCTTGTCCACAACGTCTTCAAGCTTCATTCCTTCGACTAGCTTTCCGATACCTTTTAAATTGCCGTTACAACCGCCGACAAAACCCACGTTGCGAACAACGCCGTCTTCGACGTCAAAATTGATACTTGCGGAACAAGTCCCGCTCGTCTTATATGTGTAATTCTCCTTTTCGATTGCATTATCTCCGTAATATGCCGCAAAAAAATCACAATTGTATTTTCTTGCACTTTTGGGGATAAAACTCTTCTATATACTTCTCTATGTCTTTTCTGTCGCCTTTATACGGTCCGGGAGCTTCCATTTTTGCCGACACGGTTGCAGTCGCCCAAAGCAACGATTCTTCCATAGAACTTCTTTGTCTTTGCGTAATGTAAGCCGCAAAAGTCGTATCGCCTCTGCCCGACCTGCCCGAAAGGTTTCTGGCGCGGATAGGACAAGTATACATCTCTTTGCCGTCGTATGCAAGTACTTCTGCGGAATTGGTAATTATTACCTCTTTGGCTCCCCACTCGCAAAGCATCTTTGCCGCAACGAATCTATCCGACTGTCCCGTAAGTATTTCTGCCTCCGCAGTGTCTGTCTTGAGATAGTCTATATAAGGCAAAACGCGCTTTTTGTCAGCCCAATCTTCAAAATACATTGCGCCGCTCTGTCTGTCGGCGTGCCTTAACAACGCTTGAACGTCGACGGCAATTTTGCCCCTTTTGGAGAGTTCTATCATAAGGTCGCCGTCAAAATCTCCGTAAATAAGTCCTGCAAAATGATAAACGTCGCAGTCGACGTCGGGAATATCGTCGATAGTAAAGCCGTCTCCCTGACCTATACAATTGCAAGTTCTGCGTTCTTTGTCCGCAGTGTGATATTTGTTGCGAATAGAAGTCGATTCCTTGCTAGGAATATAATAGATATCGTCTTTATCTATTACAAAACTGTCGAGTCTGTCTATATCTTTAGGCGCAACTTTTGTTACTACTCCAACTTTAAACC
>CAJUOK010000006.1:5206-8531 GCA_910588015.1 uncultured Christensenellaceae bacterium | reverse complement strand
ATGACGGCTCCGCCAACTTCGATGATTTGATTGTCGAGATAGTCGATATTATAATCCAAAGAAATATGACCTATCTCCAAAGTATCATAATGTTTTTTCATATGCAACTCCCAATATAATTAATTCTTTTCCACTTATTATCCTATATTAATTGATTGCTACGATATCGAATACGTGTAATCGATTATCATAGCGCCCATACCCAATATGACGTTTTCATCTCTGACTATATGCTCTTTTGCCGTGTTGATAGGCAGTACTCTGCCGCCGCTCTTAAGCAGTTCTCCCAACGTGACGGCAACGGTATATCCGTAAATATTTTCTTCGATGATATTCATATTCATAATTTCGTTCTTGACAGGCGCAGTATCGCTCAAATCAAGTCCGCCGACTCCTTCCGGACGGCTAGTCTTAACCAAGCGCGACAGCGTATTGCGCTGTTTGTCTGTCATAGCGTTGTAGATTATGGAAATCTCTTCCGTAGACAAATCCATATACAACGTCAAGTCCATTCTTTCAGGCAATATTGACATTTTTATACCCGCCGCAGTCTCCATATTCATATCCAAAGTGATAAGGAAATATTCTTTGTCGAGCATTGAACCCAACGCCGCTCTTATATCGTCGAAAGTGCCGTCGCCGTTTGCTCTTGTCGGAATGAGCGCCGTGTGCTTAAGATTCAACGCGTCGTCTTTTCCCTGCGCGTTTTGTTCAAGACCGAGCGGTTCGAGAAGTCTGTCGGTATCTATCATAGAAGCTATGTTCCAACCGCCTATCGCGCCGCTTATATTCGCCTTGCCGCTCATAATATTAGTCGTGTCTATATAAAGATTGCTTACTTTTTCCATAGACTTGTCTTTGGTGTAGCTAACTTTCATTTCTTCTTGCGTAAGTCCTGTCGGCGGCGTATACGCCTGTATGTCGAGTCCGTCGAAAAGCGCTTCCAAAGTCTCTTTGACTTCTTGAGGAGTAAGCGGCTCTCCGTCTTTATCGGCTTGGTTTATCTTTTGCGCCGCAACTTCGTAGATACCGTCGAGTATCATCATACCGCCGCCCGTAACGCCGTCGATTGTATCGTCGGCAACGTAACTGACGTTCATATTGTCGCTCAAATCTTTCATAGTTGCGCGCACGCTGTCCGAACACTGTTTGTTGGACTCTTCCAAACTCTGACTCTCGCCCGCGCCTTCGTTCTCATTGAGTTTGTGAACCATTGCCTGCACCGCGTGCACTTCGGTTTCGGAAAGGTCGTTGATACCTATATCGGTACATAAAGCGTCGGGCACTTTCATTGTGTCGATATTTATTTTTACGACAAGCGCCATAGTTGTAGGCAACAAATCGTTGTATTTGCCGTTGGCTTGACTTGTTTCGATAGGACTGTTGTATACAATTATCATTTCGCCGTCCAAAATATACAATGCGCTCATAACGGCATTTTGATAACCGTCAGCTTCTATCGACACGCTGCTCTCGAGAAGCAACAGCAATTCTTCTCCCGCTATTACCGGTCTCAACTGCTCTATACTCATAGCTCTCTTTTGAGAGTCGGTCAACTTGGCTCCATCTATGTTGGTAGCATAGTCCTTTGCGTACTTGCCCAAAGTCGACAGTATCGCGTCGGCGTCAGCTTGCAAAGGTCTAGCCAAAGCGTATTTGTCATTGATTTCGGATATTGCGTCATTGGCGTTCTGCGCTCTGTTGCCGTTGGCAAAATCCAAGAATACGCCGTCGGCATATTCGTATTTTGCCGGCATATTGTTGATTTTGCAAAGTCCGTTGCGGAAATGAATTTCGTCGGGAACTTCGTCTTTTGAGTTGACAGTCTGATTTGCTCCTACTCCGTATACGGAATTGAGAGCCACTTGATATACCGTCTCGTTGAGAATAAAACCTCCGTCGGCAAGGAAAGATACCGTAAACACGTCGTTGTGTATCTGATTTTTGAAGCTCTTGAGATTGTCTTCTATTTGCGACATAATAGAGTCGAGCGACACTTCGTCTTCGGCAGATTCCGAAGTCTGTGTGTTTTTCTTTATTCTGCCTATAAATTCAAGCAAAAGTTGCAAATCCTGCTCGGCTCCGCCGTCTTCGGTATATGCTATGGAATTGATATCCATCGCGTATACGTTCATATCTGTGCGCGTGCCGTCCGCCAAAACGTCGCCCAATTCTATCGTAAGATTGACGTAGAACTTTTCGGGCATAAGTCCTTTTGCATTTTCGTCCTCGAGATTGCCGTTACCGCAAAGCGTAATGGTCATAGTATATTCGTCGTTGCCTGCATATACGACTTGCTGATTTTGCATAAACGACATATCGCCAGCAACCGCAACTTGCGAACGCAATAAATGAGCTATTTCACCTGCAGTAAATTTGGGCTTAAACTTTTGAGTTATCTCGGCATTTATTTGATTTTCCGTCTTTCCCGCCGTGACGGTAATATTGTTAAGAGACGTCAAATCATTCATTCTCACTTTGTCTGCGCTAAAATCCTCTCCGCCTATAGCGGCAAAACCATCAAGCAACGCGTCCTGTCTTTCGTACTCTTTGAGCTGCTCGCCGAAAGAATCGCTTATGAAATATTTATTTTTAAGTTCTACGTCTATAAAGTTGTCGAGATTTTGCGCCGCGGAAAATTCGCCTTTTCCAGAATCTGCATAATCGTACCCGTAAAGCTCCTGCATAAGCTTGCGAATTTCCGCCGCGTTGAATATATGCGCTTGCGGGTCGTCGCTCTTGACCATATCGCTCTTTGCTATTACGTTAAAAAGATTGTCAATTTGCATACCGCCGTCTACGAACTCATAGTCAATACCTTTTACGCCTTTCATATAATCTTTGAGTTGAACGTCTATCTGCGCCGAAATCTCGCTTTCCGTCACGCTCTTTTTTGTCAATTTGCGAACTATTGAGAAGAAATCAGCCATATAACTGTCTTCCATACCGTCTATTATAACTTTTACGGAATTTTCCTCGCCGCCCGAAGTCATCTTGTCGGCGTCTATTATCAGCGTTACATATGCGTATTGAGGCAAAAGATTGGAATATTTGCTTAAGTCGGTTTCTTGGGTATCTATCGATTCTTGCGCTTGCGTATTAGACTTATCGTCGTATAGTTTTGCCGACAGATATATTCTTATCTCGTCGTCGGATATTTTTGCTCCCTCCACCGTAGCGTCTTTTAATACGTCGCTCATATTGTCGAAATCGATGTTAAGCTCCATAATATAAGCAAATTCCGCCGCCGTTAGCTTGGGATAAATCAAATCCAAATTCCTATTGTCAGCCGCTAAAGCCGATTTATCTATCGACGAACCGAAGG
>CAJUOK010000006.1:0-5196 GCA_910588015.1 uncultured Christensenellaceae bacterium | reverse complement strand
TTTCAACTCCATAACGCTGTGCATCAAATTACCGTCGCCGTTGTCTACTATCTTTCCGCTTTGCAAATAGTATTTGCTCTCCAACTCGCCTATAAAGCCGTCTGCATTTTGGCTCTTATTTTTATCGTCGTCGACAAATTCGAACGTGTGAGCCTGTTTCATTATCATATAAAGACTTTCGGGTTCTATCGTATGCGTTTCGTCTTCATTAAGCATACCCGTGCCGCATACAACTTCGAAAAGATTGGGCAAATAAGCGCAATCTTGCGCAAATAGAATTTCGCAACCTATCTTTTCCTGCATTTGCGAAAGTCCCTGTTGCAAGCCTCCGTCTATTTTAGAACATATTTCTTCATAACTCAAAGTTGACGTGTCCACTCCGAATTTATCGGCAAGCGTTGTCAATGTCTGCAGATGGGCTTTGGAATTTTCCGCCCCCGTTTTGTTGATTTCGATAGTCGTCGGCGTATTCCTCTCTTTGTTGACGCATACGTTTGCCGTGACGTAAATACATTCGGGCACAAGCTGTCTGATGAGAGACGACATAACGTCTTCGCCGTCAAACCCCAACATCTGCGAAAGATAAACTCTTATGTCAACCGAAAGTATCTCGCCTTCGGAAGTGTAACTCATTTGAATTATATCGGCTTTTATATCGCCAAGCAGTCCTTCTTTGACTACGTAATCCGACAGCATACCTGCCAAAGCTTTATAAGAAGTGCGAACCTTGAGCTGTTGAGAATACTGCCCTCCGTAGTTCATTTCAGATAACTTTATCGACTCGAGCGCGTCTTGGCTTTCGGCAAACTTCATAACGTCTCTGATGGTATCGTTGTCGCTTATCTTGCCGTCGGAATTGTCAAGACAGTATTTTTCGCTCAATTCCGAAACGAATTGCGAGGTGTGAACTTTTATTTGTTCGGGCGAAAGAATATCAAGACCCAAAGAATCCGCCGTGGGCAACTTTATGTCTTTGAGCATATATAAAAACGCCTGTTCGCTAATGTCTACGTCCAACATACCCATCAGTGATTCTATCGGATATAAGTTCACGCTTCCGGTTGGCACAAAGGTAATTGGAAGCTTTTGCTGCGCTTTGCCTAAAACCTCTACGACTTTGGAGTTGACCTTGACCAACAAATCGCCGATAGACGTAGCGCTGCCCGTTTTTTTCATAATAACGTCAATTATTCTTACAATCTTGTTGACGTTGTTCTCCTCCATTCTGTTGACCGAAGCCTCTATTCCTTTACTAGCGTCGTTGGGATAAACCGTGACCGTTGCGTAAAGAATTTCGGGAATTATAATACCTACTATAGAAGGCACGCCATATTTAGGTAAAATCTTGGAAAGCAAATCGTTTGCTCTGACTGACAAAGTGATTTTAAAACTTATTTCGGAAGAATTTTGTTCATTTCCGCTTATTATTATTTGCTTGACGTTCAAAAGGTCGCTTATAGGACTGCCAAACGTATTTTCCAACTCTTTTATTTCGCCGAAAGACTGGGAAAGCGCGGGCAACACGTCGTTTACAAACGCCGCCAGTTGTTTGTCGGAAAGCTCCAATATATTCTTTTCTCCCTCGTACTTCTCCAAAGAAGAAAAATCAAATTGCATTTCCTGCAAAAGCTTATCGAGTTCTTTATTTCCCGTTATGGAGGAATCTCCGTTTTCCGACTCTCCTTGAGATGTATTATCGTCGCCAGTAACAGTGTTGCCGTCAAAATCGGTATAAAAGTATTCGAGATCATAACCGTCGGTGCCCGTGACATAGCAGGAAGCCTGCGACGTCCCGCCGTTTTCTTCTCCGCTTTGACTCATAAGCGAGCTCAATATTTTTTCAACAGATAAATCATAGTCTTGCGAAAGATACATCTTGCGCTTTAAATTTCCGTAAAAATTTTCGAGGTCTTCTTTGGTGAAGCCGTTGGTAACTATCTTACCCTCGTCAGTGTCGCCGATACCGTTGAATAGTGTGAAAAGTTCTTTAAACTCTACGCCTGCTTCTTCGCCGACTTCGTTCCACCATACATTTGACGCGGAAGTATATGCAAACGCCGTCATACCCACAATCGAACCGACGAATATAAATACGAATATGCTCGCCAATACTTTTCCTATAATCTTTTTACGATGAAGACGCGCCAATACCTTTGGGTCTCGTTGAATATTGAGTTTTTTGACCGTCTTACCTTTTTTCCCGCTCTTTCTATTTTTATCTTCCGGCTCTTCCGTTTGAGTGTAAACCTCTTCTTCCAAAGGAAGCTCTTGCGGTATAATCGACCCGTCGAATACTTCCGCAGGATATATATTTTCTTCAGACACAACGATATCCGACTCGGCGACAATCACGTCTTGGTTTTCCAAGACAGGCGAAACGACGTCTGATACGGGAGCTTGACTGTCTTGAGTATTAATCTGCGCTTCCGCATCGATATGAGAAGCCGCCGACTCTTCCGCTACAATCAATTGCGGAGTCTCGACAGTATTGTCTGCCGCCTCGACGCTATCGACGTTATCCGAAATAACGCTGTTTGCTTTCTCGGTGTTTTGGTTATTTTCCTGTTCTTTCTTTTTCGCCATTGTTCTCGCCACTAATATTTTTTATATATTTATATATAACTATACATATATATCATATTATTAATTGAAATTTTAAGCAAGCTTTTTGACAATTTTCATATAGAAATTTATGTAAAGTTATATATATTTAAAATTTAAAAAAGATTTTCGGCTCGATATAACGCATAATAATGCCGTGACTTTGTGTCGTAAAATATTTGCAAAATATCGCATATTGATATATAATATAAAAACAATAAACTTTGAAGAGGCTGACGCAAAACAACTCAATGGGACGCCAATTGAAGTTGAACGACTCTATATTGACTCGTTCAAGTAAAAATAAAATATTTGCCCATCTGACAACCGCAAGACTATTGCTGTTTGGTTTTCTATCAGTAATTATATTGGGCACGTTGCTTCTTCTGCTTCCATTCTCAACTCAAAAAGGAAAAAGCATCAGCTTTATAGACGCGCTCTTCACCGCCACGTCGGCAACTTGCGTGACAGGTTTGTCTGTCGTGCCTACGGCGGGTACTTTTTCGGCTTTCGGTCAAGTGGTTATTCTTATTCTCATTCAAATAGGCGGTCTTGGCTTTATGGCTATCACCTCCTTCTTTTACTCTATGTTGAGCAAAAAACTTTCTTTGCGAAGAAGATTGAGTATGAGCGAAGATATGGCGCAGTCAAGTATGCAAGGTCTCAAAAGCATCGCTATAAAAATTATGCTCTTGGCTTTGGGCGCGGAAGCTTTGGGAGTCATTTTCCTCACTATAGGTTTTTGCATTGAAGGTATTTCTTTTGGAAAATCTCTTTGGTACGGAATTTTTCACAGCGTGTCGGCTTTTTGCAACGCGGGGTTTGACGTCGTTTCTTTGACGGGAGTTTCGCTCGTCGATTTCAACAACAACTATTTGATACTTCTCACCCTCGCGCTTCTTATAGGAATTGGCGGCATAGGTTTTATCGTGCTCGTAGATATTTCCGAACACAAAATTTTTAAAAAATGGTCGCTTCACACGAGAGTCGTCGTCGTAATGACGTTGGTATTGACATTCGGCGGCGCGTTTGCGTTTTGGTTGGCAGAAAGAACCAATCCCGACACAATAGGAAATATGCCTTTGCTCGGTCAATGGATTAACAGCTATTTCCATTCGATAACTTGCAGAACGGCGGGCTTTGCAAGTATTCCCGTTGACAAAATGAACAATCTTTCGCTTTCGTTGTCTATGGCGCTTATGTTTATCGGCGCAGCTCCCGGCTCTACGGGCGGCGGAATAAAAGTCACGACTCTTTTTATACTTATAGCGTACGTCATAGCAACTCTCAAACAAAAAAAGGAATACGTGCTCGATAAAAGAGCTATTGGAACCAATACCTTGGCAAAAGCCGCAAGCACATTGCTTCTTGCAATGTTCATATTATTTATAAGCTCAGTCATTATTTTTGCGGCGGAAAATCACAGAGGCAGCGACGTATTGCTTCAACTTATCTTCGAACAGATAAGCGCCTACTCAACTTGCGGTTTGACTATGGGAATTACGACTTCCCTTTCGCCGTTGAGCAAAGCGGTACTCATAGCGGATATGTATTTGGGAAGAATCGGAGCGTTTACGTTCTTTATGTCTTTTGCCAAGACTAACCGCAAAATAACAAAAATCAAATATCAAGAAGCTAGCATCAACGTCTAGCTCAAACGACCGACTCGTTTCGTCAAAGGATAAGATATGAAAAGATTTAAACACACAAAAAAACAACAGTTTGCCGTGCTCGGTATGGGAAGATTCGGCGCGGAAATCACAAAAGCTCTATTTAACTACGGTTACGAAGTGCTTGCCGTGGATATCGACGAGGAAAGAATACACGAAGTATCCAATTTCAGCACGCACGCTATCGTGGCTGACGTTTCGGAAGAAAGCACGCTCAAATCTTTGGCAATAGAAAGTTTTGACACGGTCATTATCTCCATAGGCAGCAATATTCAATCGTCAATAATAACCGCCCTCACCTGCAAAGAATTGGGCTGTCCGAATATTATCGCCAAAGCCCACAACGAAAAACACGGAAAGTTGCTCAGTAAAATAGGCGTAGACAAAGTTATTTATCCCGAAGCGGCTATAGCTATCAAAGTAGCTACTCAACTTATCAATCCCAATATCCAAAATCATATGGAAATCGTATCGGGTTATTCCATTGCCGAAATAAATATTGCCGACAAATGGACGGATAAAAGCTTGAGCGAACTTGCTTTGCGTAGCAGCTACGCCGTAAACGTCCTTATAATAATCAGAGCCAACGACGAAGTCATCACTTCCCCGTCGGGCGACACCGTACTCAAAACCGACGATATTCTCGTTGTCGGCGGAAGTAATGAAGATATAGAAAGATTGAGCTTTGCCGTAAATATCCAACACTAAAATAAGAAATCAATATTAAATCAAAAAAGCGAGTTTAGCTCGCTTTTTTTTCATTTATGACTTGTGCAAGTCTTTTGTTTGTATGGTCGGAGTGGCGGGATTCGTAAGGAGCTATCAGCGACGGTCTAGCGAGCCTGCGAGCGTCACTATTTCGAACTATCTTGCTTTCGCAGATTAATAGAAAGACTTGCCTTTGTTGTTGAGAAATGAAAAAAGC
>CAJUOK010000005.1 GCA_910588015.1 uncultured Christensenellaceae bacterium | reverse complement strand
CCGTATATACATACAATAAAGACGGACAGTATTATTGGTTGACAGGCAAAGCGTTAAGCGAAGAAGAGTTGGCAGAGCTTGAAATATTTTCGTTTAAAGCAGGTTTAGAAGGAATGGAAACAACCTCCGAAAAGATTTATTATATTTCCAAAAGCGAAGATAAATATCAAATTGTTGCAGGCATACCTAATTTGTATAATCCAGGTGATTTGGCAGGAAGTTGCGCACCCGTAGCAGGCGCTAATATAATACAGTTTATGGATAGAAAGTCCCCAAATCTCATTCCAGATTATGAGCCAGGATTTAATTATAGTAACGCATATTTATTTTATGGTTCTAGTTCAACAACAGAAGCATTAATACGTCAATTATATAGCAGTATGGGAACAGACCCAAAGACGGGAACAACAGTAGCTCAATTTAAAAGCGGTATGACGAGATATTGCGAAAGTATGGGATACAAATTGCATTACGATAAGTCGATAGCAAGCAACGGGGTGTTTAATTACGAATATGCAAAAGTGCAGTTGATGAGCCACAGACCGTTGGCAATATTTACATCAAAGTATTCATATTCTAACATTACAGAGTTGGAAAATTGTGATAGTATAAGTATTTATTCATCGGTTAGTCGTCACGCAATGGCTGCTTTTGGCTACAGAGAAATAACTTATACATTGAGCGGCGGAAATAGAATAGATAGATTTCTTTATGTTGCTACGGGTTCTGTGGTTTATGGTACGGGGTACTATAACATAGATAAAAATACTACGATAGAAGAATGTTATGGATTGTTTGTTACGGATATAAATTAATATTGGCAAAGGTGACTTTATGAAGAAAAAGAAAAATATATTGGAAGAAGCGGCAGACAAGGTTCTTGAGCAATACGACAACAGGGAGTTTTTAGAGAAGATACGCGCTGAGCGCGGACCTTCGATAATAGCTGCTCAAAATGTAAGAAAATCTTATCAAAAGAAAATTTGGTCTTTGTCTGCGGTTGCAACTGCATTGCTTATTGTGGTTTTTGTACTCAGTTGCTTGTTTGTATATAATCCTTTAAATAAAGGATATGAAGGGGAAAACAAATATTTAGATTTTTCCGATTATGATAGTTCTTCATATGAAGAAATAAATAAAAACTTAAATAATTTCGTAATCAATGAAATTGAAAATGTGGATATAATAAAATTTAATACTTTTCCAAATGACACTGTATTTATGTTAATTTATAAAACAAGCGACAATTTAAAGAGTATGCGAATTATTGAAAATGCGCATCCTCAATTGGAGTATGATGAAATTGATTTAAAATATTATAGCAACAGTGTGAAAATGCAAGGTCACAATATATATTATTATGAAACTAAAAATACTGAAAATGGTTTAAATAAATTTATGGCGAAAGCATATATAAAAATCGATGATATTAAAATTCATTTTGAGTATGAAGAAAGTTCTTTTGAAGAAAAAAGCGATTTTTTAAATACTCTTGCAATGTTTGTTGGATAAAACAATAAGTAGCTTAAAAACCCGTCGAATTAGACGGGTTTTTAGATTATAATGTCAATTGGTTATGCTTTCCAATAATTCGCCGAGTATTTCGATATGTAGTTCTTCGTCCTGTCCTATGCGTAGAAGAAGTTCGCTCAAAGACGCGTTCTTTACGCAAGCTGCGGCGCGGCGATAATTGCTTACGGCAAGCTTTTCGGCGTTGATGCTGTTTTGAAGAAAGCATATGGGATTTTGGGTATATTTGAGATTAGAGCCCGACCAAAAGCAGGTGCTTCCGCCCATTATCGGGTCGCCGCCCATTTTTACTATGGCTTCGCCAAGTAGGGAATGATGATACATTTCGACTTTGGCTATTCCCAGTACACATTCAGACACGTTGTCGTCAAGTCCGTCTATGACGTAGTGTTCATAAAGATATTGAGTAATGGAAGTAAGTTCGCTTGCGCGTCCTGCATATAGGTCCATAAGCATTTTTATATCGCAAGGGGAGCAAGCGCCTCTCAATTGCGGATATGGGGTGTCCAGTGCGTATTTTGTGTTCATATATGTAACTCCGAAAGGTTTTTTGCTCTTTGCGAGCTTATATCTTATACTATGTCGTCAATAATTTTTGTGTGATACGAAAATTTTGCTCAAAAACCGTTGTAATTTTCAAATTGTTATGCTATTATATTATGGCAGTCATATCGACGGAGGTAAAAAATGAATTTGACAATGATGCTGGGAGAAGCAATCTTCCAACCGAATATTACAAGTTGGCTCAGACCGCTGATATTGGCGCTCTGTCTCGTACTTGGAATTGCAACAACCGTTGTGGTTATGATGCAAAAACCTCAAAATGAAAATATCGGCGTTATAGGCGGTCAGGAAACCGATTCTTATTCCAAAAAGAACAAATCTAGGTCAAAAGACAGTATCTTGAAGAAGTTGACGGTTACGTTCGTAGTTATCCTTGCAGTGCTTGCAATTTTCTTCTTCGTTACGTTTATCCAGACGAAATAAGAAAAGTCAAACCAAAAGCTTATCACCCGAGACCTATCGTCAAGGGTGATTTTTTATTAGTTTATACATAAAATAATAAGCTAAATAATAACAAATCTTGCATTAATATGATATAATGACAAAAGGAGATAGATTATGTCCGACGGCATTAAGATAATCGACAATAATAAAAAGGCATATTTCGATTACTTCATAGAAGATACCTATGAGGCGGGTATAGTATTGGTCGGATGCGAAGTCAAATCGATAAGGCAAGGGCATATCAATCTCAAAGACAGCTTTTGCGCCGTCAAGGGCGACGAAGTGCTGTTGATGAACGCTCACGTCAAGCCTTATGAAAAGGGAAGTTATTTCAACGTCGACGCCAAGCGTCCGAGGAAGTTGCTTTTGCATAAAAAAGAGATAGACAAGTTGCGAGGAGCAGTTGCGCAAAAGTCTTACACGATTGTGCCTACCAAGATTTATTTCCGTCAGGGACTCGTCAAGGTCGAAATCGGACTTGCCAAGGGTAAGGAATTGCACGACAAGCGTAAGTCTATCGCAGACAGAGAATCAAAGAGGCAAATAGACAGAATCGTCAAGAGCTATAATTCTTGATTTGCAATAAATTTAAAAACACGTCAAAGGAGTTACATATATGAGCAAAATAGAGACGGTTTGCGTACAAGGCGGTTATACGCCTGCCAACGGAGAGCCGAGACAGGTTCCCATTATTCAAAGCACGACTTTTAAATACGACACCAGCGAAGCAATGGCAAAGCTGTTTGATTTGGAGGCAAGCGGTTATTTCTATACCAGACTGCAGAATCCCACCAACGATTATGTCGCCAAAAAGATTTGCGAGTTGGAAGGCGGAAGCGCGGCAATGCTTACCTCTTCGGGACAAGCCGCCAATTTTTATGCGGTTTTTAATATCGCAGGTTGCAACGACCACGTTGTTGCGTCGTCGACCATTTACGGCGGCACTTACAATCTGTTTGCCGTCACTATGAAGAGAATGGGAGTCGAGTTTACGTTTGTCAAGCCCGACTGTTCGGACGAAGAACTTGCCGCCGCGTTCAGACCCAATACCAAAGCCGTTTTCGGCGAGACTATCGCCAATCCTGCCATAAAGGTATTTGACATTGAGAGATTTGCCAAAGCGGCTCACGCTCACGGCGTGCCTCTTATCGTAGACAATACTTTTGCGACTCCTATCAATTGCAGACCGTTTGAATGGGGAGCGGATATCGTGACTCATTCTACGACCAAGTATATGGACGGACACGGCGCGGGCGTAGGCGGCGCGATAGTGGATTCGGGTAAATTCGATTGGACGCGTTATCCCGACAAATTTTCGGGACTTTGTACGCCAGACGAGAGCTATCACGGAGTGACCTATACGGAGAGATTCGGACTCGAAGGCGCGTTTATCACCAAAGCTACGGCGCAGTTGATGAGAGATTTCGGTTCGATTCAATCTCCGCAGAACGCTTATATTCTCAATCTCGGATTGGAAAGTCTTGCAGTGAGAATGGAAAGACATTGCGCCAACGCTCTCAAAATGGCGACGTTTTTGCAAAATCATCCTAAAGTTGAATGGGTAAAATATCCCAATCTCAAAGGCGACGCCGACTATGACCTTGCTTGCAAATATTTGCCCAACGGCTCTTGCGGAGTTTTGAGTTTTGGAGTAAAGGGCGGCAGAAAGGCTGCGGAAGAGGTGATGAAACGTCTTAAGGTTATTGCCATTGAGACTCACGTCGCAGACGCGCGCAGTTGCTGTCTGCATCCTGCCAGCGCAACTCACCGTCAAATGAACGACGAAGAGCTTGCCAATGCGGGAGTATCGCCCGAACTAATACGCCTTTCCGTCGGTATAGAAAATATCGACGACCTAATCGCCGACGTCAGACAGGCTCTCGACGCAATCGGTAAATAATTGTTGCAAAAGGAGTGAATTATGCCTATAGTTATACCAAAAGATTTGCCGGCTTTCGACGTTCTTTCCAAGGAAAAAATATTCGTAATGCCAAAAGAAAGAGCGGTGAGACAGGATATAAGACCTATTGAAATTGCAATCGTAAATTTGATGCCTACCAAAATAGACACCGAAACTCAGCTTATGCGATTGCTCGGCAATTCGTCGTTGCAAATCAACGTGACTCTCGTCAATATGGACAGCTATATTTCCAAAAACACTCCTCAAAGTCATATGCAAAAGTTCTATAAAGTATTTGACGAAATCAAAGACAGATACTTTGACGGTATGATTATTACGGGCGCGCCCGTCGAACATATGGAGTTCGAAGAAGTAGCGTATTGGAAAGAATTGACGGAGATAATGGCTTGGTCGGACAAGCACGTCACTTCGACGATACATATCTGTTGGGGCGCACAAGCGGGACTTTATTATCATTACGGCATATCAAAACATATGCTTGCGCATAAGCTTTTCGGAGTTTACGAAGTTGGCGCAGAGGATAAGTACGACGCGCTTTTGAAGGGGATGAACGACAAAATGTTTATTCCGATGTCGCGCCACACGGCAATTGACGAAGATAAATTGAGAAGCGTAGAGCAACTCAAAGTGCTTGCTAGCGGCAAAGATTGCGGCGCGGCAATAATCAAAAGCTTGGACAACAAAAGATTCTTCTTTATAGGTCACAGCGAATACGACCGTACAACGCTCAAAAAAGAATATTTGCGCGATATAGACAGAGGACTAGATATTCAAAAACCCGTAAATTATTTTCAAGACGAAGGTTTATACAATATAGACCTCTCTTGGCGCAGTACGGCTTATCTGCTTTTCAACAATTGGCTCAACTATTACGTTTATCAAGTCACGCCGTATTCTTTTGAATAAAACAATCGGCAATCGCGTTATATACGATTGTAATTTGAGTTTTTATAATAGCGCGAAACGGCGAAAAAGTTTTGATTGACAAATGCTTGAATCATACACAAAATCATATTGCAATTCATAAAATGCAGTATGATTTTTTGTTTTTCGAATATTGATTTTGAAAGTATTGTGGAAGAATACGGCGCTATGATTTCGCCCAACGATATTTTGCTGTTGACGCGCGAAGTCGTAGGTCTTGTGGATATGCCCGCCGAGTTGAGAGGCGAAACTCAAGTTTTCAAAGATATGGCGAAATATAGCAAAGAGAAAAGTATTATCATAGCGGCGGCGATGAGAGCAAGAATCAACGAAAGAATTTTCAACAGCGTTATACTTATCGATAACGGTCGGATATTGGGCGTAAGCGACGAAGTTTCGCCGTCAAAAGGTTACGTCGGCGCGCGCACTGTGCGGTCTTATCGCACTTCGCGAGGCAAAGTATGCATATTCGTCGACAGCGATATATGTTATCCTCAACTATGGCAGGACGCTTTGCAAGGGTGCAGATATATTTTCAATATCAATTCCGCCGCGGCCGACGACGATAAGATTTCCTGCGCCCGAACGTTGGCTTACAGCGCGGGTAAGTATGTGCTTTGCAAGTTTGCCGACAGCGGCGTTTGCGTTAATTCATACGGCAAAATCGAGAGTGTGAAATGGGGCAGAATGTCGGCGTTTTATATGCCGCTTTCCCTTGCGGTAGGCAAGACTGTTAAAGGCAAGCTTCAATTTGTCGAAGAAAAATCAGACTGATAATAGAGCGCGTTATTGAGTCAACTTATCGTTTAAAGCTTTAAGCGCGTTTGTATCTATTTTTATTTTTTGTCTATCGTATGTTACTATGCCGTTGACTTCGTATTGAACGTCGCTGAGCTGCGTGTATATTGCGGCGCAGAGACCTTTTTGTTTTGCGGGAATAATTTGTTTGCTCCATAGGTCGGCGAGCGCTTTGTCGAGTTTGGCTTGATTCTTGTATATTGCGTATCCAAAAATTTTATTGACAAAAGTATGTCTGTCTATCTTCATAGCATAGCCGCCGTATTCGCTTAACGAAACGTGGCGTTTTTCTTTTTTCGGCATTACGAATTTGACGAAATATTTATGTATACTGCGTATCTCTCCGCCTTGGTCGCTCCAACCGCTGTTGAGGTCGATAAGCCGTGTTGAATCCAAATTCTTTAAATATGCGCATACTTTAAGAGAATCAAACTGTCCCCAACCTTCGTTAAAGGGCGTCCATAAGCCAATGCAAGGGCAGTTGTATAAAGCGTCAAGCGTTTCGTTCATTTCCGTAAAATATTGCCGTCTTCCTGTCTCGTCTTTTCGCGAATAAAAAGAATAGTTGTCGTCTTTGATATTTATTCCCAGATTGGGTAATATAAGAATTGCCGATTTTTTGTATTTTCCGCCGCCGTTGACGAAGTCCTGCCATACTATCATTCCCAATCTGTCGCAGTGATAATACCATCTTAACGGTTCGACTTTAATATGTTTGCGCAACGTGTTGAAACCGCAACGCTTTGCAAGGTTTATATCATATATCATCGCTTCGTCGCTTGGCGGCGTATAAAGACCGTCCGACCAATATCCTTGGTCGAGCAATCCCGTCATAAAATAAGGCTTGTTGTTTAACATAAAACAGGGTTTGCCGTCTTCGCGTTTTCCCAATGAAAATTTGCGCATAGCAAAATAACCCGTCACTTTGTCTTTTCCGTAAATTACGTCAAAATAATATAGATAAGGGCTTTCGGGAGACCATTCTTGCATATTTTCTATTTTAATGCGAATTTCGCCGTTATCGGTAGTAAAAGTTTTGCCTTGCATTAAGATTTTTGCTTGGCATTTTGCATTTGCGTTGATTTTTATATCAACATATTTGTTGTCGAAATCGGGAGTTATTTTCAAAGATTGGATATATACTTCCGGCACGTACTCTATCCATACGCTTTGCCATATCCCCGAAGTGGGCGTATACCATATTCCGCCGTGCTTGATTTTTTGTTTGCCTCTAGCTATAGGAGCGGTGTCCGACGGGTCGACGACGTATACGTCAATTATGTTGTCGTTTTTAATATACTGACTGATATCTATTTCAAAGGGCGTATATCCGCCGATATGTCCTCCCGCGTAATTGCCGTTGATATATATCTTGCATTCGTAATCGACCGCGCCGAAATGGAGTATGGCTCTGCCATTTGATTCCTGTCTTGCAAAAGAGCGAGAATATATTATCACTTCGTCGGGCGACAAAAATCTATTTACGCCGGAAAGATAGCTTTCGGGAGAAAACGGGACGCGTATTTCTCCGTCGAAGTTTCCGTCGAATTGCGCGTTTATATCGCCTTTGACTATTTTGTATTGCCAAATTCCGTCAAGGCTGTGATAGCTATCGCGTTGCATTTGCGGTCTGGGATATGCAGTTGTATTGACGTTGTCAGACCAAGGTGTTTTTAAATTGTTCATATTTTCCCGCCGTATAGTCGATTGTTCAGTTATATATTTTGAGCGCGTAAATATATTTAGCTACGCTCCGACTTATTATGTTTTGATAAAATAGTTTAGAACCGCTTTTATTTATTAATATCAGTATAACACAGATTGGAGAAAAAGCAACAACGACTTTGTTTGTTTTTTGTCAACTTAAGGCTACGTTTTTGAATTTCGACATAACAGACAGTATTGATAAGTATCGGGCAGTTCGTGACCATCCTGCCTTGTAGAAATTCAACTGATTTTAAGCAGATAAATCCGTAATGTACGAGTTTAATCTATATCAATGACGGCAGAACAGATGTTTTAATAAATTATATGGACTTTTGGGTGGGTGTTTAAATGAATGAATTGATTTTGATATTATCGGTAGTTTTCATTTACGGAGTGGCGCTTTTAGCTTATTTTCTATTCGGCAAGGGAGGTCTTTATTGTATTTCCGCGTTGGCTACCGTGCTTGCAAATATCGAGGTTACTATTCTTATCAAAGCCTTCGGAATGGAACAGACGTTGGGCAACGTTTTGTTTGCCGTCACCTTTTTGATAACGTATATATTATCGGAGTGCGAAGGAAAGAAGAGCGCAAACAAAGCGGTTTTGATAGGGATATTTTCACAGGTCTTCTTCTTGATATTATCTCAAAGTTGGTTGTTGTATACTCCCAGCGAAAACGATACGGCTATGCAAGCTATAAAAACATTGTTTTCCAATACTCCCAGGTTGATATTGGCGTCGCTTACAGTGTATGCCGTCAGTCAAATATTCGACGTTTGGCTTTATCACAAATGGTGGAATTTTACCCAAAAGAAATTCGGCAACAAACGAAAGTTTTTGTGGTTGCGAAACAACGGCTCGACTATTGTAAGTCAGCTTGTCAATTCTTTTCTTTTTACCGTAATAGCTTTTGCCGGCGTTTATGATTTTAACACGGTTTTATCGATATTCGGTTCGAGTTATATAATTTATATATTTACCGCATTGCTAGACACGCCTGCGGTTTATTTGGGACGTTTGATTTCCGATAAAGCAAAAGCTCGCAATAGTGATAAAGATATTATTGATAAGGAAAAAGACGCGAGTGATTGCCAATAAATATTGATAAATCGGCGGGGGATAAATAATTAGTATTAATGCAAACAGACCGCCGTAATATTTACGTCGGTCTGTTTATTTTTCTCATAAATCTTATTTAGCTTGTTTTTCAGTTTGATAATTCTTTGCTTTTTCAATTATATTATTGAGATAAGTCGAATCGTGATTGAAGGTTGGTACCAAAACTTTGAGCTGTTCTACCACGGCTTGTTTGTCGTTTGTGGCGCTGATAGTTCTCATTTTCTCCAATTCTCCGGTGAACTTTGGTATATCTATCTGCATTTGATGTCCGATAAATATTTTTTCGTTGTCAGTCTTTTGGAGACCTTCTTCGTCCATTAACAGTTCTTCATAAAGTTTTTCGCCCGGACGAAGCCCTGTGAAAACAATGTCTATATCGGAGTAGGGCTTATGTCCCATCAATTTAATGAGATTTTCTGCCAACGTGACTATCTTAACCTGTTTGCCCATATCCAATACGAATATTTCGCCGCCGTGTGCAAACGTACCCGCTTGCAACACGAGACTGACTGCCTCGGGAATCGTCATAAAGTATCTGATGATATCGGGGTGGGTGACCGTCACCGGACCGCCGTCTTCGATTTGTTTTTTAAATAACGGAATTACAGAGCCGTTGCTTCCCAATACGTTGCCAAAACGTACCGCGGCAAATTCTGTTTTGGAGCCTTTCTGCGCCATCATTTGCACGATTTCTTCGCAGCAACGTTTTGTAGCGCCCATTACGTTGGTGGGATTTACGGCTTTGTCGGTAGATATCATTATAAACTTTTGAACTTCGTGTTTATCGGCTAGCAAAGCCACGTTGTAGGTGCCGAATATATTGTTTTTTACGGCTTCTTCCGGTACGGTTTCCATCAAAGGAACGTGCTTATGCGCAGCAGCGTGAAAGATAATTTGCGGACGGAATTCGCTGAACAACTCGTCCATTTTGTCATAGTCCGTTATGGATACGATTTCGACGTGTAAATCATAATCGTTTCCGTATGTTCTCAATAATTCTTGCTGAATATTATATGCGCAATTTTCGTAGACGTCTACGATTACTATACGTCTGGGTTTATATTTTGCTATCTGACGGCAAAGTTCCGAACCTATTGAGCCGCCTCCGCCTGTTACCATTACGACTTTATCAAAGATGTAGCTTGCAACGCCCACGTCGTCAAAAGTTATTTGTTGACGTCCAAGCAAGTCGCCGATATTGATATCGCGCATTTGCTTTGTTATATTGACGTTGTCTATCATTTCGCTCATAAAAGGCAAAACTTTTACTTGGCATTTTGTTGCGTTACAGTCTGTAAGAATACGTTGGCGCACTTCGCCGCCGAGCGAAGGAATTGCAAAAATAATGACGTCTATCGCGTATTTTTGAACGACTATTGCGATGTCTTGCGTATTGCCTACGACTTCTATTTCGTTGATTATTCTTCCAAGTTTATCGGGGTCGTCGTCAATCATACAAATAGGGTCGTAAATGCTGTCGCCGCGTGAAATTTCTTCCAATATTACGCTTGCCGTATATCCGGCGCCTATTATCATTGTACGTTTGCGCTTTATTACTTCCAATTTGTCTTTTTGACGCGCGTAAATAAATTCATATAGTATTCTAAAGAGAATAATAAACGCAGTAGTAAACGTTCCCAACATTATATAAGCGGGGTAGATAACTTGATTGAATTTGTTGTCTTCGCCAACGACAGGAGGCATTCCTTCTATTTTAATGAAGCCTATTACTTGGTCCAAAAATGAAAATAATACGGTTCCTACGATACAAGCGCCTACTATGCGCAAGTAATCTTTTCCTCTTGCATAGCGCCAAACTACTTTGAAGACTCTGAATATCAAAAATGTTAGGAAGAAGATTATAAGAACTATCGGCAGACAAATAAAAGCGCTTTGCAGAATTTGCAATAGTTCCGTGCCTTGCGAAGGCAAATACGCTTGCGACAGTACGACAGCAGCCATATAACATATGGTTACCGTTAGTAAATCTATAGCCAAAATACCCCATTCTCTCAATGTGCGAATGGAAAACGATTTTGTCTTTAGTTTAGGGCGTTTCATTTTTTACTCTCCGTATCCGTTGGGATTATGACTTTGCCATCTCCAACTGTCTTCGCACATATCTTTGAGGTCGTATTTGCACTTAAAGCCCAATTCTTTTTCGGCAAGCGCCGTAGATGCGTAACATTCGGCTATATCTCCGCTTCTTCTTGGAGCGATAACGTAAGGTACTTTTTTACCGCTGGCTTTTTCAAAAGCTTTGACCATATCCAACACGCTGTAACCTTTTCCAGTGCCGAGATTATATATTACAAGACCGCTATTGCTCATAAGTTTCTTAAGAGCTAATATATGTCCGTGCGCCAAATCGAGAACGTGAATATAATCTCTCACTCCCGTGCCGTCGTGCGTGGGGTAATCGTCACCGAATACGTTGAGCTTTTGCAATTTGCCAATTGCCACTTGTGTGATATAAGGCATCAAATTATTGGGAATACCGTTGGGGTCTTCGCCTATAAGTCCGCTCTTGTGAGCGCCTATAGGATTGAAATATCTCAACAGCGCTATATTGAAAGAATTATCGGATTTATATATATCTTTCAAAATTCCTTCGATGTATAGTTTTGTCGTGCCGTAAGGATTTGTTGTAGAAAGAGGGAAGTCCTCGGATATAGGCACGCTTTTTGGTTGACCGTATACTGTTGCGGAAGAAGAGAATACAAGGTTTTTGCAATTGTATTCTTTCATAACCTGTATGAGATTGAGCGTGCTGACAAGATTGTTTTGATAGTATTCAAGCGGTTTTTGACACGATTCTCCCACAGCTTTAAGTCCTGCGAAATGTATGCAAGCGTCGATTTTTTCGGATTTAAATACTTCGCGCAATTTGGAAATATCGCAAAGGTCGTGTTGATAAAATTTTATTTTTTTACCTGTGATTTTTTCCAATCTTTCAACGGCGATTTTTTTGCTGTTGCAAAGATTGTCTACGATTATGGGGTCATATCCGTTTTCTATCAGTTCTATTACAGTATGGCTTCCGATATATCCGGCGCCTCCGCTTACCAAAATGCTCATTTTAGTCTCCTTCTGTACTATTATATTTTATTTTTACATTTTATTGCAATTTCCAATAATTCTTGACTTAATTGTTCCATTTTTTCTACTAACTTGAATTGCGTGCGACATCTTACGAGATTATGGTCGGGATAGTCGGTCTTGAAATATACGTCGCCGTCAATATAATCGGTCAAGAATCTTATTCCGCATTCCAAAGTAATTATAATTGCGCCCAAATGCAACATTTTAACTTCTTGGTCGGTTATTTTATCTCCTATGCCTCTCAAAAATCCCGCGCAGTAGGCTTCGTAAAGCTCGATATTGAAATCTACCAGGTCAAGGTTTTTTTCATCCTCAAGAGCGGTATTGCATCCCGAGCGTATTGAATCTCCGAAATCGTAGAGGAGCGAGCCGGGCATAATGGTGTCCAAATCGATAACGCAAATTGCTTTGCCGGTATTTTTGTCAATCAATACGTTGTTTATCTTTGTGTCATTGTGAGTTACGCGCAAAGGTATTTTTTTATTTTCGAGAGCTTCAACAATTGCTCCTACTTTATCACCTCTTTGCAATACAAAATCTATCTCTTTTTGAGCGAAAGAAACTCTTTTACTCTTGTTTTGCTCTAAAGCCGTCAAGAATTTAGAGTATCTATCTACAGTATTATGGAAATTTGGAATTACTTCGCAGAGCGTATTGGCGTCAAAATCGTCAAGTCTTGCAATAAATCTACCAAAAGCTTCTCCCGTATTTTCAAAAACTTTAGAAGAATCAATGACCTGATACACAACAGTATCTTTGACAAACAGATATGCTCGCCAACATTCATTGCCATTAACGTAATAAGGCAAATTAGTTTTGGTAGGTATAAGCGTCATACATTCTCTTTCGTCGTCGCCGCCTTGATTTTTGATTATTTGTTGCAATTTTGCGGTGACTTTTTGAATATTGTCCATAAGTCCGCGAAAATTTTTAAAAATCTTTGTATTTAGACGCTGAAGTATGTAATGTTGGGAAGAATTCTTCATCGTGACTAAAAACGTGTCGTTGATATGTCCTTCGCCGTAGGGGGATATGGATTCTATATCTCCATCAAAATTAAATTCTTTTGCAATTTCGTAATTTGTCATTATAATCCTATCGATATATTTATTAAATAAAGATTTTTACGAAGCAAAATTTTATTTGCCGCGTAAAAATCTCAATTTGTCTTTACGCAACAGCACACACGGAATTTCCGTGTGTACTTGGTTGCGCATATGAGTTTATTTGGTTGCGAAAATGTCTGTGAACTGGTCTCTCAAAGCTTCGTTGACTACGGGTTCGTAATTATCGAAATTGACGTAACCCGAAAGGTCAAGCTTAAGAGCTGTGCTAACTTTCTTATCATTGAAGATTTTATCCTGTCCCAATTCAGGCCAGTAGAGCGCCGCCAATCTTTCTGCATTAGTGTCGTTGTCGGAGTAGCTGAACGCTAATGTAGCGGTATTGGAAGTAACGCCGCCTCCGTTGCAAGTAGCGGGCAATGGGATTGCTTTTAAAGGACATTTTTCGTCAGATTTGAGAACGTCTCTCTTTTGCATTGATTTGATGAGTCCGTTGCCGTATACTTCGAATCTGCAAGAGATTTCAGTATATTTAGCGTTTTTGAGTCCGATATAGCCTTGTGTATCTCTGATGAGGTCGCCTGCGGCAAATTCGCACGCTTGGTTGACAAATTCGTCTTTTACTTTAATTTCAACAGTCCAAAGGTCAAGGTCTTTGTTGTAGGAAACTTTAGTGTCGTCGGACAAATAGTTAGGTCTGCTGAAATCATAGACAGCAAAACCGGCTCCGTACGTTCCGTAACTGTATCTTGTGCCTTCTACAACTGCGCCGTCTTCAATAAGGGTATCTCCGTCCCAATATCTTGAAGGAACTCTGTTGAGCGGTTCCCAAGCTTTTCTGTTTTTGTTAAAATCGGGTAGATTTACACCTGCAAGAGTGGAGTCTTCGGGATATTTTGCTCCTGCGGCAGGCTCGTATTCGGGTATCGGTTTATCTGTGTTTTGCTCGCTTGCGGGCGTAATGGAAACATTTCCGCCTTTAGTAGTTTCGGTTAAACCGTCATTGAATGCTCCCAATATATATTTATATACATCTATGCCTTCTTCGTTATCAACGGGAGGGAATTGAGCTCCGCCGTTGGGTCCGCGTCTGTTTGCTGAAAAAGAGCTATTGCTAAAACTTTGAATATTGTAACCGAAATTCTTTTTTAACATATCTCCCAAATTACCGAGTCCTTGTAATTTAGTTACGCCAGATACTGTTTGAGAGAAGCTGCCTTTTTTACCTGTAAAAGAAGAGTAAGTACTTCTAATATCGACGTTAGCGTCGTTTCCTGCAAGCGCAGAAACGTTTTTCGCGATTACGTTAGCATTCGTCAATATGTAAAATCCCGATTGAGTTACGTTATTGTAATTGGTAACTGCTACGGCGTAAATAGCGGCAGCGGCTTTAGCAAGGTCCGTATTAGGGTCAATGTTAGCTTGTTCGAATGCCGATTCAATGCTGATGATGTTTGCGCCGTCTCTAGTAATCGACTGGAGAGTTGCGTCGTCTATGTTGTCTTGAAAATCGCCGACAAAATAAACGCCGAGAGCTGTGTCGCCTATAAGCGGAGACTTACAGCCTGCCAAAGTAACGCAAATGATACAAACTGCCGCTATGACAGCCATACAGGTTGCTATGACTTTGGACTTTTTGGATTTAAAAGTTTTCATAATTCACCTCTTTATTTTTTTTACTAATTAATTATAATATATTAATTCCGTTTTGTAAAGAGAGATTTTAATTTTTGTGAAATATTGTATGTAAAATTCAGACGTTATCACGAAAAGTTAATATTTGCTATATAATAAGGCTTTGAATATCCAAAACTAATAATTTGCCAAAATATTGACATACATAATAAAAAGCAATATAATTTAGCTATAGATAATTTTACAAAAAAGAGAGGCTCGAAATGATACTTACCGTAACAAATGCAAAAGTATATACTCAAGGCAAATTCCAAAATGCAAACGTGATAATAAAAGACGGTATCATTACCGATATCGGAGAAAAAAAAGAGGGTATAATTTTTGATGCTAAAGGCAAAATTTGCGCAGCAGGATATATAGACGTTCATACGCACGGCGGTTGGGGAAAAGATTGTATGGAACCGAGCTTTGACGCTATCGATACGATTTGCAGATATCATTTGTATACGGGCACAACTTCTTTTGCGCCGACGACAATGACTGCAAGTATAGAAGATATAAATAAATCTTTGGAAAATATAAGAAAATATCACAACAAATATTCAAGAATATTGGGCGTTCATTTGGAAGGACCGTATCTTGCGCAAAAAAGCGCAGGCGCGCATCCGCCGCAGTTTTTGATATCGCCGACAAAAGATTCGACGTTCGTATGGGACAATGCCGATATAGTAAAAAGAGTGACTTTGGCGCCTAATCTCGACGGAGCGGCTGAATTTTGTAAAAAAGCCGTTGCCAAAGGCATACAGGTTTCTATGGGACACGACGACAGTATCGACGATGAAATTTATGCCTGTGTGGAAAACGGGGCAAACAGCGTAACTCATATGTACAACTGTACTTCCCGTCCTTCAAGACGGGATAATCCTAAAAAACATTTAGGTCTTACGGAAGTAGGTCTAGTCGACGAAAGAATAGTGGACGAGGTTATTGCCGACGACAGACACGTTCCCAATGAGTTGTTCAAAATGATATATAAGCTTAAGGGAGCCGACGGAATATGTCTCGTATCCGATTCATTGAGCGTTTCGGGAATGCCCGAAGGCGATTATTATCTTGGCAGCGGCGAAAGCGCGCAGAAAATAAGGATAGACGACGGAGTTGCGGTATTACCAGATTTAAATACCTATGCAGGTTCGGTCACTCCCGTTGCAAAGATGGTGGCGAATTTGTATAATTTAGGCATACCTCTCGAAGATTGCATCGATATGTGTACGAAGACTCCGGCAAAGCTTTTAAACAGAGAGGATATCGGAGATATTGCGGTAGGGAAAAGAGGAGATATCAACATACTCAACGACGACCTTACGATAAGCGCAACCTTGCTTGACGGAATTCTTATAGACAGAGATTCGTTAAAAAATATCAATTAAATTTTTGAGGAAGATATGTCTAAAGAAGAGAGATTGCATAACAAAGACGTTCGAAAAGAAAACCGAGATAAAAGACAAAAGGCAAGAAAAATCAAAATCAGCACGTCAAAGCTTGCCAAAATCGTGTTTGACATAGACGACAGCGTCAAGAGCTTTGTTACCAATAATTATAAAAGCAGCAATAAAATACACGAGGTAACGGACGTAATATATTGTCCTGCGGAAGCGGACGTATGTATGCTTGACCTATTTAAGCCCGAGCTTGTGGTTGACGCCAAATTGCCCGTTATTATCAACGTGCACGGCGGCGGTTGGGTGACGGGCGACAAGCGTTGGAGAGTTGCGCAGGGCAGAATTTTTGCCGATATGGGCACTTGCGTGATAAATCTCAATTACGGATTGAGTCCAAAATATAGATTTCACCAATCTTTGAGACATATTTTCTTGGCGTTGCGTTGGTTGGAACACAATGCCGAAGAATACAAACTCGACCTTGACAACGTTTTCATAATGGGGGATTCGGCAGGCGGACAGATAGCCTGTCAAGTTAGCGCGGTTTTGCACAACAAACAATTTCTTGCGAGGCTGGGAGTAAAACCGGTAAGATTCAAAATTAAAGGCGCTCTTCTGAATTGCGGAGCTTTTGATTTTGACGATTTATTCAAAAATCCTATGGCGACCGATATCATAAAGGATATGACAGGCAAAGAATTGAGTTTTATAGACGAATATGAATACAAAGATATGCTGTATACAATACCGTGGATAGACGCTGATTTTCCGCAAAACGTGTTTATTTCTTACGGTAAAAACGATATTTTCGTAGGCAGACATCACTTGGCTTTGCTTAAAAAACTTGACGAATTGGGCAAACAATACGTGACCTATTGCGGCACTTTTCCGGGATTGCACTGTTTTCATTTGTTTTATAAAACATCAGAATCCAAGAATATGTATATCGAAGCAAAAAAATATCTTATGCAAACTGTGCGCGGAAATGACGGGGCAATATGACGCTGACGCCTCTCAAAGACTCAAATTTAAAAATAAATCGGATTGCTCGTTTGACAATCCGATTATTTTTTTATTTCATAGATATATCCACTTGTATTTCCAATTTGATTTTATCCAAAAAATCGCTTTGTTCATAATAATCTTTGCCTTGAGCGTACGCCCGTTGACCTAGGAAAAAGACGTCCAACCCTTCTTGGCGGCAAATCGAAAAACATTCTTCCACATATTTCGTTATATTTTCGGTAAGAACTTCGACGCTTCTTTTTTCGTCGATATTATCGGGGATGTAAGCTTTATCGTTAAGCTTTGCTTTAATTTTTAGCTTTGCTTTATCCTGTTCGACTTTGATATCCGAGCTAGTCTTGACAATATCTACTTCACCCATTTTATTATCGTATTGATAAGACAGTTCGCCGCTTTTGAGTTTGTTAAGCACCAAACTCAATCCTTTTGTTGCAGTTTCCGAAAGTATTACCGATTTGCAGCAATCTGTAACTATGCTTTCTTTGAGGCTGAGATAAGTGGTTTCTCCTGTTTTTTCCACGCTGACGCAGGGCAGATAGACGCAGCCGCCTATGCGATATCTGTTTTTGATATAATCTTTGATAGTCATAGGAATTATACCGAGGTCTTTTGTCATATTACGAAGCACTCCGCCCAAATAATAACCGCCGCCTTGTCCGTTTGACAGCTTTGCCGACATTGCTTCCAACGGAGAGCCCTTGCTTGCCACTATCATAGTATTATTGCAGAGTTCTTCATTTTGGACAAAAAATCTCATTGCCTTTTCTCCGTCTTTAGTAAGCAAATCATTGCCGAGTATAAGGACGGTAGTGTGACAAAGCGAAATTGCGCCGCCGGTGTCGTGCGTAAGATTTTCGAGTATATCCGTCAAATGTTTGCCCGTGCTCATATATGTGATAAATTCCTGTTTGTCCTGCGAGTCTGTTTTAAGCAGTTGTATTCCAAGTTCGTATTCGTCGTTTTTCCAATCTAGCGACATAGCCAACACAATAGACCGAGTGCTGACGTTTTTTTGTTCTTCGAGAACGGAAAAAGTTACGAGTACAATGAGTATCAACGTTATTACAAGCCATTTTTTACTGACGAAACTATGTTTTTTCATATCTCTCCTTGCAATTGGTCGGTTTGAGCAGGGCAATTGTCTGCGTTATTACATTCCGACGGCTGGTTGTTTTGATTCTTCTTTTCGCATATTCTCATCGCTATATACGCGGCTATAGTAACAATGAATTCCGCAAAGAATGCAAAATACCTCAACCAACTGGTCGCCAAATCGTAATTTGTTTTGAGATTTCCTATACCGTAGCAGATAATAAAATATATTATTACGCCGCATATTACCGAAACCCAGGCTTTTTTCCCGAAAAAGAATTTAGCGCATTCTGTCATAGCAAATAAAAGCAGCGAGAATTTAATAACGCACATAACGAGCCAACTCAAAACAGTCGGCAAGTCTGCAGAGCCTATCATAAAAGAAATTCTATTTAGCGAAGAGACATTCAAAAAGGCGTTGCCTATTACTTGACCGGCGTCTCCGAAGGTGCTTATAAAAATAACCATCAATCCCACAGTGCAGACAAGTGTGCCTACAACTGCCGCCGCCGTCCAAAAGCCTAATCGTTTTTTCCCGCGGTTTCTCGAAGGCGTGACGCTTACGAAAAGCAACGGAGTAAAATCGCCGAACCATATCAAATATTTATCTCCTGCAACAGCCAAATCGCCTGATATCTTGAAAGGCATAAGATTTAATAACTCAAGATTCAAATTGGAAAATATAAGATAAAATAACATAGCGAAAGCAATTATCCAAAAGAATAGTTGAGCGGACCTAGCAATGACTTTTCCGCCTTTTTGAGCCAAATATACGCAGGTAAGCAATAATGCCAACGTGACGAAGGTCCAACTTACGTTGTCGTAAAGGGATGTGGCAATATAAGCTACTCCTTCGCTTCCCAACACAGTTGCTTTTATTACGGAAGAGGAGAAGACAAGCAAGGCGAATATACCTTTGAGCCATTTAGGAATATTTTGTTCAAGCAAAGAGCCGTTTTTGACTATTCCGTATACTATGGCAAGCATCATAATTTCCACAGCTATCAAATAAGCCATTATCATATAGCTGTTATTTGAAGCGGTTTTTATGAAATATTGCGGCAGCATAACGATTTTAAAGGTGACTACTGATATAAATGCCAGCAGTAAAAATTGTTCTTCATAGATTTTGTTATTTTGATTTTCCTGCATAGTTCACCTATCGTTTTGTTCATTATTTTCTTTGTTATCGGCAATTTGGGTACGTTGACGCGTACGGTTACTTGTAGGAATGGAATAGGGACGTTCTCCGAATTCCTGCAATTGAGCTTTGAGAGGTCCGTCTTGCCAATCGTGTACAATCGAGGGAGCAAAAGGCGACATATACGACACGCCGTAGCTATTGATAGAACACATATACGCTATCAGTCCCGCAATTCCAAGCAAAATGCCCGCGACGCCCAACACTCCGCCGACGGCTACAAAACCGAAACGCAGTATGTTTGACGAATTTATTTCGTCGGGCACGCAATATAGTCCCACTGTCGATATAGCCACGATTATGACGGCAGATATAGAAAACAGTCCAGCTGTAACGGCTGCTTCGCCGAGTATGATTGCGCCCACCACGGACAAAGCCATACTGACGTATCTCGGCATACGGATAGAAGTCTCGTTGAGAATTTCAAATATCACAAGCACGAGCAGCATTTCAAGAGTGGGCGAGAGTGGGATATTGGATATCTTGCCCAACACCGACACAAGATATTTTATAGGAAAAAGCTGATATTGATGTTCTTGCAGAGCTACATAAATGCCCGGCATTAATATAGAGAAAATAACGGCAAAAAGTCTGATTATTCTCACCATCGAAGCGCGATAGCTTTTAATATAATAATCTTCGCTCATTTGGAAGTTTTCGTACATAAGGAAAGGAAGCGTAAGTACCGACGGAGAACCGTCTACTAAAATAGCGACTCTTCCTTCGAGAAGCTTGCCCGTTACAGTATCTGGCTTTTCGCTCGCTCCGACGTGCGAAAATAGCGAAAACTTGTTTTCTTCGAGATATCTTGCAATATACGACGATTCGATTACGCCGTCTATATTTATGTTTTTGACTTGAGTTTTGATTCGGTCTACTATATTTTGGTCGGCGACACCGTCAATAAAGGCAATTGCCACTTTGGTTTGTGTATATTTACCGACGCTCATTAATTCAAAAGTAAGTTTGGGAGACGCCAATCTGCGGCGAATCAAAAACATATTTGTCTTCAAATCTTCGATAAAGCCTTCGCGCGGTCCTCTCAAAACAGTAGAAACGGGAGGCTCTGCGACGGCGCGTAATTGATACTTTTTTTCGCTGTATTTAAAAAAGCATTGCGCGCTCTCGGCAAGCAATATTATTTCTCCGCAGGAAATATTTTCAATTGCTTTTGCAGTGTCGGTGAGTTCTTCTATCGGAGTGGTCATCTGCGTATTTTTATTTAGCAGGTCCATAGACACTTGCATATCTCCCTGCAAGTTTTTGAGAGGAGAGAGAATGTTGTCTTCAAAAAGCAAAGTGTCGATATAGCCGTCTATATAGAAAAAACAAGCTTGTTTTCCGCATATATTCAGCTCTATTTTTCGCAAGTCGCAAGTTCCGCCGAACTCTGCGGTTATTTTATCAAATTCTTCTTGGTAATTTAGCATACTTTGATTATTGCAATGTTTAATGAAAATATACGGATAATAAAAACATAAGTTTAATTAAAATTAAAAAAGCGAACCTTTTTTATCAGGTCCGCTTTTGATTGGCATTTACAAAGACTATTTGTCAAAAGTTCTTGCGATATAATTTGCAAGGTTGACGGGATTCCAGAATATTGCGCCTTTATCAAGTTTGTCGCGCAGTCTAGAGTGTTTCTTTTCGATGTCGCACAGCGAACGCAAAGTGATTTTTTCTTTAATGCTTTCCAAAGTTTCGTTTTCCGGCAAGTCGAAATACACGCTTTTGGTTTGATTTGGCAACAAGTCGAAATAGTTGTCGGAGAGCATAGAAGAATATCCTTTTAGTCTAATCTCGACAAAGCGCGCATAGTCGCTTGAAGTTATATCCATTTTTACTTTATTTCCCGATATAGACAGGTTGTAGGTCAATTGCGTTTTTGGCAGCTTGACTTTATTTTCGTCGGTAAGCGGCAGAGTTTCTTCGCATATGATATTATTGTTCATATCGTATGCGACGGCATAGACGTAACAAGTTTTTTCTTTGCGTTTTTTCAATACGTTTTTGAGGTCTATTTTTGCTACTTTTCCGACGTGGTCTGCATCAAGTTCCACTGTATTCGTCAATTCGTTGAGCGTTTCGCCGCCATAGGTTTTGACTCCGCATTTGATTTTGGTTTTAACAGTAGTTGCGCAATCGTTTACGAAGAGTATATTCATAACGTCGTCCTGTCTTTGGAAAACCAATATGTTGTTTTGATTAAATCTTTTTGCGCAGTATTGCAGAGCTTTCATATTGCCGTAATAATCCATACCCGACCAAGAATTTACTCCCCAACAGTCGTTATATTGCCAATAAAGCGCACCGTGACATCTCGGATTGATTCTCCAACCCTCCGTTGCATTTTTAACGCACAGAGCCTGTGTGAGTTGCGAGAGATAAACGGTGTCTTCGAATACTTTGGGCGACCAAAATTTAGATAGCATATAATATTTGATTTTGCCGTTGCCTCCGATACATTTTTGATGAGCTTTTGCTAGCTGACAGTGCACGCTTGTATATTCGTGTCCGTCGCTGAACTTTTCGATAGCGTTGAGAGAGGGCAGGGATTCTATTCCGAATTCGCTGCAAAATCTCGTAGGCATACCTTTATAATATTCGAGCTTTCGCAGTCCGTGCCAAACGTGCCACAAATGCGTGTCTCCTTTGTCGCAGCTGTTGATATTTTTCATATATTCGCCGCTCGAGGGAGTGCACGCCCAATAAGGAGTATTGTCGTCGAGGGGAGCAAGATGCTCTGGCAGAATTTTATAGAAGAAGTTGCCGCAATCTTTGATTACCTTTTGCCTGTTGAGCCACGCCATAGACATAGATTCGATTTCGTTATTTCCCGCCCACAGGCAAAGACAAGCGTGGTTTTTGAGTCTCAATACGTTGTCTTCGACTTCGGCGAGCACTTCGTCAAGGAATTCGCTGTCGTCAAAAGGATAAGGGGAGCAAGCGAAATTGAAATCTTGCCATACCAAAAGTCCCAATTCGTCGCACATATTATAGAATCTGTCGCTTTCGTAATATCCGCCTCCCCAGACTCTTATCATATTCATATTGCACGCTTTTGCTTTATAGAGCAGGTCGTACAGTTTCTCGTCGCTAACGTTGTTTATAAAGCTGTCTGCAGGAATCCAGTTTGCGCCTCTTGCGAATATCTTGCGTCCGTTGATATAAAAACAGAAATTGCGACCTATTTCGTCGATATTGTTGTCGAGCGTAATCACGCGCAGCCCTATTTTTTGCGATTTTGTCGCAATTGGTTTGTCGCCGTCGTATACCGTTACGTCGAGGTCGTAAAGCGGTTGAGCGCCCATATTGTTGCACCACCAAATCTGCGGGTTTTCAACCTCGAGAGTAGCGGAATTATCGCCTGTTTTTCTGCAAATTTCAGTCCCTTTATAAGATATTACGTATTCCGTATTAAGCGATTTATCGTTGGACAGATAGGTTTTTATATCAAGAGCAACTTTGTTTTCCGTATGATGTTGTTTGATGTCTAGACGCGTTATTTTGCATACGTCGTAACATTCTATATAACAATCTCCAGATATTCCGCAGGTGAGAAGATGCGGACCCCAGTCCCAACCGAAATGATACGGGCTTTTTCTTATATGGCAAGAGCCGGCTTCTCCTAAAGTGCTGTTGGGCAGTTTGTGAATTTGATGTTTTGCCGCTATGTAAGCAAGCGGCGAATGAAAACTTATTTTGATTGTGTTTTCGCCTATTTTCAACAAATCTTTAATATTCCAGGCATAATGTCTGTTTATGTTTTTTACGCTTGCTATTTTTTTGCCGTTTATATATACGTCCGCAAGAGTGTCGAGCATTTCGCAGTTGAGCTCCGCGAAATCGTATTTAAGCGCGTCTTGCGTTATTTCGAAGGTTCTGCAGTAATCCCAGTCGTTTTTGCCCACCCATTGAACTAGGTCTTCGTTCAGACCTATAAGAGGGTCGGGTATAACATCGTTGGCAACCAAATCGGAGAATACATCGCCAGGAACTTTTGCATTGTAAATCTTGTCGTTGTTGGACATATTGAACGACCATTGACCGTTGAGTGAAATTTTCATAATCCGTCTCCTTAATCTTTTAAGTTGAATTATCTTAACGTTTAGCGCGTATTAAATTCTTTTATAATAATAACATTTTTCGCGCAATAAGTCAACGAGCAAATTTTCAGTTTGTTTTTTGGGAGTTGAATTGTCGAAAGTAATGTGCTATAATCTTATTAATTTACAAAATTTGATAGAGGAGAAAGTTATGGCAAATTTATCGAAAAAACAAAAAATATTGATAGGAGTATTGGTGCCCGTATGCGTTGTGCTGATAGTGTTTTGCAGCGTGTTGATTTCATTCGCGGCGTTTTCATATAAGAAAGGCGACGTAGAAAAGGCTACGTCAATCGAGTTGCCCGACAACGGAGTATTGAGAGTTTTGCAACTCACGGATTTGCATTTGACGGCTATACCTTGGATAAAACAGGACAGACAGACAATAAAATGGGTAAAGCAAGCCGTTAAATACGCAAGAGCTGACGTCGTAGCCGTAACGGGCGACGCTGTAGGAAGCCTGTTGCCTTTCAGAATGAGAGACCAAGCGCTTATAGAGCTTGCGGAGGTTTTTGAAGAAGCCGAGGTTTATTGGATGTATACGTTCGGCAATCACGACGGAGAGTGGGCGCAAGGAACGTCGAAAGAAGTCAAAGAGAGCAATCAAAATCAAGGCAAGGAAGAACTTTACGAGCTTCTCAAAGGATATAAATACTCGCTTATGCAAAAAGGCGATACCGACGGCGTAGGCAATTACGTTATAGACGTTGTGGACGGCGACGGCAAAGTTGTTTACGGGCTTGTCAATATGGATTCGCAGGCAAGGAACTTTGACGAAAACGGCGAAAAACTTTCGACATATCGCGGTATTACGGAAAATCAGATGCAGTGGTACGAAAACCAGATAGTCGCTCTTCAGACAAGAGCGCAAGCTCCCGTTAGGTCAGCGCTTTTTATGCACGTTCCGCTTTTTGAGTATACCGACGCGTGGCTTAACGGTACGCACGTAGGAAATTTCCCCGCAGTTAATATAGAGGGAATGTGTTATGCTCCCGACGCCAACGTAGGATTTTATCAAATGATTAAAGATTTGAAAAGCACGGATTTCATAACGGTAGGACACGACCACGATTTCAACTGGCTAATCAAATACGGCGAAGATAAATCGGCTGATTTCGAGGGCGTTTATTTTTCGTACGGCAGAGTGTCGGGCGTCAACGCTTGGCAACGCCGCGCGCCTTTAGGAGCAACCGTAATAGACATCAACGTTTATGCAGACAGCATTGAGTCTAGATACAAAGTCAGCGTTATCGAACCGTCGTTTATCTATGACGAATATGCTTGGTGGTAATATAAAAAGATTATTGGCGATATTTATAATTCTGATGTTTGCCGTAGGAACGGTATTTTGCGCAGGTTGCGGCGATAGCGGCAAGAAAGTCGACATAGATATGTCTCGATTCGAGCTGACTTTTGAAGATAATTTCGACGGAGATACTTTGGATAGGACCAAATGGAATTTTGGTTTCGAAGTCGAAGAAGGCAAAGTTTCGTCGAAGAGAAAGGGCGGATTTTGGTCGCAAGACGGAGCTATAGTACAGGACGGCAACTTAATATTGCGGACAGATTGGAGAGAGAACGGAGAAAACGGCGCGGGTTGGTATAGCGGAGCCGTTATGACTCGCACAGACGTAGTAGGAGAAAATCTATTCGAACAGCAATACGGATATTTCGAGGCGAGGTGCAAGACTCCGTTGTTTTACGGCGGTTGGTGCGCGTTTTGGCTTATGCCGTACGACGGCTTTGCCGAAGAACACGCCAATCAGCTGTCGGATAAACATTTGCATACCGGCGTTGACGGAACGGAGATTGACATTTTCGAAACGCCTTTTGCGTATCTCGGACGCAGAGGCAGCGTAATCAATCACGCCGTGCATTACGACGGATACAGAGATTATCTGAAGTCGGCAAGCAAGGTCAATATCAAAGTATCCGACCTTTATACGGAATATCATACTTACGGTTTTGAATGGACTGCGGACTATTATAAGTTTTACGTAGATAGCAGATTGACTTGGGAAGTCGGAACGGACGGATATACAAAAAATGGCAAGCGCGTATCTCACAATATCATTTCGCAGGTAAAAGAGTATATGTTGCTTTCATTTGAAGTCGTATCGCCCGACGCCGAAGGCAATACCGTCGGTTGGTGCGGCGACCCCGAAAAGAACGATAAGTCAAAAAATTATGATTTTGCGATAGATTACGTAAGAGTATATCAATTTAAAGATTAATTTATCTTATAAAAAAGGGCGCGTATCGTTGTGATACGCGCCCTTTTTTATTTGCAGGTTTATATAAATTTTTTATATCCTTCGCCATATTGCAACGCTCGCGAAACTCTCGATAGAGTTGCGGAAGAAATATCGGTTTGCTCAATGACTTGCGCGTAGGTCAGCCCTTTTTTCAACAGCAGAGCGGCTTCGATACGTTGAGCCATCTGTTCTATTTCTTTATTGGTGCACAAATCGTCGAAGAGCTTTTTGCAATCTTCGGGAGTATTTAATTTCGAAATCAATAAATAGAGTTTGTCTATCATTACGTTCATATGGTCAGCGTTCATATCAGTCCTCGTCTATGCTTTTTTCGCCTTCTTGCAAGAAAGCTTGAGTTTTTGGGCTTTTTGGATTGCCGAATACTTCTTCGGGTGAGCCTTGTTCTTCGATTACGCCGTCTGCCATAAATATTACTTTATCGGCGACTTTTCTGGCGAATTCCATTTCGTGAGTTACGACAATCATAGTGTGATTATCTTTTTTCAAGTCCTTTATGACTTTGAGCACTTCTCGCGTTAGTTCTGGGTCGAGCGCGCTCGTGGGTTCGTCAAAACACAAAATTTCGGGTTGCAATATCAAAGCTCTCGCAATTGCGACTCTCTGCTGTTGACCTCCCGAAAGTTCGCAAGGGTAGGCGTTGACCTTTTCGCCCAAGCCTACGCGTTGGAGTATAGTTTCAGCTCTGTCGTCTATCTCTTTGAATGCGATTTTGCGGTTTTTCCGCACGTCGCTGCCTACGACGTATTTATTTAATTTTTCGCCGATACTTTTAAGCGATTTATCGTATTTTAACCTGGCCGCCAACACAAGATTTCTTTTGACGTTGTAGTGCGGAAAAAGGTTGAACGATTGGAATACCATTCCGAATTTGAGTTTTTGTTGAGCAATCTGTCTTTTCTTTTCCTTGCTTATTTTGACAGAGGTCTTTTTCTTTGCCTGTCTGACGGTCACCGTTTCTTGGTTTTGTGGAAGCGCCGCCATATCTATACCGCTTTCTGTTGAATTGGTCGATTTAGACTCGACGTTATCCGTTCCGCCGTTTGAAATTTCTTCGACGTCAGCCATTGATTTTTCACCGTTGGATTTATCGAGATTATCCACGGAAAATATGTTTTCGCCTCCGAGATAAATATCGGCTTTGTCGGGAATCTCCAAAAAATTGATACAGCGGAGCAACGTCGTTTTTCCGCTGCCCGATGAGCCTATTATAGCAAGTACCTGTCCTTCCTCAAGTTGGAAGTCAATGCCTTTTAAAACACGATTGCTACCGAAATTTTTATATACGTCTTTTACTTCAAAAAATGCCATATTTTCCTCACGCTCTGTAATAATTCATTTTTTTCTCCAACCACTTGAAGAGTATTGTCAGAAGTCCTACCATAGCGAGATAGAACACGCCCGTATAGAACATCGGCCAAATGATGGCTTTTGTCGACACGATACTTTTTGCCGTGATTATTATTTCGGCAATACCTATTACGTTGGCGAGGGAGGTGTCTTTGACAAGCGTTATGATTTCGTTGCTCATTGCGGGAGTTATTTTCTTTACTACTTGCGGAAAAATTATCATCGTATTAATTTGAGCGCGGTTCATACACAGCACTTTGCCCGCTTCGTATTGTCCCAGAGGCATTGACAAAATTCCGCCTCTGTATATTTCTGCAAAATACACCGCGTAGTTTATAGAAAAAGCAATTATCGCCGCCATAAATCTGTCTTTAATGGGCGTATCGAAAAGCAGTCCGGGAGCGTAGAAAACTATGATTATCTGCAACATCAGCGGAGTGCCTCTGATTATCCATATAAAGACGTTGGTTACGTATTTAAGCGGTTTGAATTTCGACAGCGCGCAAGCGCTGATAACTATACCCAGCGGTATAGCTATCAGCAAAGTAAGGAAGAATATTCCTATTGTGTACTTCGACGCTTCGAGTAGTTTTAGCGTTACGTCTGCAAAACTCATTAGTCTTTCTCGTATGCTATCGGAGCGTAAAGAGTATATCCTACGATAAAGTTACCTTTTTCTTGGATATAATTCCAGCCTGCTTTTTCTTCTTCGCTCAACGTATCCCACTTGCTTTCATAAGAAAGGTCGCAGATTTCGCTGTCCAAACCGTATTTTTCAGCAAGCTTTTTGATTTCGCCGTTTGCCTGCAATTTAGCGAGAGAAGTGTTGATTTTGTCAATCGTTCCGAGGTCGCCTTTTCTTGCCGCGATACCGTATTGTTCAACGGAGAATTCAAGATTGGGGATAACCATAAGGTCGGAGAAGTCGGAATCGCTCTTGCAGTAGAAGTTGCCGAGTACGGAGTCAAGCAAAGCAATATCCGACGTGCCTGCCTTTACTTCCATAAGTGCGTCGACTTGAGCCTCGAGACCGGTTTTGTTTTTGAAGTTGTTGGCTTCTGCAACGTCCTGTCCCGCGCTGCCTTCTTCGTATGCGAATTTAGCGTCTTTGATGCTGTCCAAATCGGTATACTTGGAGCTGTTGGATTTTTTGATAACGGCGATTTGCTTATTGTTCATATAAGGGGTGCTTATGCTGAATTGTTCTAATCTGTCGTCGTTGATTGTCAAACCGTTCCAAATGAGGTCGATGCTTTTACCGCTTAATTCGGTTTCTTTGCTTGCCCATTTGATGAGCTGGAATTTTACGTCCACGCCGAGGTCTTTAGCGACAAGTTCGGCAAGTTCGATATCGAAGCCGATGAGCCTATCTTCGGTGGTGGTGCAACCTGCAAATGCGCAAACGCTTGTCAGCGTAACCATACAAAGCAATAGCGCGATGATAATTTTCTTTTTCATAATGTAGTCTCCTTTTTGAGCCCGTTTGTTCGGGTTAGTGATGTCATTATACTTTATTACGCTAAAGTTGTAAAGTGTTTTTCAATATTTTTTTAGACAAGTTTTTTCGCATTATGGAAAATTTCTAAAAATATGGTAAAAGTCAATGCAGAAGTTTGCCTATTCGCATTAATAATTGATATATATTATTAAATAAAAAATGCGACCGATTTGATATTTGTCGGTCGCATTTTATTTTGCGGGAATCGATTAAGCTTCTTTGATTTTGACGACGCCTTGCTTTGCTTGGCATACGGGGCATATCTCGAATGCTTGTTTGGAAGTGGATTCGTAACCGCATTCGGGACATTTCCAAACCACCGGTGTGTCGCTTTTATAAAGTTTGCCTTCTTTAAAGAGTTTATAGAGTCTCATAAATTCATTTTTATGCGTTTCTTCTATTTTCACAAGGTTGTTGAAGAGCGCCGCAATATCGTGAAAGCCTTCTTCTTTTGCCGTCTTGGCAAATTCCGGATAAAGCTTTTCCGCCTCAATGCCTTCGTCTTCGGCAGAAAGCTTGAGATTTTCCATAAGATTCCATTTTTGTCTAAAAGGATATCCCGTGCAAATTTCGATATTGTCTATTGTGCCGTCGTCCGCGCTTTGAATAAAGCTGTATATCATTCTGGAATGAGTAAATTCTTGAAAAGCAATCTTGTCGATAATATCGGCAAGCGCTTTGAATCCCTCTTTTCTTGCGCCGTATTCGATAAATTCATATCTTGTTCTTGCCTGACATTCGCCGGCAAAAGCTCTCGCTAGGTTTTTGTAAGTTTGACTGTCTTTTAATTTCATTATAGTTACCTCCGAAGAGGAGTGTTGACAAAAATTTTATTGTTATACAAAAGACGGCTTAATTTCAAGCCGTCTTTTACTAGTATATCAACTGATATTTTCTATTACGTATAAACAGTCGTTCGATTTGTCATAAGCCATTAAAAGTTTATCGTTATTAACTTTCATATATCGCCAAATGCAGTTGGGGTCGGGAATGATTATTTTGCTTTCGTCGAGTTGCACTTTTTCAACTTTAGCATCATTTTTTAATATTTCCAAAAGGTCGCCAAAGAGGGAAGAATACGAGCCGTTGGTATTAACTTCAAAATCTTTTAGGAATTCCTCGGGATATTGAGAAAAAGAGAATATAGCGTATCTGCTGCCTTCATTGAACCAACTAGTAACTTCAAAAAAATATATTGTTTCAGTGATTTCTTCGGGAAAGTCGATATCCCAAGTGGTTTCAAATTGCTTCCACTCATCAGCTTTTTTTTTACAGCCAGCGAAGGATATTACAGCGGCGCAAATAATAGATATTACTAAAATTAACGTAATAATATGAAATTTATAATTCTTTTTCATTAAGGTCTCCTTTATAAATAATCTGTTGTAAAATTATATTATAAGTTCTGTTATATAAAGTTTATAGTCGTCTTCGTCATAAGCCATATAAATGTGACCGATGCTACTATTATCTTGGATTTTCCATATACAGTTTTCGTTTGGTAAAACAACTTTGTCTTTATCGTATTCGATTTTTTTACTCTGCGCAAAAGTATATAGTAAATCTAGGCATTCTTCAAATGCATCGCGGCTTTGGTTAGCTTTATCGGGCTTGAAATCTTCGAGTAATTTATCAGGGCGATTTTCAAAAGTAAATATAGAGTATCTCACACCGTCGCTAGGCCAACCTATAGCGGCCACGTGAAATTCTGTTTTTACGTCGTCGGGGAATTCAAAATTCCATTTTTCTTCATAAATTTCCCAAGCTTCTCGCTCTTTATTGCAAGCAACAAAAGATATTGCAGCGGAGCAAATAAGCGCAACTATTAAAATTAACGTAATAATATGAACTTTATAAATTCTTTTCATAAGACCTCCTTAACAAGAAATGTTGATTGTTATGTTATTTGTTTTGAATATATTAAGATTTCTTATAGAAATACTTAGAGTTGTCGGCAAACCTTCAGCATAAGGTATTTCTATAGTTTCGTTATCCGCGGTGGCGCTGATATATTTCGGGTCCTCCCAAGAAAAATGATGTATAGAAATCATTATACCGTATTCTCTGCTGGTCGATATTTTAAGTTTATTGCTTGAGGAAACTACTACAATGTAGTTTCTTGTAGAAATAGTAGGTATGTCAAAATTCTCTTGATAAATGTAATTGGGTTGTAAAATTACAAAATCGGTGGGATTTATAGTCTGATGAATCAAAAATGGTACCACAACGCCTGCATTTTGCGCTTCGTGACAAATATTTAATATTTTGTCTATTTCGCTTGTAGCATTTTCAATATAATCAAAGTCGTATGTGTCGTGAATTAATACAGCACGTGTATTTGGAGTTTTCTTTTCGTAATCAAATACCCTTATAGCAAAGAATAAATCGTCGTCGGTTCTATTGCCGTTGCGGTCAAAGGTAGCAGACCCTTTTGTTGACGTGCCTTTGGAGATTTCTTTAAATTTTGTACCGCTAGCGATTATATTGGTATGTTCTACTTTATAAAGTTTATTTGGCGTTTCATTATCCCAAGCGTAAGTGAGCAATTCCGTTGCAAGATAGTAGTCGCGGATTTCAAAATACGTTTTTGCCGCTGCAAGGACGGGAGAGTATAGAGGATGATAAGCTTTTCTCAAAGTCTTTGCAACGTTATACTCCATATAACTACTTATCATTTCTTTATTTGTTTTAATCATAATTTCAATGCTTTCTCTATTATTATACAGTCCCGAAGCTAGTATTGATTCATAATTTTCCAATTGTTTTTGAAGTTGTTCAATGACGGTGGTGTCGTTTGCTTTCATTTCACTGTCTATTATGTCCATTACTTCGTTAAAAAGTTCAATGTTTTCTTCTTCAATGTATGCGTCTTTTGCACTCATAGCAGAAGATGAAGAATTAAAAGAAGTGTCCGAGTCCGCAAAAGCTACACCGGAGTTGAATAGGATAAAACCAGAGCCAAGAGTCAAAATAAAAATGCTAACAAGGATAAATAGGAAGCATTTTTTTGAAATTTTAATCGAATCGCGCATTATAAAAACCTCCACAATAAGCCAAATTTATTTTATTATACACCATAGTAATAAAGAAATCAACTGTTTCAGAAGTAAATTTTTTTATATATCACCCAATCTATATAAATACAAAATGCCGCGATAATTATCGCAGCAAGTTGGGAGTAAACACATAATTCAAGACGGTTAAAAGTCCGTCTTGAATTATCAAATAAATATTATATGTTTAGCATTTGCAATATTTTTTGTTTTGGCACTGCGCCTACGCTTGTATTGACGACTTTTTTGTCTTTGATTACGACAAGCATAGGTATGCTGGATACGTGAAAAGCCGCCGCAAGTTCTCCTTCTTTGTCTACGTTGACTTTGCAGACTTTGATTTGAGTATTTTCTTCAGCAATTTCATCCACTGTCGGCGAAAGCATTCTGCAAGGAGCGCACCAACTTGCCCAAAAATCTATGAGTACGGTTTTGTCGCTTTCTACGACTTCTTTGTCAAAATTGTCTTTGGTTAGTTCTACTACCATAATAATTACCTCTCAATTAAAATTAATTAAATATATTATATCATATTTTTTTGTATTGTACACACAAAAAATCATTAGTTTGATTATTTTGTCTATCTTTGTTAATGAAAAGTTATATTGACATATCGCGGACAATTTGATATAATAACATAAAAGTTATTAAATTTTCGATAGAAGAGGTGTGCAGTTGAATTTTTGTCGCAATCGGAAAAATGCGTTTATGATAGCGCTGATAGCCGTAATAGTATTGGTGGGCGGGAGCAGTATCGGAGTAGCCGTTTATTACGGAGTCAACAACGATAGATATAGCGGCTACGTTTATGACGCGGAGAGCAACTTGCCGCTGTCGGGAGTCGCCGTGACAAACGGTCGCGACGTGGTAAAAACCGACGAGAACGGTCATTTCGTACTTGACGGTTGGCTCAAGGGGAGATTTGTCACCGTAACCATTCCAAGCGGTTATTGGACGGAAAAGTATTATATCGAGATGAACAAAGCAAAAAAAGGATACGACTTTTATCTCGATAAGAAGACGTCTGACGATACGAATCATTCCTTTTTGCAAGTGACCGACACGGAAATAGGCGCGGACGGCGCGGGAGATTGGGTTGAAGAGGTGCGTCTCGACGCAGAAAAAGAAAACGCGTCTTTTATCATTCACACAGGCGATATCTGTTATGAAGACGGTCTTAAGCAACACATAAAAGATATGAACAGCGAGAATATGGGCGTGCCCGTAAGATATATTATAGGCAATCACGATTATGTCGGTTGGGGAAAATACGGCGAGGATTTATTTGAGAGCACTTACGGACCCGTCAATTATTCTTTCGACGTGGGCGATATACATTACGTCGTCACCGCCATTGTTAAAGGCGACCATAGGGCGAGGTATTCGCGGAGCGACGTATGGCGTTGGCTAGCGCGCGATTTGGCGCAAGTGGACAGCGGTAAAAAAGTCGTTATTTTTAATCACGACTACTGTCCCGACGAAAACGGATTCGTTGTTAAATACGGCGGTAGTAAGCTCGATTTGAGACAGCGCGGGCTGATTGCTTGGGTATTCGGTCATTGGCACTATAGCTATCTCAACGATATTGACGGAATTCTCAACATTACCACAAGCAAAACTGACGGCGGCGGTATCGATTCCACTCCTGCCGCGACGCGCGTAGTAAAGTTGCAGGGCAATGCCGTTGCGGAAAGCCGACTTATCTATCGCAATTTCACGCCTTCGGACTGTCAAGAAGGTTATGAATGGAGAACAAAACTCGACGGACACGGAGAATTTGCCGAGCCGATATACGACGGCGGCAAGATATACGTCGGCACGGTCGACGACGGTTATCCCAAAAAATGCGGCATTTATGCTATTGATGAAAGTAGCGGTGAAATCTTATGGAAATATCCCACAAAAAATTCTATACGTAATTCCTTCCAAGTCGTAGCCAACAGAGTTGTTGCGCAAGATATAGAAGGCAGAGTATATTGCATAGATAAAGACAGCGGTAATGAGATATGGTCGACCAAAACAGACCTGCTTGCCGCGGCTAATACCGGACTTAACGTGTTGGTGGAAAACGACAGAGTTTATTGCGGAGGCGCACAGAGGTCTTATTGTCTTTCGCTTGCCGACGGTAAAGTCATATGGCAAAAAAAGAACGACAAAGCTAATTCTTCGCCTACGCGTATGGTTATCGACGGAGATATGCTGATAGTCGGTTCGCATTGGGACGAGCTTATAGCTTACAACAAAAACAACGGCAAACGCATTTGGGACAATGATAAAGAGGGCTTGAGATACCGCACAACGACTCCCGTCGTCGTAGGAGACAAAATCTACGTTGCCGCCGGCGACAAGCTTTTTGAACTCAATAAATCCAACGGCAAAATTCTACGCTCTAAAGAAACGGGCATAAATCTCGATACGGCAACGGCGCCTTACATATCTGACGGAATAGGATATTTCAGTACCGCAAAGGACGGCGTGGTTGCGTTCAAACTGTCGGATTTCGAAAAGATTGCGCAGTTCCGCACGGGCAACGCGCTCGTATTTACGTCGCCCTATCTCAAAGGCGAAATATCCACTGTCGAGAGCAGTATCAAGCAGTTTGGCGACGATATTATATTCGGAGCTTCAGACGGATATTTGTATAGGCTGGATAAAAATTTGAATTTAAGGAATAAATATCATATCGGCGCTCCCGTTTTGAGCAGCTTATGCGTTGGGGACGACGGCGCAGTCGCGTTGGATTTCTCGGGATACGCGACAAAAATCAAATTTAATTAAAGGGCTGAAAATGATTAGAAAATATTGCTTCCAAGACAGGCAAAAAGTTCTTGCAATGATGAAAGATTTCTATTCGTCTCCCGCGGTGCTTCACAAGATTCCTCAAGAAAATATTTTAAAGACTTTGCAAGAGGTGGAATCGGGCAGCCCTTATGCCGACGTATTTATTTTGGAGTTTGAAAACGAAATCGCGGGATACGCGTTGACCGCCTACACCTATAGCAACGAAGCGGGCGGCAAAGTCGTTTGGATAGAAGAGCTTTTCGTATTGCCGAAATTTCAAGGAAAGGGCTTGGGAAAAGAATTTATAAGATATATTAAATCTACGTTCGGCGAGTTCGCAAGAATAAGACTGGAAGTAGAAAAGTCTAACGACGGGGCGGCGCGACTGTATCGCAGAGAAGGATTTGGAGCTTTGGATTATAAGCAATATTTTATGGACAAAAACTAATAAAAATTGAAATAATTTTGTAAAATTGACATATTTTAAATATTGCAAGCCGTAAAAAAACGGAGTATAATAAATATGAAAATACTACAGGAGTTCGGATATGAGATATTGTACCAAATGCGGTAACTGTCTTGACGATTTCGATTCATACTGCGGCAATTGCGGCGCGAAAGTGGAATTAAATAGGTCTTCTTATTCATCTTTTGACGACGTCAACGGCGCGGCTGACGATTATTCGAAAAACGAAGGCAAAATCAAGAATGACAAACGCAAGTCTGTCGAAGAAACAATGGACGACGTATCCAAAGTTATCAGCGACAATACTTACGCGTTCATTTGCTTTGTATGCGGCATACTGTCGCTTACGGTGGGAACTTTTATTTGCGCCATAGTCAGTCTGATTTTCGGTAAAAAAGGTTTGGAAAAATGTCAAAACGAAGGGGTTATGGGAGCCAGTTTTTGCAAAATCGGTATGATATGCTCCAAGGTAAGCATTGCTTTTTCGGTTATCGGCTTGGCTGTGGGTATATTGGTGTTGGTTGCACCTTTATTATTAGCATTATAAATAGGAAGGAGAAATTGGTATGAAGTACTGTACAAAATGCGGGGGACAGGTAGAAGACGGAGACGTGTTTTGCGGTTATTGCGGCTCTAAACTGACCGACAGCAGTCCAAGAGAAGACGAAAAGAATAATTTTAGGGAAGAGTCATTTGAGAAAAACGATTTCGGCGTTGATTTCGACAGAGACTTTCAAGACGATTTTCGAGAAAGTTCTTCGGTAGGAACCGATAATTATAATAAAGACGGGGATGTATCGGACGATATAGACCGCGAATTCGAATCTTACGTCGAACGCGATAACGATATTGCAAATTCGGGAAACGTTTATAACAGAAGTAATTCAAACGGACCCGTACATAAAAAGCTTCTTCCCAACAAGTACGCAAACAACGCAAATACGTTTGGTATACTTGCAATTGTGTTTGGATTTTTGGGAGGCGTGCTTGGTATTGTATTCGGTATTATAGGACTTACCCAAGCAAAAAAAGCTCAAAAATTATGCGATACGGGAGATTACGACGGCAAGCCAAAAGCAAGCAACGGTAAAATACTTTCGATAGTTGGTATAGCGCTTGGAATAATCTCATTAGTGTACTATTTCTTATAATTTAATGATTTAAGCGTTAGCTTATGCAGACGGACTTTTGGACCGTCTGCAATTTTTTATTATGCCGATTATTACGGCGCAAAAATCACGGTTGAAATTTGTTTTTCTTTATGGTACAATGGTTAAAACGCGAATATAGTTTTTTGGAGGTTTATTATGAATATTATACCGTTGCCGCTTAAAGTTAAAGAGAAGTCGGGTTCGGTGGCGCTCGGACGCGAAAGCGCAGTCAGCGGAGATTTTTCTCAAACAATAGAATTGACAAAAGATTTTTTGTCGGATAAAGCTGGCGGAAAAGACGCGCAAATTATCTTTTGTTTAGACGCTGCTTTGGCGGACGAAGAATACTTTATTGATTGTCAAAACGGAAAAGTGCAAATAAAAGCTGCAAAAGAAGTCGGAGCGTTTTACGCTCTTGCGACGATAAAACAGATTTATTCCAATGGCGCAATACCTTGCGTTGAAATAAACGACAAGCCCAATTACGCATACAGAGGTTTTTCACTCGACTGCGCCCGTCATTTTTGGAAGGTAGACAAGCTAAAACAAATCATCGACGTTATGGCGCATATAAAGATGAACGAATTCCACTGGCATTTGACCGATGACCAAGGTTGGAGAGCGGAAATCAAAAAATATCCTCTTTTGACGCAAAAGGGTACGGCGCGAAAGCGTACTCCGCTGTCTCCCAAGGCGTTTATGGGCTCGGGAGATTGGGGATACGACGAAGAGGAGTATGGAAGAGGTTTGTTTTATTCTCAAGACGAAATGCGGGAGATAGTCGATTATGCCAAAGCAAGGCATATCGAAGTAGTGCCGGAAATAGATATGCCGGGACATATGGTTGCGGCTATCGCGTGCTATCCTCAACTTTCTTGCGCGGAAGAGCCGACCGAAGTAAGTACTCGGTGGGGAGTTTTGGACAATATATGTTGCTGCGGCAAAGACGACGTTTATAACTTTGCAAAAGACGTGATAGACGAACTTTGCGAAATTTTTACGGGGAGATTCTTCCATATAGGCGGAGACGAAGTGCCAAAGACGCGTTGGAAAAAGTGCCCCAAGTGCCAAGCGAAAATAAAAGAACTCGGGCTTGCGGACGAAAATGCGTTGCAAGGATATTTCAACAACGAAATCGCAGCGTATTTGCGCTCAAAGGGCAAGAGAACGGTTGGGTGGAACGAGATGCTCGACGCCAAGGATATTATGGATACGGATATAGTTGCTCAATGGTGGGTTAGACACAGTTTGGGAAATAAGAACGAATTCGATTGGATGGCTAAAGGCGGTCAGTGTATTCTTTCTATGTATACGTACGTTTATATGGACCATCCTTATAATGTCAGACCGCTTAAAAAGACATATAATTTTTCCGCTCAAACGTTGGGTATAAATGACGAGAGCAAAATTCTCGGAATGGAGATTCCGCAATGGACGGAATATATAAGAGACGAGACAAAATTGGATATGCTGACGTATGCGAGACTTGTGGCGTATAGCGAAGTGTGTTGGACTAAAGCGCAAAATCGCAATTATGACGACTTCGAAAACCGTATGGAAAATTTGCGCGATTATTTCGACAGTTTGGGTTGCAAAATATGTCCGCAAAAGATTTACAGGGGCAAGACGCGTCCTTGGCATACCTTTACCAATGCTTTGAGATGGAATTTTTGGCGTTCGACGCCCGATTACGAGGTCGAAAAATTGCGTGAAAAATAAAATAGACGCTTTGATATTGACTTAATATTTTAAGCCTTATCGCAAGATAGGGCTTAAAATATTATTATAATCGACAGATTTGACAAATAATGAGTTCAAAGTGCAAAATAGTGTTGTCTTTTTACGCGCATAATGTTATAATATTATAAATAATTTTATGGGAGCATTATTATGAACATAAAATTTTCTCCTCCGGATATTACGCAAGAGGAAATCGACGAGGTCGTCGATACTTTGAAGTCGGGTTGGATAACTACAGGACCTAAAACAAAACAGTTTGAAAAGTCTATAGCAAGTTATTGCAATACGCAAAGAGCTGTTTGTCTCAATTCTGCAACGGCAGGACTGGAGTTGATTTTGAGGTTTTTGGGAATAGGCGAGGGCGACGAGGTCATAACGAGCGCTTACACCTATACGGCTTCCGCAAGCGTTATAAATCATATCGGAGCAAAAATAATTCTTGTCGATACGGATAAAGACGATTTTTATATATCGGCGAAAAAAGTCGGCGAAGCTATTACTCAAAATACCAAAGCCGTTATCGGAGTGGATTTTGCGGGAGTTATTGCCGATTACGACGCTTTGATTGCAGTCGCGCAAGCCAAGAAATCGATTTTTAAGCCTGCCAACGATATTCAAAAAGCAATCGGCAGAATTGCCGTTATTGCAGACGGAGCTCATTCTTTCGGAGCAAAACAGAACGGTAAGATGTCGGGAGAAATCGCCGACTTCACGTCTTTTTCTTTCCACGCCGTAAAGAACCTGACCACTGCGGAAGGCGGAGCCGTGACTTGGAAAAATATACAAGGAATCGACAACTATATTATATACACTCAACTGGTGCTAGACAGTCTGCACGGACAGTCTAAAGACGCGCTCTCCAAAATGAAAGCGGGAGCTTGGGAATACGATATCAAGTTGCTTGGATATAAATGCAATATGACTGATATTATGGCGTCGCTCGGCATAGTGCAGTTGAGAAGATATGAGCATTTGCTGGCGAGAAGAAGCCAGATAATAGACAAATACAACGCAGCTTTTGCTAATACCAAAATTCGCCCCGTCGCACACTGCGGCAATGATTTTTGCGGAAGCGGACACCTGTATATTACGAGAGTGAACGGCGTAGACGAGAAAAGACGCAACGAAATTATTGCTAAAATGGCGGAAGCGGGCGTTGCTACCAACGTGCATTATAAGCCGTTGCCAATGTTTAGCGGATATGCGGCTTTGGGATTCGACATTAAGAATTATCCCAATGCCTATGATTTGTATCGCAACGAGATAACTTTGCCGCTTCATACGCTTTTGAGCGACGATGAGGTGGAATACGTGATTGCAAAGTTTAAGGAGGCTGTCGGTGTATAGATTTTTTAAACGTTGCTTTGACATATTCTTTTCGCTTTTCGGCATAATGTTGTTGCTGTTGCTGTTTTTGTTCATAGCTATTGCGATAAAATGTTCGTCAAAAGGTCCGGTGCTGTTTAAGCAAGAGAGAGTCGGCAAACACGGTAAGACGTTTAAGATTTGGAAATTTCGTTCTATGGTCGTCAATGCCGAAGCTAAAGGTATGCAAATAACCACCGACGGAGATAATAGAATTACAAAGGTAGGTAAGTTTATTCGCAAGACAAAGATAGACGAGTTGCCGCAGCTTTTCAACGTGCTTTCGGGAAAAATGAGCTTTGTAGGACCTCGTCCGGAAGTTCCTAAGTACGTGGCTATGTACAACGCAGAACAAATGCGCGTGCTGTCGGTAAAACCGGGAATCACAGATTTGGCGTCTATAGAATTTCGCAACGAAAACGACTTGCTCGACGGAGACGAAGACCCCGAGAGAAAATATATCAAAGAGATTATGCCGGCAAAACTTGAGCTCAATCTCAAATATATCGAAAAAGCAGGATTTTTTTACGATATAGGACTTATATTTAAGACTGTTGGAAAGGTAATAAAGGAGTAACTTGAGAAAATATGCAAGAGTTCAGCGTTTTGATGTCCGTTTATAAAAACGACGTTGCAGAAAATGTTAAGACGGCAGTTAAAAGTATAGTCGAACAGACAGCGAGACCTTCTCAAGTGGTTATCGTTGTAGACGGTCCTGTACCGGACGACACATTGCAAGCGCTAAACGATTTGCAAAAAGAATACGTTGATTTGATTGAGATATATCCGTTGGAGCAAAACGTCGGTTTGGGAAACGCGCTCAAAGAAGGAATGAAGTATTGTAAATACGAGTTGGTTGCAAGAATGGACAGCGACGATATCGCGGTGGAGAGCAGATTCGAAAAACAACTTGCTATGTTTGAAAATGACGGCGAGCTTTCGATAGTAGGTAGCGATATTGCCGAATTTATCGGAGATGAAAGCAACGTGGTCAGCGTCAGAGACGTGCCGCAGGAGCATAACGAGATTTGCGAATATCTCAAAAAAAGATGTCCTTTTAATCATATGACGGTTATGTTCAAAAAAAGTCAAGTGGAAAAAGCAGGAGGCTATTTGCATTGGTTTTATAACGAAGACAGCTATTTGTGGGTAAGAATGTATCTTGCGGGATGTAAGTTCGCCAATATAAAAGAAAATTTGGTTTACGCTAGAATAAACGAAGATACTTTTTATCGCAGAGGCGGAAAGAAATATTATAACAGCGAACGCGATTTATTTAAGTTTATGCTGAATAATAAAATTATCAATAAAAGCCAATATAGAAAAAGTTGTTTGATGAGATATATCATTCAAGTGCTTATGCCAAACCGTATAAGAAAATTTGTGTTTTTGAAGTTGATGAGGCAAAAGCCCAAGGAGGTCAAAAACTGACAATCGACCTGCTATGAATGAAATAACAGCGTAATAATTTGACGTAGAAATGCAAAATCAAGCTGTTTTCCGACTTTCAAATATGTTTATGGAAACACTTGCTTTTAACGCGTTATTTTGTTATATTGTAAGTGACTAACGGCAACTATTATTATGTTAAAAATATGTAGCATTTTTAGGAGTTGCGTATATTAAGAAACCGTAACTATTGCTCGTAGGAATTTGTCTCGGCAAGCGTGAAAGTGGAAATATTTTAAAGGACGGTAACGCGTTTTTATGCGAGACAAGGGATACCTTTTTGTTTGCGCATATTATAAGGAGTATAATGCAAAATGGAAGAGCCGTATTGGTGGTACGTTCTGTTTGTTCGCACGAATTCGGAAAGGCGAGTAATAAGGGACGTTACGGATTTTGTAAAAGCAAATAAATTAGATTACAACGTCGAATTGTTTATTCCCGAATCTGAATATTATTACAGAAATAAAAAATTGAGAGAGATGGGAAGTCAGTATCGTAAACGTCCGTTATTTCCGGGTTACGTTTTTGTCGAAACAGATATGGAATCGACTGAATTTCTAAAATTCTTCAGTCAATTTATATATAGTTCGACAGACATAATAAGATTGTTGAGTTACGGTGAATTAGGCGATATAGCCGTTAAGTTAGAAGAACGCAGAAGATTTGAGTATTTATTCAAAGGCAAGCGTTGTCTTGAGCATTCTAAAGGATTTATCGCAGGCGATAAAATAATTATCGAAAACGGACCGTTGATAGGTCACGAATGCGATATAAAATATATTAATAGACACAACCACTGCGCTAAAGTGGAATTTGAGATGTTCGGCAAAGCGGTATTTGCCGACGTCGCGCTAGAAATAATAAAAAAAGTATAGAGCATAAAACGGACTTTTATTATAAGTTGCGCGGAATACAGGAAAGTCATATTTCAGTCAATAATTGAAAACCCATTTTACACGTTATAACGTGAACATAATTCCTAAATCTGAGGAAATTAGTTTTTCAAGTTATTGTAAAAAATGAAAGAGAGGAATTATGCGAGAAATTCATATAGAAGAAATGAAAAGCAGGCTTTTGTCGATAGCCGAATATTTAGATAAGATTTGTCAAGAAAACGGCTTGACGTTATTTATGTCAGGCGGCACTTTGCTTGGCGCAGTTAGACATAAAGGCTATATTCCTTGGGATGACGATATTGATATGTATTTATCTAGACCTGAATACGATAAACTAATTGAAATATTCAGAGCGCAAGGAAATTCAGGAAGATATAAGCTTTTATCGCACGAACTCGATAATAACTACCTTTATCCGTTTGCCAAACTGATAGATACGCAAACCGTGCTTATAGAATCGGGCGGTTATGCCGGAGTTGAGATGGGGTTGTTTGTTGACATATTCCCCGTTGACGGATTGGGAAATAGCGTTGAGCAGGCAAAAAAGCATATGAAAAAATGCAATAAGTGGATAACGCTTAATCTGTCTTTGTTGGTGAAGCCTTGGAGAAAGAATCGGTCTTTTGCCAAAAATTTTGCAATAGCGTGTTTAAGAGTTATAGCAAAAATGTACGGAGCTAAAAAAATTCATAAAAAGTTGAGAGCTATTGTAATGTCATTGCCATATGAAGAGAGCGAATATGTCGGCGAGTTTATAGACGAGATAGGCGATAAACGTATAATGCTTAAAAAAGAAATGTTTGAGGATTATGAAATGATGGATTTCGAAAATCTAAAATTAAAAGCGCCAAAAAATTGGGATAAATTTCTTAAGCAGTATTACGGAGACTATATGCAATTGCCTCCTGAAGAAAAAAGGGTTCTTACGCACGGATATGAATTGTACGATAAATCGGGAAGCGAGGATAAAGAACAGTGAACATAGCAATGATTTTATCGGGCGGCGTAGGAAAGAGATTCGGCGCGGAAACGCCAAAACAATACCAAAATCTTTTAGGAAAACCTGTTGTCGAATATGTGGTTGACGTTACGACTCAATGCGAATCAATTGATAGGACGGTAGTTGTTTGCGCAGAAGAGTACGTCGATTGGTTTAAGGAAAGATATGACGTTGACGTATGCATTGGCGGAGCGGAAAGAAACATTTCTTTCAAGAACGGAATCGAGTATATAAAATCGCGATATGATTGTGACAAGCTTATGGTGTTTGACGCTATGCGTCCGTTTGTTACGTCTCAACTAATTTCGATTTATATGGAAAAATTAGACGAATACGATACGGTTGCGACTTGTCAGAGAATAGTAGACTCTTTGGGCTGTCTTGACTTTTTGGAATGCGATAGGAGCAGATATTATATATTGCAATCTCCCGAAGCTTTCAAATTCGATTTGATTCAAAAATATTTTGACCCCTACAGTCCTCTCGTGGAAGCATATCAGCAGTTGCCGAAAGGAACGAGTCTTTATAAATATTTTGATTTTCCCGATAACTATAAATTGACTTACCATCACGATTTGGATTTTATGAGAATGTATATGGAATTCAAGAATAAGAGAGCAAATAAAAAATGCTCCGACTGTCCTGATGCAAAATCGGAAAATTATAAAGGAAACGCAAAATGAAAAAAGTTTTGACAGTAGGAGTTTTTGATTATTTCCATTACGGACATTTGAAGTTGTTGGAAAGAGCTAAAGATTGCGGCGATTATCTTATTGTAGCGGTGCAGAGGGATGAGGAAATACACAAAAACAAGCCTGATGCAACTCTTTTATATTCATTGGAACAAAGAATGGAAATCATTAAGGCAATTCGTTATGTCGACGAAGTTGTGCCTTACGCTCAGATAGCCGACGATATCAAGAATATAGATTTCGATATTTTTGCCAGAGGCGGAGACCAATTGCATAAGGGATTTGTTGACGCGGCGAATTGGTGTGTTGAGAATGGGAAAAAAGTCCAAACGTTGAGTAGAACTCCTAATATTTGTTCGTCAAATATAAAAGCACAATTAAAGGAATAAATATATACACAAAGACTGTATGACAACAATTGCATATCTAATATTTTATTTAATATGCGCCCTTAATATTGTTTGGGGTATTCGTAAAAGGAAAAGCAATGCGCTATATGCCGTTGCTTTAGTTGTTGTTTTTATATTAATGACGTTTAATTATTTCGGACCTGATATTGAAGTATACAGACTAACTTATGAATTAGTCGGGAATTCATCTAATTTGAAAAGCGCGTTTGCTGCGACATATATGGAAAAAGGCTATACGTTTTTGATGTTTTGCGCAAGTAAAATGGGATTGAATTTTTATGCTTTTAGAATTATTCTAACCTTTGTATGCTTGATTCTTTTTACTTCGTCTATAAAATATTATAAAGTTAATCCCAATATTATAATTGGTTTATATATGTCCTATATTTTCTTTTTTGACACAATTCAATTAAGAAATTGCATTATTCAATTTATCATATTGTTTGCAACTAGATATTTATTAGACAAATCGAAATTATCGATTATTAAATACATAATTTGCATTTCTATTGCGGGGAGCATACACGTTCTTTCTTGGTTATTTTTAAGTTTATTATTGATAAAAATCGTAAAAACAAAAATTGGCTATCAAAGAATTTTTTTGCTTGCAGCAAGTTTGTTTGTGATATGTTTACTTATTCAACCGATACTGCCGCAGATTATCGACGCGATAGTTAAATTTTTGAAGCGCGGCTCGGGATATTTTGACGGCACTATTAGTTACGGATTTTGGGCAGTTATGGCATTGCATATGCTTGGATTGATACCGTTATATTGGTATAACAATAAAATAACGAATGAAACCTCAAAAGCTAAAATCAATTTAATATTAAAAATTGAAATTATTGTTGGATTATTTTTACCTTTTTGTTTTATCAACAATAATTTCAATCGTATTTTCAGAAATATACTCGTTTTGGATACGATTGGATTGACATTGTTATATGAGAATTTAAAGAAGAGTACGGAGGCTAACGACGTGACGTTGGCGGCTCTGCTCCTTTTGGTCGGCGGTTGGCTTGGTACGGATTTGTTACGTTATGAAGCCAAGAAGATTATAGGTTCCGTAATGGAGTATAATTTGATTTATACACATATAAATCTTGGAGAAATTGGACAGTACTTTATTGTAATTTTGATTTGTTTGTTTATAAGTTTTGCTGTGAAGAAAATGCTATCGTTTCATAAAGAACAGCATAAAAAGGAGATAAAATGCGCTTAACGGTATTGATGTCCACGTATAACGGCGAAAAATTTTTACGCGAGCAACTCGACAGCATACTTGCTCAAAAATTGCCTACCGATACAGAACTTAAAATTAAAGTGCGAGATGACGGTTCCAAAGATTCGACGCTTGCTATTCTTGACGAATATGCAACAAAATACGATAATGTAGTAACTTATTATACGGGAGAGAATTTGAAGCCGGCAAAAAGCTTTTGGCATTTATTGAAAAATTGCGAAGCGTCGGATTATTATGCGTTTTGCGACCAAGACGACGTTTGGTATCAAGATAAATTAGAGCGCGCTTTGACGACTTTACAGTCGCGGTCAAATCAAGACGTTCCGCTATTGTATACAAGCAACGTTATGGTGACGGACGCCGAATTGAATCAAATAGGCGTTATGAATACGGAAAAAATGTACACCGACCTTGCGCATATTTTGGTTTACAACGTATCCAACGGTTGTACGCAAGTGTTTAATGATATTGCAAGAAACGAATTTATAAAATATGATATGGATAGTAATCTTGTAATAATGCACGACAGAATAGCGGATTTGTTGACGGCAATGTTTGGGGAATTGATTTACGATGAAAATCCTACTATGTTTTACCGCCAACATCAAAATAACGTCGTTGGCGAGCAGTCGATAGGTAAAGTTAAAAGTTTTATAAAACGCGTAAAACGCTTTTTGGGTTCGAGTGATTCTATCCGTAGCGAAAGATGCAGAATGCTGTTGAATGTTTACGGCGATAGACTTGACGAAGAGCAAAAAAGGTTATTATATGCAGTAGGTTACTATAAGACGGATAAAAAAGCGCGTAAGATTTTGATGCGTGATAAAGCGTTTTCTAAAGGAAAAAGCGCAGATTATCTTTTTCGTTGGGTAATAAGATTAAAGAAACTATAACTATAAAATTGATTTTTTACAATAATTAAAGATAAGGAGAATACTTATGAAAGGTATAATACTTGCAGGCGGTTCAGGTACACGGTTGTATCCTTTGACTAAAGTGACAAGCAAACAACTTTTGCCTGTTTATGACAAACCTATGATATTTTATCCACTGTCTACTCTTATGCAGGCAGAAATAAAAGATATATTAATCATTTCTACCCCAACCGATTTGCCAAATTTCAAAAGGCTTTTGGGCGACGGAAGTCAATTTGGAATCAAACTCAGTTACTGTGTTCAACCCTCCCCAGACGGTCTTGCGCAAGCATTTATTTTGGGAGCTGATTTTATTGGTGAAGAACCTTGCGCAATGGTTCTCGGAGACAATATTTTTTATGGGCACGGCTTTCACAAGAATTTGATGGAAGCAAGACTCAACGCGGAGAATGGCAAGGCGACAATCTTCGGCTACGGGGTAAAAGACCCCGAGCGCTTTGGTATCGTGGAGTTTGATAAAAACGGCAACGTGCTGTCAGTTGAAGAAAAACCTCAAAATCCAAAATCCAATTATTGCATAACAGGGCTGTATTTTTATGACAAACGCGCGGTTGAATTTGCCAAAACCATTAAGCCGTCCAAGCGAGGAGAGCTTGAGATTACAGACCTCAACCGTTTGTATTTGGACGAAGGCGATTTAACAGTGCAAATTTTAGACCGCGGCTTTGCTTGGCTTGACACTGGTACTATGGATAGTCTATTTGAAGCGGCAGAATTTGTTAGGGTGCTTTCACAACGTCAAGACGTTACTATTTCCGCTCCGGAGGAGATAGCTTTTTACAACAAATGGATAGACGTAATACAACTTGGCAAAATCGCGGAAAGTTACGGAAAATCTCCTTATGGCGAACATTTAAGGAGGGTAGTTAATTTAAATGAATGACAAAGTTTTAGCTACAATAACAACCTATAACCCGGAATTGGATTTGTTGGAACAGAATATAGACGCCATAGTTAATCAGGTTGACAAATTGCTTGTATATGAAAATGCGTCTGAAAATAGAGATAAAATAGTTTCTTTATGTGAAGCGAAAGGCGTTGAAATAATATTAAACGACAAAAATTACGGAGTTGCAGGTCCGCTATCGGACGGTCTCAATTATGCAATTGAAAATAACTACGCATATATATTTACGTTGGACCAAGATACAGTATCTTCCGACGGAATTATAAAATCTTTGTTGAATTTAATTAAGGCTGATGATAAAATGGCTATAATTGCGGCTCAGCCTGTAATGACGGTCAACGGCGTAGAGGTAAAAGAAAATTTTGAGAATCACTACGTCAATGACGTCATTACGTCAGGGGCTTTGGCGGACGTTGAAAAAATGAAGAATATAGGCGGATATATGCCGGAGATGTTTATAGATTGGGTAGATACAGAAATATGCTTTAGAACGATATCCAACGGATATAGGATAATGCAGAGCACTGTTCCGATTATACACAAATTCGGAGACCCGCAGCGGCGCAAGTTTTTGTGGAAGTGGTGTATTGTAACTAATTATTCTCCATTTAGATGCTATTATATCGCCCGTAATTCTGCGTTTTGCGCTAAAATATATAAAAAGCCGTTATCTACAAGAAGACGGAAATATTTGTTGAAAACAAAGATAAAAATAATTTTCTTTGAAAAAAATAAACGAGAAAAATTAAGGGCTTTATCTAAAGGAAAAAAAGAATCGAAAGAATTTTATAAACTTATGGTAAAAAAATATGATTTCTTGTTAAGAAAGTAAAGATTTATTATATTTGCCTATTAATAAAAAGAAGAAGGTTTATGAAAATTTATAGTTACTGGAGGAGTCGTTTTTATAGGAAGCAATTTTGTATTTCATAATGGCGAACATTTAAGGAGGGTAGTTAATTTAAATGAATGACAAAGTTTTAGCTACAATAACAACCTATAACCCGGAATTGGATTTGTTGGAACAGAATATAGACGCCATAGTTAATCAGGTTGACAAATTGCTTGTATATGAAAATGCGTCTGAAAATAGAGATAAAATAGTTTCTTTATGTGAAGCGAAAGGCGTTGAAATAATATTAAACGACAAAAATTACGGAGTTGCAGGTCCGCTATCGGACGGTCTCAATTATGCAATTGAAAATAACTACGCATATATATTTACGTTGGACCAAGATTCGATTGCTTCCGAAGATATGATTAAGTCGTTGTTAAATCTATTCCAAACAGACGATAAATTGGCAATCGTGGCCGCTCAACCAGTTATGGCAATACAAGATAATATGCTGCGGGGGGGTAAGCGTTACGTAAAAGAAGTTATAACTTCAGGCGCATTGGCAGACGTCGCAAAGTTGAAGCAAATCGGCGGGTATATGCCCGAAATGTTTATTGATTGGGTAGATTACGAAATATGTTTCAGAGTTATAGCAAACGGTTACAAAATTATGCAGAGTACGGTACCGCTAATACATAAATTCGGCGATTCGACCATACGGAATTTTTTATGGAAGAGCGTTATGATAACTAATTATTCTCCGTTCAGATGTTACTATATAGCTCGAAATTCCGTTTTCTGCACTAGAATATATAAAAAGCGTTTTTCAATAAAAGCAGGATATCTGTTCAGAAGAAAGATTAAAATATTACTGTATGAGAAAAACAAACTCCAAAAGATAAGAGCGCTATCCAAAGGGAGAAAAGACGCAGATGAGTTCTATAAGCAAATGATAAGTAAATATGAATTCTTATCTCAGGTCAAATGATAAAATTTAAAAATATATAATCGAAATCAAAGGAGACAATTTATGGTAATTATAGTTACGGGCGGAGCCGGATTTATAGGAAGCAATTTTGTATTTCATATGCTTAATAAATATCCTGATTATAAAATCGTGTGTTTGGATAAGCTTACTTACGCGGGCAATTTGTCTACGCTTGAGAGCGTATTGGACAAGCCTAATTTTAGATTTGTTAAAGCCGATATATGCGACCGCGCGGCTGTGAACAAACTGTTTGAAGAGGAAAAACCCGATATCATTGTTAATTTTGCGGCGGAAAGTCACGTGGACAGAAGCATAGAAGACCCGGGGATATTTTTGCAAACAAATATAATGGGAACTGCGGTGCTTATGGACGCGTGTAGAAAATACGGCATTAAAAGGTATCACCAAGTATCTACAGACGAAGTATACGGAGATTTGCCGCTTGACCGTCCGGACTTGTTCTTTACCGAAACAACGCCGATTCATACAAGCAGTCCTTATTCTTCAAGCAAAGCTTCGGCAGATTTGCTTGTATTGGCATATCACAGAACGTACGGCTTGCCGGTGACAATCAGTCGTTGTTCCAACAACTATGGACCTTATCATTTTCCCGAAAAATTGATTCCGTTAATGATAGCCAACGCTTTGAATAATAAGCCGTTGCCTGTTTACGGAAAAGGCGAGAACGTGAGAGATTGGTTATATGTTGAAGACCATTGTAAAGCGATAGATTTAATTATACACAAAGGTAAAGTAGGAGAGGTCTATAATGTCGGCGGACATAACGAAATGAAAAATATCGATATCGTTAAGCTTATTTGCAAAGAGCTGGGAAAACCCGAAAGCCTTATAACTTACGTGGCAGACAGAAAAGGACACGACTTACGCTATGCTATAGACCCTACTAAAATTCACAATGAGCTTGGTTGGCTGCCCGAAACCAAGTTTGAAGACGGCATAAAGAAAACAATTAAGTGGTATCTTGAAAACCGCAATTGGTGGGAAACGATAATTTCGGGAGAATATCAAAATTATTATAAAAAAATGTATGGGGACAACTAAAAATGAGAGTGTTGGTAACAGGAGTAAAAGGACAGCTTGGATTCGATGTTGTAAATGAACTTAATAAGCGAGGATATGAAGCTATTGGCGTAGATATTCAAGAAATGGATATAACTGACGGCAAACAGGTCCGCGATGTCTTAAATAAGGTAAAACCCGATGCCGTCGTGCATTGCGCGGCTTGGACGGCAGTTGACGCGGCAGAAGATAATGTAGAAAAGGTAAGACTTGTCAATGCCATAGGCACCGAAAATATTGCAAAGGCGTGTAAAGAGTTGGATTGCAAAATGATGTATATTTCTACCGATTACGTTTTTGACGGCAACGGAGTCGAACCTTGGAAACCCGATTGCAAAGAATATAAGCCTTTGAACGTTTACGGTATCACTAAGCTTGAAGGAGAACTTGCTGTATCGGAAAATCTTGAAAAATATTTTATAGTGAGGATTGCTTGGGTATTTGGCAAGAACGGCAATAATTTTATCAAGACAATGTTGAAAGTAGGGAAAACGCACGAAACAGTGAGAGTTGTCAATGACCAAATAGGAACGCCGACTTATACCTATGATTTGGCGCGACTATTGGTAGATATGATAGAGACGGATAAATACGGTTACTATCACGCTACAAACGAAGGCGGATATATCAGTTGGTATGATTTTGCAAAAGAAATATTCAGACAAGCTGGGTATTCGACTCAAGTAATTCCCGTTAGCACTGCCGAATACGGACTTTCCAAAGCGGCAAGACCTTACAACAGCAGGTTGGATAAAAGTAAGCTCGTAGAAAACGGGTTTGCATTATTGCCGACTTGGCAGGACGCATTAAGCAGATATCTAAAGGAGATTGACAATGGGACAAATTAAAGTTGAAAAAAATGTAGGCGGAATCGAAGGGCTTTATATAATAGAGCCGGCTGTTCACGGCGATAATCGCGGTTACTTTATGGAAACGTACAACAAGCGCGATATGCAAGATGCCGGACTTAATATGAATTTTGTGCAAGACAATCAGTCTATGAGTACAAAAGGAGTCTTAAGAGGATTGCATTTTCAAAAACAGTTTCCGCAGGGTAAGCTTGTCCGCGTAATAAAAGGAAAAGTATTTGACGTCGCCGTAGATATGCGTGAAGGCAGTAAGACGTACGGCAAATGGTTTGGAGTAGAGCTAACCGAGGAAAATAAAAAGCAATTTTATATCTCCGAAGGCTTTGCTCACGGCTTTTTAGTGCTTTCGGACATTGCCGAGTTTTGCTATAAAGTCACTGATTTTTATCATCCGGGCGACGAGGGCGGTATTGCTTGGAACGACCCGAATATAGGCATTGACTGGGGAGTGATTGGCGCATATTCAGGTTCTGCCGACCCTCAAGGATATACGCTAAAAGATGGCGCGCCTATCGTTATGAGTGAAAAAGATAAATGGTGGGCGATTTTAGATAATTTAAGCGAGTAAAATATGTCGAATAGTAACAAGATTTCAATTATAATTCCCATATACAATAACGAATTGCTATTAGAGAGATGTTTAAAGAGCATACAGGCTCAAACTTTCGAAAACATAGAAGTCATAATGATAAATGATGGTTCTCTCGATAATAGCGAAAATATTTGTTTGAGTTTTGTTAAGGAAGACGAAAGATTTAAGTATTATTTTCAAAATAATGCAGGAGTTAGCGCCGCTAGAAACTATGGATTGAGTGTAAAAAGCGGTGAATATTATACTTTTGTCGACTCGGATGATTGGATAGAACCTCAATATTGTCAAAAAATGTTTGATACCATTTTATATGAACAATCCGATATGGTGTTTTGCGGAATCAATTATGTAGTAGACGGTAAAAAATTGCCGCAAAGAGAGATTGGTATGAACAAAATAATATCAAATTTCGAAGTTGAGCATTTTCTCATCGGACATCCTCAACACGTACTTGGTTCTTGTTGGAGAGTTCTATATAAAAGTTCAAAATTTGAAGGTATAAGATTTAATGAAAAATTATATATTTATGAAGATTTGATTTACCTTTTGACCTGCATTTCCTATTCTAATGGTATGTCTTATGTAAATTCGCAGTTGTATAATTATGATTTGCCTGAAGTTCAGTATTTTAAAAAATATTATCGAGATAATATTTTAGACGTATGTTATAATGTTGGGAAATTATTATATGACATTTTAGTTAAGTTAGGTAGAAATGAATGGGCAAGCGCTGAATTATTCAAAGAATATTGCTTGGCTGTTAATTGGTTGTGCAGTGTAGATTGTGAGATAAAACTTCTTTTTAAAACATTAAAAAATCATAAATTATCAAAGGAGTTTGCCATTAAAAGTAATTATACAGCTTACAAAAAATTATATAAGCTTAATTCTTTATCATCAAAATTTATTTTGTGGTTGCAATTAAAAAAGTATAATATGTTTCTTTATAAATGCAAAACAATTAAAAAAAAGTTGAGAAATAAAAACGCATAAAGTTTTTTGCGAAAATAATAAGGCAAGTAGAGTGGATAAGAAAAAAGGACTGTTAAACGTATTTGTGTCTATAGCGTTCAAGATGATTATCTTGGTCGCTAATATTTTAGTGCGTAGGTTCTTGATTCGTTATATCGGAAATGAAATAAACGGATTGAATTCGCTATACGGTTCTATACTTGATTTCTTGGCAGTAGCTGAACTTGGGGTTGGCGTTTCTATTACTTATTGTATGTATAAACCAATCGTCGAAGGCGATAATGACAAAGTTTCGGCTTTATACGGTCTATTCACAAAATTATATTTAATAATAGGCGCAATAATTTTAGTGGTTGGTTGCGCGTTAATGCCTGCATTGCCTTATCTTGCAAAAGATTATCAGAACTTGGACGTTAATTTGTATCTCACGTTTGCGCTTATGCTTGCGTCCGTAGTTCTTTCTTACGTTTACAGTTCTAAAACGTCTCTTATAAACGCCTATAAAAACAATTATATTACAACGATAATTTCTTCAATTGGACAATTGCTGCAATTCGGATTGCAAATTATTGTGCTTGTTTATACCGGTTCGTTCGTATGGTTTTTGATTTGCCGCATTATTACGGGAGCGCTACAGTGGGGAGCGACGGAAATAATAGTCAGAAAAAAGCATAGCGATATAATCAAAAATAAACAAAAGATAGACGAGGAGACAAAGAATACTGTTACCAAAAGCATTAAAGCTATGTTTATGCACAAAATCGGCGGAGTTCTTGTCAATACTGCCGACAGTTTAATTATATCGGCATTTATAGGATTGGTTGTATTAGGAAAATATTCAAACTATACAACTATAATGGTTGCTATGACGGGAGTGTTGACGTTGTGTTTTACGCCACTTACGGCTGTTATCGGGCATATGTGCGTAAGCGAAGACAAATTGCAAGTTAAGAAATACTTTAACTTTTTCCATACCTTTAACTTTGTACTTGGCACTATATTTTTCTTGGGCTATTATGGCGTAATAGATAATTTGGTAACTATTCTTTTTGACGACGGACTTGAATTGGCAAAATCCATTTCTATCGTCATTACTGTTAATTACTTCATTCAGTTTATGCGACAGGCCGCATTGCTTTTCAGAGACGCAACCGGAACGTTTTACAACGACAGATGGAAGCCGTTGATTGAGGGTTTGCTAAACGTTGGATTATCAATTTTATTCGTATTGGTATTCCCTGAAGAATATAGCGTGGTTGGAGTAATTGTAGCAACCATTATTACAAATATATTTATTTGTCATATAATCGAGCCTTACGTCTTATATAAATATGCTTTTAAGAGCAACGTAAAGGGATATTATTTGCGCAACTATTTATATATTGCAGTCTTTTGCGCCGCTTTATTAATATTTAACTTCTCTATGATAACAAGCGATAATCAATGGATAGAGCTTTTTGCAAACGGTTTTATCTCTCTTGCCTTTTCTTTTACGATTGCGGCGGCGGTGCTTCTTTGCAATAAAGATTTTAGGTTTTATATTCGTCAACTTTTAAATAGGATTAAATCGCGCAGGAAACCGCAAATATCTAATAACGGAAATGTTAATCAAGAAAATTCGGATGGAATATCCGATTCGAAAGATAATAACAATAAATAATTTAAAATCTGTATTTTGATAATAATTTATTTTTTATAGCTTTTATATCTTTAATAATATTTTTATTTGTTTGCAATCGTTTTAATTGTTTTAAGTATCAATTAATATTTGAACATCATACTAATTAAATTACTATAATTTGGCTAAATCAGCGCTAAAATCGCGCTTTAAAGGTAGCGTTTATCAATTCTGTTGACTTTAATTCGTTAAAAATGCTAAATTATATATAATATTGTATATTGGGAAATTTCTAATTATACAATCGATATAGTTAGTTTTTCGATATTTGCATAATATTACAAGATATGCTGACAATCAATAAAAAGGAGCGTATTAAAAGTGCTGAATAATTCAATGATTTTGATATTTTCTCTCGTTGCGATATTTTTCGTGATATTTGCGCGCATAAACGTTAATAAGACTTCTAGTACGCTTTTGTTAATCGTATCGTATTTGTGTATTATTTTTTGTATAACTTATTCGTTTTTGCTTGGCGTGGAAATCGACGAAGTTCTAACGTATGTTCTTGCATACGTCTTGCTTTTTGTGGCGGCGTTTTGGAACAAAGACGAAGAAAAGGATTGTTTGCTTAAAGTGGGAGATAATGTATGAAGCGTAGGTTATTCATTTATATAGCCATTTCGCTTTTAGTGGCGTTTTGCGTGTTATTTGCGGCTTGCGGCGGTAATGGTTTTAACCAAGTCGACAGGCGCATTACCGTTACGGTTATGGACGGAGAACATTATTCCGTGGTTGGTGACAACAAACGCGTTGTCGAACGCGGAGAAACCGCGGTTTTTAATATAGTTCTTGAGAGAGGATATAAAGTAAACGGTTATTACGGCGATAAATGTGAAATCAGCGATGAATTGTCTTTTCAACAAACTGTTACTTTTACCTCTGTAAATCATAAATCGACGGTGAGAGTCTTAACAACCGAAATGGAAAAAGTTGAATTCAAACCTCAAAGCGGCGAGCTAATAGGAGAGGTAAATATATCCAGTGTCCTTGGAGCGGCAGAGGATTGCGTCTATTATGCCGACGATATTTTGACCGTGAAGGCGGTTCCTAAGGAAGCTCATCGTTTTGTATGTTGGAGTAAAAACAATTATTTGAATAGCGGCGGTGAATTTGTAGGTTATGCCGAAACGCTTGAAATTAAAGATATAAAATCCGTCGGCAATTTGTTTGCCAATTTCAAAAGTCTTACCGATACGGGCAATACGATAATTTACCAAGTAGACGGAGGACGGGAAATAGAACAGGACGTAACGCAGATGCTGTCGAATCATCCGCGCGCGAACACCTATACTGCGGTAGATTTGAGAGCGTTGGGCGTAGACTGCGATAGCAGATATCTGGCGGGGTATACGACAGAGAACGGCGAGTACGTCGGTTTGGGAAGTCGTGTGAGCGTTTCTAATAAGAAAGCGACAGTATTGACTCCTGTATGGAAAGAATACACTGATTGCAACTTGTTTGAAATTAATCAAGGTAGCGTAAAACTTAAACAATCGGACCAATACTCATTAAACGAAATAGTTGTGCCTAGAGAAATAAACGGAGAAAAGGTCACTGCTATTTCAAAGAATGCCTTTGAGAATTGTTCTGCTTCTGTTTATTATATTCCCGACAGCGTGACGACGGTTGAAAACGACGCGTTTAAAGATTGTGAAAATTTAATTGAGCTTTATATGTCGGACAATATTATGAATATAAACGACGAAGCATTTTCTGGTTGTAAAAACTTTACTACGCTGCATATGAACGCATATTTAAAGCCTAGAAGTCCGGTAGACCAAGCTTCGGTAAAAACAGACGTATACGATAGACTTGCGTTAAGTATGGAAGATAATGAGATTACTCGCCTCGTCATTTTAGGCGGCTCGAGCGTTAATTACGGATACAGTATATCGACTGCGGAAAAACTTTGTTCGGAACAGTTAAAAGATAAAAAAATTCAAGTGTATAATTTGGGCTTTAACGCTACTTATGCGGAGTTTGCTCAATTTGAGATATTAAATACGTATTTGAAGCAGGGTGACATATTCTTGCACGCTCCGGAGCAATTTTATTCTGCGTGGTACGGAAATACTATGCAGTCGCCGCTCACAAAGACGTCTTCCGTTAAACTAACGGACGGGTATTATATTTTTAGATTTACAGAGTGTAATTGGCAGTTCTTATCATCTTTGACTGTAAATAAATACGGCAATCTTTTCTCGTTGTTTTCGGCTTTTAACAGAAATAGATTGGGTTCTGCCGAGTGCGAATATTCCGACCATTACAATTTCGACCCCGTGCCGGAACTTTTGCCTATCGGCGAAATAGCAAAACCGGAATGCGGCGAAGATAAGTATTTCCATAGCGGAGAATACGATTTTAATATGGACGCCAGCGTTGAATTGGCAAAACAAAATATTTATAGCGCAACTGTTGCAAAAGGCGTGCGCACATTTGTAACTTTCCCGCCTTTAAATAGACACAGACTACAGTTGACTTATGATGCGGAATATAAATTGCAAGACGCTGTAGGCGACTATACTGCGCGTGTGAAAAATATTTTAAGCGACGAGTCTATAAACGTGTTGCTTACTCAATACGATACTGTCTACAACGGAAGACATTTTTCCGACAATGATTATCATCTTGGCAGTCCGTTTAAGAACGCGCATACCGAAAGAGTAATAACGGCATTGATATCTGTTATGACAAGCGAGGATATACGATGAATTTTAATTCTTGGCAGTTTTTGATATTTTTGCCGATAGTCGTGCTGTTGTATTGGATTTTGCCCAAGAAATTTCGGTGGGTAATGCTGCTTATATCGAGTTATATTTTTTATATGTGTTGGAATCCTTGGCTGATTTTCCTCATTGTCTTTACAACCGCCGTTTCCTATATATCGGGACTTCTGATGGAAAAATACGACAGTAAAAAGGTCAAGAAAGCGTGTATGGTTGTCACCGTCGTCAGTTGTCTCGGAGTGCTGTTCTTCTTTAAATATTTTGTATTTTTGGTGAATTCTGTCATAAGTCTAATCAATCTCAGCGGGCAAAACGCAGCAGAATTTTCGATGAATCTCATTCTTCCCATAGGCATATCATTTTATACTTTTCAGACGCTGTCCTACGTTATAGACGTCTATCGCGGGAGAATTAAGGCAGAGCGTCATTTCGGTTATTACGCGTTGTTCGTAACCTTTTTTCCGCAGCTTGTCGCAGGACCTATAGAGCGACCGGAAAATCTTATACCGCAACTAAAGCAAGATATAAAGTTTGACAAGAAGGATTTGAGCGACGGATTCAGAATATCGATTGTAGGATTTTTCAAAAAAGTAGTTATAGCCGACGGTGTCGCCGTAATTGTCAATTCGGTATATAACAATATCGAAAAGGCAACCGGACTTACCGTAATAATTGCAACGATACTTTTTGCCATTCAGATATATTGCGATTTTTCGGGATATACGGACATTGCAATAGGCGTGGCGCGTATGATGGGAATCAAGCTATGCGACAATTTCAACCGTCCTTATATTGCAACCAGTATTCGCGATTTTTGGAGGCGTTGGCATATCTCGCTTACAAGTTGGTTTACGGATTACGTATACATACCTCTTGGCGGCAGTCGGTGCAAAGCGTGGCGTTGGGCAATCAACGTGATGATAGTATTTTTATTAAGCGGAATGTGGCACGGCGCATCGTGGACGTTTATTGTATGGGGAGGAATTCACGGTATATATCAAATCGTCGGCAAATTAAAGAACGCCGCTATTAAAAAGCTTGAAAGCAAAGGTAAAATTCATATAACTGACAATACGGCAACTCGATTGTTTAGGCAGGTCGTAACTTTTACGCTTGTGTGTTTTGCTTGGATATTCTTCCGCGGCAATTCTCTGTCTGATTGCGGTATTGCAATAGCCAAAATATTTACAGATTGGTCAGGTAGTATCCAAGCTTTATCCGAGATTGGATTTGACGCTACGTTTGTCATACGCATATCTCTTATGTGCGGTATTTTGGCATTTTCATACGGAATGATAAAGAACGAAACGCCAATCGCGACAAAAATGTCGGGAGGTATGCTGACCGCGCGATTTTTGACTTACGGACTTATGATTGTCGCTATAGCAGTTGCTTGGGTGTCAATATACGTTATGGGAAACGGCGCGAGCGAGTTTATTTACTTCCAATTCTAGGTGTAATATGAAAAAGAAAATATTATTGATAAGTTTTACAGTTTTTATAATCATACTGATACCCGTGATATTGGTTTCGTTCGCATTCGGACTTTCTCCGCAATATGACGAGTCCTTTTACGGCGGTATGGCAATTAAATATGATAGACTTAAGAATATTTCAGAGAGAAAGGTCGTCATTATTGGCGGTTCAAGTCTTGCCTTCGGTTTGCGTTCCGATTTGCTTGAGCAAGAGTTGGGAATGCCTGTCGTTAATTTTGGTTTATACGCCAATCTAGGCACGAAATATATGCTCGACGTTGCAAAAGATTTTATTGGCAAAGACGATATAGTAATTATTGCACCGGAGCAAAACTCTCAAGCGTTATCTTTGTATTTCAATGCCGAAGCAGTTTGGTATTCGATAGACGGCAAATACGAAATTCTCAATAAGACAGATACTTCCAATGCAGGCGACTTGCTAGGTAAATTTTTTACGTTTGTGAGCGGCAAATTTAGTTATTGGAAAAACAATGACAAACCTAATCCCGAAGGCGTTTACAACGTTGGGTCTTTTAATGAGTTGGGCGATATAATATACGAACGACCTCACAACACAATGAAGGACGGTTATGACGGAGCAATGCCTATATCTTTCGATAAATCTGTTATAGACGTTGAGTTTATAGATTATATTAATTCTTATGCGGAGGTAGCGGCAAAATCCGGCGCTAGGACTTATTATGCTTTTTCTCCTATGAATGCCAAAGCAATAGCAGATTCTAATGAATCTATAGTCGATTATTACGATTATTTAAGGACCTGCTTGGATATCACTGTCATAGGCAATCCTTTGTCTCATATACTAGACTGCGAGTGGTTCTATGATAGCAACTTCCATCTAAACGACGCAGGCGCGTTGTATTATACGGCATTGCTAGCGCAAGAGATTAAAGCCGAACTAGATATATTTACGCCTGTAACTATTGAAGTGCCGGATAAACCGCAGCTTCCGCAAGATTCCGGAATAGGGGGAGGAACGTCGATATCGGAAGACCTTAAGGAAGCGGCAAAGATATTTAATTTATCGGGCGTGGAAATTGTGACTAACGGACAAGACGTATTATTTAAAGGAGAATGGGTTGTCGAAGGACTGACCGATTATGGCAAGACTTTGACGGAAATAGTCATACCAGATACACTTGCCGGTTTGCCTGTAAGTAAATTGGCAAGCAATGCTTTTGAGGGAAATACTATCGTTAAGAAGATTACTCTCGGAAAGAATATTTCATCTGTAGGAGAAAATTCATTCAACGGGTGCGCTTCGCTGACCGGATTATATATTACTTCGCTAGAACCTGACAAATTCCACGTTGCCGCCAATATTTTACAAGGAGCGGACAACTGCTATATTTACGTGCCGAAACAAGCGTTTAACGCATATAAATTCGATTATTTTTGGAGCTTTATCAACACGAACCGTCCGTTAAGAGAATATTGATTCTGTTGGCAAGTCCGTCGGATAATTTGAAGGCTGTTCCATTCGACTTTAAAAGAATTTATAGAATTTGAATATTATTTTTATTAATAGATATAATTAAAGTATATTGAAATAAATATAAATTTTTAACAGTTGGAGGAATTTATGAAGAAGAATAAAGTAGTTGCGGGTATTCTTGCAATATTGCTTGGAGACTTGGGCATACACAAATTTTATTTAGGGAAAATAGGTTGGGGTATAGTTTATTTATTATTCTGCTGGACGGGTATTCCCGCTATAGTAGGATTAATCGAAGGTATTATATATCTTTGCACGGACGATGAAACCTTTCAAGTCAAATATTGCGGATATCAGCCGAGCGGTTCTGTAAATGAAAACCGTCTTGATAATGAGAATGCTATCGAGAATTTCGATGATAACGGCGTGAGCGGCGACGAAACCAATATAGACGCAATGTAATAAAAATAATTATAGAAAGACGATGAAAATACGCGACGGAGAATACCTCGCGTATTTTCTTTTTTACTGCTTACGCTATGCAAGCAAATGATTTATGGACAATTTACATTTTTATGGACGATTTGAAAAGCGATTGATTTAAAAATATCCATAAAAATTAATAAAAATGACAAAAATAGCTCAAATAGCAGCATTTTATGGTAAAAAACGCAAATTTTACACTTTTGATTTTATGGCGAATTTGGGAATTTTTTTCAATTTAGATATTGACAATGCATAACCGTACTTGTATAATAATAGTATATTATGATTTTGGGAGAAATCGAAAATGCTTGTTACTAACAACGAATTGTTGATAAAGGCAAAGAAGGACGGGTACGCCGTACCGGCTTTTAACGTAGATAATCTCGAAAGCGTTTTGGGCGTATTGAACGCCGCAAGTTTACTTTCCAAACCTATTATTGTTCAGACGATACCTCGCACGCTGAAATACGGCGGCGTCGCTACTTATTCTGCGCTTGTAAAAGCCAATTACACTGGGGCTGCAGATATTTCAATTCATCTTGACCACGGCGGCGATATTCAGATATGCAAAGATTGTATAGACGCAGGCTATACTTCCGTTATGATTGACGGCTCTATGCTCGAATTCGATAAAAACGTCGAATTGACAAAGCAGGTGGTAGAAATGGCGCATCCAAGAGGCGTGAGCGTTGAGGCCGAGCTTGGGTCTATAGGCGGCAAAGAAGAAACCCAAGCAAAGATAAAATATACAGAGGTTGACGAGGCTGTAAAATTCGTCGAGCTTACAAAAGCAGACAGTTTGGCGATTGGCGTAGGAACTGCGCACGGAGTATATAAAGGCACTCCGCATATAGCTGTGGACAGAATAAAGGAAATTGCAAATGAAGTTGACGTTCCGCTTGTTTTGCACGGAGCAAGCGGTTTGTCAGACGAAGTGATAAGACAATGCATAGGCGCGGGAATAAGCAAAATAAATTTTGCTACTCAACTTAGACAGGCGTTTACCAAAGGATTAAAAAACGGATTGGCAAGCGAAAAAGCGACATACGACCCCAAAACATATTTACCGTATGCCATAGAAGAAGTGCAGAATGCCGCAGTAAAGATAATAAAACTTTGCGAATGTATATAGAATACGAATATAATTTAAATTACCTAAAAAGAGGTGGACAATGCAATACGTTACTTTTGAAAAAGACAGAAAATTCGATTTGACTCTTATCGGTAGAATCGCCATAGATTTCAATCCGCTGGATTATTTCAAACCGCTGTCTGAAAGCAAAGAATATCGCAAATATTTGGGCGGTTCTCCTGCAAACGTTGCGGTAGGGCTTGCAAGACTTGGAAAAAAAGTCGGTTTTATTGGCAAAGTATCGGACGACCAATTCGGCGATTACGTCACGGACTTTTTCTGTAAAGAAGGTATTGACGTATCTTGCGTATCTAAGGCGTCAAACGGAGAGAAACTCGGATTGACATTTACGGAAATTCTCTCTCCGTCGGAGAGCAGTATATTGATGTACAGAGACGGAGTTGCAGACCTTATGCTCGAGCCTTCTGACGTAAACGAAGCGTATATCGCCAATTCCAAGGCTATTTTGATTTCCGGAACGGCGCTTGCGCAAAGCCCGTCGAGAGAAGCTTGTCTCAAGGCTATGCAACTTGCGGAAAAGAATAATACCAAAATTGTATTCGATATAGATTATCGCGCGTACAATTGGAAGAGCAAGGATGAAATCGCCGTCTACTATACGGCTGTAGCCGAGCACGCCGATATTATAATGGGCTCGAGAGAAGAATACGATTTGACGCAGGCGATTTTTGCTCCCGATATGGACGACGATACGACTGCTAAATATTGGTTTGGCAAAAAAGCAAAGATTGTCATAATCAAACACGGCAAAAAGGGCAGCACGGCGCACACTTGCGACGGCAAAAAATATAATATCAAGCCTTTCCCAGTAGAGGCGTTTAAGTCGTTCGGCGGCGGAGACGGCTACGGCTCGGCGTTTATGTACGGAATGTTTGAGGGCAAGGACATAATGGACTGCTTGGAGCTTGGTTCGGCTTCTGCGTCAATGCTTGTTTCGGCGCACGGTTGCTCTGAGTTTATGCCGACAGTAGAAGAGCTTGAAAAATTTATAGCCGACGAGAAAAAACAGTTTGGCGATATGATAGCAAGAGGTTGAGCGCATTTAACGAATAGCGCTGAAATCAATTGCAATTTACATAAATGCGATAAAGTCGATTAATATAAATTATCGATACGCGACTACACGGAGGCGGATATGGCGTTTAACTATCCAAAATTCAATAAAAAAGGAATCAAAACTCTTGCTAAAATGGATGGCAAAAACAAGGATATGCTTATGGATATTCTTGTGGTAAAACTTGCCAAGGGAGAGAGCGTAACTTACAGCGAAAAAGAAAAGGAAATGTGCGTGCTTCTTACCGAAGGCGCCGTGGAAATGAAATGCGGAGAATTGATAGGGAGCGGCGTAAGAAAAGACGTATATGAAGACTTGCCAATCACAATGCACGTTTGCCGAGGTAAATCGATTACGGTCAATGCTTTTGCCGACAGTGAAATTATATATCTCGCCACGACAAACGAGAGAGAGTTCGAGTCCAAATTTTATGACAAAAAAGACGTGATAAGAAGCGTGTCTTGCGAAGGACTTTGGGAAAACACGGCAGTAAGAGACGTCAATACGGTGTTTGATTATTCCAACGCGCCTTATTCCAATTTGGTTGTGGGAGAAGTCATTGCAAGGCAGGGCAGATGGTGGAGTTATCTTCCTCACTCTCATCCGCAGCCCGAAGTATATTATTACAAAATGCCGACTCCGGAAGCTTTCGGAGCTTGTTTCATCGGCGAATTCCAGCCTCATACAGTCGTAGACGGCAGCGTTGGTTGTTTCCCAGGGGGCAAAACGCACGTTCAGGTAACTGCGCCCGGTTATCCGATGTATTGCTGTTGGATGATAAGACATCTCGACAACAATCCGTGGGATAAGACGAGAATAGTAGACAAGAGATATGAGTATTGGGAGAAATAAGGAGGGAATATGAAAAGCGAAAGAATGAGCGTAGGCGAGGCTATCGTAAGATTTTTGGACAATCAATACGTCAGTTTCGACGGACAGGTAACGAAATTTGTAGAAGGAGTTTTTACGATTTTCGGTCACGGTTGCGTATTAGGCGTTGGCGAAGCTTTGTCGATGGGAAAGCATTCGCTCAAAGTTTATCAAGGCAAAAACGAGCAAGGTATGGCTCAAGTCGCCATTGCCTATGCAAAACAAAACAATAGACGTAAAATTATGCCTTGTATTTCTTCTATCGGTCCGGGAGCGGCAAATATGGTTACGGCGGCAGGTACGGCAACTGCAAATAATATTCCGCTCTTGCTTTTTATGGGCGATACGTTTGCAACTCGTCAGCCCGACCCCGTACTTCAGCAGATAGAACAGCTTCACAGCGCGACAGTCACGACGAACGATGCGTTTAGAGCCGTAAGCAGATATTTTGACAGAATATCCCGTCCGGAAATGCTTATGAGCGCAATGCTCAACGCTATGAGAGTTTTGCTTGACCCTGCGCATACGGGCGCAGTTGCGATTGCGCTTCCGCAAGACGTGCAGGGAGAAGTATATGATTTTCCGCAGGAGTTTTTGAAAAAACGCATACACAGAATAACCCGTCCTACGCCCGTCAGCGAAGAACTGTCGGATTTGGCGCAGGCGATAAAAGAAAGTAAAAAGCCCTTGCTTATTGTCGGCGGCGGAGTCAAATACAGCGAGGCTGGAGACGTCGTTGCGAAATTCTGCGAAAGACATAATATACCGTTTTGCGAAACGCAGGCAGGTAAAACGGCAATCGAGTCTTCGCATTACCTCAACGTTGGAGGTATAGGCGTTACAGGCAATTCTTCGGCTAATACTCTTGCAAAAGACTGTGATTTGATTATCGCTGTGGGAACTAGATTTACCGACTTTACCACTGCGTCAAAATCGCTTTACGCAGATAAAAAAGTCGCCGCGTTGAATATGTCGGATTTTCACGCTTCCAAGCTCGACGCGATAAAAGCTGTGGGAGACGCAAAAGCGGGAATTACCGCAGTTGACGAATTGTTGGGAGATTATAAAAGCTGTTATACAGGCGAAATATCCAAAGCAAAAGAGAATTGGGACAAGGAAATGCAAAGACTGGTCGGCATTACTGCCGACGGCGCGTACGAGCCGGAAATCCAAGACCGTATGCCGGACGCTATAGAAGCTTTTGTAAAAGCTCACGGAAAAGCAATGGCGCAGACTGCGGCTATAGGCGTGATTAGACGTTGTATACCCAACGATGCCATAATAGTAGGTTCGGCAGGCAGTTTGCCCGGCGATTTGCAGAGAATGTGGACCAGCGATGAAAAAGACAGTTATAATATGGAATACGGATATTCCTGTATGGGGTATGAAATCGCAGGCTGTCTTGGAAGCAAGATGGCGCGTCCCGACAAAGAAGTTTACGCTATGGTCGGAGACGGAAGCTATTTGATGTTGCACAGCGAAATGGTTACGGCAATTCAAGAAGGAATAAAAATCAACGTGTTGCTTTTTGACAACGCGTCGTTCGGTTGCATCAATAATTTGCAGATGGGACAGGGAGTGGATTCTCTTTGTACGGAGTTGAGATACAGAGAAGCAGACAAACCTATAAGAGAAGGCGAATTTTTGAATATAGACTACGCTATGTGCGCAAAGGGTTACGGCTTCGTTACCTATACTGCGCGAAACGCAAAAGAGCTTGAAGAAGCTATTGCCGACAGTTTGAAGCAGACTAAACCTACGTTGATAGATATCAAGGTTTTGCCGAAATCAATGACGCACGGATACGACGGTTGGTGGAATGTGGGATGTACGCAAAATCCCAGAAACGCAAAAGAAAAAACCGCGTTGAACGAAAAGAAAGAAATGCTTGAAAAAGCAAGAAAATATTGATATTAATAAGGTGAATTATGAATAAGGAAAACGTTAAGTTGGGCATTGCGCCGATAGCTTGGACAAACGACGATATGCCTGATTTGGGAGGAGAAAACACCTTCGAGCAATGCGTAAGCGAAATGGCGTTGGCAGGATTCCAAGGTTGCGAAGTTGGAAATAAATATCCCAAAGACGTAGCTACGCTTAAAAAAGCTTTGGAAATCAGAGGTCTTAAGATTGCCAATCAGTGGTTTTCGTCATTTGTGCTTACAAAGCCTATGGAAGAAGTCGAGCGCGATTTTATCGAGCAATGCAAATTTCTCAAAGCTATGGGCGCAGATAGAATCGGCGCGTCGGAGCAAAGCTATAGCATACAGGGACAAATGAACACCCCCGTGTTCGACTGCAAATACGAGATGAGCGGCAGCGAATGGGAGAAGTTTGCAAAAGGTATGAATAGACTCGGGGATATTGCCGAATCTATGGGCATATCTTTGGTATACCATCATCATATGGGCACTGTTGTGCAGACGGCGGAAGAGATTGATAAAATGATGGAAATGACGGATAGTAATAAATTCTCGTTGCTTTTCGACAGCGGTCATCTTGCGTACTGCGGGCAGGATTATTTGCAAGTTTTGGCAAAACACGTCGACAGAGTAAAGCACGTTCACCTCAAAGATATACGTCCCGACGTTGTCAAAAGAGTCAAAGAAAAAAAGCTTTCGTTCTTGCAAGGCGTACGCGAGGGAGCTTTTACCGTACCTGGCGACGGCTGTATAGATTTTGCGCCTGTTTTCGATATTCTCGACAGAGCCGATTATCGAGGATGGATGATAGTGGAAGCCGAACAAGACCCTGCAATAGCCAATCCGTTTGAGTATGCGCTCAAAGCGAGAAAATACATAAAAGACAAAGCCAAAATTTAATCGCCGATAATTCGGTAAGAATAATATTGTTTGAGATTAGGAGGATATAGATATGAAAATAAAGACGCTCGGATATTTTACCAACAACGAGTTCGTTCAATCGACAACGGATAAGTATTATCCTGTTTTCAATCCGTCTACGGGCGAGCAGATTGCTCAAATGCCGCGTTGTACGACGGCAGAGGTCAGCAAAGTAATAGACAACGCGCACGAAGCGTATAAGAAATGGTCGAAAGTACCTGTGATAAAAAGAGTGCAGATACTTTATAAAGTGAGAGACTTGCTAATAGAGCATATGGACGAGCTTGTTGAACTTTGCGCCACCGAACACGGCAAGAATTGGGAAGAGAGCAAAGGCGATATTCTCAAGGCAAAAGAGGGCACGGAACTTGCTTGTTCTATGCCGTCGCTATTGCAAGGGGAAAGCCTTATGGACGCGTCTAGCGGTTATGACACCGTGTTGTATAGAGAATCTATGGGCGTGTTCGTCGGCATTGCGCCGTTCAATTTTCCCGCTATGATACCTATGGGATGGATGGCTCCTGTGTGTATTGCGTGCGGCAACGCAATAGTGCTTAAGGTCGCAGGCGCGACGCCTATGACCTCTTTGAGAATAGCAGAGCTATACAAAGAGGCGGGACTTCCCGACGGAGTGCTCAATATAGTAAGTTGCGACCGCAACGATACTCAAGAGCTTATATCCAATCAAAAGGTTGTGGGTATCACTTTTGTAGGTTCAACGACGGTCGGCAGATATATTTACGAGACGGCGGCAAAATACGGCAAGAGAGTGCAGTGTCTTTGCGAGGCAAAGAATCACGCGTTGGTGCTCGAAGACGCCGCACTAGACAGAACGGCGGCGGGTATTATCAATGCTACGTACGGTTGCGCGGGAGAGAGATGTATGGCTTTGCCTGTCGTGGTTGCGCAGGAAAGTATTGCCGATAAATTGGTGGAAAAACTTGTGGCTTTGGCAAGCAAAATCAAAGTAGGTCCCGCATACGACAAGACTACCAATCTTGGTCCCGTATACAGCGCCGAACACAAGAAGAGCGTCGAAGCGTGGATACAAAAAGGCATAGACGAAGGCGCAAAATTGGTGCTTGACGGCAGAGGCGTAAAAGTCAAAGGCTATGAAAATGGATTTTATCTTGCGCCGACAATATTTGACAACGTTACAAGTGAAATGACGGTTGGACAGAGAGAGATATTCGGACCGGTGCTTTGTATAAAGAGAGTTAAGAACTTCGAAGAAGGTCTTGAGGTAATGAACGCAAATCCTTTTGCCAACGGTTCTGTAATTTATACCCAAAACGGTTATTACGCAAGAGAGTTCGTTCGTTATACGCACGGCGGTATGGTAGGCGTAAACGTGGGTATTCCCGTACCAGTAGGCGTATTCTCGTTTACGGGTCATAAGTATTCGTTCTTTGGAGATTTGCACTGCCTTGGCAGAGATTCGTTTAAGTTCTATACGGATAGCAAGACGGTCACCACTCATTGGTTTGACGAACACGAGGCGAAGTCGACGAAGGTGTCTACTTGGGACGGTACAATCTAATTCGCAATCAATAAAATCTTGCGGATTTTTATAATGAATAATGAAAATTATAGAGGTGTAAAATGATTAATATTGGAATTATCGGCGCAGGAAGAATAGGTAAAGTGCACTGCGAGTCCATTATGTGTTACGTAAAGGGAGCAACCGTCAAAACCGTTGCAGACCCGTTTATGAATCAAGAAACGGAAAAGTGGCTCAAAGATATGGGCGTTGAGAAGACCACTAAAGATTATAGAGATATTCTCAACGATAAAGATATTGACGCGGTGCTTATTTGTTCGTCTACCGACACTCACGCGCCGATATCTATCGAGGCTATTAAGGCGGGAAAACATATATTCTGCGAAAAACCCGTTGACCACGATATAGCCAAGATTGAGGAAGTTAAAAAAGCGTTGCAAGGCAGCAAGATTAAATATCAAGTGGGATTCAACCGTCGTTTTGACCACAATTTCGCTGCAGTCAGAGAGGCTGTTAAGCAAGGAAAGATAGGCGCGCTCAACGTGCTCAAGATTTGTTCGAGAGACCCCGGAGCTCCTCCCGTGTCTTATATCAAAGTCAGCGGAGGAATATTCCTTGATATGACCATTCACGATTTCGATATGGTGAGATATCTTTCGGGAGAAGAAGTGGACAGCGTGTTTGCTATGGGCGGAGTTATGGTTGACAAAGCAATCGGAGAAACCGGCGATATAGACACGGCAGTCATCACGTTGAGACTTAAGAGCGGAGCTTTGGCTGTAATTGACAATTGCCGCAGAGCTACATACGGTTACGACCAAAGAGCCGAGGCTTTTGGAGAACTCGGTCAAGTGGCAATTACCAACGATTGCGCGTCTAATGCGGTATTATCTAATTGCGACGGAGTTACGGCAGAAAAACCGTTGTTGTTCTTTTTGGAAAGATATATGCAGGCATACGTCAACGAAATCAGTCAGTTTATAGATTGTATAGTCAACGATAAGGAAGTGCCCGTAGGCATCGACGACGGACTTCAGTCTGTAGTTATCGGCGTAGCCGCAAAGAAATCTCTGCAAGAGGGAAGACCTGTAAAACTTGAAGAGATTTATAAATAAATTGCATTAATCCAAAATATGTTTTTTATAATTTACCCCTAAATAAACACGACGCTCTTTTTGAGCGCCGTGTTTATTTTATAGCGATTGTTATTTATTGGTTAGTTAATGTTGACGGATGAATTAACGATTAAAGATATCTTCCGTCTCAAACTTTCTCATCTTGGCGCTTACGTTGGTTGTAAAATGAACAATCTCTGTTGCCAAATATATTACGCTCACAACAACCGGTAAAATTAACGGGGCGATGTTGAACGAGTATTCCAAGATTTCGGAATCCAAATAATCGACGAATTCTTTTTCTGCAGTCAACGTTATAATCATATATGCTATTGATAATATACAGCCGGAGATACTTATTCCCAAACTTCTTAAGTTGCTCTGTTTGTTGTTGTTCGATAGATTTTTCAGCAAAGTGGCAATCATCAGTATAACCATAACAATCATTGCGATTTCTATTATAAACGCGATTATAAGGTTTGTATAAATTTCTATAGGAGCTTCCGAGTATTTAGAGGTGACTGTACCGCTTGCAACTCCCGATAAGTTTTTGGTAAGATATAATACGCTCAACATTGTCATAGCGCTTAGAGAATTAAATGACATTTCATAATTGTTTTGGGCTTTTATAATTATGGACGGCGAGGCAATTAACGTCGCTATAAAAGCAAGCAAAACTATACTCAAAGCAGAAAAACAGAATTTGCGTAAATTTTGTTGAGACGTCAATATTTTGCCTAAAGCAGCTGTTTTGAATAAACAAGCGAGCACGGTAAACAGCGTTGTCAAAACCGCGCCTGCAATTGTGTAATCATTGAGTATTACTTTCATTTCCGTTCCGGATTTGTAAGAGGTTGCGCAGTTGAACGAGTAGAATAGAGTGGCTCCGATAATAAAAGATACCGTAGTAGCCAAAGAAAAAGTCGAATAAGATTTTTGAGATTTGCCGTTTATATAATTGATATATCTAATTGTAGCAATAATAGCAAAAATTATTACAGTGACGATAATTGCTATTGACAGCAGAGTGCCTATAACCGATGTGAAATAGTAATTTGATACGTAGAATGAGGGGTAGTCTTTTATTAAATCGGCATTGGCGTAACACTCGCCGAAATAATAGAAGATGTTCAAAGATTTCAAATAATTTGCGTTTTCGTCTGGAACCATAAATTTTGCGTTATTTACTTTCAGTCCTATAAAAAACGTAAAAAGTAATGAGAAAAATACCGCAAACATAAAGAATATGCCGCTGCATATTTCAAATATCTTTTTCTTTCCCAATTTTAATCTGGCAGTATTAATTGAATTGTCGACTCGTGGCTCGTCGGTTTCGACGGTATCCGTATAGGTTTCTTCCGAGTCTTCTTTACGCGAATTTCCGCAGAATTCGCAGAACCGCGAGTCGTAATCAATCAATCGATTGCATTTTTGACACGCTACTTTGCCGTCGACTCGCAATCCGCATTGTTTGCAGAAAACGGCGTCTTCATTGTTTTCTTGTCCGCAATTAAAGCATTCCATATAGTTCTCCTTGGCGTAATAAATAAAATGTATTATTTGTATAATTAATTGATATAATTATTATACAGTGTAAAATACTGTATGTCAAGAAAATTACAGTGTTTTATACTACAATAGTTTTATGATAAATATTGAAGTGGGCAGAAGATTAAAAGAGAGCAGGAAGGCGAACAATCTAACGCAAAGGGAAGTTAGCCATATGCTGGGAATAGTCTTACAACAATATCAAACATATGAAAGCGGAAGATATCAGATGGATTATGAAAAATTAATCAAGGTTTGCAAAATTCTCAACGTGTCTGCAGATTATTTATTGGGAATTTCCGAAGTGTAAATAACAAGTTTTAAAATATGAAACTATTTTACGTCAACTAAATGATTATCTAAAATTAATGAGATAAAATTACCGTAAAATAATGACCGCTATTGATTGGTTAAATCAATAGCGGTTAATTATATTTTAATTTACTAAATGTGGATTTTAAGAGTCAAGTCTATCAAGTTTTTTGCGTGTGACGACGTGCAGTATCTCTGTTATCATAAAAATAGCGCTTATGATGACAATGGGAACAAGATTGGTTACGCTTGAAGAATAATTCTCTCCAAGGTATTCTACATATTCGTTGTTGATTTTGGAAACCACAATTATATCGATGAGTGAAAGTATTGTAATCGCAATGGCAGTACCAAGTTGGGTTTTTCGTTTATTGGAATCGGCAAGCGTTTTTGTAATTCCTAAAATGCTCACAAATATTGTTATCAGCATTGCAATTTCTATGATTAGTCCAAGAAAAAGATTGAAGTTAAAATACTCTATGTTTTTTACGAACTTTAAACATTCTATTGTGTATAAAAATCCCGAGTTGGTTTCGCTGTTTTGGTAAGAAGTGTTGATAGACGGAGCGGCAATAAGCATCGCTAAAACCGAAAGCATAATCAAATTGGATATTCCAAAGCCGTTTTTTATGCAAACTTCTTTATCGGACAAACTTTTTTCTGAAGTAGATTTGCAAACTATCGCTGCCAGTATTAGAAAAACCGATAGGACTAAACCTAATATTGTGATATTGTCGAGTTTATAAGAGAATTCTGCGCCGTCAAATATCGACTTAAAAACAGAACAATTAAGCGCATAAAACAGAGTAACGCCTAAGACATAAGTAATGCTTGTTGACAATGCAAATTTAAAATACGGCGCATTTGATTGACCTAAAACGTACTTTACATAATTGACAAGCGTTATTATCGCAAGCGACGTAACAACTGCAATGATAGCAACGCTTAACGCTGTGCCGACTGCTGCATAAACATATTCGTCAAACGACGCTTCGCCATAGATTTCGCCAAAGAAATAGAATATGCTAAAACCTGATTTATAAGAAATATGTGAAGCAGTCAAGTTTTCCAATGTTTTATCCGTAAGTTGCACGCCTATCAAAAACGTGAAAATAAAAGATACCAAAGTTGCAGCTATGGCAAAAATACTGCCAAGCAATTTTTTGTAATCAACTTTTCTTTCCTTGTTTACGCCGTAAAACTCATCATTTTGTTTTGTTGAATCGAATTGATTTTCGCTATCGCGTTGCATATCGTTTCCACAGTGTTCGCAGTATTGAGAATCAAAGTCTATCATCTCTCCGCATTCTTGACACTGAACTTTACCGTCGACTCGCAGACCGCAATGTTTGCAAAAAATTGCGTCTTCATTGTTTTCAAGACCGCAGTGAAAACATTCCATATATCTCTCCTTTGACATAAAAAAATGTATAGTGTGTATAATTAATTGATATATTTATTATACGGTTCAAAAAATTGTTTGTCAAGAAATTTTTAGAGTTTTATATGCAACGGTTTTATGATAAATATAATTACACAAGTGTAAATTATTTATGTATAGATAAATTAGATTTTTGGCAACTGCGCTCGAAAATCCATAACCCCTTTATACAGTAAAGTGAAGTAATTTATTTGCGGACTTGATTTATAAATTTTAATGCGATTATATTAGCTTTATAGTACAATTGTAAAAAATATGTAAAAACGCGCGGTTATCAAAAAGATGTGTTATAATCATAATATAAAACGTCAATGGGGGATAGCTAAATGACAAAGTTTTTTAAGTCAACTAAAGGGAAGATTACTATCGCTGTTTTGGTATTGCTTGTTTTGGCTGCCGTAGTAATCGGTTCGTATTTTATTTTTAACAATAATGATAAAAACTTCAATTACGATTTTGCAACCGGTATGGCAGTGAAAGACCGTGTTCAAAAAGCGCAGTATTTGCCGAATATTGATTTATTGGCTAGTAATGCTCAAAATGTCAAGCTTACGTCCTCGACGCCGGATAAATCGGAGTATTTAGATGATTTATCTTTTGATTTGAAAGATTATCAAAGTATTGTTGATGAATTGGCAAGCATCACGGGAACTGCGACAAGAAGTGAAACTGATATATTGGAGATAAAAGAAGAGATTTATACGGTTTTGGATATGGTGCCTGCGTTTGGCAAATGGTTCCAATTGCCGAGATACTTTGAGGCTCAACACGCTCAAGACGGTTACAATAATTTTTATTATAAACTGGATTATGACAAAACTTCTGAAAAAATCAGCGTGACAAGAATGACTTGGAGCTACACTTGCGGAATCTACACTTCCTCTGAAAATAAAATATACAGCTCTTATTATGACGACGACCTTGAGCAATATCAAATAATGCAGGCAAATTATTATTACAATGAAGACAACAAAGAAGTCGTCGAATGTTCAGTTGTGGATTTTGCAAAATTCAATAAGGAATTCTATCCCATACAATGTCAATATTTGGCAAATATACAGGATACGTCAACTACAAAAATACAAAGCGTAATTAGAAAAGACGTAGAGACTTATCCGGATAAAATTACAAATAATCCCGGCGGAAATATCGGTAGAGAACTCGATTTGGACACATATCGCGAGGGCGGAGTTATGAAGAAAGTTGTTCAACTGAATTACACCGATTCAAATAACGTCGAACTAATAAAAATCGAGCAAAATTCCAATACCGATTATTATTCGGATATTAACACTACCAATTTAGCTTATTATCTTAAACAAGCAGACGACGCCATTTATTTTGTTGACGCTTGGGATTATTATGACGCAGAAAACAGTTTGGACAAAATCGAATTAAAGAATATGTTTCATTTGCGTACTGACAGCGCATCGAAAAATGATATTATAAAAAGTTTTAAAAATAGCAGCTACTATACAAGACAGGTTATGGGCACCGAGGGAACTTCTTCAAATACGGTGTGTACTAAATGTTATAAGAGAATCAACGATTCGGGATTGTTAGTGTATAAGTGCGACCATAATAAAAATCAAAACGCAGTTGCCAGAGCAACTAGAGAAACTGTGTGTTCTTCAATGACTTATCAAGACAAAACATATGATTTGCTCACTTGGAATATTGCTAAACATTTATCAAAATTCGCAATAAATATAGGTGTTTCCAATCAAACAATATCAGCTCATTTTGCTAAAATGTGTCAGCAGTTAGACGATAAATATGCGTTTGAAAACAACTTGGATAACTTTTTAACGGCGGTATCTAAAGAGTTTATCGAAGAGATATCTTTATCAAAAGATGTGAAGAACTTGTATAATACAATTAAAAATAAAGCAATAAATTTAAAAGTTGAGGATTTGAACAAAAGCGCAATCTCAACGGTAATTACGCTTGAAGATTTTAACGAAACAACGTCTCTTACGGATAACACGTTGACGATTGACGCTTCAGCGACTGTGAAATCAAGTATTTTACTAGAAAAGAACGCTAAATATTCAATTGTCTTGGTTCTTTATGATAGCGCAAGCAATATGAACTATACGTTGCTGACTAACTACGTAGTCTATGAAGGCAACGACCTATCTTTGACATTAAGGGGCAGTTACGATATTTCTCAATTCGTATTAAAAGATAAAAGATTAAGCGCTAATCAAATTATAAACCTAACGCTAGGATATGTTTTGGTGAAAGAAAGCAAGGTCAATGACGCCGTTTGCTCCAACTATGAAAATGCAAGCGTAAGTTCTGGAACATATAGCGCGTTCGAAAATGTCGTCGACGGATTTAATTGCAATTATCAGCCGATTATTGAAAACGGTTCGTTAAAATTAAAAATAACTTGTATCGATATAGAAAAACCTCAATTACAACTGGAAACTTTAAATGATAATCAAGTTACTTTAAGCTCTGGCGCAAAGGTATATGACTTATTTACTTTATTAAAAGTCACTGATAATGACGTCATTAAATCGATAACGATATTCTATGGAAACGAGCCTTACGAAAATATGAACGACCTTTTGAAAGCGGGAACAAACAAAATCGTTGTAATAGATAGAACGGGAAATACTTCAACATTAACATTTACTATAAGATTGGTATAATATTATTATAAAGTCGGCAAAAAAGAACTCTATAATTTTTAGAGTTCTTTTTTATTGGACTGTATAGCAACTATCTCTTTATATAAATCGTCTTTATTTCATATGGGCTGAATTCAAACGTAGACCCTTTTACGAATTTTTCTTTGTTTTCCAACATATCGCATTCATAGATTGATGAGCTGTCGAAATTGATATCCAAAGCAGATTTGACAGCTTGCCCCAGACTTTCGTACGCTCTTACGATTATACCTTCTTCGTCTTCAGCGACTTTTATTGTTTCGATTATTATATTCTTGCTATCGAATTTGACGAGAGTGTCTATTTCCAAATCGTTATCTATAATATCGATTGGATTGTTGAAGCAATATCCTTTTGCCATAAGGTCTGTGTCTTCGAATTTTTCTTTATGCGGATAGATTGCATAACTGAAAGAGTGAGAACCTCTGTCGCAGGTGGGGTCGGGGAATATCGGAGAACGCAGCAATGCCAACGATAAAAATCCGTTCTTTGCGCGATGACCGTATTTGCAATTGTTGAGCAGCGCAAAGCCGTAACCGTCGCCGTCGATATTGACAAATTTATGCGCGCAAACTTCAAATTGCGCCCACTTGGGATTGTAATCTTCGTCCGCGTCGTCTTCGCTCGTCGTTCTGTCAAAGTTGCCGAATTGGATATTGCATTTCACGTTGTCGGCAAACACCGTCGGAACGAAGTCTGCGCGGAGCATTTTAAGTTCTTCGTGCCAGTCGACAGCGGTGTCGAAGTTGAGTGTGTCTCCGTCTATTTTGAGAGTTACTTTTTGTACGATAGCCGAATCGTGATATTTGAAGGAATTCTCTCTCACGAGGTAAGCTCCGTCGATATAAGTATTGGATGACGTCAACTTAAACTCCCACTTTTTCATCATCATATAATTTGTGTCTTTGTCCTTGCCCCAAGATATATCCCAAGCATTGTAATACTTGAACGGGTCGGAGTATACGACGAGTTTGTTAAAATATTCTTTGACAAGCTCTTTATTGTTTTCCTTATCGATTAGCGAAACTATTTCGCCGTTTTGTCCGAAAGTTACCTTGAGTTTTGCATTTTCTATTGTATTTTCGTTATATGCAAATTGAGACGCGTCAATATTTGCAGGCGCAAGTTTTCCGACGGAGTGAGCTTTGAGTTCGGCTCTATACCATTCGTCTCCCACTTTGACGTACTCGCTTCTGTCAAAGTCTACTGGGTTGACCGCGCTTGTCGATTTTTCATTAGACATTGCCGAAATAATAGTGTTTTCTATCTCCGTCAGTTCGTCGTAGATTATCTGATACCTTGCGTAAGCTTCGTCATAAATACGCTTGATAGAAGAACCGGGCAAGATGTCGTGGAACTGATATAACAATACCTCTTTCCAAATTTTTTCGACTTTTTGTCTGTCGTAATTTATATTTTTGAGAAAAGCCGCCGCGCCCAACCATTCGAGCTTGTGCAATTTTTCTTCGATACGCCTATTCCATTTTTTTGCGTTGGCTTGCGAAGTGTAACAGCCTTGGTGTCTTTCGTAATACAGTTCGCCTTCGTGCGTTGGCAGTTTGTCCGCCATATCTTTTATATCGTCAAAAAAGTTGACTGCGGGAGAGGGTTTGCAAGGCGCAAGCCCGTCTATATTCTTTTTATGACGCATCATATATTCGAGATGACCTTCGCCGGGACCGCCGCCGCCGTCGCCGTCGCCATATATCAAAAGCGCTTTATCGCATATATCTTTTTCGGAATACCTGTCTTCGGATTTGAATATGGCAAGAGGGGAGTTGCCTGCATTGTAATCGCCGAGCGGTTCCATATGCGAGAGCAACTTCGTGCCGTCGAGTCCCTTCCAATTGAATGAGCGATAGGGGAATCTGTTGAAATCGTTTGACGTGAGTTTAATGGTCATAAAATAATCCATACCGCACTTTTTCAAAACCTGCGGAAGCGTTGCGGGGAAGCCGAAAACGTCGGGAAGCCAACACATTCTCGATTTGAAATCAAAATTGTCTTTCCAATATTTTTGACCGTATAGGCACTGTCTTATCCAAGATTCTCCGCCTGTGAGATTGGTGTCGCTTTCTACCCACATTCCGCCCTGAAGTTCTATTCTTCCTTCGAGGACGTATTTTTTTACTCTTTCAAAGAGTTCGGGATATTCTTCGCGCAGCCATTCGAACATCTGCGGTTGAGATTCGGCAAAATAAAAGCCGTCGTATATCGCAAGATTGCGCAATTGGTTGGCAAAAGTGCGCGCGACTTTTCTCTTTGTTTCTCTTATCGGCCACAGCCAACCGAGGTCAATATGCGCGTGACCTATGCAGTAATACGTCGTAGCTTGATATTCGGGCTTTTTCTCGATAGTGGGCTTTAAGAATTCTCTTGCCGCCGCCGCTCCTTGTTTTTTATATATCTTATAACTTTGTTTAAGAGCTTTGTCTATTTCTTTATATCTGTCGCTTTCTTTATCGAGAATGGTCATAATGAAGAACAAATCTATATAGTCATAGTAATATTGATTTATATCTTCGTCGTGTATGCAAATGTCGCAGCGTCTTAAGTGCGCCGTGCATTTTCTTATTCTGAATTTGCCATTGAATCCGGCGTCGACATACAAATCTATTTTTTCGTCGCCAGTAGATTTTTTGGCTATATCGATGCGCTGTTTGGCGATAAGCGAGTGGAAGACGTCGCCTTTGCTCAATACTTGCGTTATACCTTGCAAGACAATTCCGTCTGGATTGAATACCAAGCCTTCGCCTTGAAGTTTTATTCTGCAAATCACGCTTTTGCCTTTTGCTTTGGGCGGAACTTGACCTGTAAAATGGAACCAAGCGCAATCAAAGCTGTCGGCGTATTCTTTTCGTTTGCCCCAAGACTGCCATTGGCGTATTGGCTTAAAAGCGCTTTTGTCAAGGTCTTGCCATTTGATAGGCTCTTTGCTTTTGATTATTTCCGCTTTTAGCTCGCCGACTTTTTTGTTGATAGAGCATTTCAAATCCCATATATTGAATATGTGACCTGATTTGGATAAAGCTTTTTTTACTATGGTTTTTTTATCGTATCCCATTATTTCTCCTCCTCGGCATACGGTTTAATCAAAACGCGCCGTCGGGTTGATATTCGTTTTTATCTATCATATCATATTTTTAAAAAGTTAGCAATATCAAAAAGTATAAATTTATATAAATATTATGGACAAAACGGCGATTTTGCTTAGCCTGTTTACTTGATTGCAATATTATCGTAAAAATGATAAAATCATAAATATGAGCGAAAGACAAATCGCCGAGTTAGGCGGAGAAAAAATAGAATATATATTGACGCGTAAAAATATGCGCAACATCAGAATGAGGATAACGTCAAAGTGCGAGGTCACAGTGTCCTGTCCCTTGCGCACGCCTAAAGAACAAGTCGACAAGTTCGTTTTACGCAATATAGACTGGATAAAGCAGTCTGTCCAAAAGATATTGCAAAACGCAACGTCGGCGGAAAAATACGAATATATGACGGGCGAAAAGTTCTTATTTCAAGGCAAAGAGTATACGTTGATGGTTAAAGAAGGGCAAGAGCGAAAGATTTGCTTAACGGGAGACTATATATTTATGACGGTATACGATTTGTGGGATTTCGAAGACAAAAGAGCTTTGCTCGACAAATGGTATAAGAGTCAATGCGAAAAAATTTTTGCCGATAGATTTTCTTATTTGAGATTTTTGCACAAAGACTTATTTCCCTACGCTTATTCGCTTAAGATAAAAAAGGGCGTGTCGACTTGGGGAAAGTGCGCCGTTGACAGAAAGACGGTTACTTTGAATTTTCAACTCATATACGCGCCAGAAGAGCTTCTCGATTCGGTTGTGTTGCACGAATTATGTCATTTTTATCATATCCGCCACGATGGGAAGTTTTATAATTTGCTGTCGCAGTTGGACCCGCTTTATAAAGAACACAGCAAGGCTCTAAATAGAAAGTATATCGATTACACTCATTTCAACGATTGAATACCGTCATTGGTTTTTGCATAGTTTTTTATGAAATTGCAAAAGATATTTGTCGCTCATTCCCGCTATAATATCTATTGCCACGCGGTGCGGATAATCGCAATTTTCTTGGAAATATTCGTCGACTTTCTTAAGATTGGGATATATATAAGGACGGTAATATTTGTCGATAATTCGGCGATTGCCCGTTAGGTCGTCGCATAAAATTTCAAATACTTCGTCGACTATCTTTTGCAGAGTTTCGTCGTCGTATCCGTCGACTTTCGAATGGTTTCCTCTGTATATCATAGCGTAGTTTTCGTCTTTGATTTGCATAAGCGCGCCGTATGCTTCGTCGCTCAACGATATACGATTTTTTCCGTAGGACGAATTGATAATGTCGCAAGATAACGCGGAGATTATCTCGTGATTGTATTTGCCTAAAGCCGTATTTCCAAAATCGGAAAAATTGATATATTTAAGTTTTTCCGCATCCTGTCTGTCTTTGCCGACATAGGCTATAACGTCGCATATTCTGACAAGACATCCTTCGAGAGTGCTTGCCATCAAGTCTTTGTCGCAAAGTTTGCCAATATACGCTAAATCCAATTTTGCTTTGAGGTCTTCGAATGAATAGCAGGATTTTTCGTTGGGCGAGTAAGATGGCAGAATTTCTTCGCCGTTGTGGCAGAGAACGCCGTCGATAACTTGCAAAGACAAGTCGCTCTTTACAATATCGAGAAGGTATCTCGCGCCTTGCACGTGGTGAAAAAATCTATAGCCGTATTTTTTTGCCGTGTTGTCAAGCAGTTTTTCTCCTCGATGACCGAAAGGACAGTGACCGAGGTCGTGCGCCAAAGCTATGGCTTCTATAAGGTCGCAATTAAGCGACAGCGCCGAACCTATCGTTCGCGCTATTCTCGAAACCAACTGAACGTGATAAGCTCTTGTAGAAATATCGTCGTTTTCGAGCAACGAGAAGACCTGTGTTTTTCCTGCGTATCTGTTGAAAAGCGGGAGATTGAGCACAACTTCGCAGTCGCGTATAAACTGCCGTCTAAAGACTTTTGGCACATAAGAATCTTTGCGTATAGCCATATCGTCTTTTGTCGCGAATTTGCTTAATAGAGCGTCTCTTTGCGCGTATTTTTCCGTCAGTTCGCTTTCTATATTTTTGTCCAGTTTTATGCTCATCTTTCTGCTCCTTGCAATAAAAAACCGTCGGGTGCTTCCGACGGTTTAATTATATCATATTTTCTAATTAAAGAGCAACTTCTTGATTGCCGTATAGTATATATCGTACATTTTTTTAAAGTCTTCTATCTTGACGCATTCGTCTTTTTGGTGTATGGTGCTTTGCATATCGGGGAATATCGGACCGAATGCCACTCCGCATTCCAAAGCTCTTGCGTAAGTTCCGCCGCCTATGGTTATCGGCGACGCGTTTTCGTCGGTGACTTCGTTATATGCCGCAAGCAGATTTTGCACGAGTTTGTTATCTTTGTCAATATAAAGTGGATTGTGGAAGTTGCGCACGCTTACGTTGGGAGTATCGAGACTTTTTTGCAGTCTTTGCATTATATCTTCTTTGGTAAACGTCACGGGATGACGAATGTCTATTATTAAATGCAATTTGGTTTTGCCGTTTATCGTTTGCGAATTCGCAACTCCGACGTTGAACGTCAGTTTGCCGCTTTTTTCATCCTCCAGTTTTACGTCGCAACCGCTGCCGTCGTTATGGCAGAGTTTCTGTCGCAGAATGTCGTAAGTTCCGCCGAGCTTTTCGCTCAAAAAATTAATCAACCGCCAAAACGCGTTGTCGCCTTCCCACGGCGTAGACGCGTGCGCAGGTTTGCCGAAAGCCGTGATATACGACTTTCCGTCTTTTAATTCAACTTGAATACCTTCAGAATTGCCGTCCACGGTTTTATCTATCGCGCAACTGCATTTTGCCATTACGATATTACCTCGGCTTCCGCCGTCGACGCTAATCATATTTTCGGGCATATCGAGAAATACGTCGTAGCCGACGAGACCTTTTTCGCAGTTGATAACGGGGAAGTCGCCGTCGGGTGAAAAGCCGCTTTGCGGCATTACGTCAACTTCGTTGTATTTATCTATACATTTCCAGCCGCTCTCTTCGTTGCCTCCGAAGATAAAACGTATTTTGCATTTGGGCTTATATCCTTCGTCAATCAGTTGATTTACAGCATAAAGACAGCACATCATAGGTCCTTTGTCGTCGAGAATACCTCTGCCGAATATCTTACCGTCCTTTATTTCGCCGAGGGGATTTGCCGACCAATCGTCGTCGTAAGGAACTACGTCTATGTGACCCAGTATTCCGAAAATCTCGCCTTCGCCTATATCGCAAGTGCAATAATATCCGCTTTCATTATGCGTTTGCATACCCATTTCTTTCGCCGTTTGGCAAACCAGTTCGAGACATTGCGCCACTCCTTTGCCGAAAGGCGACGAATGACAGGGCGCAGACTGCACACTGTCGATAGATAAAAGCTGCATTGTTTTTTGTATCATAGCCTGAAAATGGTCTTTCATTTTGCTCCCGTTTATTTGCGACTAATCTTGGTTGCGCAAATTTTTTTATTTATTGTATAAATATTATACACAATCTTGCGAAAATATGTTATATTATTAAGCGAAAATGATGTAATTATTTAAAAAGGAAAGAATTATGGACAAAGTAAGAACGAGATTTGCGCCGTCGCCGACGGGATTTATGCATATAGGCAATTTGAGAACGTGTCTTTACGCCTATTTATTTGCAAAGAAAAACAACGGTAAGTTCGTACTTAGAATCGAAGATACAGACCAAGAGAGATATGTCGAAGGCGCTGTAGACGTCATTTACAGCACGTTGAAAAAGGCGGGTATTCAACACGATGAAGGACCGGATAAAGATTGCGGTTACGGACCTTATATCCAAAGTCAGCGCAAATCGCTTTATCTCGATTACGCAAAAGAGCTTGTCGACAAGGGCGGGGCGTATTACTGTTTTTGCGACAAAGAGCGTCTCGATTCTCTCAAGGACGAGAGAGGCGTTGCAAAATACGATAAGCACTGTTTGTCTTTGAATAAAGAAGAAGTCGAAAAAAGAATAGCAAGCGGAGAGCCTTATGTCATCAGACAAAATGTTCCGACAGAGGGTTTTAGCGAATACGACGATATGGTTTTTGGACATATAAGCGTTCCCAACGAGGATATGGAAGACGGAGTGCTTATAAAATCCGACGGTATGCCAACTTATAATTTCGCAAACGTAGTGGACGACCACTTGATGGCGATTAATTACGTTATAAGAGGCGTGGAATATCTTTCTTCTACTCCGAAATACAATCTTATGTATGACGCTTTCGGTTGGGAAAGACCGCATTATATGCATCTTTCGCCAATTATGAAAGACGCTCAACGCAAGCTGTCGAAGAGATACGGCGACGCTAATTTTGAAGATTTCTTGGCAAAAGGTTATTTGCCGAAAGCCATCGTCAATTATATCGCGCTGCTTGGATGGTCGCCTAAAGGCAACGACGAAAAGCTGACTATGGACGAGCTTATACAACAGTTTGACGTGGAGGGTATATCCAAATCTCCCAGCATATTCGACGAGACCAAAATGCGTTGGCTCAACGGAGAATATATCAAGCAAATGAGCGTCGACGAGTTCGCAGAAGTTGCAAAGCCGTTTTTCGAAGCAAGCAAAGTCGCAGGCAAATACGATTACAAGGCGCTAGCCAAATTGCTTATTCCAAGAGTCGAAGTGCTTGGCGAGATAGCCGAGAAAGTGGATTTTCTCGAGGAGTTCGCAGAGTATGACGTAGCTATGTTTGAGCATAAGAAGATGAAAATAACGAGGCAGCTTGCGCTTGACAATCTCAAAGCGATAAGATATGATTTTGCAGATTTTGAAGATTGGACGGACGAGGCGCTCAAGCAGAAAGGTATGGAGCTTGCGGAAAAACTCGGTTGCAAAAGCGGTCAGATATTCTTGCCTTGGCGACTCGCTCTGACGGGCGCGCAAACTACGCCGGGCGGTGCGACGGAAATGGCGGAACTTCTCGGAAAAGATGAAAGTATGAGAAGACTTGACTTCTCGATTGATTTGCTTTGCCGCAATATATAATTAAATATTTTGAAAATTCGAGTAAATAAAGGCGAAATTTCTTTACAACTTTAGTTTGTTGTGATATTATTTTAACGTATCTTCGGCGAAAAGTCGAAAATACGCACCCTTGTTCGGACGCAAAGTCCGAGCCATCAGACCAAAAGGAGGTATAAAAATGAACAAGTACGAAATGTTGTATATCATCAAGAATGATATTACCGACGAGGCAAAACAGGAAGTAGTTGACAAAATGGCTGCGGTTATCACGTCTAACGGCGGAGAAATCGAGAGCACGGACAAGTGGGGTACCAAAAAGTACGCTTATCCTATCGACTACACCAACGAAGGCTATTACGTTTTGGTAAACTTTACGGCTCCCGCTACGGTTCCCGAAGAACTCAAGAGAATGAACCGTATATCGGATGAAATCGTAAGGTCTATGATTATCAAAAAGTAAGGAGAAGATTATGAACAAAGTTATATTGATAGGCAATCTGACCAGAGACCCCGAGACGGGTTCTTCCCAAAACGGAGTATCATATTGCAGATTTTCCATTGCAGTCAATCGTAGATTCAGCAGAGATAACGACGCTACGGATTTTTTTAACGTAGTATGTTGGAGAGGCGTTGCCGAAAGTTGCGGCAAAATTTTGCAAAAGGGCAGGAAAGTTTGCGTAGTCGGTTCCATTCAGACGCGTCAGTACGAGCAGGACGGAGTAAAGCGTACCGCGATTGATATTCAAGCGGACGAAGTAGAGTTCCTTCCTTCGGGCGGCGGCAGAGCTGACGGCGAAAGCGGTCAGAACAACGAAAACGGTTACGGAGCAAACAATTCCGGCAGAAATAGCGGCGGATTGACTCCCGTAGACGAAGACGATTTACCATTCTAATTAAGGAGATATAAGACAATGAGCGAAGAAAAGGTAGTAAAACGTCCCGCAAAGAAAAATATGTCTCGCAAAAAAGTTTGCATCTTTTGCGCAGATAAAGTGGACGAGTTAGATTATAAGGACGTGACGAAGTTGCGTAAATTTGTTACCGAAAAGGGAAAAATCGTTCCCAGAAGAATGAGCGGTACTTGCGCAAAACATCAGAGAATCGTTACGGAAGCAGTAAAGAGAGCAAGAGAAATGGCTTTGCTTCCTTACGTTGCAGAATAAAGACAACAAAACAAAGAAAATTCAAAAACGCGCGGCTAGACTGCGCGTTTTTGTTATTGTCGAAAAACTATGCAGAATCTACCAATATTTTGTAATATTAAATAATAAAATAATATTGAAAAAATCTTGACGCTATGTTATAATCTTAAGTATATAGCGCATAGTCTGCGCTAATGATTTCAATTTAGCAATTATCGGTTCATAAGGAGAAGAAATGGCAAAGATTGCGGAAAGTCTTGAGATAGCTATCGACCTCGGCAGCGACACTGTCAAGGTGGCTTATGCTTTTGAGACCAACGATGGAGTCGAATACGGCAAACTTTGTCCGCGCGATATAACGGGAAGCGTAACCGTACCCGCATTGGCATATTACGACGAAGATTCTTCTCAATGGCTTTTTGGCGAAAACGTTTATAAATGTATTGACAAATCTTTTGTAAGCGTCGTAAAAATCAAATCGCTGCTGTCGCTTTTATTGAAAAACGGCAATAGAAAAGTCAGCGAAAGCAACAAAGATTTTTATTTTAACAGATGCAGTTTTCCCAAGTTCTATTTTCCAAACAAGAGAAAACTTTCTGAAGATTTCGGCGAAGCGGTAGAACTGGATATGACCTTCGAAGCAGACAGAACGCCCAAACAAGTGTGCGAAGAGTTCTTCGAATATCTCATACGCCACACGGTATTGCCTGCGGTTGATAGATTAAAAGAAAGCAGGTCTACGGACTTTGCCGAAATAAATTATTCTTTGGTGTATCCAAATAAAGCGGGAAAGGAATATGTCGACGAGTTGCAAAGACTTGCGGAAGCGGCGTGCGGAGTCGCGATGAAAAGAATACTTTCTTCGACAAAGGCTTTGGGACTTTTTGCCTATCATAGAGGAGTAATAAAGAAAAAGGAAGCCATAGTGATTTTCGATATGGGAGAAGAGGATATATCCGTGGCAAAGATGTCTTTGCATACGTCGGGCAGTATAATAATCGACGGAGTGGACGGACATAACGAGCCTATGGAGATAGGCGGCAACGATTTGGATTATGCCGTCAGAGATTATATCGAGAGCGTTATATCGGGAAGGGAAACAGTGGGCGCGCCTTCTGCCGGTCAAGACGGATATATCGCCGAAAAGGGACTTCATTCCAAACAATTTTTGACGCTCAACGAAATAAAGAAGACAAAGACTGCGCTGTCTATGGACGACGATATATTTTTCGACGCATTTCCCGACGGCGTGCCGATGTCGATTCAACGCGACGTGACCGTGCAGACAAACGTTACAAGAGAAAACTTTTTGATTAGTATCGGCGTTGAAAATCAAGACGGAGTGGCAAAAAAAATATCCGACTATATATGCAAAGAACTCAAAAGAAGAATCAATGTCGACGTAAAGAAGGTTATGCTCTCGGGAGGAGTGACGGAGACTTACGGATTGATAGAATATATCGGACGGGAACTGAAGGACGCGGGCATAAAAGCGCAAGTCGTTACATTTGACGATTACAATAGCTACGACGACGGATTCAACGTGCTTTCCAACGAAGATTCGACCTTTGCTCCCGCAGTAGGCGGCGCGGTAGTCGCATTGATGGGATATGAAGTAAAAACTGCTGTGGCGCTGTCTTACGGCACTTGGCTTTACAACAAAAATATATGCAAGAAAATACTTGACGTATTCTTGGAAAGAGGAAAGGTCATACCGCAAAAAGGCGGCGAATACTATTCTTCGACATATGTCAATTACAGAGATTCGTGGTCGGATTGCGTCAAGAACGAAGAGATATTTTCCACAACTTTCGGCAAGAAAGGCGACGTTATCGGCGAACCGGGTTCGGATACGCGAAAGAAGAGAGCCGTGGATATAGATTTAAGAGTCGTCTCGGGCGGAAAAGACAGAGGGAAAATACTCTTTTATCACAAGGACAAAGGCAATATGCGCAGAGTGGAAATACAAGGATTGCTGTATTTCCAAGAGGGAGTAAAAATCGACGCCGACGGAAGGGCGACGCCGTTTATTCGCAACGATTTGACAAAGAACGGAAAGTACAATGAAATATTGGTGAGACCTGTCGGAGCGTTCGGCTATCCGAAGAAAGCTTATTACAACGATATAGTCTTAAAATTTAGCGGAGTCGAAGATTTCGAAGTCGAAGGGTCCGATTAATCGCGGAGGAAATATATGGGAAAGAAATTTACGTTAAAATGCAGCGAGGGCGCGTTTGATAAAGACGTTCAGCGCTCGAAGATAGCGGGTGAAGTGCGACCGTTTGACTCCAAGATGGCGGCATTGACAAAGTGCGCGGAAGAACTGGACAGGTACGACGACTTTGCTCAACTCAAAATAAAGCCTGACGTATACAAAAACCAAGGCGGCAAATACGGTATTATACCTTTGGCAGACAAAGGCGGTCAGACAATACTCAAAGGTCAGCAAACTGCGGTTACGATTTTTTTGAAAGAGTTGAGAGGGTTCGGACTTTTGGCTGACGTTGTTGGCAGCGGTAAAACTTTTGAAGCTTGCGCGATATTGAGCGAACTTGCCGTGCGCGGCAAAATGCAGTCGCTGCTGTTGGTCGTTCCTTCGCAGGTGTACGACAGTTGGATAAACGTACTCGAAAATCTTTTCGGATTGGGTGAAGGCGTATTGTTGCAAGTCAAAGACCCTGTATTCGGAGATTGCGACAGCGTTATCGACGGCTACGTACAAAGACCCAAAAGACCTGTAATAGTCAAGACGGAAGACTTTGTTAAATGGAACGAAAGTCAAATTAAGGACGTGCTTTTCGACGTGGTTGTTGTAGACGAGGCGCATCACCTTTGCACCGAAGAAGGAGAATACGCCAAGGCTATGAAGATACTTTCGTTGCTTATGGCAACCAAGAAAAAAGCCAACTCGACTTATTGCGTGCTTTTGTCGGCTACTCCTCATTCGGGTAATCTCGAAAAGATGTTCAGACTTTGGTATTTCATACGTTGTAAGGGCGGTAATCCCGACGATTTTGACGTCAAAGACGACAAAGACCGCACTTTGGATTACAAAAAAGAAAAAGAATATTATAGACAAAACGTCTGCCGCGGCGCAAATACCGTTTCGGAGTTCATAACATCGGTAAAGCAATTCGAGGTAGACAACAATTACAATATTCCGTTTAAGACGTTTTTGCGCGATAAAAAAGAGCTAGGCAATTGGGAAAGCTATTCCCAAGGCGAAAAACAGGTGTTGCGCGAAGAGTTTTTGAATAAAGAAGGGAATGAAAATATCAGGCAGGAAGTGCTCAAAAGAGTTGCGGGCGCTTATCACAACGGCGTTTTGCGTACGATTATGATACGTCAGCCCAACGAGTTGAGCAAATCGCGATTTGTATACAACCGTTATTTTTTCCCGATAGAAGACGGAATAAAAATATTGCCGACAAAGGGCGTAGACGGCAAACCTATAAACGTGTATCTCGATATGATAAACACCGACGGAGCGGTGGAAGTAGGCGGCGAGTTTTATTCGCTCAAAGGTTATGCGGAAGAATATTCCAAAGCAGACGACGCGCAGGAAGTGTACGCAGAATTGACGGTGTCGAAAATACTCGGTAAACTGGGTTCTTTCAATAATCCTAAATTGTTTGACAAGAGAGATTCGCAAAAATATTATTGGGAGCAGTTTGAGCGCAAGACTGTGTCGGAATGCAACGACGGTTTTGTATTTATTCCCGCGACAGATGATAGTTTTAGATATAAGCTTGAAGAAATGAAAAAAATACTTAAGGAACATTCTCAAGAGAGAGTTTTGGTATTTTTCGATTACGACTTGCCCAAGACGAGCAGAGGTTACCGTCAGTGGGAAAAAGTTATCGACGCGTTGCTTGCCGACGATAATTTTAAGAACAGAATTTTGATTGGCAATGCCGATAATAAAGACAAGAGCGTAAAGAGTTTTTTGAAAAAGCAAGACGCTGTCTTAATGGTCACCGACGCGGCTTTTACAGAAGGCGTCAACTTGCAAGAGAGCAGAATAATAATAAACTTCCAAGTCACTCCCGACCCGTTGGCTATGGACCAAAGAATAGGACGAGTTTTTCGTCTCGGTCAAGCTAGCGACGTCAAGATTTATTCGTTTGCCGATATGAATAAGTTGGAGGGATTTGCCTTGGCATATTTCAACAGTATAGGACTTCTATCAAGCAACAGCGGCGACGCGACGATTATTGCGGGAAGCAACAACGAGAGAATGGTGGCTCTCAGATGTCCCGCCTGCGGAAAAGTGGCGCTTTATGCAAAAGAAGATTATGACATTGCTAAAAAGAAAGACGATTTGTATTGTATCAACGACCCCAAGATTTGCTGTCTCGACGACCCGAGAGGCACGCAGATGGAAGAAATCAACGTCTATGAATTCAAGTGTTCCAACTGTTCTACGACTCTTTCTCGCAGCGTTGGAGAAGGCGGATATAAATGCGTATCCAAAAACAACGACGACAGAGGCACGATGTGCAACAGCGGTATGGCGGGAGATAGGGAATATTATTGTTCTAAGATTTGCGCGATGACGCACTGTTCGAGATTCAAAGGCGAAATGGGAGACAAGTGCAAAGTCCTCAAAGCTTATTATGCAAATCCAAATACGGCTACGTCCGACTTGCAAATTATATGCGCGAAATGTTCTGTCAAAGCAGAATGTCCTCAAAGGTGCAGATTTGCGGTAGGCAAGTCTGCTATAGACGGCTGCAGCTCGTGCAGACATTCGGAATGTCATCCCAAGCCTTATACGATAGCGTTTGACGACAAATGGTCGGCAAAATGCCCTATATGCGAGCAGAGGGGCGAAAACGGCAGACTGTATCCCGTTGTGGCAAGAACGTTTGCCGCTTACATACGCGCGGCGTGGGACTTTAAGCACGACGGCGGCGAATCGTTTTGCAACAATTTGATGAAAGAAGCCAGCAAAGTCGCAGATATAAAAGCTATATTGTCAATGGACAGTATGTCGGAGCGGAGGTAATATGGCAAAAATACATATAGGAAACGAATATTCCAAGACTTTTGACAGCGTAGTAACGCTGTATCAAGAAGGTTGCGTCCAAGACGGCGTGATATTAAAAGCCGACGCGGACAGAATAGTTACGCCGTCGCACGAATTTGTATTGTCAAGAGGAAAGGCAAGCAAATCTGTCGGCGAAAAGGCGGCGTTGATAAACGAAGACGGCGCGACTTGGTTTGGCGCGTTTAGAGGACAAAAATTCAAGAACGATACTGCCGAATGGCTTATGTTCGTAGAGACGATAAAAGAATATTATCATCGCAATTATTCGGTGTTGGAATACCGTCCCAAAATTAAAGAGCGTTCGCAAAAATATATAGCCTCTCAAATCAAGGCTATCGAGACCGTGCTTAAATGTTTTTACGACGGTTACGGATTCGATATAATAAGAGCCGACGAAAAAGAAGGCAACGAAGACGTATACGGCGCATCGTTCAGAATGGAGATTACCGACGGAACGGGCGAAGCCGTTCCCGTGCTGGGAAAGATATATTTCAGAAAAATCGGAGATTCTTTCGTTGCATACGGCAAAGACGAAGCGGAATTGATAGACACGCACGTTACAAAAAATTTCGACGTTGACAGCGACGGCGATATAAGATTGCAAAACAGCGTATATTTGACCGACACAGTCGTCAACGAACTCGACAGATTCTTAAATTCGGGCGATTGCGATATGTCGTCGAATTTGGTATTTACCGACTCTTCAGACAGAGAAGCCGTTGAGCTGATGGTGGAGAAAGGTCCCAATGATAAAGTAGATTTGACGTGTTTGAGCGTATCTATTCTAAACATATTCCATTTTAAGTGGAAAAGCGACGTATACAAAGTTATGTTGGGAGACAAAGTTGCGCTTAATGCAAAAATGGGTATCAGCGGACGGCTGACTCTTACTTGCAACGCTTGCTCCGACAAAACCGTGCTGATAGACGCGGGTAAGATAACTTTGACTATAAAAGGTCAGCAAAGGAGCGTTCTCATAGACCCGACCGTTCCCGATTTGAACTTGAGTTCGACGGCGTTGGAAACGATTGCCAAGAGCAGACTTTTCAACAACCATATCAAGAGGATAAGCTGCAGCGAAAACGCGCGTCTTGCAGGCGTTTGCACGCGCTACGTTTGCAGAAACGATATGGAAAAAATACAGACTCGCAACGGCGACTTTGTATATAAATGCAAAGGATGTCCTCATCCCGAAGTTATTTTCAAATGCGACGACGGAGTGAGCCGATATACAAAAGATTTGGTTTTTGTAAGAGACGCTATGACGTTGAGACCTCAAGAAGAAACGATAAAGTGCGATTGTTGCGGCAGAACATTTACAAGAGACGGCGACAAGAAACATTATATTTGCGATTTCTGCAAAGTTGTTGAGACGGGGCTTGAGAGTTTGGACGCGGGCGAATACAAGATTGGGCATAATTTGTATCGCAAATACAGCGAGATGTTGCCCTTGACTACGAGAATGCAAAACGTCAAAACCAAGAAATACTGTCAAGAGGACGAGGATTGCATAATGTTTATTCTTGACAAAAAAGTATATATCTTCAACAAGGACGGACAAAACGATAGCGGATTCTTAAAAGCTCCCGCAATCAAGAACGGAGGTGAAGAATGAATCGAAACACAATGTTTTCAAGCGACGAAAATATAGATTATACCAAATCTACGAAAAAAACTTTCGGAGGCAGGAAGGTGTTTGTGCTTATCGCGGCTATATTGGCGGCGGTGAGCGACCTTGCGCTTTTGATTGTTTTTGCAGTAGCAGGATATCAAGGCATTGCTATTCCCATAGTATTGCTTGTTTTGGACGCGTTATTTATTGTGGGAATAGTTTTGACGAACTTTCGTTTTAAATACTCCGTGGGTATATGGACGGCATATATCGTTTTGTCGGTAGTAGTGACGTCTGTTTCGGCGGTGCTCTCTTCGGGCGACGTATCTATGACGGGCGCTGCGACGGCGCTGAATGCGGTTTCGCATATCGCGTTGTATATTGCTGCTATAGCCGCGTCTTTGTATCCGATATTAAAACGTAAAAATAAAATCAAGGTAGCAATGATTTCGCTTACAACCGTCGCGGTTGTAGCGGTCGGGGCTTTTGCGGTTTTCTTTTCAGTCAACGGGTATTTCGGACAGGGCTTTGTGGGAGAATCCAGAGTAGTCGGATATACTCTTGACGATGACACCGACACATACATAGCAACGTCTATAAAACGCGGACGAAGCGATAAGGTAGTCATACCCGAAGAATTCAACGGTAAGCAAGTTTCGGGAATTAACTGCTCGATATTTGCCGACTCTTCGATAAATCTGGTGAATATAGAAAGTTTGTCCAAATTAAATTTTTACGATACGCAATTTATCCAAGATATAAATCTGTCTGTTAAAGTTGGCGTCGACAAAAACGTTATAGAGTCATACAGAGAATTATTTTTGCAAAAAAACGACACCGTTGCATTGGCAAACAGTTTTTATCCGACGCATTTGAGCAACGACGAGAGATACGTCACTTTCGCATATGACAAAGCTCCCCAAAAGAGCAATATTATTCCCACTTGGATAGGAAAAGCCGGGGATAAATTTAATTTTGATTACGCAGAAGACAATGTGGAATTCCTTTCGCATATCGATTGCAACAACGTCTCCGATTTGGTATGGTGTTTTGAAAATAACAATCGCAAAATTCTGGCAAACAATAGTTCCGACGCGCAGTCTCCGGTTAATCTTGTCGGGAAAAAGATAGATTCGAATATAACTGCTTCCAAAGTCTCTTTCCAAAATATATACAAAGTTATAGTAGAGGACGACAACGATTCCAAATACGAGCCTTCGGACGATTTTAAAAAATCATACGACGCTATAACGGGTAAAATTCACGATTACCGTTTTGTTGTTGCCGCTAACGGCGACGCTTTGACGGGAGAACTTGAAAGAGAGGGCTTTAATTTGAGTTGGAATTGCAGGTTCGACGCTTCGTCGGAAGCTACTCCTATTAACAGTTTGAAAGGCGCGTTGGAAGCTTTTGAAATGATTTACGATATCAACACTGTCTATATAACTCCGGTATGGGAATTGCAAAAACCCAAAGACGTAAATATTTATTTTGACAACGATAAATATATTTACGGCAACGACGTAACGATGAGCGCAAGCGCGACAGCGCCCAATGCCGATTGTTATTTGGAGTATAGTTGGAATTATCTGCCCAACGGAATTATTGCCGACGGAAATACTGCGCAAGGTATGCAATATAAGCTTATCAACGTTCATCCTAATCAAAGCGGATTATACAGACTTACGGTAAGAGCTTTATCGGATAAGACTTCGTTGACTTCTTCCGAAATTGTCTACGAAACTCTAAAAATAGACAAGCGAGCGTTGAGCGTCAAATGGGAAGCTCCTACGAATATGGTGTACGACGGTAATTTAAAAGATATGACGTACGCGATTGGCGAAGGGGAATTTATCAACGGCGACGTAATTACCCAAGACTCGGTTTATGTTACCGATATTTCCAACGTAAACGCAGGCAGTTATACTGCAAGCATAGTATTGCAAGGAAGTATCGACGAAAAGTATTTTATAAGCAACGGAAGCGCGTTTAATTATACTATTGCGCCTCTTCCCGTAAATACGGAATGGGAAGTGGAAGAGCATATTTATGACGGAAGCGCTTACGTTCCGCAAGCAAGTGCTGTGGGACTTTACGGATATAATTTGCCGATATATATGTCTTCTGCGGAAATAAATGCGGGTACTTATACTGCTCGCGCGTATTTGACTGATTCCAATTACGTTCTCATAGACGATACTATTGAATATGTGATAAAACAAAAGAGCGTCTCCGTAATATGGGGAAATACTCAACTTGTTTACAACGGCATTGCTCAATGTCCGCAAGTTAGTTCTGTCAACGGACTTGTGGGGTCTGATAATATAAATTCTCAATTTATTTACGGCGGATATTCGTCGAATATCAACGTCGGCGAAGGCTATAAAGCAACCGTATCTTTGCCGTCGACAAGCAACTATAAGTTTGACACCGAACAAAGCGCGTCGTATAATATAATCAAGCGAAATCTTCGCATACACGCTGTAGCGCGCGAAAAAGCATACGACGGTAAGGCGGTGGAACTTGATTTTGCCGTCGACAGCGGACTTGCAATCGTGCATACCAAAAAAGATTTGGGAAGCGCCGTTTACAGCGGTAACGGAGCTAGCGCAATAGACGCGGGAACTTATTCGGTAACGGTATCTTTGCCTGTCAATGACATTACTAAAAATTACGATATTGTTTGCTCTTACGTAACGACCTTTGTTATAGAGAAAGCGCGCGTAAATTTGATATGGAGCGACGTTGTCATAAATAGCGGCAAAGTTATAGCTCCGCAAGTAGTAGTGCAGGGGCAAGCGTACGCTAAAGATATAGTTTTGGGCGAGTATATTTATCGAGACGCCAAAGGCAGGATTATAGATTCTATCCCTTCGGTAAACGGTGATTATTCGGTAGAAGTAACCGCAAACGGAAAGAACTATGTTTTTACGGATACGCGAAAGAGTTTCAGCGTAAATATTCCAAATCAGCACACAGGGGAGGCGGCATAATGAAGTGTAATAAGTGCAGTCACGAAATAGACAGACCGCTTGAGCTTTACAACGGCAGATGGTGTTGCCCCGATTGTAAGAAGGATATTTTTCCCGACACCGATACGGAGTTTGCCGTTACGGCTCACAACAGAGAGTCTTTCGTGAGGTCGGAAGAGTATTATTATAAATGGCTAACGTCGTCAGACGAGAGCAGAAAGACAAGATTTAAGTATCTTGACAAAGCGGTAAATCTTTGTTATGAATCGGCGTTTGAATATCATCCTTCGGCGCTTATGCGATTGGGGTATTATTATGACAAAGGTTACGCTGATTTCGGTTCGGCGGGCGCGGAGCGTTGGAGAGCGGCTTACTTTTATTACAAAGCCGTGCTTTTCAACGAACACAGAGGCGTCAATACGCAAGATGGCGAAGAAAGATATGTGGACGAAGTCACGCAGATAAAATTACAGTGTGGCAAATATATGTTGGAGTTATTGGAGTGTCCGCCTGTCGAGGTAAGGAAAAAAACTTCGTTCGACGGATTTGAGAGCATTGAAAAACTCCGTGTGGCGGTCGCGCAGAAAATAGTCGATTTGGGCGGAGCAGTCGAATCGTACGGCGGAGGTTCGTCCTCTCGCGAACCGGACGTTGCGGCAATGGCTTACGCGGCTTTGAGAGCTTGCGCAGACGAAGAACGCGCGCCAGTATTTGCGATTTTCAAGTTGAGCAAAAGTCAAGCTCAAAGATTGATATTCGAATCGGGCAACGAATCATTTTCGATAGTGGAAAGCGTAGGAAGAGATTTGAAACTCAAAATCGCGCAAGCGTATGACGAAAAAGAGATAGACGGCAAATTTGCAGATTTTAAAAGCTCCAACGCTTTGATGAATTACGTCAAAGACAAATGTCCGGATAACGGCATTTATCTGTGCTTTTTCAATTGGCTCGGCGGACATAAATATCTCAAAAGAAAAAAAGACCGCAACGTTGTTTGCTCGGCATTGGAAGACAATTCCTGCGCAGCAATCAAAATGTTGATAAAAGCAGGCAAATACAATTCTTGCGTATTCTACGACGACGATTTTTATAAATACGACGAGGGACGCAAGGGATTGAATAAAAAAGAAATGGAAAAATTCGTAAAGGAAGTTTGCGAGGAGGAATAAATTATTGTTGACGCTTGAGAGATTGTTGGACGTTCTCGACGATAATAAAGTCAAGTATCCCAAAAAATTTAAGGATATAGAAATCAACGGTTACGACAGCAACCGCTGCGAACGCTTTTCCGACGAAATCAGAGAAAATATCCAAGACCTTTTGACAAGAGGAATCAATTACGGTTTCGATTCCAATATCAAAAGCGCGATTTATGAACTTGCAGATATGGCGGCGGAAATGTCAAAATACAACGCCGCGCTTAAACTAGACGACTTTAAAGACAAAAAACAACAGATTACCAGAAAATTCAAATATGACGTAGGAGAAAATAATATGGCAGATATAAAGGGTGAAATATTACAGTATATCGACAATTCGATATTCGGAGCTAATATGCTTATTTCGGGAGACGTTTCAGATTATAATAAGTCGATACTTATGAATTCGGTAGAAATGCTCGAAGAATTGAGATTTATCGTCGAAGATACGTTGGATAATTCGTCGGAAGACGCCGCTCACAGAGCAAAATACGTTTACGGCGACCCAACTTACGCTTTGTGCGCTTGGAGAGAGAGCGTAGCTAGAGGTATGATATACGACGGACTCAATAAGCATTTGGAAGAAGCAAGAATGGAGGCCGTTAAATGGACGGAGCTCACAAAAGAGGTAAGCAAGCGCAAGCGCGCAAAAGAAAGCGATATAAGACTGTATAGAGAAGATATGTTTTCCAAGATGGTAAAACGCGACGAAGTCAAAGAAAAAGGCGACGCATTCTTCTCAAAGCTGAAGACGTTTGAAAGACAATTCGAGATTCAAAACGACACATACGAAAGAATATCCGAAATCAATTCCGACATACAGGAAATTCAAGGCAAAATAGCCGAGCTTATCGACAAGATGGACAGCGGCGAATTGCTTGAAGAAGAGGCCCTTTTGCAGATAGAAATGCTTGAAGAAGACGAAGAGCTCAAAAAAACCGAAAGAGATTCTTACAGAGCAAGTCTTAAGATGATAGCCGGCACGATATCGGGTATGAAGAGACTTTTGCAACAGTTCAAGAGATTGGAACTCATTTTCAATATGTATCAAAGGGTAGAACCCAATATGTTTTACGCTATGTTTTCCAATATCGATTTCAACACGTTTTTGGACGTGCTTACTTACGGCGCAAGCGAAACGCAAATCGTCACCGCTTTGAGTTATTACGAAATAGTTATGGAAAACGTTCAGGAACAGACAATGCATATGGCGCAGGTAGACAACCGTTTTGCCGAAGCCAATAAAGTTTTCGATATAGTAAAAAATCCCGTACGCAAGAAGAGTCAAGAAGAAGGATTAAAAGAAGAGCAGGCAAAAAAAGACAAAATCGAAGAGTTGAGAAAGAAATATAAAAAACCTGCTCCCGCAGTGAAAAAAGAAGAGATTGAAGAAGAGGAAAAACAACCTGCCGAAACCAATGAAAAAGACGAACTCGAGCAGATTATTTCCACAATAACAAAAAAATAAGCTTTGACCAGGAGTGAGAAAAATGGCAGTCAGAAGAGAAAAAGAAAGAGAGCTTAAAGAAATAAAGTCCGACCCGTATGAAAAGATAATGGCGGACAACCAACGCAAAATGGAAAGCAAGATGCTTGACGGCAAGAGAGGAGAGATGGAAAAAGCCATCGAAGACCTCGGAAGAAAAGCCATCGAAAGCGAAATAAAATACGGTCCCGACCATTTCAATACCAAGATATTGACGATGTTTTACAACGTCACTTTCACAATGAAAGAATTTGTCGGAATGATGTTTGCGATGAAAGAAGCAATGAGCGTGCTGTCGCAAACAATGAACATTATGGACGACGTTTTTGATTTTATCAACGAAATGATGATGATTGACAACTATAGCAATTATTCCCTTATGGGACGTATCAAATTGCAACGCAGAATTAGAAAGTTCGTCAAGCACAATTCCAACAGAATGAAGACAATGTTCAAGATGGTGAGCGGCTACGGCAAGATAGCCGACGGAATGATGGGAGCAATGAGCAGCTTTGACAAAAAGCTTAAGAAGAGTATGAGCGGCGGCGGCAATAAGAAGAAGGACGGAGTGGTCGCAGGTTACGAAAGCGAAGCTCAAAAGCGTCTTGACGCTATGAGAGCCGAGATAAAGAGCGAGAATTCTGACGGCGCGTCGAGTTCGACGTCTTCCGACGGAGCCGGTACTGCAGGCGCGGGAGCTTCTGCAACGGGCGGCAGCGGCGATATCAATATTGACGACATAGTTTGATAAAGGGAATTAATTATGGCAAAAGACAACCAAAAGAAAGACGGAGTAGAAGAGCTTGAGGGCAGACTCCGAGCCGTTACCGAGGAGATACGGGGCGTACTTGGCGGACGTAAAGATAAAAAAGACGTCAGCGAAGAAGACAAGGCTTTATTGCGTTCCAAATATTCGCAAGCGGCGCAAATTGCGCGCACGCTTTCCAACCGTTGCACGGAGACGGAGAAAATCGAAAAATATTCCAAGTTCTATAAGCAGTTGAGCGATGCGGCGGCAAGCTACGGTTCGGTTATCAAGAACAAAGTTCCCGACACAACTTTGGACGACGTAAAGGGACTTGACGACGTAAAGGCGCTTGTCAAGAGCTTTATATTTATGGCGCGCAATCCCGAAATACTCAAATATTACAAAATGGAAGGCGGTCTGGGTATGCTTATGTACGGAGCGCCGGGCACAGGTAAGACTATGTTTGCCGAGGCAATTGCCAACGCTATGAATTTGCCGCTTTTTATTGTTACTCCGGCGGATATTTTCAAATCTTACGTCGGAGAATCGGAACAGGCGGTAAAGCAGATATTCGACGAGTTGGACACCTGTCCCGACGGCGCAATACTATTTGTAGACGAATGCGAATCGATATTCAGCAAGCGTACTCAAGACACAAAGGACTATAAGTCGGCGGTTACAACAGAACTGTTGCAGCGTATCAACGGCTTTGGAGTCGATGGCTCCAAACGCATTATGATTGGCGCGACCAACAGACCCGACGTAATCGACCCCGCTTATTTAAGATATAAGAGATTTTCGCACATCGTTCACGTCACCCCTCCCGATTTCGACGCAAAGAAAGCCATAATAGAGGGTAAGTTAAAGGGTATAGAACTTGAAGGAATTTCTCTTGAAGAAGTCGTCAATATGACAAAAGAATACACCAACGAAATCGACGCAAACGGAGAAGTTCGCACCGTTGCATATTATTCGGCGGCGGATATATGCGGCATTATAGAAGAGACTTGCCGCTATGCTTTGGAAGAGATAGAGGAGAAATGCGGGGACAAGCCCATACCGCTTCGTCTCGATATGTTTGAAAGAGCGTTCAAAAAGATTCCGCCGAGCATAAGCGCGACATTGTTGGAAAATTACGAGAATTTCCGCAATACTCACTGAGAGCATAATTATATCGAGGATAAAAAAGTCAAAGGTCGCTAAACGACCTTTGACTTTTTTATCCACAGTGCCTTAATAAATTTATCCATTGCGCTCAAAAATATCATTAGTATTTCTTTAGTAAATCTAAATTTCAGCTTACGTATATTTACAAGACAACAGTTTAAAACTGTATTTTTAATTATTATACAGTTAATAATTGTATAATGTCAATGAAATATAGGTAAAATATGAAGGAATTAGCTAATTTATCCATTATTTTAAAAGAATTGCGAGTATCGCATAAATATACTCAAAAATACGTTGCCGAAAGAATAGGCGTAAAGTATCAATCTTATCAGGCTTACGAACTGGGTATTACTATCCCTACGCTCATAAATTTTATTAAATTATCCGACCTCTATGAAGTTTCGTTGGATTCACTTATCGGAAGAGACAATATTTGATTTGTCGACGCGAATTAAGTCGTTGACGGTAATACCTAGATTTTTACACAGTCTTCGCAAGACTTCCATATCGGGCAGAGTTCTTGCAGAGACGATTCTGTATACGTCGGCTCGCGAGATTTGAGCAAGCTCCGCTAGCTCGGCTATCGAAAAATTAAACTTTTTTATATTTGCCGCTATAATGTTTTTTATTTGTTGCAAGTTCAATTTATCTTCCATTGTATCCCTTAAGTTAGACTTAAATTAAAATCTTATTACAGCAATTTGCTGTTATACGAATATTTTACAGCAAAATGCTGTAAAATTCAAGTGCTTGAGGCTTATTTATGAAGATTTTTGCACAAAGGTTAAGAGAATTGAGACAGCAACACGGTTTTTCTCAACAGAGAATGGCGGAAATGCTGCATATCAAACAGCAGTCGTATTGCCGATATGAGTTGGCAACAGGAGAGCCAAGTCTCGTCACGCTGAGAGAAATAGCGCTCCTATTCAACGTCACTACAGATTATTTAGTAGGTTTGAGTGACATATGATTTGTATTACGAAAGTCTAATTATCAAGAGGCATTTATATGTATGGACAGAAAATCAAAGATTTGAGAATAGAAAACAATCTAAAACAGATAGAATTGGCAAAGTTGCTCAATATTTCGCAGAGCGCGATAGTCAAATATGAAAAAGAGCAATTGCAACCCAATATCGATATATTAAATGCAATCGCCGACATATTCAATTGTACTGTAGATTATATATTGGGACGCGAATCGGAAGACGGAGTTGTCGTTATCGAAAATCTCACGTTTTTTAAAGATAACGAACGCGTTTTGTTGAAGTCGTTTAGAAAGCTGTCAACGGACAAGCAAGATAAAGTTATGGGATATATCGCGGCGTTGCAAGATTGACGATTATTTTTGCATTAAACATACCTTATAGATTTACAAACAGCCCTCGATGGTTTATTATAAATACAGAGGGAATTTATGAAACTCAAATTCAAAGAAAAATTTTTTTACGGCTTGGGAGATTTGTCCGCCAACATAATGTTTGCGGCGATTTCCTTTTATCTATTATACTTTTTTGTCAACGTGGGCGGACTTAAGGCAGAACTGGCTTCGGCAGTATTTTTGATTGCCAAGTTTTGGGACGCCGTCACCGACTATCTTATGGGAAGAATATCCGACAAGACCAAGAGCAAATGGGGTAAGAGAAGGGTATATATGCTTTTTGGCGCAGTTCCTTTCGGATTGGCGTTTTTGCTGTTGTGGATAGCGCCGTTCGGAGAGGGCGCGCAACTCGGCAAAATGATTTACTATACTTTGGCGTATATGGTGTTCAACACCGCGTGGACGGTCGTTTACATACCTTACAATGCCATTACCGCCAATATGACCGACAACTATGACGAACGTACGTCGCTCAACGGCATAAGAATCGCGCTAGCCAACGTTGGTATAATACTTGGAGCGGCGTTATTTGCGCTGTTTGCAGACGGACAGGAGAGCTTGTTTTACGAATTATTCGGCAATGCCAGACACGCTTATCTTGCTTCGGCGGGAATATTCGCGTTTATTTCCATTGTCATAATGTTGCTTTGCGCCGGCAACGTAAAAGAACGCGTCGACAGCATCGAACAAAACGACAAGGGTTTTTTCGTAACGCTCAAGGAATTTTTCAAGCTGCCCGAATTTCGCAATGTAATGATGTGTTATCTTCTCAGTATGATAGGTTTTGATATCATTATGGCGGTGTTTATGTTCTTCATCAACGATTCATTGGGATTTGGCGGCGGAACAATGGCTATGATTTTTGTTGCGATACCGCTTCTATGCGCCATTGCGTCGTCTTTCGTATGGGTTAAATTGAGCGAAAAATTCAACAAGCACAAGGTGTACACTATAGCTTGCGCATATATGGCTTTCGTACTTTTGTTTGCGATATTCGTGCCTGCGTCCAACGTTGCGACGACAGTGTTGCTGTGCGTATTCGCGGGATTCGGAATGTCTGCGATTCAGATACTTCCTTATGCGAGCGTACCCGACGTGGTTGAAGTAGACGAGTACGTCAACGGAACTCGGCGAGAAGGGGCGTATTACGGCATAACGCAGTTTATGTACAAAGTTGCCAACGGCGTTTCCATAGCGTTGGTATCGGCAGTTTTGGGAGCTTTCGGCTACAAGGAGAGTATGGACGGAGCAATCATTGAACAACCGCAAAGCGCGCTGCTTGCGGTGCGTATAGTGTTGGGCGCGCTCCCGGGCGCGATATTCTTGATATCCATAATTTTTTCGCATAGAGCCAATTTGAGCCGCGAGCGTTTTGCTTCGATAAAAAAGCAACTGGATATACGTCGGGCGAAACAAGAGCAAGAAAACCAAACGATAACGCAAGACGAAGACGCTGTCGAATAGTCTACATTGCCGCTCATTTAAGACGCGCGCTATGCGGCGACGGGGGAATTTGGATTTGCGAGTTGCGCTATTATGGGTAATGCGATTTCTAACACTAGTACGTCAATAACAGTATTATAGTTGCAATAAATCATTATCCGTGATAATTTAAGGTCAAGGAGATAGAGAATGAAAAAGCTTACGACCTTTATATTGTTAATTATATTGCTATTTACTGTCACAGTGACTTTTGTGGGCTGTGGAGATAAAGATTTTTCTGACTTTGAAAAAAGAATAGGAGAATTAGAAAATAACTATAATGGTTTAAATAATAAATATAATGATTTGGACGTTCGCGTAAAAAAATTAGAAGCGACAATATCATTGTTGGATACGGTAGGCGAATCCGAGCAATTCACAGAATTAAAGAATAAAGTCATTGCTTTGCAAAAAGATTTGGTAGATAATACGGCAAATGACACGCAGATAAAAACACAAGTAACACAAATGCAACTCGCGTTGGATAAAATTGCAGGCGGTGGAAATGTTGACGATACTGTGTTGCTGGAAATACAAAACAAAATTAATACTTTATATGGTGAAGTGAATAGAGTATTGCCGTTTGAAAATGGTAAAGAATATGAAGTTAAACTTAATGGAGTTGTATACTATACAGTAACTGTATTAATAGAATATCACAATGGGGTTGTTCAAAGTAATAATGATATTAAAGAATGCGATTCGGACAGTGGATTTTGGCAAGAGCATTTTTGTGGGAGTGTTTAATTAACAATAAAAGAGAACGAACAATAACACTTAGTCATATTAAAACAAGTATGATTTATAATTTCGATAACTCCTATTATTATCAGCCATCAATTTCCGATAAAAAGGGAACGATGACATATGAGGTAGTAGACGCAATAGAACCTGGGCAAGAAGCAAGCAAGGTGGTATTTTTATATAAATAATTCATCAAATCATATGCCTAAAAAAAGTTTTAATTTAACATTTAGATTGCCAGAATTGAATGCAATGACATTATTAACGCTTGACAATGTATGGGGAGATGAAAATGGATTAAAGCCCCCGATTGTCGGCACAAAATAATTAAATTGACAGCCAAGTAAAATTTTTGCTTGGCTGTCTTATTGTTATCGCCTCTAGATAGTCAGGGGGCAAAAGATGTTTACCGATGAGTAAAAATTAGCACTCCTTTTGTTATATTGGAACGACAGTAAAGAATACAAAGAAAATAGCGGAATACATAGCGAACAAATCGAAAGAAGACAAAACGGTAGAGCAAATGAGTATGACGGAGTTGATTGAACCATTCAAGCAGTAAAAAGCACGAGGCGGACGAAACAAACACGCTTTCGTGTGGCTAGTAACAAAGGGCTATGCCTGAAACTGAAAAACCACCGGCTTAGCCGGTGGATATTTATTAAAAATCTTGTTTTTTGTTGTTGTCTATAGAATCGAGTATATTGTCGAGATATTCGTCTTCTTCGTTGACTGCGCTGTCTTTAATATTGTCGTCGCGCTCGTAGTCGACTGTTTCTTCTGACCGCGGAGTTCTGCGCTTCGAGGTAAATCTACTTATTGAAACACTTGAAGTATGGCGCGGCTTTTTGTCGACTTCTTCATATTCATTATAGCGCATACTTTCGTCGGAATCTTCGTAATTCTCATAGCGCAGACTATCGTCTTCTTGATATTCGTTATGGCGAGGTATTCTGTCGATTTCATCGTCTTGATAATAGTCTTCTTCGTCATAATCTTCAAAATCGGCGTCGTCAATATCGTCGTAATAAGTGTCGTATTCCACGTCGGAGTGGTAAGGTCTGCGCCTGCGTTTAGGTCTTTCGTGGGCGTGAGCTTCAATCATTTCCTGCAATTTGGCGCATACGGCATAAGGTTCGTCAAGGTCAAGCAACTTGAGATTCTTTGGACCTGTGATAGTTAAGTCGCCTACTTTAAATAATTTGTCTATAAGACCTACTTTGACGTAGACCGAACGCAATTCTCTGTAATAATAACTCTTAAGCAAATGGTTGTCTTTTACAATTATTCTTTTGTCTGTAAAAGCATATTCGATAAGCTTATACTTTCGTCTTGCGGTCAAAACGCTGTGTATCCACATCCAAACCGGCATTAGGTGAAACGCGAAGAATATAATTAAAAATATAGAGACACCCGCGGGAATCTTTGCGCGTAAAAGCATTGATATAAAAAATCCGTCGAAAGCAAGCCAAAGCAACGCAATCGGCATCAGTTGCACGGATTTAGAAAGTATGAACGAAGCTTTTTGCGGTTTTCCTTGCCAAAGCAATTCTTCGTTTTCGCTGATTTCCATAGAGAAATCTTTATTAAAAGAAGTCGAATAGTTGTTCTCCATAATTCCTTCCTTTTGATTATATCGCTACTATTATAACAATGATTGTTATTTCCGTCAACGTTTTATGCATATTAATTGCGCCGAGCCGATTGACGCAGTGTCATAATGCCGACGAGGATTTATATAATATAATATGCGTTTTGACATAGGAGGTATTATGAAAACTCTTGGATATTACAACGGCAAATACGGCGAGATAGAAGAAATGCGAGTGCCTATGATAGACAGAGTATGCAGTTTTGGAGACGGAGTGTACGATGTGACCTACGCGCGCAATCACAAAATTTTTACGCTTGACGAACATATCGACAGATTTTTTGCAAGCGCGACGCTTCTCGATATAAAAATTCCGCACGACAAGGCGGGAATGAAATATTTATTGCAGGCAATGGTAGATAAGTGCGACGACGGCAATTTAGTGTTGTGCTGGCAAGCCACGCGCGGTTCGGCGCTTCGCAGTCACACCTATCCCGAAGATATGTTTGCCAATATATGGATAACGATACGTCCTTGCGACATTGTCGATATGTCTGACAAAGTAGACCTTATCACAGTCGAAGATACGAGATTTTTGCATTGCAATATAAAGACTCTCAATCTTATCCCCAGCGTTATGGCTTCGCAAAAGGCATTGCGCGCAGGCGTGCACGAAGCATTGTTTCACCGCGGAAATAGAGTTACCGAGTGCGCTCACAGCAATGTGCATATCATTAAAGACGGCGTTTTGATTACTCCGCCTGCCGACTGCTACATTCTCAAGGGCGTGGCGAGAGAGCATTTGATAAAAGCCTGTCGAAGTATGGGGATACCGGTAAGCGTAAGAGCTTTTGATTTGCAAGAATTGTTTGCAGCCGACGAGGTCGTCATAACAAGTTCTGGTTCGCTTTGTCTGCGCGTAGGCAAGATAGACGGCAAAGAAGTGGGCGGAAAAGCCGACTCAATAATCAAATCGTTGCAAGATTATTTGCTGGACGAGTTTATCGCGGCGACGGAGATTTAATTTGAAAGACAGAACGTATGCGGAAATAGACGTAGACGCGTTGCAAGACAATATCCGCATTGTCAGAGAAATAGTGGGAGACGAGGTCAAAATACTTTGTCTTGTCAAGGCGCAAGCTTACGGACACGGAGCGATTGCCGTCGCTAAATACTGTCAAGACTTGTTGGATTATTTGGGCGTGGCGACCGTTGACGAGGCAATAGGACTTCGCCGTAGCGGTATTAATTTGCCGATTCTGGTTGTGTCAGACGTGTCTCCCGACAGATATGACGACGCTTTGCGCTATGACGTGGAATTGACCGTTCACTCGCAAGAATCGGCGATTTCGTTGGACGCTTTTTGCAAACGCGTAGGCAAGCGCGCCAAAGCGCATTTGGCGGTAGACAGCGGTATGGGGCGCATAGGATTTTTGCCCGACGAAATCGACGTTGCGGCAAGGGTGTATGAATTGGCGAATTTGCATTTTGTAGGCATATTCACACACTTTGCCAAAGCCGACGAAGCCGACAAAACGTATACGCGCAAACAAAAAAAAGTTTTTGACGACTTTGTATCTAATTTAAGAAGCCGCGGCATTGACGTAGGGTTATGCCATATTGCCAACAGCGCAAGCATATTGGATATGCGCGATTGTAATTATCAAATGGCGCGAATGGGTATAATGACTTACGGACTCTTTCCGTCGGAACAATTGAGAGGTACTGCAAACCTGCGACCTGCAATGAGTTGGCGCGCCCGTATATCGCATATCAAGACCTTGCCCAAAGGTAATCTCATAGGTTACGGCGGAACGTATACGACAACTCGCAAAACGACGGTAGCTACCGTGGCGGTGGGTTACGGCGACGGATATCCGCGAGCGTTGTCAAATAAGGGATATATGCTGATAGGCGGCAAAAAGGCTCCTATCTTGGGACGTATATGTATGGACCAAACTATGGTCGACGTCACCGATATAGCGGGCGTAAAAGTCGGCGATACGGCTACGCTTATGGGCGAGCAGGGCGAAGAGAGAATCAGCGCCGAACAGTTGGCGAATTGGGCTAATACGATAAATTACGAAATCGTATGCGGAGTTGCCGAAAGAGTGCCGAGAATATACGTCAAAAAAGACTGAACCTTTATTGCTTCTTGCCGAATTTGCGGCGTATAAGCGCTTGAGTGATGAATATGGCGGCAAACATAGCGATAAAAGCGGCGGATAAATCCAATAGGACTACTGTCAATACGTCTTTGATAAACGCATTAAAAAGACATACCGCAGGCGCGCAAAAGAGTAAACTTGCTAGTATCGTAGAAATTGCCCAAGTTCTGTTGGCAAAGTACCATATTTTTTCGTCAGACATACTTCTTAATGTTCTGTAGCCCCAAATAGAATTTGGCTTTGGTTTGACGGCGAGCGTTATTGCCGCCAACAAAGTAAAGAGCGTCGGTAAGAGTAGTCCCATAATCCATTTCATAGCATCGCCTCCTTGTAAATATTTTATCAATTTGAGAAAATACAAGTCAATACGCAATTCTTGTAATTATTACATAAATTTATGGCAAGAGCGATACAAATCCGTTTCTTAAGTGTATTTACTATAGACGGAGGAAAGGTATAATGACCAAACGAGAAAGATGCGCAACGATTATTTTTGCGATAATAGGTTTTATAGCGTTTTGCGTTTTTTGCATAACGGTGATTGTTCCGTTTTGCATTGCAATGTCGTTTATGAATTCCGAGAGAATGCGTTTTACTGAAGTTGATTATAATAATTTACCTACGGCTATGGGAGCAAGTTACGTATATATATCCTCTGATTTTTTTGACGGAGACAGCGACTTGGTATTGCTGGATGACGGCGTCGCGCAGGTGGATTACATAGGCAAAACAAGACAGTATGGCGACAGTAATAATCAAATAAATAATTCTCAAAGATACCGTTTGAATATTTGTTACGCCGCTTGTATGAGAATCGAGTTCAGTTGCGCCAAGTCGGAAAAGAAAATTAGTTATCCCGCAGATTATTCTTACAAAGATTTTAATTACTATATAAAAATAAGAGAAAATTGCGAAAATAACGAAGAAGGTATTTGTCTGCGTTATATAAAATTATATGCCCAAGTCGTTGCCGAAGACGGGAATCTATGCGATATAGAAGTTTATTTTATGGCGGAAAATTCCGAGAATCGTTTGATAAACAAGGCGGTGTTGGAAGAGTATATATTGCAGTGCCGATTGATTTTTGAAAATTTGTTGGATAACCTGTTGAATTATTCTCAAATAATGCAAAATTATGAGATATAAAATTATAAGTTTCTAATAGAAAAATCGACCTGATTGTCTTCAGGTCGATTTATAATAAGCTTTTGATAATATCAGACGTGCAATCTTCTTTTGAGTTCGCTAAGATAAGAGTCCTTTGCGAAGAAAGACAAAGCCAATACGTCTATAAAACCTCTTGCCGTGCAAACATACCAGCCCCATTCGCAGGTCTTTGTCCATATAAAGGATACGCCTATGCAGATTGCGGAAAGCGCGAACAGTTTTGTCAGCGAAATTTGATAATTTCCTCTTCCGCCTTTGTGGGCGAGCGTCAAAATTTCCAATATGGTTTGCCATACCAACACGACAATTGGCATTGCCAACGTAAACGCCCAAGGATTGGCAAGGCGCGACGTCCACAGATTGATATAGAAGAGTAATGATATAACGCCCATAAAGTCCCAAGTGAGATGTTTGCGTACGTTGAATCTTTTTATAATAGGTCTGCCTATGCAAAACCATATCAGCGCGAAGCCGAACACCACGTGCGTAGACCAAGATATTTTTTTGTTGACAGCAATATTGATTGCGGCTACCAACGCTATTGTAAATATCGTGATGAACAAGCTTATTTTTAAGAACAACTGTCTGTGTTTTTTTATATTTACAGCAGGATATTCGTATATCGTGGGCGAAGTTTCTTCACTGGCAAAAGCTCCGCAAAGCGGACAGTTTGCCAAATCGTCGTCGACGTTTACGCCGCATTTTCGACATTGTTTCATATCTTACCTCCTATTGTTGTTTACGGTCACTTCAATGCCGTGCTCTGTAAGGATTTTGAAAAAATCTCTCTCCAAAATCGGGTCTTTTGAAGTACGCGAAAATGTGATTAACGTTACGCCGTTGTAAGATGCGCAAGCCATTGACTCGCTCATATACTTTTGCGGACCGAGTACGAATTCGAATCTGTCTATGTATTCGTACATTTCTTTGGGAGTTACTATGTTGCCTATGTTACTGAAACAGCACGACATAAGATTTTCTCCGACAAGAAAATATGACATATTCATAAATAATGTTTTGAGAAATCTCGGCGCTACTTTTATTATAGGATTCTTTTCCAATGACACGTTGGAGTTGATGAACTTCTGACAGTAATCTGGGGTGACGTTTTCTTTCAATTGACTGTCGATTTCTCTCACGGCTTCTTCAAAGGTCTTTTCTTCGGGGGAGAGAGTTGTGTTGTAATAACCCGCAAAATTGCGCAAGGTCTCCGAACCGAAGATTTTTCTCAAATTTATCGGCACTTGCACGCGTATAGGTTTTTTCTTCGTCTTTTTTTCGTAAAGCTGTCTTTTCAACAATGCATACGCCAGTACGGCGGTTAGGTAGGTGTTTACCGTGCATCCGAACGATTTGGCGACGCTGTGCAACTGTTCAAAAGGCATACGTCCCTGCGTAACGTTGAGTATTCCGCGTTTTTCGCTTTGACATTTTATTTTGTAAGCCGTCGGTTCTTTTCTCGGCAGCATACCTTTGCTTTTGTCTACAAATCGAGTAAAAGAGTCTTCGACTTCTTCTGGCGTTGGGTCGTCGTCGTAATGCAATATATCTCCCACGTTTTCGATTTGAGCGCCGCAGAGTTCGCAATATCTCATTACCAAAGTCTTGAGAAAAGTTATATTGCCCGTTCCGTCGGTGATTGAGTGAAAAACTTCTACCGATATACGGTGAGAGTGATAATACACTCTGAATATATAATTCCGTCCCGTGAGTCGCATCATTTGACACGGACAGTCGGTTTCTTTTTCTATTTTAGGTTTTTGGTCTACAAATTGGAAGTAATACCAAAAGAAGCCTTTTTTTAGAGTCATCCTAAAAGTGGGAAAACGGTCTATTACGTCGTCCAAAGCCTGTTGTAACAGCTCGGGTTTGACCTCTTCTTTCATTACCGCCGACATACGGAATACCGCGTTCCATCTAGAGCTTCTCGCCGCAGGATATATTTTTGCCGCGTTGTCTAGCTTGAACCATTCCTTGTCAAACATAGCGTTTTTCATATTTAATTCTCCTAATAATTTATTATACATTATATTTAAATAAAAAACAATAACAAGACAGATATTTTTTTATTTGAGCCGACTTGACATTAAGTAATAGTAAAACATTTAACGATTTGTCAAAGCAATATGGCTTAATTATCGTCGTTTTTGATTTAAAATAATATATTTGAAGAGTTTTTATAGCAAATTATTCGATTAGTATTGACAAATTATATGCGTTTAATGAATAATATTTTTGCAAAGAAATTTAGGAAGTTGCGTTTATGAAGAAAGTTTCGGTTATTATTTTAGTTGTATTGGTTTTGACTTTGACTGTTGTTGGAGCTTCCGGTTGCGTTGGCGGTATTCAATTGAAAGCCTCCGACGAAAATCTCGGAAATTACGAAGGCAAAACGCCTGTAGAGGGTATGAGCGCTTTTGACCTTGTTACTCAAAGTTACAATAATATGCTAGTCGAAGAGAATTATACAAGAGAAGAGGATTTTGCATTCCAAACTTTGCACGTAAAACTCGCTACGCGAAATACTCATCTCGTGCGTAAGATTGTCGACGGAAAGGTGTATAATCAAGAAGTTATATACGGCACCGGTATGGACAAGGGAACTTGCGCCAAAAGATTTTATTACGACGGTTCCGACGCTTACGCTATCAACAATACGGCGGGCAATAATATATCTTATAAAAAAGATTCCAATGAGTATACCGTCAAAAATTGGGGCGAATTTACTGCGTTTGAAGGCAATTTGCAAAATGAACTGAGTGTTTTGAAAAACAAAATCACCACTTACGATATATCGTCGAGAGATATGCTGTCTCCCACTCACGACGACAGTGTTTATATGGTCGACGGAGTGTATTACTGCACGCTCAAAATTGACTGCGCTTTGGATAAAATGAAGACGGTACAAAGAGCTGCTCTCGAAGAGTTTTTGGATACTTTGGGTGCAACCGACGAAGGTTTTGAAATCGACGATACTACCATTGACTTTGCAATTGCAAAAATCGACGGCAAATATAAATTTTTGATATGGAAGCGTAACGAAAAATATTCGGGAAAACACGCGACTATGAGCGTCAGAGTTTCTTGCGAGCAAACTTGCATAAGCTATTATACCTACGGTAACGCAGTAATAACAAATGACGACCTTTTGAATTTAGCTTAACGAAAATCAATATATTATTATTAAACTTTAAAAGTTCCGACTCAAATCGGAACTTTTTTGCAAAACGTGTTGAAAAAGCCGTATATTTATGATAAATTGTTTTTAGACGCGGCAATATATTACGCGCCTGTCGCAGGGGGAGAGATGAAAAGACTTAAATTGGTTCCGTATCCTAAATTTGTCAACATAGGCGAAGGAGCGCTAAACTGCGACAAAGCGTCGTTGAATGGCAACAAATGTTTTGCAAGTCAAGACTTTGAGGAATTTGCATCTCGCAATTCAATAGAACTGTCGGAGCAGGGGACGGCTATAAACTTTTGCGTCGAGCCAAGCTTGAATATTGACGAAGAGGGATATATCCTTGACGTAAACGACGACGGCGTTCAAATTAAGGCAAAAGCTCAAAAGGGATTGAATTATGCTTTTTGCACTTTGAAACAACTTTTATTTAATTATAAATTAGTATTGCCGTTTTGTCATATCGAGGACGAGCCGTATTTGAAGTATAGAGGTATGCTTCTTGACAACGGCAGATATTTTTATCCTGTTGAAGACGTTTTGAAATTAATAGATTTTTGTTATCTTAACAAACTCAATGCGTTGCATTGGCATTTGACGGAAGACCAAGGTTGGAGAATAGAAATAGACAAGTATCCTCTGCTTACTCAAAAGGGAAGCAAGCGTTCGCATACCAATTTCGGTATAAAACCGCACGCGGGCTTTTATACCAAAGACCAAATCAGACGAGTTATCGCATATGCCAACGAACGCAACGTGGAAGTTGTGCCCGAGATAGATTTGCCGGGACACGCGCAGTCGGCTATTGCCTGTTATCCTTATTTGGGATGCTTTGACAGAAAACTTTCCGTCGCCACTCATTGGGGAATTAAACACGACCCTCTTTGCGCGGGTAAGGAGAGTACTTACGAATGGGTATTCGACGTGTTGAGCGAAGTTATGGAGCTTTTTGGAAACAATACCAAGTATATACATATCGGCGGAGACGAGGTATTCAGACACAGATGGACGCTGTGCGAGCACTGTCAGGCGGCAATCTCAAAACACGCATTGAAAGACGAAGAAGCATTGCAGGCTTATTTTATGCGCAGAGTGTGCGATTACGTTGCTCAGAAGGGATTTGTTCCCTTAGCGTGGAACGGCGTAAACGTAGAGAATACCGTTCACGAAAAAGTCGTTTGGCAGTTTTGGAGCGACGAAAGGGGAGGCGCGGAAAGTCTTGTAAAAAAACACGCTCATCAAAGCGAAGGTTATATCAACAGTAATTCCAAATATTTATACGTGGATTTTCCATACGGTATGACGAGTTTGAAAGAAAGTTATCGGCTTGAGCCTCTTCCCGAAAATTTTTCTCCCGAAAAATTGAAAGGTGCAGAATTTACGCTATGGACCGAATATATTCCTAATTTCAAAAAGGCGTGCAAGTATTTATCGCCGCGCGCTCAAGCTTTGTCGGAGGCTATGTGGTTTGACGGACAAAGAGAATATCAAGACTTTGAAGACAGACTTTTGCCTACTTTGCGATATTTTAAAGCGTTGGGATTCGATTCAGCTTCGTTAAAAACTGCTAATCCGTCCAAATTAAGAGGCAAGTGCCAAACTGCGTGGTTTAACCGCCGCGTTTTACATTGGCAAGGCTTGCATAATCTTATCGACGACGCATACGTAACGCATAAGTATTCCAAAAAGAGGAAGTAAAACTAAAATTAAAATATGTTATAATATATATGCACGCGGGAACGATTAAAAATTTTAATAAAATTTAAAAAAAATCAACACAAATGCGATTCTGTATGCTATACTAAAAAAGTAATATGAGGGATTTTGTCATTTAAGGATAAATTCGCTTATTTTAGAATTTGCGCTTATGCGCAGGAGGAAATATGGGAAAACAAAACATTTTTCAAAAAGTCGGATTTGTTGTCAAAGACTTTTTCAATCATTGGAATACCCCGCCAAAAGAAGGGTATTACCTGCCGAATAAGGAATTTTTAGCTTATTCCGTCGGCGGAATGGGAGTGCAGGGATTCGGTATTTTTACTCAATATTTCGCTATCAACGTCGGCGTTCATCTTGCGCTAGTTTATAATTTCGACGCTATGATTGTTCAGTATACTACGTGGATAGTTGCGCTTTTGACGCTTTTCCGCGCGCCTATAGTGGGCTGGATAATTGATAATACCAATACCAAGTGGGGTAAGTATAGACCGTATTTGCTCTTCACGGGAGTACTGTGCGTGCTATGCTATTGGATGCTTGCGTTTATTCCAGATTTCTTTATGCCTAGCAACGCTTTGGAACACACCAAGACGACGCAGTGGCTAGTCGTAGGTACATATCAATTGATTTTGTTTGTTGCGGCGACGGCGTTCAGTTTCTTCTCCTTCGGAAGAATAGGATTGGCGCAGGTTATAAGTCCGAATACCAACGAGAGAACAAAACTTTATTCTGTCGGCGGCGTTATAGATTCGTTGGGACCGTCCATAGTGCAGATGTTTTTCCCATTTATCGCAGGTAGAATATACGGACAAAGCGGCGCAGTATACGGAGACGAGTTTGGACAGATGACTTCCGACCAAATACGAAATCTCGGGTTGAGATTGACTTACGGTATGGACAATATCAATACATATAAGGTTATCTTTCCTATAGCAGGCTTAATATGCGTCGCGGTGTCGCTGATTCTTTTCTTCGGAACAAAAGAGAGAATAATACAGGAAAAGAAAGTCAAAGAAAAAGTTGGATTTTTGACGGGTATCCAAAAGAGCCTGAAAAACAAATATTTCTTGATTTTCAACTTATCAAATATATTGGCTTTCGGCAGACTTTTGATTTTCTCCGCGACTAATTACGTTTGTCTTTATATTCTCGGCGGACAGCTTGGCGCGGATATGAGAGGTATTATGCCGACGATAGCTTCGGTAGGTTTCGTGCCGGGAATGTTATTCTCGCCTTTAATCCAAAAGAAACTCGGCAAGAAAAAGATGACGTTGCTTTCTTTTGCAGGTTCTACAGTTATATCGGCTTTGCTTTTGATTTTGTTTGTGTTTGCTTATCACAATGCCGCAACGGCTTGGATATTCTTCGTGGGAGTATTCTTCCATAATATTTTTGCGGCTTTGTGGACTGTTACGTCTCCCGCTATGACGGCAGATTATTGCGAGTATCAACAATGGAAGACCGGCGACCGACTTGACGGTTATATGTCCCAGTATTCTTCGGTTATAACCACAATTTGCGGAATGTTGTCGGGTTGGTTGACGACTACGCTCTTGGTTAAGTTTGCAGGAGCAGCGTCGTCTGAAGACTACGGCGAAGAAGGCGTTATGAGAAGCGTGCTTATAATTTGGGGTATATTAAGTATAGTCTGCGGCGTGCTTGCCATTATACCTTTCTTGTTCTGGGACTTGACGGAGAAGAAACAGCTTGAAATGGCGCGAGATATAAAAATCAGAGGATATAAAGAGGCAATGGAATCCGGCTCGCTCGAACAAGAAAATATTGCGGAGGCAGTCGCGCTCGGCGTATTGACGGGAGAACAGGCAAGAGAAATGGGCTTTGTATTCGACGAGCCTAAGACAGAAGAAGAATTATCGAAGGACGGCGAAGGTCTGTTGTCGGAAGACGAGGTTACAACCGACAGACTATAAGACGGAGCTGCTAATTTGCAACAGAGTATTTTCGGAACGGAATAAAAACCGTTCCGATTTTCTATGTCGAAGTATTATTTAAAAAACTATTGACATATAATATAACACCTGTTATACTTACTATAACAAGTGTTATTTTGGAGCTTGAGTATTGAAGAATAAGATAACAAAAGACGATATATTAAGTTGCGCGGTCGAGCTTATCAGAGATGATATCGAAGTCAGCGCCAGAAATATTGCGAAGCGGTTGGGATGTTCTACTCAACCTATTTATTCGCTGTTTAAGAATATGGCTGAGTTGGAAAAAGAGCTGCATTTTTATATTTATAAGATACATAAGATTTATATAGCCAAATATGCCGATAAGAGCGGTATTGCGGAATATAAAGCATACGGAATGGGATTTGTTAAGTTCGCGCAAATGGAAAGGCAGCTTTTCAGTAGACTTTACGTCAAAAAACCTTTTTATAAAAAATACCTCGAAGAAGACGCTTATTTTATCGAAGTGGTCAAGACGATTCAAAATGAATACGGAATTTCCCACCGCCAAGCGTTGCAATTTCATTTGGATATGGCGATATACTCATACGGATTGGCGGCTATGCAGCTTGCGGGCAGCGATATGTCCGACGAAGAAATTTCGCAAAGACTAACGGCGCAGTTTACGGCGCTTCGCAAATTGTATTTAGAAGAGGAGAAAAAATGAAGAACGTCATAGAAATCAAAGAACTCAAAAAATATTTTAAGGACGTCAAGGCAGTCGACGGAATATCGTTTTGCGTGAGAGAAGGCGAGCTGTTTGCATTTTTGGGTCTTAACGGCGCGGGTAAAAGCACGACGATAAACATAATTTGCGGTATTCTCGAAAAAGACAACGGCGAGGTCTATATCGACGGATATTCGTTGGATAAAGACATTAGTAAGATAAAACCAAAATTGGGCGTTGTTTTTCAAGAAAACGTGTTGGACGTCAAATTGACGGTGTATGAAAATTTAAAATTGAGAGCAGGTCTTTACGGATTGAAAGGCAAGGCGTTTGAGCAAAGATTGCAATATCTTGCGGATAGATTGCAATTTTCAGATTTGCTTAGAAGACCTTTCGGTAAGCTGTCGGGCGGACAGCAGAGGCGTATAGATATTGCAAGAGCGCTTATTCATTCGCCGAAGATTTTGATACTCGACGAGCCTACCACGGGACTTGACCCTAATACAAGAATAACTGTTTGGGAATTTCTCAACGAATTGAGGCGCGAAGATTTGCTGACGGTGTTGCTTACCACGCATTATATGGAAGAAGCCGGCGACGCCGATTTTGTAGTTATAATAGACGGCGGCAAGATAGTTGCGAGCGATACCCCCAATAATCTCAAAAATCAGTATGCATTTGACTTCGTCAAGATTTATGAGTATTCCGATGAGCTGACAAAACGTTTTGAAACTGACGGCGTTAAATATAAAATAGAAAACGGACATATTTTGATAGAAGTAAAAGATATAGTAAAGGCAAAAGAAATATTGACGGGTTATGCGCAATTTATAGATGATTTTGAGGTCGTGAAGGGCAGAATGGACAACGTATTTCTCAATGTCACGGGCAAGCAGCTCAAGGAGGAAATAAAATGAAAGATAAATTAAGTTCGTTTGGATTTATGCTGGAGAGAAATATCAAGATGTATTTTAAGGATAGACTAATGTTTTTCTTTTCGCTTATGACGCCGCTTATATTGGTAGTTCTGTTTTTGCTATTTTTGCGCGGAGTATATGAAACTTCTCTTATCAATTCGCTTCCGGAGGGGTTTGAGATAAGTAAGAAGTTGCTCAATGCGTTTACGGGAAGTTGGTTATTTTCTTCCATTATGACTACTTCTTGCATAACGATAGCCTTTTGTTCCAATATTCGTATAGACGATAAGCTTAAGAAAACTTTGCGCGGATTTGAAATTGCTCCCGTAGGCAGATTTTCTTTGAGCTTGAGTTATACGGTGTCAAATTTCATAACGACGTTGCTTGTGTGCGTTATTGTTTTGATTATAAGTATGATATATTTAGCTATAGTCGGTTGGTATTTGACATTTGCCGATATTTTGCTGATATTTATCGATATGGTATTGACGGTTTCGATGGGCTCGCTGATAATATCCATAATGGAAGTTTTTATCAAATCGCAAGGCGCTCAAAGCGGTTTTTGTACTTTGGTATCTTCGATGTACGGTTTTTTGTGCGGAGCATATATGCCGATTTCATCAATGGGCAAAGGGATACAAAATTTCGTAGGGTTTATCCCGGGCACCTATTCGACAGTTGTATTCAGACAGGCTTATATGAACGGAGTACTCAAAGAACTTGGAAAAGATTTGCCTTCGCAAGCTTTGGACGCAATACGAAAAGGCTTTGACTGCGACTATTTCTTTTTTGATAAAAAAGTCGCTCCTTGGGTTTGTTTTGTCGTGGTGATTGCGACTATAGCCGTATTGCTCGCTGTATATTTAGCGCTTAATTTACGGGTGAGGAACAAAAAGGCAGGTCGTTGAACCTGCCTGGAATAATTTATTTACGGCAACGCTATTTCTTCTATATGTAGATATTCATATTTTAATATATCCTTATATCTATATTCTTCTGTTACTACGACAAAATTTTTATAAGATTTTATTTTGACTTTATTAAGGCAACGCAGATATTTAGCTTCGCATAAAAGATAAATATAATCTGTATTAAAAATCTTTTTTTCGTCCTTTTCCGTATAAGATAGTTTTAAAGAACAAATTATGGCTCCTCGGTGTCTGTGATTATTATTTTTGCTTTTAGAATTATATGATGTGACTACGGCGTATGTTTCTTCGCCGTATCGTTTAGTTTTTGAAAATTTTATCCGATTACGTAACCTTTTGAATGTAAAAATTAATAACAGCAAGCCGCATACTATGAAAACAAGCATTATCGATAGGGGAAAGAAAATAAATGAGTCAAAAACTTTTCCTTTTGCAACTTCGTTTACTTCGCTTATTATTATTGCTAATACAAAGTATGTTCCTAAAGAACCGAAAAAAATACCGCCCAAAAAGCCTATAACTATTTCCACTGCGCTGTATCGTCCAATCTTAACGATTTTGTCTTCTTTTTTAAACTTGTTCATAATCTTATTTTATATTTTGCCATTATCGCTGTCAATAAAAAGTAAGCGTTTAAAAATTTGACTGCAAAAATATTTGACACCGTCAGCACATTCATTTATAATAACTAGGACAACGCGGAATGTTGCCGTAGTAAAACTTAATATGTTTAGCATTCGCTGCTATGGCTCAGCAGGTAGAGCACGTCCTTGGTAAGGACGAGGTCACCGGTTCAAGTCCGGTTAGCAGCTCCAATTTAGGCACTCTTCAATAGAAGAGTGCCATTTTAGTCGCACTAACACTGACAGCCCGAAATAGTGACGTTCGCACGAGACGCTATCGCTTGCTCACTATTCCGTCGCTTTCGCTCCTTACAAGTCCGGTTAGCAGCTCCATTAAGTGCTCTCAAAGTGTTGAGAGTACTTTTTTTGTCTACTAACGCGGATAGTCCGAATTAGTGACGTTCGCCAAGGCACTTTTTTTTGCTAATAGATAAAAGTTTTGGAAAATGTTAAATGGAATAAAAGCGGTTGCTTCTGCAAGCGTTTAAGCTTGCCGTTATCGGCAAAATCACGCTTAATTTCGTTGTAAATCATTGTAATATTGCCGATAATATGATATGCTTATTATTGAGGTACAGAAAATGAAATTCTTATCGGTAGCGCAAACGGCGAAAAAATGGAATGTGTCCGAACGTAGTGTAAGGAATTATTGTGCTATGGGAAAAGTGGATGGCGCGTTTTTGACTGGTAAAACGTGGAATATTCCCGACGACGCGCAAAAACCCAATAGAATAAACAAGCGTGTTGAAATACCGGCCACATTGCTTGAAATACTTGTTGCCGAGAAGAAAGCGAAACTTCCAGGCGGTATTTATCATAAGGTGCAAATTGACTTGACTTATAACTCAAATCATATAGAGGGCAGTCGGCTCACGCACGACCAAACGCGCTATATTTTTGAAACGAATACAATTGGAATAGAGAACGGCGCAATAAAAGTCGACGATATCGTGGAAACTGTAAATCACTTTAAGTGTATTGATATGATTATACAAAATGCCAAGAAAACGATTACGGAAACATTCATAAAAGAATTGCATCGCACGTTAAAAAGCGGAACTACGGACGCGCGGCAAGATTGGTCTGCAGTAGGGAATTATAAAAAGTTGCCCAATACCGTGGGCGATATGTTTACTGCGCAACCCGAAGAAGTCGCCGATAAAATGAAAGAGCTGCTTTTTGATTACAACTCAAGGAAAGAAAAGACGTTTGACGACCTTTTGGACTTTCACTACAAGTTTGAGTGCATACACCCTTTCCAAGACGGTAACGGTAGAATCGGCAGACTCTTGTTATTCAAGGAATGTCTAAAACATAATATTGTTCCGTTCATTATCGACGAAGAATTGAAAATATTCTATTATCGCGGACTGAAGGAGTGGAAAGACGAAAAAGTGTACTTGCGCGATACTTGTCTTGAGGCGCAAGATAAATTCAAAAAATATCTTGATTATTTCAATGTGCGCTATTAAGAAATAAAAGATTACGTTTTTTGATAAAAGAGTACAAAGTTAAAGCCTCAAATTAATTGCTGAATGCGTAAAAGTATATTTGTTATTGACTTATACTGATAAAGTACGTAGACAAAAACATAAATACTGGGCTTGTTTGTGCAAGCGGACGAAGATAATAGAATATGCGTTGTTTTGATAAAGAAAATTAAATTTTGAGTTTTTTTTAAATAATCAAATTTATTGACAATAAAAATCTAATGAGCTATAATGCTTAATGGTTATACGTCAATTTGGCTTTAAAAGCAGTTTCGGAGGACAAAATGAAGTACTGGTGGATATCTCTAATTATTTTGATAATGGCGGCGTTAATGGTGACGTGCGCGTGGTTGTTGAGAAAGAACCGAAAAGCCAATATGATAACCTTATTTGTAGTATCGCTTGTTTTGCTTATATTCAAATCTATACAGTTCGGTATCGACAGGTCGGCTCATAGATATCCCATAGAATTTTCGCATATGTCATATTTTATATTGGGAGCTACGATGACTGTCGGAGTTAAAAAGTTGCGTCCGTTTGCAGGACTTTGCGCATTTATATCCGGACTTGCGTTTGTTCTTGCGGGAATTTTTGCGCCTACGCCGATATATGAAGATGCGGAAAATACTTTTAATTGGGTTACGGGAATAATCCAGCACGAAGTATTGCTTTTTGCTGGACTTTGTATAATTTTCAATACCGACAAATACAGTATCAAAGATATATGGATTCCCGCGGTCGGAATCGTAATAATGTTTATTTTCTCCGTTTTGGTATACAACAAGGTTATTTATCCCGACCTATTAGATAAAAACAGAGAAAATATGATAATAATTTTCGTGTTGTTCGGCACAATATTGCAGTACGTGTTGCCTGCGGGTACATTTATTCCCGTGTGGTTGAGGGTTTTGTCGATTATTATCGAGGTTATATTGCTCAGCATTGTTTTGTGGTCGTTCTATTTCATAAACAACAAGTTTTACGATAAGAAGCTCAAAAAATATCCCGATTTTGCAGGAAAAGGCGAAGAGTACAGTATTATTGCCTTGGTGAGTTACCTTATCGCTAAAAACAAAGGCAAGAAGGCGGTTGAGCAAAGCGTCTCGGAAGATATATCTTCGTTGGAAGAAAGCGCGGTGTCATCGGATATCGAGGATAGTGAAAATAAATAATACGTTTGCCTTTTATAAATATTAAAAAAAATATATTAAACTTTATATATTATAAAGTCAATTTATTTATAAATAACTTTTTGAAAAAACTGTAAACAAACGCTTGACTTAAATTTTAATTACATATAAAATATTTTTGTTATGAGTAAAATGCTACTCATATACCGATTTATGCACAAAAGAACGGTGGGTGTGACCGTTTAATGTCAAAATATGAGATTATCCTTCGGGGTTGCTGGATAACTCATCCGACACATCAAAACAGGAGGTTAGCAAAATGCCAACAATCAACCAACTTATCAGGCAAGGCCGCGAGAAGCAAGTTAAGAAGTCTACTGCGCCTATTATGCAGAAGAATCCTCAAAAGAGAGGCGTATGCCTTTCGGTAACGACGACTTCTCCCAAAAAGCCTAACTCGGCTATGAGAAAAATCGCCAGAGTACGTCTCGTCAACGGTTTGGAAGGTACCATTTATATTCCGGGTATCGGACACAACCTGCAAGAGCACAGCGTGGTGCTTATCAGAGGCGGAAGAGTTAGAGATTTGCCTGGTGTGAGATATCACATTATTCGTGGTACTTTGGATAGCGCAGGCGTTGCAAAACGTATGCAGGCAAGATCCAAATATGGCGCAAAGAGACCTAAATAAGCACAGCCTATTTAGTCGGATGTAATTATTATTCACAATCTAAAAAGGAGGTATAGATTTTATGCCAAGAAGAAATTCGGTCCCTGTAAGGGACGTATTGCCGGACCCAATATACGGCAGTAAGGTTATCACAAAGTTTGTCAATCAAATTATGTGGGATGGAAAAAGAGGTATAGCGCAGACAATCGTCTACGACGCCTTTAATATAGTAGAACAAAAATTGAACGTGCCAGCTATGGAGGTGTTCAACAAAGCTATGGAGAACGTTATGCCTACGCTTGAAGTAAAAGCAAGAAGAGTTGGCGGTTCGACATATCAAGTTCCTATGGAAATCCGTCCGGCAAGAAGACAGACGCTTGCAATCAGATGGCTCGTTACTTTCTCTCGCAAGAGAGGCGAAAAGACTATGGTCGAGAGAGTAGCCGCAGAATTGATGGACGCATACAACAACACCGGCAATTCCGTCAAGAAGAAAGAAGATATGCACAGAATGGCAGAGGCAAACAAGGCTTTTGCGCACTATCGTTGGTAATCGCAGCGGTAATATTTTAAGAGGTAAAAAATGGCTAGAGAATATTCTTTGGAAAATACAAGAAATATCGGCATTATGGCTCACATAGATGCCGGCAAAACTACCACGAGTGAAAGAATTCTGTTCTATACGGGTATTAATCACAAAATCGGCGAGGTGCACGAAGGCGCCGCAACGATGGACTGGATGGAACAGGAGCAGGAAAGAGGTATTACAATTACTTCCGCAGCTACCACCACTCACTGGAAAGGAACGTGTATCAACCTTATCGACACGCCCGGACACGTTGACTTCACCGTAGAAGTTGAGCGTTCGTTGCGTATTCTCGACGGAGCTGTTGCGCTTTTCTGCGCAAGAGGCGGCGTTGAACCCCAATCCGAGACGGTTTGGAGACAGGCTACTAAATATCACGTTCCGAGAATAGCTTTCGTCAACAAAATGGACAAAGACGACGGCAATTATTTCAGAACTATCGAAATGATGAACAAAAGACTCAGCGCCAACGCTATTGCAATGCAATGTCCTATAGGCGCGGAGAAAAACTTTAAGGGAGTTATAGACCTTCTCACGATGAAGGCTTATTACAACGAAGGCAAAAACGGCGAAATTATTGCTGAAAAAGACATTCCCGAAGAGCTTGTGGGACAAGCTGAAGAATTAAGAGCCGCTTTGATAGAGAAAGTTGCCGAATTCGATGACGAACTTATGGAGAAATTCTTTGAGGGTGACATCAGCGTAGAAGCTATGCCAAAGTCGTTGTTGCAACCTATCATCAGAAAAGCAACTATCGAGATGAAGATTACTCCCGCATTCTGCGGCACTTCGCTTGGCAATAAGGGCACGCAGCTTTTGCTTGACGCTATCGTCGACTATTTGCCTGCGCCGACCGACGTTCCCAACGTTGCAGGTTATGCTCCCGGCAAAAAAGACGATGAGATTTCGCGCAATTCTTCCGACCAAGAAAAATTCAGCGGACTTGCATTTAAAATCGCAACCGACCCGTTTATCGGAAAGCTTGCTTTCTTCCGCGTATATTCCGGCGTATTGACAAAAGGTTCTTACGTTTATAATTCCACAAAAGATAAGAGAGAAAGAGTAGGTCGTTTGGTAAGAATGCACGCCAACAGCCGTACCGAAATAGACGAAGCTTACGCAGGCGATATTGTTGCTATCGTAGGTCTTAAAGACACTACCACTGGCGACACGCTTTGCGACGAAAGCGCTCCTATCATTTTGGAGTCTATGGAATTCCCGGACCCCGTTATTCAAATCGCTATCGAGCCTAAAACAAAGGCAGGACAGGAAAAAATGGGACTTGCTTTGCAAAAACTTGCAGAAGAAGACCCGACCTTCAAGACTTATACCGACCAAGAGACCGGTCAAACGATTATTGCAGGTATGGGCGAATTGCACTTGGATATAATCGTTGACAGACTTAAGAGAGAATTCAAGGTCGAAGCCAACGTAGGCGCGCCTCAAGTTGCTTACCGCGAAACGATACGCGACACCGTCAACGCCGAAGGACTCTTCAAGAGACAATCGGGCGGTAAAGGTCAGTACGGTCACTGTAAAATCGTTATTTCGCCAAACGAACCGGGCAAAGGCTTTACGTTTGTCGATAAGACAGTCGGAGGAAGTATTCCTAAAGAATATATTCCCGCAGTCGAAGCAGGTATCAAAGAAGCTTCCAAGAGCGGTATTTTGGCAGGATACGAGACCGTTGACTTCAACGTCGATTTGGTAGACGGTTCTTACCACGAAGTTGACTCTTCGGAAATGGCGTTTAAGATTGCAGGTTCTATGGCGTTTAAAGACGGCGTAAGCAAGGCAAAACCGGTGCTTTTGGAACCGATAATGAGCGTCGAAGTTCAAGCTCCCGAAGACTATTTGGGTACGATTTTGGGTAGCGTTACCGCAAGAAGAGGCAGCATAAAGACTACTGAAGAACGCAACGGCGTACAGGTTGTAGACGCAGACGTACCGCTTGCCGAGATGTTTGGTTACGCAACCGACTTGAGAGGTTCGACGCAAGGTAGAGGTAACTTCACAATGCAGTTTGACCACTATGCTGAAGTTCCTAAGTCAGTATCCGAAAAGATAATAGGCGCAAGAGCTAAAAAGGCGTAAAATTCAACATTCAATTTAATTATAAATAAATGTTGACAAAATAATAAAAACAATATAAAATAAAAAAGTAAAACAATAAAGATTTATTCATAAATAATCTAGGAGGATAATTTATTATGGCTAAGGCTAAATTCGAAAGAAATAAACCGCACGTTAATATCGGTACTATCGGTCACGTCGACCACGGTAAGACTACTCTTACGGCTGCTATCACAATGTATTCCGCAGCAAAAGGTTATGCTCAAAAAATGAGATACGACGAAATTGATAAGGCTCCGGAAGAGAAAGAAAGAGGTATTACAATCAATACCGCTCACGTTGAGTATCAGACCGCTACGCGTCACTACGCTCACGTTGACTGCCCCGGACACGCCGACTATGTTAAGAATATGATAACCGGCGCTGCTCAGATGGACGGCGCAATCTTGGTAGTTGCATCTACCGACGGTCCGATGCCCCAAACAAGAGAACACATTCTTCTTGCTCGTCAGGTAGGCGTTCCTTATATCGTTGTATTTATGAACAAGACCGACCAAGTTGACGACCCCGAACTTTTGGAACTCGTTGAAATGGAAATCAGAGAGCTTTTGAGCGAGTACGGTTTCCCCGGCGACGATACTCCAATCATTAAGGGTTCAGCTCTTCTTGCTTTGGAAGCTGCTTCCAACGACAAGCCGGACGACGCTGCTTGCGCTTGTATCCAAGAGCTTCTTGATGCTGTTGACGCATATATTCCCGCTCCTGAGCGTGACACCGACAAACCTTTCCTTATGCCTGTTGAAGACGTATTCACCATCACCGGCAGAGGTACTGTTGCTACCGGCAGAGTAGAAAGAGGTGTTGTTAAAGTTCAAGATAAGGTTCAAATTGTTGGTATCAGACCTACGACCGATACGACTATCACAGGTCTTGAAATGTTCAGAAAGCTTCTTGACGAGGCATACGCAGGCGACAACGTAGGCGCATTGCTCCGTGGTATCGACAGAAAGGGTATCGAGAGAGGACAGGTTCTTGCTAAACCGGGTACTATCAATCCGCACACCAAGTTTGCTTCTCAAGTATACGTATTGACCAAAGACGAAGGCGGTCGTCACACACCGTTTTTCAACGGCTACCGTCCTCAGTTCTATTTCAGAACAACCGACGTTACCGGTTCTATCAAACTTCCTGACGGCGTAGAAATGGTTATGCCCGGTGATAACATCAATATGGACGTAACTCTTATTACTCCTATCGCTATCGAAGAAGGACTTCGTTTCGCTATCCGTGAGGGCGGCAGAACGGTAGGTTCCGGCGTAGTTGCTAAAATCACCGAATAATTTAATTCACAATTGTGATTTTAAAAGAGTCTCTCATTCGAGGGACTCTTTTTGATGTCAATATGATAACGTTTTACAAAAAGTGGTATACCGTCACTTTCGCTTGTTGCGAATGAAGTAAAGAAAATATTAGTCAGTTGAGTTTCTCTGCTGCGTTAAAATGTTATTGTAGTGGATAAATACACTGCATTCCAGTCGAAATGACGTAATAAGTACGGTTAAGTTAAACTTACTTATTATTATGTCATATTGAGCGTAACGAAGTGGAGTCGAAATATCTCAATCGGATTAGATTTCTCCACGCGCTACGCTTGGTCGAAATGACAATTAATAATAATTATGGTGAAAACACCTTGCTACGTCATAT